>CAJTUI010000001.1 GCA_910579705.1 uncultured Christensenella sp.
GCCAAAGCGCAAGACGATAAAATACTCGACTTTATGATGCTCATCTACAAGTACAGCAACTGTGAAGAACTTACACCCGAAATTCTGCGCTCGTTTATTGACAAGGTAATCGTCCACGAGAAAACGAAAGTAAACGGACATTACAGACAAACGGTTGAAATAGTCTATAACTTCGTTGGCGCAATACAACCGCCGTTCTTCGATGACGATTACAACAATTAAAGCAACTAAACCAAGACAAGAGAAAAGGCGTGGCTTCACGCCACGCCTAATTCTCGTTCACCTTCGGCTTACCTAAAATTCCCTATGGGAACTACGGTTACCGAAACGCCTTTTTTTGTATGTATAAAACTATTTGCTTAACCGTTATAGCGGTCGAGATTGGCGCGGATTGCCTCTATAAGCCTCTTTTCCGCCGCAACCTTGGAGTCTTTCGCAACCTTAGTGCTTACGGTCGTTCCGTAAAGCTTTGCAAGGTCCTCGACAAGGTTTTTGAGATGCACCGTATCTAGAATGTTTGTAGAACCGCAAATTTCTTCCGCCGTAGGTTGTTCAACGGTTGTTTCCGTTGAGGTGAGGGTTTCTTCCATAATATCAATTCTCCTTTTTAATATATTTATGTCGTTACCCTCTTAAAGTTGACGCCGATTTAAATATTTTCAGCCCTATGCGCTTTTAGCTATATCTCCGTCGGTGCAGTGAATAGTGTAATCACCGGTCCTATCGTCCCAGCCTTTTCCTTTCTGAATAGCGTTCCACTGCTCTTTCGTGCCATTGAAATTGATGCTTGTAAGCTTACGGCAGTCCTTGAACGCATAATCCCCTATATACTTAACGGAGGCAGGCAACGCAACGGACGTAAGGCCGCAATTACCGAACGCAAATTCGTGAATTTGCTCGACTTCGGTTAAAATCGTTATGTCCGTAACGTCGATAAGCCCGTAAAAAGCGTATTTATGTATTCTCTCGAAATCCTCCGAAACGACAAGCTTTGTTTCCGTTCCGTTATAGTCGAAAAGATAGCTGTTGTAATATTCGTCGTCGCACAGTAAATAACCGTCCGCAGTTTCGGTCACCTTGCTCTCGTTTTCCAACGAATTATAAACGTTTATCGCATATAACGCAACGCTTCCGTTCTGTTCAGAGCCTTTTTCAATTTTAAGCGACGAAAGATTGTACACCTCGACCAAATTATAACAACCCTCAAAAGCCCAGTAACCGTCTATTTTAGTTATGTTTTCGGGGATGACAATACTCATTAACTGAGAGCAGCCACAAAAAGCCATCGACGGTATTTCCGTAATACCCTTGCCTATATTTATTTTGGTTAAACCGCAGCTTTGAAACGCGCTTTCACCGATAGATGTAACCTTATCGGGAATAGTAACCTCTTTCAGGTTTTCATACGAGTAAATAAATGCGCACGAATTTATACCGTAACTGTTTCCCCCTATGTCCGAAGGCAGAGTTAAAACAGTTTTATCTCCTTCGTATCCGAAAAGAAAGTAGTTTTCCCCGTCGTTGCAAAACATAAACCCGTCTTGGGTATAGGTAATCCTGCTCTCTTCGTTCAAAGAAGTAAAGATGTTTATTGCATTATACCCTGCGCGGCCGTGGCTAAGCTCGCCTTTTTTTATATCGAGCGACGAAAGGTTGTATACTTCCACAAGTTTGTAACAGCCCGAAAACGCCCAATCTTCGATTTCAGTTACGCTTTTCGGAATAACCGCAACTCTCAGATTGCGGCAGTTTTCGAAAGCCGACTTTACAATGTTCCGCACCCCGTCGGGTATAACAACGCTTTTAATGTCCGTGCCAGCCAATGCGGAACCGCCTATGGTTACAACGGGTTTTCCGTTATACACGGACGGTATAATTATATCCTTGTCTTCGCAAGTTCCTCTTCCCGACAAAACATACGCGTCGTTTTCGGAATTCAATCTGTATCTCAAACCCTTACTGCCTTCTACCTCATAATCGCATACAGCACATACGTTATCCTCCCAATCGTGCTCGGCATAACCGTCTATCTCTTCCGTATGCTCGCATACCGCCTCGCGCCAGTGGTGCGTTGCATTGTTTTTCCATACTTCGTCAAAGCTGTGCCCCGCCGCGGGAATTTCCTCGTCTTTGGTTGCCGTACATTCTTTATTAGTGCACTTGAAACTCTTTACGCCCTCATCGAAACAGGTGGGCTCAACCGTGATTTTACCCTCGTCCCAAACGTGTTCGGAAAAACCGAGTTCTTCCTCTTTAACTTCTTCACAACCGTAATTTTCACACCTGAACGTCTTAACACCCTTCGCCGTACACGTAGAAGAAACGGTTATCTCGCCCTCGTCCCATCTATGCCCAAACGCCTCTAATTCGTAATACGTAGTATAATCGCAAAGCGAGCAAGTCTGATAAACGACCCAACCTATCTCCGTACAAGTAGGCGCCTTTTCGTCGTGCTCAACAAAATTGTGATTGTCCGGATTGACATCGGAATCGTACTCCTTATAACTATGTCCGCAAGCACAACTATGCAAAGCATATCCGCCTTCCGCGCAAGTTGCCTCCACGTGAGTTATCGCGTAATCGTGTCTGTGTTCAGGCTCGCGCTCCCCGCCGCAAGCGGAAAACCCGCCTATACAGGCAGCCGCGCAGGCCGTTGCCGCAACCGCTATAAATATTCTTTTTTTCATAAAAAACCTCCGTTTTCTTATAAAATGGCTGTACGCCGAATAATATATTAGGCGTACAAAATCAGCAAATTTTCAATTATTTTTATATATAAAAAAAGATTTTACTTTAAAATTCTTGATTTTACAACTTTTACGCTATATAATAAATAAGCTGAATTACGCCTATTATATTATTAGACGAACTGTTTACGGCCGTTTCAAAAATGAAACCGCCGTTTTTTATTGCAATAATTTCCCTACTTTGTTCATCATTTCGCGCTTATGTCCCAAAAAACTGTGCGCGTATCTGTTGAGCGTGACGCTCGCGCTCTTATGCCCAAGTATCTCCGAAAGCGTTTTAACGTCCATACCGCATTCCAGGGCCCTTGTCGCAAACGTATGCCGCAGGGCGTGAAAACCTCTGTGCGGAATGTTCAGCCTCTGCAAAAGCAGCGTAAAACTTCTTTGAAATGAGCGCACGGAAACGGGTTTATTTCCGTTTGCAATCACATACTCGCTCGCACTGCGGCTTTTTACGGCTCTCATAAACGGCAATATCTGTTTGGGTATCGGAATAACCCGTCTGGACTTGAACGTTTTCGGAAGTTCGGTGCAACGCCCGAATTTACCGTTTTCGCCTATGCCGTAATGACAACTTTTCGTGACGGAAATTACCCCGCTTGCAAAATCCACGTCCTTCCATATAAGGGCCAGCAACTCGCCTATTCTCAGTCCCGTATACAAACATAACAAAATACCGAAGAACTTGTCTTTATTACGTTTAAAAATCTCCCGCTCGATGTTCTTCTGCTCCGCTACGGAGAAACAGCCGATTTCCTTTTCGGTTTTCTTGGGCCGCCTTATTTTGTCGGCGCTGTTTTCCGAAAGCTCTCCCCAATCCGCCGCCGATTTCAGCGAATTACGGACAACCGTAACTATCGTATTGACAGTATTTACCGACAATCCCTTGCCCGTAACAAGATTTCCGCATTGCAGAAGTTCGGCAACGAATTTTTGCAGAACGAACGGCGTCAAATCGAATAACTCGTATTCCCCTAACTCAGGGACGATGTGCCCGCCGATTATTTCTTTATATCTTGCGAACGTTCTTGATTTTACGCTGGGCTTGATAACGTTGTTAAGCCATAAAATTAACCAATCCTTGTATTTCATATATATCTCCTTAAATAAAAAAATAAAGCCGAAACAGCATTAAACCGTTCCGACTTTTTCATATATTAAATTATTTTTCCCAACCGTACTCAAAATAGTTCGCGCCGCTCTTATAGGCCTTAACCGCCTCAACCCTGTCGGGAATTACCTCTGCGGGCAATTTATCTATATCCGCCCACAAAAGCCCGTCGCATTTGTTCCGTTCCATTATTTTCGGAACGCCCTCGAACTTTCCGCATACAAAATAGCCGTAATAATAAACCGCGCTTTCGTCACGCTTGTGTACGAAACAGACGAACCTTAAATCTTGCTTTTTCAGGCTGATACCCAGCTCTTCTGTACATTCGCGAAGTACTGTGTCTGACATACTCTCGTCTTTTTCAACGTGACCCGAGCAGGAAAGGTCCCAAAGCCCGTCCGCAAAGCCCGTATTTTTTCTGCGTTGCAACAGAACCTGAGTTCTTCCTTCGCGGAGCCGGGTCAACATAAGCACCACCCCTGCGGGAGCGACAAAACGTTCCATTAAATTCTTACGTCGCCGCGCTGGCCGAGCAATGCGGCATTCTCTTTAAGTATCGGGTCCACTTCGTTTGCGATAAATTCTTCGGTCTGGGAAGGCGCTCTTCCTATGAAATTCGACGCGTCGAGTATTTTACCGAGCTTGCCGTGAACGGGCGCAAACAATTCGTCGCGGCCGATAAGCTCTATAAGATTATTGTCCTTGCCCAGCTCTTTTACGTTCTTTCCTGCCTGCATAGACAAAACCCTTATTCTCTCGTGCAGTTCCTGACGGTTGCCGCCCGCCTTCACGCACTCCATCATAATATTTTCGGTGGCCATAAACGGAAGCTCCGCGGCGATGTGCTTTGCAATGACCTTATCGTAAACCACAAGGTTTTCGGAAACGTTCATATAGATATTGAGTATTCCGTCCAGCGCCAAAAACGCCTGCGCGTTTACTATTCTTCTGTTTGCGGAGTCGTCCAGCGTCCTTTCAAACCACTGCGTGCCCGCCGTAATTGCGCCGTTTACGGGCAACGAAATTACAAACCTTGCGAGCGAACCGATTCTCTCGCTGCGCATAGGGTTACGTTTATAAGCCATTGCCGACGAGCCTATCTGCGACTTTTCAAACGGCTCCTCTATCTCTTTCATATTTTGGAGTATTCTTATATCATTGGAGAATTTATAAGTGCTCTGGGCAATCTGAGAAAGCACGCAAAGAACGTTGTAATCGAATTTTCTGGGATAAGTCTGGCCCGTAACCCCGTAAACTTTATCGTAACCCAGTTTTTTAACGACTAGTTTTTCCAGTTTTTTAACCTTTTCCTCGTCGCCGCCGAAAAGTTCCATAAAGCTTGCCTGCGTGCCGGTCGTGCCCTTTACTCCGCGGAGTTTGAGTGTGGATTGCAAGTGCACAAGATTATTATAATCGATTGTAAGGTCCTGCAACCAAAGCGTCGCGCGCTTGCCTACCGTCGTCAACTGTGCGGGTTGAAGGTGCGTAAAACCTAGCGTGGGCAAGCTTTTGTATTTGAGCGCGAACGTACGTAGCTTGTCCATTACGTTCACAAGCTTTGCTTTTATTATTTCAAGCGCGTCGTTTATTACAATTAGTTCGGAATTGCAATCGACAAAACAGCTGGTCGCACCCAGATGAATTATGGGCATAGCCGAAACAGCCTGCTGTCCGAAAGCGTGCACGTGCGCCATAACGTCGTGCCTGACTTGCCTTTCATACGCTTCTGCAACGTCGAAGTTTATGTCTTCGGCGTACTTCTTCATTTCCTCTATCTGGTTCGCCGTTATGTTTAAACCAAGCTCCATTTCCGCTTCGGCAAGCGCAATCCAGAGCTTGCGCCATAGCCCGAAACGTTTCTTATCCGAAAAATTCTCGGACATTGCTTTGCTTGCGTATCTTGTGATAAGCGGGTTCTGATATACTGAATTATCCGTCATAATTAACTCCAAATCAAACTTTCGCGGGCTGAGGGTATTGTTTACCGTACGTTTCGACCGTAACCTTTTTCATAGTCTGCGGAACTTTGGGTTTATCGTTCCAGTCAGTGTTTACCGAGGCGATTTCGTCAACTACTTCTATACCCTCTATAACCTTGCCGAACGCCGCGTACTGTCCGTCCAGATGCGAAGAATTTTTGTGCATTATAAAAAACTGCGAGCCTGCGCTGTCGGGCGCCATAGCCCTGGCCATAGAGAGAACGCCGCGCTCGTGCTTTAAGTCGTTTTGTTTGAACCCGTTCAAAGCAAACTCGCCTTTAATATTGTATCCGGGGCCGCCCGTGCCCTTGCCGGCGGGGTCGCCGCCCTGTATCATAAAGCCGGATATTACCCTGTGGAATATCAGTCCGTCGTAAAATCCGCCTGAAACAAGGCTTATAAAATTATTTACGGTGTTGGGCGCTTTGTCGGGATAAAGCTCCGCCTTAATGATTTTTCCGTCCGACATCTCGATTGTAACTACGGGATTCTGCATAATAAAACTCCTTTATAAATCGCAATATTTTTCCAATTTAACGTTCGCCTCTTCAAACAGTTTAAGCGAAAACTCGTCGGGATAGCCCTCTTTGTAAACGACGCGGACTATACCCGAATTTATAATTATTTTAGCGCAAATAACGCAGGGCTGGTGAGTGCAGTAGAGCGTGCAACCCTCCACGCTACACCCTACGCGCGCCGCCTGAATAATGGCGTTCTGCTCGGCGTGCACGGCATAACAAAGCTCGTGTCTGGTTCCGCTGGGGATATCGAGTTTCTTTCTCAGGCACTCTTTTTTATCCACGCAACTTTCAATGCCCTGCGGCGCGCCGTTATAGCCCGTGGCTATTACGCGCTTGTTTTTGACAATCACCGCGCCGACGTGCCTGTTTTCCTGACAGCAGCTTGACCAGTTGCCAATCTGCTCGGTCATTTCCATAAATCTTTTGTCCCATTTATCCATAAAACGCCGTCCCTTTGTATGCTGTTTAGATTGTAACATAAATTTTCTCAAAAAGCAATTTTTTACATAATTTTGTTTTATTTTATTTCGGTTAGTTTATAAAATACCTGTACAAAAAACAACCAAATCCGGAGGAATTTATAATGAAAATCAAACCGTTATTCGACAAAGTGGTTGTCGAAGGGCTTAAAGCCGAAGAAAAGACCAAAAGCGGACTGTATCTCACTTCCGCCGCACAGGAAAAACCCGCGACCTGCGTAGTCGTTGCGGTCGGCCCCGGCGGCACCGTAGACGGAAAAGAGATTGTCATGCAGGTTAAAGTAGGCGATAAAGTTCTGCTTGCCAAGTACAGCGGAACCGAAGTCAAAGTCGACGATAAGGAATATACGATAATCCGCCAAAGCGATATTCTGGCGGTTGTCGAGTAAATATAAGGAGTTAATAAAATGGCTAAACAAATCAAATACGGCGACGAAGCAAGAAAGAAACTGGAAACGGGCGTCAACGTTATCGCCGACACAGTTAAAATCACTCTCGGCCCCAAGGGCAGAAACGTTGTGCTGGACAAGAAGTTCGGCGCACCCCTCATCACCAACGACGGCGTGACGATTGCTAAGGAAATCGAGCTCGAAGACCCGTTCGAAAATATGGGCGCGCAGCTTGTCAAAGAGGTTTCCACCAAAACCAACGACGTTGCGGGCGACGGTACCACCACCGCCGTCGTACTCGCACAGGCGATAGTCAAGGAAGGACTTAAAAACCTTGCGGCGGGCGCTAATCCAGTTATCTTAAAGAAGGGTATTGCGAACGCGGTCGACACCGCAGTTAAGAAAATACAGGAAATTTCCAAACCCGTCGGCAACAAGCTCGGTATTTCTCAGGTAGCGTCCATTTCCGCTGGCGACGAAAAAATCGGCGAGCTTATCGCAAACGCTATGGAAATCGTCGGCAAGGACGGCGTTATTACTGTCGAAGAAGGCAAGACAATGGCGACCGAGCTTACCACCGTTGAGGGTATGCAGTTCGACAGGGGCTACGCCTCCGCTTATATGGTAACCAATACCGATAAAATGGAAGCCGTGCTCGATAACCCTTACATTCTCATAACCGATAAAAAGATTTCTTCGTTGCAGGAAATTCTTCCCGTAATCGAGCCCATTGCCCAGCAGGGCGCAAGATTGCTTATCATAGCCGAAGACGTTGAGGGCGACGCACTTGCCGCGCTTATCGTAAACAAACTCAAAGGCGTGCTTAACTGCGTGGCGGTTAAAGCGCCCGGTTTCGGCGACAGGAGAAAAGCTATGCTCGAAGACATCGCAATTCTTACGGGCGGCACGGTCGTTTCGAGCGACCTCGGCTACGAGTTCAAGGACGTTACGCCCGATATGCTGGGCAGAGCGGCGCAGATTAAAGTAGATAAAGACAACACCACCATTATAAACGGCTCCGGCGAGGCGAAAGACATCAAGGCGCGCGTTGCGTCCATAAAAGCGCAGATTGCCGAAACCACTTCCGATTACGACAGAGAAAAGTTGCAGGAAAGGCTTGCAAAACTTGCGGGCGGCGTTGCGGTTATAAACGTCGGCGCGGCGACCGAAGTCGAAATGAAAGAAAAGAAACTGCGTATCGAGGACGCGCTTGCGGCTACGCGCGCGGCAGTTGAAGAAGGAATCGTGCCCGGAGGCGGCGTTGCGCTCCTCTCCACCATTCCCGAGCTTTCAAAGCTTATCGAAACGCTCGAAGGCGACGAGAAAACGGGTGCGACGATCGTTATGAAAGCCATAGAAGAACCCGTTCGCCAGATAGCCAGAAACGCAGGCTTCGACGGTTCGGTAGTCGTAAACAATATTCTTTCCGCAAAGAAAGCAAACTACGGTTTCGACGCGCTTAAAAACGAATATACCGATATGGTTAAAAGCGGTATTATCGACCCGACAAAGGTTTCCCGCTCCGTTCTCCAAAACGCGGCGTCCGTTGCGGCAACGTTGCTTACAACCGAAAGCATTGTAACCGACATACCCACTCCTCCCTCGCCCGCTATGCCCGGCAACCCCGATATGGGCGGAATGTATTAATAAGATTAAACGCGAAAGCGGTCTGCTGAATGCAGACCGCTTTTTTATATTGTGAAACAGGACAACGCACAACAGCGTCACCATTAAATCAATTTTTTCAGGATTTTCGCCAGCGCGTATTTACCGTGCTCGTAAGTCAGACCGCCCTGAAAATAGGCGATATACGGCGGTTTAACGGGCCCGTCCGCCGACAGCTCTATCGACGCGCCAGAAACAAATGTTCCCGCCGCCATTATAATTTTCTCGTCGTAGCCGGGCATATCCCAAGGCACGCAAGTTACATAACCGTCCACGGGCGAGGCGTATTGCACTTCCCTTATGAAATGCACCATTTTTTCGACGCTACCGAACTCGATTGCGCGCGTTATGTCGTACGGGGTCTTATCCAGTGAAGGATAATTTTTATATCCCAGCTCTGCCATAGCGCAACCTATCAAAAGACTGCTTTTAACCGCTTGCGCCACAGTATGCGGGGCCATAAACAGTCCCTGATAAAAATACTGGTATCCGCCCGCGTAAGAGCCGACTTCAAGCCCTATCGACGGCGCTGTCAAGCGTTTTCCTATCAAATCTATATATTCCGCTTTTCCGCAAATATAGCCGCCGCTCGGCGCAAGTCCGCCGCCCGCGTTTTTAATCAGCGAACCGACAACCACGTCCGCGCCGACATCGGAAGGCTCGCGCTTTTCCACGAATTCACCGTAGCAGTTATCTACGAAAATACAGCCATTATAACCGATACTTCTTACAAACTTGCACGCGGCCTCAATCTGCGCACAGGAAAGCGCGTCCCGCAGTTCATATCCGCGCGAACGCTGAATATAAAGCACCTTGACTTTTTCGTTTAAATGTTCCGCTATCGCGTCAAAGTCAAAATCGCCGTCTGTAAGGTCGCAACACTCGAAATGCACCCCGAAATCCTTTAAAGAGCCGTTCCCTTCACCGAAAATAACGCCCCTTAAAGTATCGTACGGCATACCGCTTATGCACAAAAGCGTATCGTTCGGACGGAGCAACCCGAAAAGCGCCACGGTAAGCGCGTGCGTTCCCGAAACGATATGCGGAGAAACTATGCCGCTCTCAGCCCCGAACGCCGCCGCATAGAGCTTTCCGAGACAATCCCTGCCCTCGTCGTCGTAACCGTAACCCGTCGTTCCGTTGAAATGCCTCAGCGCAACCTTATGCGCGTTAAAGGCGTCCAGAACCTTGGCCTGATTGAAATAGGCTATATCATCGACAAGTTTAAACTTATCGGCGAGCTTTTCCTCGCAACTTTCAATAAATTTTTCAATTTCCATTTATAAGCTCCGTTACCCTTTCGCAGGTCACCTCTTCGGGATCAAGCCAGACAAGATTTTTGAGTTTTTTGAAAAAAGTTATCTGTCTTTTTGCATATCTACGTGTATTTTGCTTGATTATGTCACACATAGTACTACGTTTTTCTTTATTTTTAAGGCCTTGAACCACTTCTTTATATCCGATTGCCTGCATACACTGGCAATTCTCGTCAACTCCGCTTTCAAGCAAACGTTCCACTTCTTCGACAAGCCCGCACTCAAACATCTCGTCCACGCGCCTGTTTATCCTGTCGTAAAGCTCTTCGCGCGGATAATTGATTGCCACCGCAACGTAGTTTCTTCTCGGGCTGTTATCGTCTCTTATTTCGGATTTTCGCTTGCCTCCGACCTCGTAAATTTCAAGCGCGCGGATAACTCTTTTAACGTCGTTTGGGTGAAGTTTTTGCGCGGTTTCGGGGTCGACGTTTTTTAACAATGAATGAAGATATTCGCCCCCCTTATCGTTAAAAACGGCGGCGTATTTTTCTCTTATTGTTTCGTCTGCCGCAATGTTGCCGTAACTTAAATCATACAGCAAAGAATTTATATAAAATCCCGTGCCGCCGCAGATTATGGGAATTTTTCCTCTCGACTGCAAGTCTTCGATTATCGGCTCGGCCAGTTCCACATAGTCCGATACGCTGAAATTCCCGCAAGGCTCCGCCACGTCTATGAGATGGTGCTTTATGCCGCGCATTTCTTTTTTGGTGGGTTTGGCCGTTCCGATATTAAGTTTTTTATAAATCTGCTGGGAATCCGCGGAGATAATTTCCGTATTCAACATCTCCGCACAGTCAACCGCAAGTTTTGTCTTCCCCGAGGCGGTTGCGCCGCAAATAACGAGAACCTTATCCAAGTTACACAATCCTCTTGAACATTTTCTCTATGTCCTTTTTACCGAGCGTGACGCAAACGGGTCTTCCGTGCGGACATTTAAGTCCTACGTTGCCTTTCATCTGTTTCAAAAGGTCTTTTACTTCCCGCTCTGAAAGCTGCATACCGCCCTTGACCGCGTGTTTACAGGCCGTCGTCGCGATTTTGTCTTTAAGCATTTCTTCGAGTTTTATATCTTTCAGACCGTTCAAGTCGGACAAAAGCTCGCCGAAAAACCGTTCGAGGTCAATATCCTGTAAATCGGACGGGATTTCGTCTACCCTGAACGAACCTATACCGAAAGGTTTCAAATCAAACCCCATACTTCTTATAAGCTCAATATTGTTTTCGATAAACTGCGCCTCCTGCGCGTTTGCGGAGAAAAGATACGGAACGAGCAGGCACTGCCTGTCAATCGTCCTGTTCGCCATTTTTTCGCGCAACCTGTCGTAAATCAATCTTTCGTGCGCCGCGTGCTGGTCAATAAGATACACGGTATCGCACAATTCGTAAATGAGATAAGTATTAAACAGATTCCCCTTGTATTTGCATTGCTCGTACTCGATCATCTGCTGTTCGCGAACCCTTTTCGCGTGCGCCTCGTCGATGCGCGGATCCCCGAAAAGTCCGTCGGATAAAGTATCGTTGGAAACCTTCAACACAAAGGGCTCCGGCTTATTGATTATACTGTCTATCGGCTCGTTCAAGAGCGGGTCGTAATATTTTTTCACACTCGGCTTTTTTTCGTCCGCCGCCGCGGGCACGGGCGCCGCCTTCTTCACTTCGCTCGACTTAACGCTGTTGTCCGAAAATATTTTATTTGACTGCGCGTCTATTGTTGACTTTATTTCGGGTATCCTCACGCTGTCCGCGATGAATTGCGCCGCAGCAGCCGTTCCGTCGAGAACGGAAGATATAACCGAATACACCGCGCCGAAAACGGGACGGTTATCGACGAACCTGACGTCCGCCTTATTCGGATGAACGTTAACGTCCACAAAATCTGACGGAACTTCGACGTTCAATACATAAAAAGGATACTGTCTTTTCATAGCATACGCGGCGTACGCGTTCTGCACGGCCGTCGCAATAGTATTATTGACTATATATCTGCCGTTAAGAAACAGACTCTGATAAGTTTTGTTGGGCTTGAAAAAATTCTGGTTCCCGATAAATCCGCTGAGTTTTATTCCATCCTTTTCCGCGTTAATTTTAAAACACTGCGAAATAACCTTTGCGCCGTAAACCTGTGCGACCGCCTCGTCCAACCCGCCGCCGAACGACTGTAAAACAATCTTGCCGTCCGCATAATATCTGAACGCTACGGAAGGATTGCCGAGAATATACCGCGTTACGAAACTTGTAATATCCGTTTCTTCCTTCTTGTCGGGTTTCATAAATTTAGCCCTTACGGGAGTGTTATAAAACAAATCTCTGACGCAAATTTCCGTGCCACGTGCCAGCGCCGCAGCCTCTACCGCGCCCACGCTCCCGTCGTTGCATACGACCCTGTATGCGGGATTGCCCTGCGTAACAGAAATAAGTTCCACACGCGCGACAACGGATATACTCGCCAATGCCTCGCCCCTGAACCCGAGCGTGGTTATATTGTCAAGGTCGTCCGCTTTGGAAATCTTACTCGTAGCGTGCGGAAAAAAAGCGGCGCGCATATCGTCGCGCTCTATTCCGCACCCGTTGTCAACCACCTTTATAAGTTGTTTACCGCCGCGCTCGATATAAATTTCTATTTCGGTTGCGCCCGCGTCAAGGCTGTTTTCAATCAGTTCCTTGACCGCGGAATATGGTCTGTCGATAACTTCGCCCGCGGCAATTCTGTTATAAACGCTTTTTGTAAGAATATTTATCTTTCTCATTGTTTTACCTTTTCAACCAAATCGCTAAGAACAAGAAACGCCTGCATAGGCGACAAACTGTTTATATCCAATTCGCTAAGAATTGTTTCCACTTCCGAGCGGGGCTTCTCTTCTTCGTCCTCTCCGATTGTTTCGAACTTTCTGTCGCCGCTCTCTATACTTTTGAGAATGCTTTTCGCCCTGTCCGTAACCACCGTAGGCACGCCCGCAAGCGACGCGACTTCAATACCGAAACTCCTGTTGGCTCCGCCGCGCATAATCTTGCGCAAAAACACCACTCCTCCGTTTATTTCCCTGACGGAAATTTTATAATTCTTCACGCCTTGCAGCTTGCTTTCCAGTTCGGTTAGTTCGTGGTAATGGGTCGCAAACATCGTTTTCGCGCCGATTTTTTCGGTCAGGTGCTCGATTACCGCCCAGGCGATACTGAGTCCGTCGTACGTGCTTGTGCCCCTGCCGACCTCGTCAAGCAGTAACAAACTGTTTTTTGTCGCGTTCTGTAAAATCGAGGCGACCTCTATCATTTCGACCATAAAAGTGCTCTGGTCGGAAATGAGGTTGTCACTTGCGCCGACCCTCGTGAAAACGCGGTCGATAAGCGGTATCTGCGCCGATTTCGCGGGCACAAAACTTCCGAGATGCGCCATTATCGCAATTATCGCCGTCTGGCGCATAAAAGTGCTTTTACCCGCCATATTGGGCCCCGTGATAATCATAGTCCTGTTTTCGTCTTCGTCAAGCAAAGTGTCGTTGGGAATAAAACGGTCTTTCGAAATAACCTCGACAACCGGATGCCGCCCTTCCTTTATAACAAGCGGCTTGTTGCTTTCCACAATCTTGGGACGTACGTATTTGTTTGTTTTCGCGACTTCCGCAAAGGCGTTCACCAAGTCCAGTAGCGCGACGGCCGAAGAAATCACCTTTAACTTGTTTATGTTTTCCGACAATACCGACTTGACGTAATCATACAGCTGTGCTTCCAGCTTTAAAGAAGTTTCTTCGCTGCCGAGGATTTTACTTTCAAGCTCTTTCAGCTCGTCCGTGGTGTATCTCTCGGCATTTGCAAGCGTCTGCCTGCGCTGGTAATGCAAGGGTACCTTGTCTTTAAAAGATTTGGAAACTTCTATGTAATAACCAAACACCCTGTTAAAGCCTATTTTCAGAGTCCTGATATTGGTCGTATCCCGCTCCCGCGATTCCAGTTCGAGTATAAGATTATTGCCGCTCTGTCTGATATTCCTCAGCTCGTCAAGCTGTTTGCTGTAACCCTCTCTTATATACCCGCCGTCCTTCATCTGCGCGGGAGGATTGGGATTGATTGCCCGACCTATAAGCTCCGACACGGCGGACAGGTCGTGCAAATCCGCGGATATGTCGTTGAGGATTTGCGAGTTGAACCCCGAAAGCTGAAATTTCAGATTGGGTATCGCCGATATAGACTGCGCCAGAGCCAGACAGTCACGGGGCAATACGTTATTATTGCTTATCTTTCCCGTCAGTCTTTCGATATCCTTAACGCTTTTCAGTAAATCGGAAATACCCAGTCTGACAACAGTCGCGTTATAAAGCTCCTCTACGCCGTCGAGCCTGTAATCTATATCCTGCTTGCGCGCAAACGGCGACGAAATCGAGTTATTGAGCAATCTCGCGCCCATAGCCGTGTCGGTCTTATCGAGCAACCACAACAGCGAACCGTACTTCTTCCCGCCGCCCAGCGTTTTAACTATTTCGAGATTTTTAATTGCGGACGAGTCGAGCTGCATAAAGCTGTTTAAAGCCAGATACTTTATGCCGTCAATATTTTTAAGCGCGTGCATTTGCGTTTCTTTGAGATACTGCAACAGCGCGCCTGCCGCACAGATTGCGTGCTCCTTGCCGCCAACGGGATATGCCGAAAGCGTTTTTGCGTTAAACTGCTCCAAAAGCGTTCTTTCTGCCGCCGAGTAATTAAAGGCCCAGGCGGGATAATTCGACGGGCGCGGCAGGAACCCGCGCGTAAATTCAGGCTCCTCCTTGGACGCAAAAAGCATTTCGTCGTTGCAGATTATTTCCTTGACGCCAAGTTTAACCATATGCGCGACAGCCTGTTTAACGCTAGGCTCGCCCGAAAAAGTTGCCGAAGTCAGTTCGCCCGTGGTAATGTCCGCCCAGGCAAGCGCAACGGCCTGCGCGTTCTTATAAGCGCAACAGACGTAATTGCTCGTCTTTTCGTCGAGATGCTCGTCGTCGGTAACCGTGCCGGCGGTAACAACCCTGATTACGCCGCGCGCGACTATACCCTTGGTCGCCGACGCCTCTTCGAGCTGTTCGCAAATAGCGACCTTTTCGCCCAGCGAAACAAGCTTCGCAATATAGCCGTCAGCCGCGTGAAAAGGTATTCCGCACATAGGCGCGCGCTCTTTCAAGCCGCAATCCCTGCCCGTCAATGTCAGATCGAGAAGCTCCGAGGCCTTTTTCGCGTCCTCGAAAAACATTTCGTAAAAATCGCCCAGACGGTAAAAAACTATACAGTCCTTGTATTTGTCCTTGACGGACAAATAATGTTGCATCATTTGTGAAAGTGCCATAATTTAACCCTATACCCGCTCGCCGATAAGCGAAACGCCGTTCGCTTTCAGAACTTTTATGTTGACAAACTCGCCGATAACGTCCGTTTCGCTCTTGAAATAACCCATACGCCCGAATTCGTCCCTGCCAAGATACATCTCTTTTTTATCGTCGTAACCCTCGCAGAGTATTTCGATTGTTTTACCGACGTACTCGGCCGAGTGTCCGCGCGTGAGCGAATTGACAAGACTTACAAGTTCCATAATACGCTTTTTCGAAACTTCCTCGGGGATCTGGTTGGGCATTTTCGCCGCGACAGTGCCATCCCTGCGCGAATAGACAAAGGTAAACGCCGAGGCGTAATTAACTTTTTTAACAAGGCTCGAAGTCGCCTCAAAATCCTCGTCCGTCTCGCCTGGGAACCCGACAATCAAATCGGTTGTAACGGCGCAGTCCGGAACGTACTTTTTGAGAATCTCTATCTTGTACAGATATTCCGCGGAAGTATACTTCCTGTTCATAGCTTCCAAAACGGCGTCCGAACCGCTCTGCACGGGCAGATGCACACACCTGCATATTTTCGGATTTTCGGCGATAACCCTTGCCAGCTCCTCCGAAAAATCTTTCGGGTGACTGGTCATAAACCTCAGCCTAAAATTGCCGTCCAGCTTTGCGATTTTATCTAAAAGTTTGGGAAACGATAAATCGTTCAGGCCGTGGCCGTACGAATTGACGTTCTGTCCGAGCAACGTAATCTCTTTATAGCCCTTTTCTATCAGTCCCTTAACCTCTGCGATAATGTTTTCCGAGCTACGGCTCCTTTCCCTGCCGCGAACGTACGGAACTATGCAGTAACTGCAAAAATTGTTGCAGCCGTATGTTATATTAACCCAGGCGTTCGGATAGCTTGTCCTTAAAGGCGTTTCGCCCTCGCAGACCACGCCGCTGTCCTCTTCTATTTCTATGACGGGCTTTTTACGGCTCTGTTTCAACAGCACGTATTCTTTGAACTTATGTAAATTGTGCGTGCCGAAGATTATATCCACATAAGGAAATTTTTCGTGAAGATTGTCGGCCTTGCCCATTTGCTGTGTAAGACAGCCGCCGACCGCGATTATCATATCCCGCTTTTCGGCTTTGAGTTTTTTAAGCATTCCGATATTGCCGTAAGCGTGGTTTTCGGCGTTCTCCCTTATACAGCAGGTGTTAAAAACAACTATGTCCGCCTTGTTGATGTCGTTACAGTCCGAGTAACCCAGCTCGTTTAAAACGCCCGCTATCTTTTCCGATTCGTGCACGTTCATCTGGCAACCGTACGTAATAATGTAATAATATTTTTGCATATAAACAATTATATAATTTTTTGAGTTTTTTTTCAATTAATTTGCAACAAATAATTAAATTTATAAATACTAAATTTAATGAGAAAAGCAATAAAAATTATAACCGTAATCATTCTTGGACTGGTCACAATAGCGGCCGCGCTGTTTGCGACTTACGCAATAATAACAAAAGACGCCGTGCTGGACGCGGGTAAACTCGTCGGCGCGGGACAGAACGTAAGTATTCTTGACGAGGACGGAAACGAAATCGCAAGCACGGGCCTCGGCGCGCAGAAAAAGAGCGTTGCCGTAAGAAACCTCAACAAGGACACCGTAAACGCGTTCATTGCGTCCGAGGACAGAGATTTTTATAAGCACAACGGGCTCAACTACAAACGTATGCTCAAAGCGCTGTACAAAAACCTGACCTCGCGTTCGTTCAAAGAAGGCGCGTCGACCATAAGCCAGCAGCTTATCAAAAACACGCACCTTTCGAACGACAAAACAATCAAGCGCAAGCTTAACGAGATAAAACTCACCCGACGGCTGGAAAAGAAATACGAAAAAGACGAAATACTCGAAATGTATCTCAACACCATTTATTTCGGCCATAACTGCTACGGACTGCAAAGTGCCGCGGAGTTTTATTTCGGGAAAAAAGCGGAAAATCTGAACCTGACCGAAAGCGCGACAATCGTAGGGTTGTTGATTTCGCCGAATAATTTTTCGCCGTTCAAAAATCCCGAAAAGAGCCTGAAACGCAGAAACATAGTACTTCGGAATATGCGCGATTGCGGATATATCAACCACAGCCGATACGAAACGGCTATAAACACCCCGCTCGAAGCCGTTAAACAGGACACCGAAAACAAATACGGCGGCTATATAAACGCCGTTTTCGACGAGCTGGAAGATATAAATTTCGATTATTACGCTTTGACTGACGGTTGCGCGATAGTAACTTATATGGACTCCGCGCTCCAAGACGAAACGGAACGCGCCGAATATCCCTGCGATAACGCGGTTATCGTTACCGACAACAACTCCGGCGGCATAAAAGTGTATAAATCGACTATCGGAGAAGTCAGGCGGCAGCCCGGCTCCACCGTTAAACCCATTTTCGTATACGCGCCCGCGATAGAGGAAAAATTGCTCAGCCCGTTTACCAGAATACTAGACGAAAAAATCGACTTCAACGGATACTCGCCCGAAAATTTCGATAAAAATTATCACGGCTACGTAAGCGTGAGCGAGAGCGTCAAAAAGAGCTATAACGTTCCCGCCGTCAAAACGCTCAATTCCCTGACCGTTAAGAAATGCGAAAAATATCTTACCGCTATGAACGTGAAGCTCGAAGACGACGAGAAAAATTTATCGCTTGCGCTCGGCGGTATGAAATACGGACTTACGATTAAGGACATTGCCGACAAATATTCGATTTTCCCCGAAGGCGGTAATTACAGACCGTCGCGCTTTATAAAAAAGATTATCTCCAAAGACGGAAAAACTCTGTACGAGAACCGAACGGTTAAAAACAACGTTTTTTCGGCGGGCACCTGCTCGCTTATCAACGATATGCTCATCGAAACGACAAAGAGCGGAACTGCAAGAAAACTTAAAAATTTTGATTTCGACCTCGCGTCCAAAACGGGCACTTGCGGCAATCAGGAAGGCAATACCGACGCATACGCCGTAAGCTATACCAGCGAGCACTGCGTAGCCGTATGGCTGGGCGACAAAGATAACAAGCGCACCGCCATTACGGGCGGAAACGACTGTTGCGCCGTTATGGAACGTTTGATAGGCGAAATGTATTCAGACCGCCGGCCCCTGCCGCTCGACACTCAATCGGGAACAGAGCAGGTAAATATAGATTTGGACGAATATACCGACAACAACAAGGTCGTCCTTGCCGACCCTGCGTCGCCCAAATTCAACGTTATGACCGTGAAAGTTTTAAAGGGAAATGCGCCGCTACAACAAACCGACCGTTTCAGCAAACCAACCGTCAATACTCCGACGATTTCGGTGTCAGAAAACAAGGTAAATATTGAATTATGTCAGACAAAGTACTACTCATATATCATAAAAAGAGCAAAAAATGGTAAAATTGACGTGATTTACGACGGAAAATGGAAAAAAGTTATCGAAGATACTCCGACGGAAGGCTGTTACACCTACACCGTCATTCCATACTACGATAACGGAAAAGAACGCTTTTACGGTAATGAAATGGTCTTACCCTCAGTTAATCTTTCTAAAAACGGCAAAGACGTGCAAACGGAAATACCCGATATTGTAAATAAAGACTGGTTCAATCAATAAACTAAACCGCCGCGCGTTTATCGCGCGGCGGTTTTTTATATATTGATAACTTCCAGACTCTTCAACGCCTCTTCGACAAGAGCGTTCACGTCAAGTTTTTTTTCCTCTTCGATTACTTCATTAAGCTTAGGTCTTGTCACGGGGTGACGGGGCAGGAATACGGTGCAGCAGTCCTCGTACGGCTGAATGGAAGTTTCGTAAGTTCCTATCGCCCTGCTGCGCTCGATAATCTCGTCCTTATCGAAACCGCACAAAGGCCTTAAAACGGGCAACCGTTCGATTACGCTGTTTGAAGAGGTCATTCCCTCCACCGTCTGGCTGGCGACCTGAGCAAGGCTTTCACCCGTTATAAGACATTGCGCACCGCACTTCAAGGCAATTTTCTCCGCAATGCGCATCATAAACCGCCTGAGCAGGGTGACCATAAAGTCGCCGTTGCATTTTTTATGAATCTCTTCCTGAATATGAGTAACCGAAACGACGTTGAGTTTCGTTCCGCACGTGTATTCGGAGAGCTGCTTCGTAAGATCAATAACTTTTTCTTTTGCCTGCATATTGGTATACGGATAACTGTGAAAATGGATACATTCCAGACTCATACCGCGCTTGGCAATCATATGCCCCGCGACGGGACTGTCTATCCCGCCAGAAATAAGCAACAACCCTTTCCCCGACGCACCGACGGGCATACCTCCCGCGCCCTTATAAAACTTATTAAACACCAGCGCCGTTCCGTTTTCGCGCAAGTCCACGTTGATAATGAAATCGGGATTGTGCACGTCGACTTTCAATTGCTCATAGCAATCAAGCAGTCTTCCGCCTATCTCCGCGCTTACCTGCATCGAGTTAAGCGGAAATTTCTTGTCGGCCCTGTGCGTTTCCACCTTAAACAACCCGCTATCGCAACTGACCTCCTTTGCCGCGCAAAAAATTTGTTCCATATCGTGACCGACTTTCAACGCTACGCTATACGAATGTATACCGAAAACTTTACTTAATCTGTTTAAAATCAAATCGGTGTCGCCGTCGCTGAAATTCTCTATGAGATAACGGCCGCTGTAACGATGAATCTCGTGCCTGATGCCTTTAAGGCTCTTTTCCATATTAACGGCGAAAATCCGCTCGAACCAGCCCCTGTTTTTGCCCTTCAAATGAATTTCGGCGTATCTGATAATAATTACTTGTTCCATTTATGCCATCTTCTCTTTTCTGTTTTTAACAATCGTATTTAAGATTTCCGCCGCGCGCAAAGCCTCCTCGGCAGTCGTTGCGTGCGAAAAACTAATCCTCAATATCCCGTCTGCAACGGTTTCATTAACTCCGCAGGCGAGAATTACACGCGAAAACCTCTTTTTCGCGTTTGACGAGCAGGCCGAACCAGTCCCGATAATCAAACCGCTGTCGTCCGCCTCGTGAAGAATAGTTTCGCCGCGGACTCCTTCCGCGGAAACACATACGATATACGGCGAGCATTTGTCGGTAGAAATCAAACCAAACAATTGCTTATCGAGTTTAGCGGTAAAAATTCGGTTTATCTCGCGTATTTTATCGTAGGTTTTTTCAAGTTCTTTATACCTTTGAAGGGCGCAATGCTCGAAACATTTCACGGCGTACACGTTTTCGGTGCCGCTACGCATTTCCTGCTCCTGTCCGCCGCCGTAAATATACGGGCTTAAAACAAGGTTTTTGCGCTTAATCAGCGCGCCGCAGCCCTTTATCCCGCCAATCTTATGCGCGTTAATCGTATACAAATCGATTTGGTGCGTAAGCCTGAACGGAATTTTTCCGAACGCCTGCACGCCGTCCGAATGAAAAAGCGCAAAGCCGTTTTTTGCTTTGACTTTTTGCGCAAGACCGGCAATATCGTTTACCGCGCCCGTTTCGTTATTTACGTGTATAACCGATACAAGCGAGGTGTTTTTGTCCACCAAGCTTAAAAAATGCTCCTCGTCAACGCTACCGTCTGCGTTTAGGTTCGCAATTCTGACTTCCTGTCCACGGCGTTTAAGCTCGTTTACAGCCGAAAAAACCGCCGCGTGCTCACCCAGCGTAGTAACCACGTTACCGCGCCTTGCGCCGCAAAAAACCGCCTGATTGTCCGCCTCTGTGCCGCAGGAAGTGAAGATAAGCGAAAAATTACGCGTATCTGCAATAAGTCCAAGAATATTTTCTCTGGCCTGTTTGAGTTCCAGATGCAAGTTATATCCTTCCGCATACAATGCGGAAGGATTATAAAATTGCGACAATAAATACTTTTCGGCCGCCTTAAAACACCATTCGTCGGGTTTTACCGTGGCGGCGTTGTCAAGATAAATCATTATATTTCAATCATACCTTCGAAAGACTGCCTTACCGTTCCGTCGATTATCACGTCGCCGTTATCGTCGTAAAGCACAAACAAATCCCCGCCCTTTTGCTTGACGGTTATCGTCTGTCCGCGCAGACAACGCCCGCAGACAATCGCAGCAACCGCCGCCGCGGCCGCCGCGGTTCCGCAGGACCACGTTTCTCCGTTAAGCTTATCCCATACGCGCGCTTTCACCGTTATATTATTGACAACGCGCACGCATTCTACAAACGCTCCGCGGGGGAATAATCCCGAATCCAAAACAGCCTGACCGAGCGCGTCCATATCCACCTCGTCAACCTTATCGAGGAATATTACGCAGTGCGGATTGCCCACGTTGACGAGCGTAACGTTATACTGTTTACCGCCGAACGCAAGCTCTCTGTTTATGACCTCGCCTTCGAGCTTGGATGGAATTGCCTTACCGTCGAACTCCGCTTTCCCTAAATTTACCGAAACCGAGCTTGCCTTACCGTTGAACGAGTTGACGGATAGGCTTTTGACTCCGCTGCTGCTTTCCACGGTGAGCTGCTCGCCCGCCATTTTATTGTCAAATAAATATTTCGCAACGCACCTTATCGGATTTGCCGCAATGCCGCCTTCGCTGCCGTCGTGGTTAAACACACGCATCTTCGCGTCCGCAACGTCTGATTTTTCAATCATAACCACGCCGTCCGCGCCTATTGCATAGTGCCTGTCCGAGAAGTTTATCGCAAGCGATTCGGGGCAGGTGATGCGGTTTTCCATATTGTTGAAGAATATGTAATCGTTACCGCAACTGTGCATCTTTGCAAAGTTGAGTTTAAGCTTTTCCTTGCGCAGATTGTTTATGTCGACAAGCTCCGTATTGAACTGGTTGTATCTTCCCGCAATAACGTCCGCAAGCGCGTTGGTCGTATCAAGCGAAGTCAGAACTGTAATTCCGAGCAATATCGCGTGATGGTGCAGGCTTATATAGTTGGAAATGGACTCGACGTCGGTCTTGCCCGTGTAGACGACGTAATCGATTTTACCCTCGTCCATAAGCTTGAATATTTCTTCGTTGCTGGACAGCCTTGCAACCTCGTTACATTCAAGCCCAAGACTCTTTATTACGTTGCAGGTGCCTTTTGTCGCGTACAGCGTAAGACCGAGGTCTGCGAACTTCTTGACGATGTTTATTATCTCGAACTTGTCCTGATCGTTGATTGTGAAATAAATTCCCGAGGGGCGCTGTTTGGTGGGGTGTTTCATATTGAAACCCGCCGAAACAAGTCCCTTGAAAAGCGCCTCTTCTATCGTCTTGCCGAGACCGAGCACCTCGCCCGTGGATTTCATTTCGGGGCCGAGCTGGGAGTTCACGTCGTTGAGTTTTTCAAACGAGAACACGGGAACTTTAACCGCAACGTACGGCGAGTTGGGATACAGACCCGTGCCGTAACCGAGCTTTTTGAGCTTTGCACCCGTTATTATCCTTGTCGCAAGCTCCACCATAGGCACGCCCGTAACTTTGGATATATACGGAATGGTTCTCGACGCTCTGGGATTGACTTCTATTACATACAACTCGTTATGATAAATGAGATACTGGATATTTATAAGCCCTTTCGTCTTCAACGAGATTGCAAGCTTTGTCGAGATATCCTCGACTTTTTTCAGCATTGCGTCGCTGAGGTTATAGGGCGGATATACCGCGATAGAGTCGCCGCTGTGCACGCCCGCGCGCTCGATATGTTGCATAATACCGGGAATAAGCACGTCCGTTCCGTCGGATATAGCGTCGACTTCGAGCTCCGTTCCCATAAGATACTTATCGCAAAGCACGGGATTTTCGATATTCTGGGCAAGAATAACGTCCATATACCGCTCGATGTCGTTTTGCGTAAACGCAATAGTCATATTCTGTCCGCCGATTACATACGACGGCCTGAGCAATACGGGATAACCGAGCTTTTCGGCCGCCGCAACGGCGTCCTGCTTGGTCATTACCGTAAGGCCCTTGGGTCTTGCAATGCCGAACTGTTCGAGCAGCGCGTCAAAACGCTCCCTGTCCTCGGCAAGGTCCACACTGTCCGCAGGCGTGCCGAGTATGCGTATACCTTTCTTATCGAGATAGCCGCAAAGTTTAATGGCAGTCTGTCCGCCGAAGGTAATCACAACGCCGTAAGGCTTTTCGATATCGATAACGTTCTGCACGTCTTCTGGCGTCAAAGCCTCGAAATACAGCCTGTCCGCAGTATCAAAGTCGGTGGAAACCGTTTCGGGGTTGTTGTTGATAATTACGACTTCATAGCCGAGTTTCTTCAGAGCCCAGACACAGTGAACCGACGAGTAATCGAACTCGATACCCTGTCCTATTCTTATAGGGCCCGAACCTATAACTATAATTCTCTTCTTCTTACTGTTTTTTACGAACGGCAACGCCTCGTCGTGCTCCTTATCGTCGTAGGTCGAATAGAAGTACGGCGTCTGCGCCGCAAACTCCGCGCCGCAGGTATCAACCATTTTGAAAACGGCGTTTCTGTGCGCTGGAAGGGCGTTACCCGATATTCTCTGTATTTCCTTGTCGGGATAGCCGAGTTTTTTACCTTTCAGATACTGCTCGCGCGAAACGGCAAAGCCCGAAATCTCCTTTTCGTAGTCGGAAAGGTTTTTAAGCTTATGCAAAAACCATCTGTCTATTTTGGTGATTTCGTAAATTTTATCTATCGCTACGCCGCGCTTTACGGCCTGATAGACTATAAACAATCTCTCGTCCGTAAGCTCGGATAACCTTTCGGTAATCTCTTCGTCCGACAAAGCCGCAAATTTGGGCATATCCAAAGTCGAAACGGAGATTTCCGCGCCCCTGACTGCTTTCATTATCGCCATTTCAAAGCTGGTACCTATGGCCATAACCTCGCCCGTGGCCTTCATTCTCGTTCCGAGATTTCTCTTCGCATACAGGAACTTGTCAAACGGCCATTTCGGCAGTTTAACTACAACGTAGTCGATAGTAGGCTCGAAACAGGCGTACGTTTTACCCGTGACGTCGTTTTTGATTTCGTCAAGAGTATAGCCGAGCGCAATTTTCGTCGACACCTTCGCTATGGGATAGCCGGTCGCCTTTGACGCAAGCGCGGACGAGCGCGACACTCTGGGGTTGACCTCGATTACCGCGTACTCGAACGAATCGGGATTGAGCGCGAACTGACAGTTGCAACCGCCCTCTATTTTAAGCTCGCTTATAATATCCAGCGACGCCGAACGCAACATCTGATACTCTTTGTCCGAAAGCGAAACCGCGGGCGCGATTACTATCGAATCGCCGGTATGAATACCTACGGGGTCGAAGTTCTCCATCGAGCAGACAGTAAGCGCGTTTCCCTTACCGTCGCGCAGAACCTCGAACTCTATTTCTTTCCAGCCGCCTATGTACTTTTCTATCAATACTTGAGTTATCGGCGAAAGCATAAGCCCGTTATGCGAAATGAGGCGCAGTTCCTCCTCGTCGGCCGCAACGCCGCCGCCGGCGCCGCCCAGAGTGTATGCGGGACGAACGATTACGGGATAACCTATCTTTTCCGCTATCGCGACGCATTCATCAACCGTATAAGCGATATCGGACGGAACTACGGGCTGATTGATTTTCTCCATAGTCTGCTTGAAAAGCTCCCTGTCCTCCGCCCTGTCGATCGAGTCCAGATTGACGCCGATAAGCTTGACCCCGTGCTCCTCCAAAAATCCGCTCTTTGCGAGCTGGCAGCCGAGCGTAAGCCCCGTCTGACCGCCCAGAGAGGCAAGCAAGCTGTCGGGTTTTTCCTTTATAATAATACGTTTAAGCGTATCGACCGTAAGCGGTTCGAGATAAATTTCGTCGGCAAGCGCCTTATCTGTCATTATCGTCGCGGGGTTGGAGTTGCAGAGCACAACGTTAATACCCGCGTCTTTGAGCACGCGGCAAGCCTGCGCGCCCGCATAGTCGAATTCCGCGGCCTGACCTATAACGATAGGCCCCGACCCTATAACAAGCACCTTTTTTATATCTTCTCTTTTAGGCATTGAACTTACCATCCTTGATATTGCTTATAAATTTGTCAAACAGTAACGACGCGTCGTGCGGGCCGCCGCAGGCCTCGGGGTGGAACTGCACGGTAAACGCGTTGAGTTCGGGATAGTCGAACCCCTCGCAGGTGTTATCGTTTACGTTGATGTACGAGAGAACTCCCGTCCCCTGCAAGCTCGAAGTTACTACTTCGTAGCCGTGGTTCTGGCTGGTGATATATATCTTTCCGGTCTGCACGTTCTTAACGGGCTGGTTTGCGCCGCGGTGACCGTACTTCATTTTTCTGGTCTTGCCGTTCATTGCAAGCGCAAAAAGCTGATGGCCCAGACAAATGCCGAATATGGGAAGTTTTCCGGCAAGCTTTCTCAGATTTTCGATAATTGCGGTATTTTCGGCAGGGTCGCCGGGGCCGTTCGTAAGCATAAGCCCCTGAGGATTGAGCGCAAGTATCTGCTCCGCCGTGTAGAACGACGGAACTTTTACGCAATAACAACCGTGCGCTACGAGAGCGCGTACGATATTGTTTTTTGCGCCGAAATCCCACACCACGACTTTTATGCCGTCGGGGTCTCCGTAATATTCGACTTTATCGCTTGTTACGGTTTTCACCGCGTCTTTTATTGCGTAACCGTTGCAGGGCTCCGCCGAAGATTTTTTCGACGAGATTACGGCATTCATAACGCCCGCCTCTCTTACGATCTTAGTAAGCTCGCGCGTGTCGATATCGTAAATACCCACAATGCCGTTTTCCGTGAGATAATCGTCAAGCGTTGTTTCGCACCTGAAATTAGACGGATTGTCGCACTTTTCTCTTACGATATAGGCGGAAACCCACGGCTTCCTGCTTTCTGCGTCGGACGCGATAACGCCGTAATTTCCTATAAGCGGAAAGGTCTGCATAACAATCTGTCCGTAGTAACTGGGGTCGGTAAGCGTTTCGATATAACCCGTCATACCCGTGGTAAAGACAAGCTCGCCCACCACGTCGCCTTCGGCGCCGAAACGCTTTCCGACAAACTGCTTACCGTTTTGTAAAGTCAAATAAACTTTGCCGTTTTTCATTTTGTGTTCCTTCTTAATATTAAAATAAAGACTGATTTAAAAAATAAATCAGCCGATAAAAAAATTATTAACTTTATTTGGAAACACTTCACCCGCCGAGAGAGGACTTTCGCCGGCGTTTAAGATTTCTTCTGTTGAAATTGCTTTTTTGAAGATGTTTTCCATAACCTATGAAATTATATAATAACTCATATCCGCAAGTCAAGCGAATTTCAGTATAGATTTATGATAAAATCGTAACGTTTAAGTTGTCGCCGCATAACCTTGTAATTCGGGACAAAACTTTCCACAAGCCGCCAGAACGCCGCCGAGTGATTAAACACGGCCGTGTGACATAGCTCGTGTACGATGACATAGTCCTGAATTTGCACAGGCAACATTAAAAGAAGATAATTGAACGTTATCTGCTTTTTGGAACTGCAACAGCCCCAGCGGCTTTTATAGCCCTTAAACGAAAATCCCTCTGCCGAAAGCCCCGTCTTTTCGGAAATATTTCGCGCCCGTTCTATCAAGTCGTCGCCCAACTGATTTATGTACAGATTTTTGACGTCTTTAAGCGTCTTTACGTACACGCTGCCTTCTATAAGATTATAATCCGAAAACACCAACGGAACTTTCCTGCCGGACAAATAAATTTCCTTATACGCCGTAACCGAGGCGTTATCGGCAAGCTTACGGCCGTTCTCGTTCAATATTTTATCAATCCAAGCCTTCTTACCCTCGACAAACCGCTCTACTTTGCCATCGGGCATATTCAAAGGGCACCGCACCGTAACCGTATTGTCCGCCGCAATGCTTATGCTTACTGACCTGCGCGCCGAACGCACGGTTTTATACTGCATTGAAAAGTATCCTCATCTGCACTCTAGTTTCGCCGTCCACTCTGCCCTCGACAAGGTATCCGCCCCCGCATTCCTGTTTATAAAACCGCAACACCTCGCCCTCTTTGCACTGCTTAACGTAGGTTATCTGAACGCTGTCTATCGCGCGGTTTTTCAGCTCGTCCACGGAAAATACGTCCATAAGAAAATCGGCGTATTTGGTATTATTGACGTGCTGGTAATGGTCGTAATCCGAATACGTGACTTTTTTACAATAACACTCCTCTCCTTGCGTAACGGAAGGTATTTTCCAGCCGCTGAAATCAACACTTCTTTCGGTGTTGTAGTTATCGAAATCCCCGTCCTTGAAATATGCGCTAGCGGGCGTCACGGAAAAAGTAGTCGTATCTATCATACACCACCGCGCCGTAACACAACCCACTTTTTCGTCCCCGACGTAGAGCTCGCTGTCCCTCAGGAAAACAAGATATTTAGGTCTGAGCGGCCAGGTATGCACGGTAAGCGTTTCGCCGAAATTTATAGCGCGCTCAAACTTTATATAAATATTTACAAGTATGAAACCAAGATTGACGGGAGCAAGATTGTCATAGCCGAACCCGAGCTCGTCCGCAGAAAGGCACGCCGACTCTTCCAGACAGCTAAGTAAAGACGACAATTTCAGTCTGTCGAAAGCGTCAACGTCCGTATACTTCAATCGATAATTTTTAATGTGTCTGTACATTCGGTCACCTCGCAAAAATCATTTAAAATTCTAGCACTTAAAAAAACAAAAGTCCACTCAAAAAAGCAAATTTACGCAATTATGCCTGACATAGTACTTTTATTTCAATCAAAATATTGACATATATTATGTATTATGGTATAATATGGACAAATTACGGAGGAAGAAAATGGACGAAACTAAAGACGGAATTGTCGACGAAGAAGGAAAAAGCGCAATCAGCGCCGACCTTATCAGAGGACACATAAACACTATTATTCTCCGCACGTTATACGAACGCGACAAATACGGATACGAAATAATCGAAGAAATAGAAAAGAAAAGCCACGGACAGTATTCGCTTAAACAGCCCACTTTATACAGCGCTTTAAAAAGGCTGGAAACGCAGGGCTACATAAACGCCTACTGGAAAACCGACGAAGTTTCTCAGGGCGGCAGAAGAAAATATTATACCCTGACCGACAGCGGACGGGAAATTACCGAGCGTAATCAAGCCGAATGGGAATATTCGAGAACGGTTATCGATAACCTTATCTCCGACCGCTCGTTTGATTTTTCTCAGCCCGCCCCCGCCACCGTCGATTTTAAAATACTTAAAAAGTCCACTTCGAGAGTGCCCGTTGTTAAGGATGAAGACGATGACGAAGACGACGAGGAAATGGAAGTTCCCCAAAAGACAAAGGCCGCGGAAAGAACTATTCCCGAGGTGGAAATCAAGCCCGAAACGCTGACTTTTGCGGAGCAGACGGTAGTTTACGAAATGCCTGTTATTCAGCCCGCGCCTCAGCCTTCCGCCGCCGTTCACGAGCAAAAGAGCGCGCCCGCGGAAAGCCGTGCAGTCAATGAAAACGAGGCGCACCCCTCTATGAGCGAGGAGCAGCGCAGAATAGTCCACGAAAATTATTTACGGCTCATTTCCGAGCCTGTGAAAGAGCAGCCCAAGGAAGTCGATGTTGTGCCCGTTGCGGACAGTATCGACACCGACAAACTTATTTACAACAATAAGCCCGAAACCGAGAGAGATTACCGAAATCTTATAAATAATCTGTTTGATAAAACGGTAAGCCGCAAACAGCGCGCGGCGGAAATGCCCGCCCAGCCGCAGTATACGGGCAACGCCGCGACAACGGTCAAGGCCGAGGATATCGCCTCGAAAGCGGACAGCGACGGCCTAAAAGTAAACGCGGCGGACTATGTGGTCAACACCAGAAAAAAGAGCTATAACCGCGGAAGTACGCTTTTCAAAAGCTCTCTGATAGTCGCCATTTCCCTGCTTTTGCTGTTTACTATGACGGTAATATTCAAGAGCCAGTTGGGCGTTTCTCTTGCGTATCCGTTTGTGATACTCGCACTCGGCGCAACGCAACTGTTGATATTCGGCGTGCTGTACTATACCGACCTCGGTAAAACGACAAGAAAACCGTCGTCGGCCGTTTACTTTTCAGCCTGCATTATCGTAACCGTGATACTCATATTCATTATATTTATAGTATCGATTCTCCTCAACGTAAATTTCTCGTCCGCGGGAGATATAGCGGCCAAAATAATAATCCCCAGCATAGCTGCGTTAAACATACCGCTGTTTGCGGGTTGCTTTTATGCATTCAGTAAATAAATTTCAATATAAATGAAATCGGCGCCGATTATCGGCGCCGATTATTTTTTGTTTTTATTTTGCGAATTCGCTTGCGCGGAATTCCCTGATTACGTTGACTTTTATCTGACCGGGGTATTCCAGTTCTTTTTCGATTTTCTTCGCTATATCTTTCGCAAGAAACATCGTCTGCGCATCGTCAATCTGCTCTGGTTTGACTATTACGCGCACTTCTCTGCCCGCCTGAATTGCATAACATTTATCGACTCCGCGGAAGTGCCCCGCTATTGCCTCCAACTTTTCAAGCCTCTTGACGTAGTTAGTGCCAGTTTCCCTTCTCGCTCCCGGCCTTGCGCCCGAAATAGCGTCCGCCGCCGCCACAAGCACGGCCTCGGTTGTAGTGGGCTCGCAATCGCCGTGGTGCGCCGCAATGGCGTTTATAACCTTCGCGCTTTCCCTGTACTTTTTAGCAAGGTCCGCGCCCAACTGGATATGCGTTCCTTCCTGCTCGTGATCCACAGCCTTGCCTATATCGTGCAACAAGCCAGCGCGCTTTGCAAGATTTACGTCCAGACCAAGCTCCGACGCCATAAGACCCGCAAGCTGAGAAACCTCGATTGAATGTTTATAAACGTTCTGTCCGTAACTCGTTCTGTATTTGAGTCTGCCCAAAAGCTTAATGATTTCGGGGTGAAGTCCGAAAATTCCGACTTCAAACATCGCGCTTTCGCCTGCCGCTTTAATCTCGGCGTCCATTTCCTTTTTGACTTTCTCGACGGTTTCTTCAATCCTTGCGGGATGAATTCTTCCGTCGGAAATAAGTTTTTCAAGCGAAAGCCTTGCAATTTCACGCCTTACGGGGTCAAAACCCGAAAGAATAACCACTTCGGGCGTGTCGTCGATTATAAGCTCTATGCCCGTCGCGTTCTCGATAGCGCGGATATTTCTGCCCTCTCTGCCGATAAGCCTTGCTTTCATATCGTCGCTGGGCAACTGAACGACCGAAACCGTAATTTCGGACGCGTGGTCCGCCGCGCAACGCTGTATCGCAAGCGAAATAATTTTCTTCGCCTCGTTATTCGCCTCGTCCTTTGCGGTCTGCTCTATATTTCTGACCTGCAGAGCCACGTCGTGGCGGGTTTCGTCGAGAATTTCGTTGGAAAGTATCGACTTCGCCTCTTCCTTGGTAAGCTGGGCGACCTTTTCGAGCTCCTGAATCATCAGTTCGTGCTGATGATTGATTTTGTCCTGCGTTTTCTTGATTTCCTGTTCTTTGTTTACAAGTTCGCGTTTCTGCTGGTCCAAAGCCTCGTTCTTCTTAGTCAAAGCCTCGTCCTTCTTATCCAGCAAATCTTCTTTCTGCAAAAGCCTCTGCTCCTGTTTTTGCAACTCGGCCTTTTTTTCTTTGCTCTCTCTCTCGAACTCGTTCCTTAATTGCAGCTCCTGTTCCTTAGCTTCTAGAATAGCTTCTTTTTTGAGCGCTTTGCATTCCTGCGAAGCATCATCGATCATTTTTTTTGTTCTTGTCTGAACATCACCTAATCTTTTTTCCGTCCTCTTCTTGTTTAAAAGAATACCGACAAAAAGCCCGACAACCAGAGCAACGACTATACCCGCGGAAAGCCCTATGGCAAGACCGAGAGTCGCGTTACCCGCAAGAAACAGGGTGCTTAATGCGTTGGTGTACATCTAAGCCTCCTGACATATAAATTTAAATATATACTAAATCCTTTCGAATTGGTTTATATCCTTTTTTATTTTACACCCATAATCGATAAAAGTCAATTTATTAAATAAAATACTTTTCATAATATGAAAAAAAGCGGATAAACCGCTTTTTAAAATCAATGCAAATCGTTTAACCACACTTCCGCGACTGCGTCCGACGGCATACGCCAGTCCCCGCGCGGCGAAAGCGCGACAGACCCGACCTTTACCCCGTCGGGAACGCAGGAGCGTTTGAACTGCTGGGAAAAAAATCTGCCGTAAAAAACTTTAAGCCATTTTTCTATCTCCGCGCTGTCGTAAACGCCTTTAAAAGCCTTTTCGGCTATATACAGTATTTTCGACGGCTTAAACGCATACCTGATAAAATAATACAAAAAGAAATCGTGCAGAACGTACGGCCCGACAAGGTCTTCGGTTTTCTGTGCAATTTCACCGTCCTGTGGCGGAAGCAGTTCGGGACTGATTTCTGTGTCAAGAATATCGCAGAGAATTTGTTTGCACTCTCCGCCCAGCCTTTCCGCCTCGCACCCGATAAGGTGCTTTACAAGCGTTTTGGGAACGGACGAATTTACGCCGTACATAGACATATGGTCGCCGTTGTAAGTCGCCCAGCCCAGCGCAAATTCGCTTAAATCTCCCGTGCCTATGACAAGCCCGCCCGTTTTGTTGGCCAGATCCATCAATATAAGCGTTCGCATTCTCGCCTGAGCGTTTTCATAAGTCGCGTCCAAACAATCCAAATCGTGCCCAATATCCTTGAAATGCGCCTTTACGCTGTCAACGATAGGAATAATCTTTTCGGTAACGCCCAGCGCGCCGATAAGCTTTAACGAATTATTCTTTGTTTTCCCAGTAGTTCCGAACCCCGGCATAGTCACGGCGATTATATCTTTGGTATCCTTACCCAATGCAACAAACGCCCTGTACGCGACAAGCAACGCAAGCGCCGAATCCAGTCCGCCGGATATTCCTACCACCGCCGTTTTTGCGCCCGTATGTTTCAGTCTTTTTTCAAGCCCTTTGGCCTGCAAAGTCAATATAAGCTCCGCGCGCTCCGACAAGCCCGCGCCTTCGGGAACGAACGGTTTACGCGGGTAAGAGCGCAAAAGCTCTCCACCCTTCAAGCCCGCCTCAAACTCGCAAATTATATACGAGGAACCGCCGCAGAAAAATCCGTCCGCCGTTCTCCTGCGCTCGTTGGCTATCAGGTCGACGTCTATTTCAGTACATAAAAGGCCGTTTTCAAACAGCTTGCTTTCGGCGAGAAATTTTCCGTTTTCGCAAATCAGGTTATGCCCCGCAAAAACCAAATCGGTAGTGCTTTCGCCGTCGCCCGCGTCGCAATAAACGTAACCGCAAACAAGTTTTGCGGACTGCATACGCACCAAATCGCGGCGGAGTTCGCGCTTGCCCGCAATTTCGTTACTGCAAGACAGGTTTACTATTATGTTTGCGCCTGCCCGAGCGTGGCGCACGGAAGGCGAAAGCGGAGCCCACAAATCCTCGCACAGCTCCGCAGCGACCGTGAAATCGGGACAATTCGCCGCCTTAAAAATTATATCGGTTGCAAACGGAACCCTCACGCCCGCAAACTCTATCTCCCCCGCCGTTTCGGGCGCGGATACGAAATTTCTCTTTTCGTAAAACTCGCCGTAGTTCGGAAGAAAAGTTTTGGGAACCACGCCCAAAACGCGCCCGTCCGATATTGCAACGGCGCAATTATACAGCGCGCCGCAATAAATTAGCGGAGCGCCGACAAATATCAAAGCGGATAGCCCCTTGCTTGCTTTTGCTATACGCGTTAAGCCGTTCGTTACGGCGTCCGTCAGCGCGCGCTGGTTAAACAAGTCACCGCAGGTATAGCCGCTTACGCAAAGCTCGGGGAATACGATAACGTCGCAATGCTTTTCCGCGCTTTGTCCGACGGCTTTGATTATATTGTCAGTATTGTAAGTCACGTCCGCGACCCTGACGGGCACGGTCGCGGCGCAGACTTTGATAAATCCGTGTTGCATTTAACCCTGCTTTTGCAAAGAGGCCTTGTGCGCCTCCCTTACCTTCGCGTCTATTTCGGCCTTGACTTCGGGGTTGTTTCTGAGATAATCTCTCATTTTCTCCCTGCCCTGCGCAACCTTTTCCTCTTTATAATACATAAACGCGCCGCTCTTGGAAAGTATGCCGTATTCGAGACCGAGGTCTATAAGGCAGCCCTCCTGCGAAATGCCCTCGCCGTAGATTATATCGAACTCCGCGACCTTGAACGGGGGCGCCACTTTGTTTTTAACAACCTTACACTTCGCCCTGTTACCGACGATATTGCCGTCGCTTTTAAGCGCGTCGGCCTTTCTTATATCGAGGCGCACCGTAGCAAAATATTTCAGCGCTTTTCCGCCGGGCGTGGTTTCGGGGTTGCCAAACATAACGCCAACTTTTTCGCGGAGCTGGTTAATGAATATTACGCACGTTTTCGACCTGTTGGTTATCGCCGTAAGCTTTCTGAGCGCCTGCGACATAAGCCTTGCCAGAAGGCCGACGTGAGTATCGCCCATATCGCCCTCTATTTCCGCCTTGGGCGTAAGCGCCGCAACGGAGTCGACAACTATCACGTCAACCGCGCTCGATCTTACGAGCGACTCGCAGATGTCGAGCGCCTGCTCGCCCGTGTCGGGCTGGGAAAGATACAGCTCGTTCGTATCTACGCCGAGCGCGCGGGCATACTGCGCGTCAAGCGCGTGCTCCGCGTCAATAAACGCGGCAACGCCGCCCGCTTTCTGCGTTTCGGCGATTATATGCAGCGCAACCGTGGTTTTACCCGAAGATTCGGGACCGTAGATTTCAAGTATTCTGCCGCGGGGAACGCCGCCCACGCCGAGCGCAAGGTCAAGCGAAAGACAGCCAGTAGGAATAACTTCCAGATCGTTACTGACCTTATAGTCGCCGAGTATCATTATCGCGCCCTTGCCGTACTGCTTTTCAATCATTGCGACGGTTGAGTTCAGTGCTTTGAGTTTTTCTTCGTTCATTTTTATCTCCTGAATTATTTTAACGTTTTATATGCAAGAAACAGCGCAAGATTTATCGCAGTCTTGGTCACCGTGTCCCTGTCTCCTTTCAGATTATATCTGTAAACCGATACGTTTTCGCTTGTTCCTACGGCAATATAGCACAGCCCCACGGGCTTTGCTGTGTTGTCGGAAGTAGGCCCCGCTATACCAGTCGTCGCAATGCTTATGTCGCAATTGCCGCCGTTTATAAGCCCTGCGGCCATTTCCCTTGCCGTTTCTTCCGATACCGCGCCGTAGTGCTTTAACGTTATTTCGTTTACGCCAAGTCGCTGAATTTTCGATTTATTGGAATATGTGTTAAGCCCTTCGTAATACACTTCGCTTATACCGGGGATATCGACCAGCGCTTTACCAACCCCTCCGCCCGTAAACGACTCCGCAATGCTTATCTTCATTCTTCTTAGTTTGAGCAGACGAAACAGCATTTGCGCAAGCGAAATGTCTTCAAGCGCATAAACAAAATCGTTGAGCTTGCTCAAAAGTCTTCGCATTGCCTCGTTGTAAACGTCCTTGGATATGGCGCAGGGATAGAGGATTTCTATACTGCAATTGCCGTAAGCGTCCGTTACGTTGAAGCTCATATCGGGACAGACGCTTTTAGCCTGCTCTATTGCGGTTTCTATAACGGTTGCGGGCGCCCAGATTGTCTTGACATAGGTTCTTTCAAGCTTTATGCCGTATCTCAGGTCAAGTATTTCCTTTATATCCTCGAAACGCAATCTGTTTTCCGCGTCTGAGAGAAACATAAACACGTTGCCTTCGTAAGATTTTAAAATACCAAGCGCGTTGAATTCCGCCGCATATAGCGTGGTTATAAAGCTCTTTAAAGTGTTTTGCATATTCGACGGGCAATAGATTACTATGTTTTCGTAATTCTCCTTCGCGTCTTTGACCGCGCGGACTATTTCTTCCGACGAGTTATAGGACACGTGAGAAATTTTATCGAAATAATAACCTGTCGACGCAAACGAATTTATAATACCGTCCGAGCCTGTAAAATTATTAATTTTTTTGTTTCTGAACGCGAGAAAGCAGTTTTTACCCGTTCTCAGCGCCGCGGGGTTGACAATATTCATTGTTTCAGAACTTCTATATTTTTAGCTATATAATTAATTCCCGATATGACGGTTAAAACAATCGCAAGCGCAAACAAGCCGAGGCCGATATAGTTTACGATTACGCCGAATATATGGTCTGTAAGTTCGATTATACCCTGACCCAGCAACAGCGCGCCGACGCACAAATCCTGAGTAACGGTCTTGTACTTGCCGATTTTATCGGCCGCAATAACCATACCCGCGCTCGCCGCGACCATTCTGAACCCACTGACGAGTATCTCTCTCGCGAGTATGACCGTCACGCCGCAACCCGCCACTATTACCGTCCAGCCGCCAAGCTGCGGAGCAAACATTTCGGGCTTTGTCAGAAAGACGACAAACGAGGACAAAATGAGAACCTTGTCTGCGATAGGGTCTAAAAATTTACCTAAATTGGTTACCTGATTGTATTTTCTGGCGATAAGCCCGTCAAATAAATCGGTTATGCCTGCCAGAGCGAAAACCGTCCAGGCGACGAAATAATGTCCCGTAAAATGCAGATAGAAAAACATTATGAACACGGGTATCATAACCATACGGCTGATCGTAAGGATATTTGGTAAATTCATAACCTTGACATTGTTTTCTTCAATCATTCTTCGAAATCCTCCGTTTTACCGTAAAGGTCGTAACTGTCGCTATCGGTAATAACTATATCATAGAACTCACCCTGCATACAGTCGTGCGAATTGAAATAAACCTTTCCGTCTATCTCCGGCGCGCTGAAATGCGCCCTGCCGACGAAACAGTTTTTCTCGTAATCGATACCGTCGCACACAACTCGCAGTTTCTCGCCTATGTAACCGCTTAATTTCGCGGCGGAAACACCTTGCTGAACGGCATAGAGCTTTTTAACTCTCTTGATCTTCACACGGTAAGGTAAATGCCCTTTTAGCCTGTATGCCGCGGTATCCGGCTCCTTGGAATAAGCGAAAAACCCGCAGTTATCAAGCTTGGCCTCGCGCAGAAATTCGCACATAGCCTCGCACTCCTCTTCGGTTTCCGTAGGAAAACCCGCAATAAAAGTGGAGCGTATCGCAATATCGGGAATATTCTCTCTCAGCTTTTTTATAAGCGCGAGGTACTCCGCCCTGCTGCCTTTACGGTTCATAAGCTTTAAAATCCTGTCTTCGCTGTGCTGTAAAGGTATGTCCAGATATTTAATTATTTTAGCGTTGTCGCGTATTTCGCCTATAAGCTCGTCGTCTATCATATCGGGATAGCAATACAACAGTCTTACGCTTGAAACGTTGTCCAGCACGGTAAGCGCGCGCAAAAGCTCGACAAGCTTTTTCCCGCCGTACAGGTCGATACCGTAACGCGTGACGTCCTGCGCTATTAAAATCAGTTCCGTAATGTCGCCGAGGTTTTTCGCCTCGTCCAAAAGCCGCTCGATTGGATAACTGACGTACGGTCCGCGTATTTTGGGGATAAGGCAATAAGTGCAACGGTTATTGCATCCGTCCGCAATTTTGAGATACGCGTAGTGTCGGGGCGTGGAAACAACCCTGTTTTCGGTATATCCGCCCTCGCCGCAGCCGACAAAGTTCACGCGCCCGTCTTCGTAGGATTTTTCCAACGCCTCAAGTATTTTATCGTAGTCGTTAGTTCCGAGAAACACGTCCGCCTCGTCCAGCCCGCCGAAAACTTCGGCCGAATACTTCTGCGGCAGACAACCCGTTACGACGAGTTTTTCAAGCTTTTCGCTTTTATACGCGGCGCATTCCAGCACCGTTTCAATCGCCTCTTTACGCGCCTCGTTCAAAAACGCGCAGGTATTTACGATAAGGATTTGCGCGGACGCTATATCGTCGGTTACCGCACAGCCCTTATTTTTTATTATTGACAAAAGTTTTTCGGAATCAACCCTGTTTTTATCGCAACCGAGTGAAATCAGCCCGAATTTCTTTTGCGTCAAATCAGTCATCTATTTCTCCGTAGGTGTTTAAAAATTCTTCTTTCGAAAGCAAAACCTTTCTGGGTTTCGAGCCTTCCGACTGGGTGACGTAGTTCATATTCTCCATCCAGTCTATAATTTTGCAGGCTTTGATATAGCCCACGGGGAAACGGCGCTGTATCATAGACACGGATGCCTGATTTGAAGAAACGCAGTAATAAAGCGCTTTTATATACGTGTCGTCTATCTTCGTATCTCCGCCGTCGCCCGCGCCGCCCTCGTCCGAAGACATAGGCCCGCCGTTGTCCTCCGCCTCTACCTTGTTTATGAAGTCGGATACGCTCTGGTCGAAATACGTTTCGTTATGCGCTTTTACGAAATCGGTAACGCGCTGAACCTCGTGCGTGTCGATAAAACAGCCCTGAATACGCGCAAGGTCGGGGCTTTCGGCAGAACGGAAATACAAGTCGCCCTTGCCGAGAAGTTTTTCCGCGCCGCCGATATCGAATATCGTACGCGCGTCGTCGAACGAGTTGACCTTAAAGCCTATTCTCGTAGGCAGGTTGGATTTGATTAAACCCGTAATACAGTCGACCGAAGGGCGCTGTGTTGCGAGAATGAGGTGTATGCCGCACGCTCTGGCCTTTTGCACAAGCTTGATAATTCTGCCTTCTATGTCCTTTTTGGCCTGCAACATCAAATCTCCGAACTCGTCCAGAATAATAACTATCTTCGGGAGTTTTTCCTCGCCTTCCTTCAAATGGCTGTTGTATTCGTCAAGGTTTTTCGTCGCCGTTCCCCTTTCGGTCATATCCTTGAAAAGAGAATACCTGCGCTCCATTTCCTTTATTGCCCAGTTGAGCGCTTTTATTGCCTTGTCAACGTCGTAAATAATCTCGTTTATCATAAGATGGGGCAATTTATCGTATGAAATGAACTCCACCTGTTTCGGGTCGACGAGTATAAACCGCAAATCTTCGGGTCCGTACTTGTAAAGCAGGCTTATAATAAGCGAACTAAGACAGATACTTTTACCGCTGCCCGTAGTTCCCGCGACAAGCAGGTGGGGCATCTTGGTAATGTCGGGGCAGACCACTTCGCCCTCTACGTTCTTGCCGAGCCCGAACGTAACGGAGTTGGGCTTGCAGTTTATAAATTTTGAGCTTGACAGCATACTTTTAAGCCCGACAACCGTCCTCACGTTGTTGGGAACTTCGATTGAAAGCGCGCCCTTGGAATAGTTGAGATAGGCCGTCACGTTGTCCTTCATAAGCGCCATTGCAATGGCCTCTTTATATTTAAGCGACTGCGTGACTTTCGTTTTGTCCTCGATTACAACGTCGTAACGCGTAACGGCAGGGCCTATGATTACGTTTGAAACCTCGCAATCGATCTTGAACTTTGCAAGCGTTTCGGTAATAGTCCGTTTATTGTCCTCGATCTCTCCCGTATTAACGTTATTATGCTCGGGATAATCGTCTAAAAGTTCCAGCCCCGGATGAACGTACTTTTTCCATACGTGCGCGGGCTTGTCCTCCTTGACTTCCTCCGCCTTTACCTCTTCCGCCTGTCTTGTTATCGGTTGCGGCTTTCTCGTAATCCTTTCCGCAGAAGTAATGCGCTCCTCCTGCTCGGGCTTGCGCCTTTCCTGCAATTCGGGAACTTCGGCTTTTTCGGTATTGCGTTCGGGCGCGGTGTTTCTCATCAGCGACCGCAATCCGCCGTTCTCTTCTTCCTCGTCGTCATCGAAAATATTCGCCTTACTGCGCTCCGTTCTTCTGGACGAAAGTCTTGAAACGTCGGGCTCGATACGATTTTCGCCGCGCGTGTTTGACGCACCGAAAAGTTTAAACATATTTACGGTATCGCCGTGCACGGGCTTGTCGTCCTCGTCCGCGGTTTCTCTGCGCGCGGGCTTGGGTGGTTCGACAACGGGCGCGGGCGGCTCCGGTTTCTCTTCCTCTGCCTTCACGGCAGGCTTGACCTCCTCGACAGGCTTGTCGAAATTAAACCCGAAATAATCTTCGCGGGATTCTGGATCTTTCACCTCTTCTCGAATGGTTTCGGAATATTGCTCCTCTGCTTTAACAGTCTGTTCAACGGGCGCTGGATACGTGCCTTCGGTCGCCTGCTCGAAATCTTCAAGCTCGGCAACTGGCTTTTCACCGTACACGTACTGCGTGGGCGTAGCGACAACGGGCTGATTCAAAACGTCTTCCTGATAGCTTTCCGCATAAGACTGAGCGGGCGCGGAAGTCGGTTTTTTCGTCGTCTGGAAACTGTTGAGATAATTCTCGTCGCTGCGTACGGGACGGTTGAAATACGAGTTCTCGTTAAAAATCATATTCCGCCTGTAACTTTCCGCGTCGAACTCGCCCTTCTCAAACAGTATCTTACGGCCGAGATTTTTCTGCGAATACGGATTGTCGTCAACTTTCTCTTCAACCCTTGCGGCAGGCCGTTCCGCAACAACGCGCGGCGGCTCGCGCCGTTCCTGCTCGGTTACGACCGGCTCTTCGACCCTGCGCACGGTTACAACTTCTTCCTCGCGCTCCTCGGGCTCGGGTTCAACCGCACGCACAACCTCCGCGGGTTTTGCGCGTTTTTTGCGTAGAACGGTAAAGAGAAAATATCCGCTTGCTATCGTAAACAGCGAAAATATTATATATGCGCCGACGAAAGTCGTCAGTTTTGCGAAAGGATATACAATCAACGCGGAAATAACACCGCCGAATGTATAGCCCGAAAAACCGTATTGCGCGTTATAATAACAGGCCTTTATGTACTCTCCGTAGGAATTGAGCGTTACGCTCCTGCTCGTAGCCGCGTGGAAAAGCAGAAACGCGCTGAAAACGGTTAAGCTTACGGCAAGCGCCGTCTTAACCGTTACTTTTATTCTTCTCTCTGTGACAAGCCAGAAACCGAGATATGCGGTGAGCGCAATCAACAGCAACGAACCGTAACCGAACGTGCCGTACATAAACGTGCAGACCGCACCGCCAATACCCGCGAAAACCGCTTTGCCCGTAAACAGCATCAACAAAACAATCGCGCTGAATAATAAAAGGGTGGTTCCCATTGTTTCGCGCGTAAATATATATGCCGTCTTATTATTGTTTTTATCTTTCTTTCTGTTATTCACTTTAATACTCCGCTCACTGACTTTCAGGATAACGATACATTCTTAATTATATCATTTATCATTGAAAATAACAACAAAATGACGGTGGTATTATTATTTTTTTATATAATAATGTATTAAAGCTCAGTCGGCGTTCACAATGGTTTTTGCGGTAAAATAAATGTCGCCCGCGCCGAGAAAAAGTATCTTATCCCCTCTACCCGCGTTTAATATAAAATCCGTTATATCCAGCGGGTCGTCGCCGTAGCGCGATTTTTTCAGGCTTTGCGAAAGCGTAAGCGCGCTGCCCGCGTCGTCGTAATATTCTCTCGCGGCGTAGGTCTTGTATATCAGAAGATTGTTGAGCGGCGAAAGCACGCGGACGAACTGTTTAAACAAATTTTTCGTACGCGAATACGTATGCGGCTGAAATACGACGTACAGCTTGCCGTCGGTCAGTTTTTGCGCCGTGCGCAGAACCGCGCGCAACTCGTTCGGGTGATGCGCGTAATCCGCTATACACACCGCGCCGTTGTAGTTGCCTATCTTTTCGAACCTGCGTTCCACACCGCCAAACGACCACAGCCCCTCGCATATCCTGTCGAACGGAATACCCGCGCTGCGCGCCGCCGCCGTAGCCGCCAGCGCGTTTAATACGTTGTGTTTACCGTATACCCTAAGTCTGACCGCACCCAGTTCGTTCCCCTTTTCGAAAGCCGTGAAAGAGTACACGCCGTCCGCAAATTTAATGTTTTTCGCAAAATAGTCCGCCGACTTGTCGAAACCGAAATTGACCGCGCCGCCGATAGGCAAGTCGCAGTACAGCGAAACAGCGGTTTCCGCGCTTTCCGCAAAACCGATATAGGCCTGTTTCAGGGCCGTTTCACTGCCGTAACATTCTAGATGATCGGGCTCGCTGTTGAGAATCACCGCCACGTCGGGTTTTAAAAGTAAAAAGTTTTTCTTGTATTCGCAGGCCTCTGTTATGAAAAAGTCGTGGCCGTTACAATAGAAATTGGAAAAAGTCAAATCGTTCCCGCCTATGTGCGAGGCGAACTTTTTTTCCGCCGCAGAGAATATGTGCGCCAGCATAGAGCAACAAGTCGTCTTTCCGTGACAGCCCGACACAGCGATAACCTTTTTGAAACAGCGGCTTATCTCGTACAGCAGAACGCCGCGTGAAACTATCTCTTTGTTTAACCCCTCGGCTTCGAGAAGTCTGATGTCGTTATCCCTCACCGCGTCGGTGTATACAATCAAATCGTAATCGGCGATACTGTCTATATCGGGTTCTATGCTGACCTTTGCGCCGAGCGCCGTAAGCTCCGCGGTGTACGCGTTTGCGGTAATGTCGCTCCCGCCCACGCGTTTCCCGAGCGAAATGAGGTATTTTGCAAGCCCGCTCATACTCACTCCGCCTATTCCGATAAAGTAAAAACTGTCAAATTTGTCGGTAAATTTTAAACGCATAATAAATATTATTAAAAAAAATGTCTGATTAGCACGAAAATTAAATATTTTTTTAAAAAAAGTGAAAAAAATTTTAAATAATGTATTGAAATTAATTAACTTTTATTGTACAATAAAGTCAATGAAAGTATAATCTGGCAGGTGCAAAATGAAAATCTCAGATGTACGAATCAGGTTAGTTAACAAGGAGGACAATAAACTTAAAGCAGTAGCTTCTATTACTATCGACGACTGTTTTGTCGTTCACGATATTAAGATAATAGACGCTACGGACGGCGCGTTTATTGCGATGCCCAGCAGAAAAACTAATGATGGCGAATATAAGGATATTGCACATCCGCTTAACACCGAGACCCGAGAAATTTTAAAAAAAGCAATCCTTACGGCTTACTATGATGAACTTAAAAATTAAGTCACATTTGGTTTTCCGTTAGTTAATAAGACTGAATTTGTAAACAACAGCCCCGCGGTTTTTCCGCGGGGCTGTTGTTTTTATATTGAAATTTAATCGTTGCGTTTCTTGCCTAAGTTCCTCAGCATCTGCGCAAACTTGGGCACGTTTTTATCATTGGGCCGCTCTATACCGCCCTCGTCCCTGTCTACCGTGCGCACCAGAGGCTGGGGCGGAACGGGAACGGGAGGCTGAACGGGCGGAACCTGCTGTTGAACGGGCGTGGGCTGAATGGGCTGGCGCGCGTAATAAGGCTCGGACACCGTCATTCTGTCGGGCTGGGGCGAGCTGTAAGAGCGGTCTGCATATATTCTTCCGTTCTGGTAACCCCTGAGCGTGCTGTCCTCTTCTCTCCTGCTGTCAAAACCGGGGAAACCAGTTGCTATAACCGTAATTTCAACCTCGTCGCGCACGTTCGGGTCTATCCTTGCGCCGAATATAATGTTAGCGGACGCGTCAACAACGCTCCTGACAAGCTCTGCGGCGTCGGCTACTTCGTCGAACGTAAGGTCGTCGCCGCCGACGACGTTGAGAATAACGCCGCGCGCGCCCTCTATCGTCGTTTCAAGCAACGGGCAGTTGACCGCGACCCTTACCGCCTCGATTATCCTGTTGTCGCCCTTGGCAACGCCCACGCCGAGATGAGCGATACCCTTGTCTTTGAGAATAGTTCTGACGTCCGCAAAGTCGAGATTTATAAGCGAAGGATTGACGATAAGCTCGGCAATGCCTTTAATGCCCTGTTTGAGAATTTCGTCGGCGACGCGCAAAGCCTCGCGCATAGGCGTGTTCTTTGCGACGACCGTCTTGATTTTATCGTTGGGTATTATAATAAGCGTATCAACGTATTTCTTTAAGTTTTCAAGGCCTTTGGCGGTATTTTCCATACGTTTCTTGCCCTCGAAACCGAAAGGCTCCGTCACGACGGCGACCGTAAGGATTTTCATATCGCGCGCAATCTTTGCGATTACGGGCGCGGCGCCCGTTCCCGTTCCGCCGCCCATACCGGCGGTAATAAACAGAAGGTCGGTGCCCTCGATTGCTCTCGTAAGCTCTTCCTTGCTCTCTTCCGCAGCTGCTCTGCCAACGTCGGGGTCGGCGCCCGCGCCGAGGCCTTTGGTAAGCGTGTTGCCTATCTGGATTTTATTTTCACAGGGCGATAAGGCAAGTATCTGCTTATCGGTGTTTACAACGTAGTATTCGGCGCAGTTGATACCCGCGTCAAGCATTCTGTTTACGGCGTTGTTTCCCGCGCCGCCGACGCCGATAACTTTTATTCTCGCGATACCGGAGACCCCTCCGTTACTGTTAGTCAAATCGTTAAACATTTTATTTCCTCCGAAATTCGTCAAGTATTTTAATTTATCACGCGTCTTCGAGCGCGGTGTTAAGCAGGCTCAAAAGCGAAGAAAACTGAGGCTTGTCGTAATAGGGAACCGCGGGCGAAATTATTTCCACGTTCTTAACCAGTCTGTTGGAAATATGCTCCACCGTTCCTCTTATCGCGTTCACGCCCTCGCCCGTTATATTGACGGGCTTGCCGTCGAGAATCCTGCCCGTAAAGCTTTGGCGGCACTCTTCCATAGTTTCGCATATTCCGTCAAGCCCTTCGCGGATTTTGTCGCGGAGCACGGACATTGCGAATTTATATGTTTTCCCTTCGTACGTACATTCAGCAAACGCACCGTACGTTTCTTTGGCGTTGAGATTAACCATAGACAGGAACGAAGACGCCACGTCGAACGGCACGTCCAGCTCCGTCATAAGATATACGGCAATATGCCCGATACCCACGGAAAACGATTCGCTGAACGCAAGTCCGTTGCCGCAAACCACGCTGTAATCCGAAGATATATAGCCGAGGTCGAAAAGAACCGCGTATTCGTCGCGCTGCTCGGGCGGAACGAGATACACCGCCTCTGCATACACCGTCGGGATAAGGTTGATTTCCTCGACCGCCGAAAACTCCCTGAACGCCCTCAACAGAATATTTACAAACTCGTTCTTGCACCTGTAAAAACAGAACTTGCCCTGTAAACTGTCGCTTAAAACGCCGACGGGGTTTATTATCTTACGCTTGTCCGACAACACGTAGTAAAGACAGCTGTGGCGGATTGTCTGGTATTCGGCCGTATCTTTCGGCGCGGACATTCCCGCGAGATAATCGCAGTCCGCTCTCGTAATTTTTTTTACCGACTGAAACCCGATAACCTTGTCCGTATTGACTACCTTTATAAACTCGCCCGGGATACCGACGTAAAAGGACTTTATCTTGCCCGCGGCGGTCAGAGTGCTTTTAACAACGTCTTTCACGGCGCAAACAAAGCCGTCCTCGTCAAGCAGCTTGCCCTCCGCATAACCGTCGAAAGTACAAGTGTATTTGCTTTTGATTATGAACGTATTGTTTACCCCTCTCTCCCCGACAACCGCGGTCAGCTCCGAAGAACGGATATCCAATACGGCTACGCTCTTTCTGCGCATAACGTTTACGCCGCTCCGTATAAATTTATATCTTCTTAATTATATAATATGCCGTAAATAATGTCAACTAAATCAAACAAAAAAGCGGTTGCATTGCAACCGCTTTTTTATGTATTATAACCCGAATAATCCGCGTTGATTAACCCGTCTTCGCCGCCCACGCGGTAACCTCTTATTACCCCGCACAGTTTCTGCCTGTCGTTAAGCTTGCAGAATTCGGAATATACGGCGGCAATCTTTTCGTCCGTGCCGTCCGTATAATCGTCGATTAAAATTTCTATTCCGCACCTGAGTTTGAAAACAAGTTTGTCGGAATATCCTTCAACGTCTTCTCTGGTATCAAGTTTAATAGTCGTCACAATCGAACGCAGACACCCGAACTCGGTCTTGAAAACTCCCGCTATCGCGGCGATATTTTCGGTCTGCCCCTCGGAGATACCGAGAATTTCTATATTGGGCGACAAATCGTTTATATTTGCGTTTTCCGTACTCTTTCTCAAAAATTTACCGTTACTGTCGTAAAGCCTGTATCCGCCCTCAACCGCCAGCGCGAACGTTTCCACCCGCTCGCTCAATGTGACGTTGATAGTGCAGGGGAAAATCTTTTCGAATTTGGAAAGCGTGTAATTGCTGTCCTTTACGACCTTGGCAACGTCCTCCTCGCTTACGAAAAGAATGCTTTCGCCCTTGAAAACGCTCAGCGTGTACTTCGCCTCTTTCAGGTCGTCCGTGTAATCCTCCGCATAGGTAATAAGATTTACGTTAATGTTTTTAACCGCGTAAATCATTCCTATGCTGATAACCACGGCCGCGAAAAGCACAAGCCCCAGTATCATAGCGATAAATTTTCTTAAGTACTTCATAAATTCTAAACGGTGACCCTGACGATATCCGCCCCCAGTCCGGCAAGCTTCTGCTCGAAAGAGCCGTACCCCCTGTCTATATGGGAAATATCCAAAACCTCGCTTCTGCCGTCCGCGGCAAGTCCCGCAAGCACCAGCGCCGCGCCGCCGCGCAAATCGTGCGCCATAACCGTCGCGCCCTTATACCGCTCCACTCCGCGCACAAACGCGTTCCTGCCGATAACGGTCATATCCGCGCCCATCTTCCTCAGCTCGGGCACGTACTTAAACCGCGTTTCGAAAAGATTTTCCGTTATAATCGAGTGCCCGCCGCAAATACCGCAAAGCGCGGTATACTGCGCCTGTAAATCAGTGGGGAACCCCGGATACGGCTGTGTTTCGATAGATTTTACCGACGCGAGTCTTTTGTGATTTTCCAGTAATATTTTATCATTATCGATATGTATTTTGCAACCGTTTTCGTTAAGTTTATGTATTAAAGAGCTTATATTTTCGGGTTTGACCCCCTCGGCCAGCACCTCGCCGCCGCACATTGCCGCGGCAATCAGAAAGGTCCCCGCCTCTATCCTGTCGGGAAGGGGCTGGTATTCGCAACCGCCGAGCTTGTCGACGCCTTTGATTTTCACCGTGCCGCTGCCCGCGCCCGAAACCTTCGCGCCTATGCTGTTTAAAAAATTCTGCAAATCTTCTATCTCGGGTTCGCGCGCCGCGTTGGTTATCACAGTGGTTCCCTCCGCCTTGACCGCGGCAAGCATTATGTTTTCCGTCGCGCCAACGCTCGGGCAATCGAGAACTATTTCGTTACCGCGCAACCTGTCGCTCTTACAGAGTATGTATCCGTTCTTTTCGGTTATCTCCACGCCCAGCCGTTTAAGCCCCGTGAGATGCAAATCCACAGGCCGCAAGCCGATATCGCAGCCGCCGGGATAGGCTATTTTCGCGGAGCGGAACCGCGAAATGACCGAACCCAGCAAAAAAACCGAAGAGCGTAGCTCGTGAGCGAGTACGCTTGGTATTTCGAAACAGTCCGCATTCGAACTGTCAATTATCAAATCGTTGTGTTCATAAACCGCACGGCACCCCAGACAAGTGAGGATTTTTACCATATTCCGCACGTCCGATATATTCGGAACGTTTAAAATTTTTACCTTTCCGTCGGTTAATACCGCCGCGGCAAGTATAGGCAACACCGAGTTCTTAGCCGACTGAATACCGACGCTGCCGTATAGCTTGTTTCCTCCGTTTATAATGTATTTATCCATATTAACTCCGAGTATGTAAAATATACTCCATTATATGGATTACGCGATATTATTTGTTAATCCTGCCGCGACACGTTGTACAGCACCCCCATTGACGCCATAGTAATTATAAGCGACGTGTTGCCGCTGCTTATAAGCGGAAGCGGCAACCCCGTGGGCGGTATCGCGCCGCTTACGACCAGAACGTTTATGACGACCTGTATGCCGTAGACCATCGTAAAGCCCGCGGCAAGCAGGAAACCGAACCTGTCTTTACAGTTTTTCGCGATTGCAAAGCCGCGATATATAATAAATCCGCAACACAGAAAAAATATTACAAGCCCGAAAAAGCCCAGCTCCTCGCCGATAATGGACAGAATGAAATCGCTTTCCGCAAAAGGCAGAAACCTGTATTTCTGCGTGGAGTTGAAAAGCCCCGTCCCGAAAAGCCCGCCGTTGCCGAGCGCGTACAGCGACTGTATGAGCTGATACCCCTCGTCTTTTGGCGACGACCACGGGTCGAGAAAGGCGCTGAGCCTTTGCAGACGGTAAGGTTCCAAAATAATGAGCACGGGCACGGCCACGATAAACGGAATAAGAATGACCGCAAACGTTTTGAGTTTCGTTCCGCTGAGGAATATAAGCCCCAGCATCAACAGCCCGACGCACATTGTGATTGACATATTCGGTTCGATAATTATGAGCACGCAGAACGCTATCCCCACAGCAAGCACGGGCAGAACGCCCTTCACCGTTTTCACCCGTTCGTGATTGAGCGAGAAATATGCCGCGGTGAATAGCGCGAACGCGTATTTTGCGATTTCGGAAGGCTGTATCGTAAACGCGCCGAAACCTATCCACCTCGTCGCGCCGTAATTGGTAATTCCCACGCCCGGCACAAACACAAGCGCGAGCAACACCGCGGCAATCGCAATTGCGGGATACCTGAATTTTATGAGTTTTTTATACGGCAGAAAACACGCGCCTATCATAGCGGCCGTGCCTAAAACCACGCCGATAAGCTGTTTTTTTACGAAATACAGACTGTCGCCGAACTGAACCTGAGCAGTGTACGAACTTGCGGAAAAAATCATAAGACAGCCGAAACAGGACATTAAAAAAACGCATATTAAAAGCGGGATATCTCCCGCTCCTTTTTTACTCTTCAAAAACTTCATTTATACCTTCCACAAGTTTTTTGAACGCGTCGCCGCGCTCTTCATAATTGGAAAAGCTGTCGAAGCTTGAACTTGCGGGACTTAACAGAACGCTCTGTCCGGGTTTTGCAATAAACTGCGCAAGTTTCACCGCCGTTCCGAACTCCTCGCAAAGCGAAAAACCCGAATACCCCGTCTTTATCGCCGCGTTGAGAAGTTTGAACCTGTTTTCGCCGTAAAACACAGCGTGGCACACCCTGCTCTCTTTAAGCGTATTGAAAAGCGGAGTATATTCGTATCCCTTGTCTTTACCGCCGAGCAATATTACAGTGGGCTGGGACATTGCCTGGACGGCCTTTATGGTCGCGTCCACGTTGGTGCCCTTGCTGTCGTTCACATACGTTACGCCGTTTACCGTGCGAACTATCTCTATCCTGTGCCTGATGCCCTTGAACGCGCATATGGCCTCCGCCGTTTTGGTTTTGTCAAGTCCGAGAACGTGCGCCGCGGCCACGCACGCAAGCGCGTTGTACACGTTGTGCACGCCGCCGAGCGTCATATCGTTTATATCGAAATATTTTTCGCCGCCGAGGTATATCCCGCCGTTTTCGAAGTACGCGCCGTCTATTCTTTCCCTGAGCGAGAAATAAACAATCTTCGCCTTAGTCGACTGCGCGAAACCCCTGACCACTTCGTCGTCATAGTTCAAAACCGCATACTCGCTTTCGCGCAGGTTCCTCAAAATTTTGCTTTTGAGAAATATGTAATTCTCCATATTGTAATGGCGGTTCAAATGGTCTTCGGTTATGTTTGTGATAACGGCGATATGCGGGCGAAGACTGGACAGCGTTTCGAGCTGAAAAGAAGATATTTCAATAACCGCATAGTCGTCGAAACCGAGATTGCCGACCTCGCCGACAAGCGGATTGCCGATATTGCCGCAGGCTACGCTCTTGTTTCCGCAATGTTCCAGCACGGAATTGAGCATAGAAACCGTAGTGGTTTTTCCGTTCGTTCCGGTAACCGCAACCGCCGTCGCCCTGAGATACAGCGCGCCAAGCTCCTCTTCGCCTATGATTGCCTTGTTCTGTTTCCTGAACGCCACGGGCAGAGGATTGTCGATAGGTATACCGGGGCTCACGACAAGCACGTCGCAGACGTTCGTTGCCTCCACATACCTTTCCGCGGTGACGATATGCGCGCCGAGTTCGGCAAGCCCGTTCATAACCGTAGAAATATTCTCGCTCACCACGTCGTCGTAGACGTAGACCTCCGCGCCGCGCTCGATAAGAAACCGCGCCGCGCTTTCTCCCGATTTAGACATACCGGCAACCATAAACTTCTGATTTTTAAAATACATTTTTCCTCACACAAACATCAGACATATTATTCCGACAAGCGCGGTTACGGCTACGTATGCGTAAGTGATTTTGCATTCCGTATACCCCTTCATCTGGAAATGGTGATGAAGCGGCGCCATTAAAAATATCCTGCGCCTTGTCCGTTTATAATATATTACCTGAGCTATGACGGATATTCCGGAAATCACAAACATTATGCCGAGAATGGGGATATACAGCGAGTTGCCCGAAAAAACCGACAGGCAGGTTATGAACCCGCCCAGAGAGAGCGAACCCGTGTCGCCCATAAATATACAGGCCTTGTTTACGTTGAAAATCAAAAAAGCGGCAAGCGCGCCCACGCCGACAAAACACAGCGGCGAATAGTTCACGTTCTGCAAATATAGCATAATGCCCAGCACGAAAAGATAGGCGCAGCTTGTCCCTCCCGCAAGCCCGTCCAGCCCGTCGGTCAGATTTACGCAGTTTACCGTGGCCAGAAAAATAAAAATAACGAGCGGGATTATTCCCCAGCCGATATAAACGCTTGTCCCGCCCGCGAACGGAACGTTGAGATAAAAACAGTCGTTGAGGTAACAATATACCGCGGCTATCAGCGCTATGGCGAACTGAAACAATATCTTCTGATAGGGTTTCAACCCCTCGTTTTCCTTGCGGTAAATTTTAAGAAAGTCGTCCAAAAACCCGACGATAGCAAAACCGCCGGTGACCGCAAGCGTTAAATTGACTTTCCCGTCGCCTATCCCGAAAAAGCACAGCCCCACGATTATAATCGCGGCAATAAAGGCAAGCCCGCCCATAGTCGGCGTGCCGCCCTTGCTTTTATGTTCTTTAACGTAGCCCAAAATGTACTGCCCCGCTTTGAGCCTTCTAAGTAGCGGCAGTATAATCAGAAGTAAAACAAAAGACGCGCCGAACGAGGCAAGTATCGCATAAAAATAAGTGTTCATTACTGTAAGCCGATAATACTCTGTATAACCGTTTTGTCGTTATAGCTGTGTTTTATGCCCATAATCTCCTGATAATATTCCCCGCCCTTTCCCGCGACGAGCAGAATATCGTCGGGCTCCAAAAGATTAACGGCGTATTCCGTGGCCGTTTCGCGCTCGGTTACCGTGACGTAGTTCTTGCCCGAGTTCTTTATCCCCTCTTCGATTTCCGAAATTATATCGAACGGGTCCTCGTAGCGCGGATTGTCGGAGGTAATTATGCTGAAATCGGCATATCTGGACGCAACCTCGCCCATAAGCGGCCGCTTTGTCCTGTCCCTGTTTCCGCCGCAACCGAAAAGACAGTAAAGTTTTCCTCGGCACAGTTTTTTAAGCGCCTGCAACGACTTTTCCAGCCCGTCGGGCGTGTGCGCAAAATCGACGAATATGTCAGCGCCGTTATAGTGCGCAACGTGTTCGAGCCTGCCCTCCACCTTTTTCAGACTGTTTAAACCCTTTGCAATCGCCTCCGTGCTTATCCCAAGAAGTTTTGCGCACGCCGCCGCGGCCATAGCGTTGTAAACGTTATGCAGAGCGGGCACGTTTACGTTCATTTCGTAAAGCTCGTCGAAAAGGTTAATAACAAACGACGAACCGTTGATTTTCTCGGAAATATCTATAGCGAAAACGTCCGCGGGGTTTTTCAGCCCGTAGCTTATCGCGGCGGGAATCATATCTATAATCTGTCTGCCGAGTTTGTCGTCCGAATTGACAACGGCGTTTTTGCATCTTCCGTCCTTGAAAAGAAGTTTCTTGCACTCCGAATAATCGCGCATATTCCCGAAAAAGTCGAGATGGTCCTGAGTGCAGTTCGTGAATATCCCCGCCTCGAATTTTATCCCGTCAATCTTGTTGAAATGCAACGCGTGCGCGGAAACCTCCATAAACACGTACTCAACGCCGCATTCCGCCATATCCGCAAGTATGGAATGCAGAAAAATCGGGTCGGGCGTGGTCAGGTCGGGTGAAACGAATTTATCCGCGTAGCTTATTCCCAGCGTGCCGATAACGCCCGCGCTTTTACCCGCGGCGGAGAATATGCTTTCCAGCATATACGTAGTTGTGGTCTTGCCGTTCGTTCCCGTGACGCCGACCATCTTGAAATTTCTGTCGGCGTAACCGTAATACGCCCTCGCGACAACGGCGACGGCGCTCCTGCCGTCCTTGACTATTATCTGCGCCCCGCCGCAACCCAGCTTTCTTTCGCATATAATAGCCGCCGCGCCCGACTTTACCGCATCTTCTGCGAAATCGTGGGAGTCGAACTTCTCGCCCTTGTAACAGAAAAACAAATCGCCTTCCCGAACCTTCTGGCTGTCGGTGCAAAGCCCGCTTATTTCAGTATCTTTATCGCCGTAAAACTCGGCGTAGTCCAGTTTATCCAGTAATTCAGCTAGTTTCATTTTTGCTCCTAATTGTACGGCTGTATGTTTTTAATGCTAATTATATCCTCGAAAATTTCTTTCGCGACGGGCGCGGCGACCGCGCTGCCGTAATACGTTCCCTGCGGTTCGTCCACGATAATAAGCGCGAGATACTCGGGCTTATCCGCGGGGAAAAATCCGACGAACGAAGATACGTACTTTCCAGAAGCAACGTGTCCGTCCTCGTATTTCTGCGCCGTTCCGGTCTTACCGCCGACCTTATACCCCTCTATATACGCCTTTTTACCGCTGCCCTCTGTCACAACCCCTTCGAGCATAGCGGCAAGCGTGCGCGACGCCTTTTCGCTTACGGGCTTGTATTTGAGAACGGGATTGTATTTCTGGGTTTTACCGTTCGACAGCGTTACCGACTTCAATAAATGCGGCGTATAATAATTCCCGCCGTTCACCGCGGCCGCGGCGGCGCAGGCAAGCTGTATGCCCGTTACGGCAACAGTCTGACCGAAACCTATTCTCGCAAGGTCGCAATCGCGCACGAGCGCCTGAGGCACAAGCATACCCAAAGCCTCGCCGCTGAAATCCAGCCCCGTAACGTTGCCGAACCCGAACGAGTTGAGATAGTCGTAAAATGTGTCCTTGCCCAAAGACAGGGCAATGTCCGTAAAACAGGGGTTGCAGCTGTTGTTAAGCGCCTCGGCAAGAGTCTGGTTGGAATGTTTTCCGTTGGAATGGTCGGACCAGCATTTTATTTTTGTGCTGTCGACGGTGCGCGTTCTGCTGCCGTTGAATATGTACGAATTTGAAAACGCCTTCGAGTTGCCGCGCAAATGCTCTTCTATGTTGGCGGCGGCAGTTACTATCTTGAAAGTCGAACCAGGTTCGTAAATGTCGCAGACCACGCTGTTTCGCGACAGCGCGTTCAGCGTTTCCATATCGTCGCGGGGAACGTCGTTCAAATCGTACGAAGGATAGTTCACCATTGCCAGAACGTCGAAGTTGGACGGGTTTAAAACTATACAGGAAACAGACTTTGCGCCGCTGGAAACGTACGCCCTGCGCATAGCCTCCTCCGCGGCAAGCTGAATGTCTATGTCGATTGTCAGGCTTATCTTGTCCCCGCTCTTCGCCTCGCTGTAAACCACGACGGGGTTTTCGGTTTCTATACCGACAATATCCGTGGTGTAGCTTATTTCCCCGTTTGTCCCGCTTAAAATATTGTTGTAATACTTTTCAAGCCCCGAAAGCCCCGAACCGTCGTTCGCGGTAAAGCCGAGCACCTGACAAAGCGCGTCGTTATAGGTATATTGGCGGGTATTGTCCCTCGAATAATAGACCCCGGGCAGGCTGTAAGAAACAAGCTTTTCCACGCTTTCTTTCGACACCTGTCTTGCAACCGTTATTTCCGAAACCTTGCCGCCGTTTATTTTTTCCAGCACGGCCTGTGGGTCTACGGAAAACAGACCGCTTAGAACGGTCGCGGTATATTCGGCGTTTTCGACCGCGTTGGGGCGTAGAAAAACGCTGTAAGTCGTGATATTGCCCGCAAGTATCTCGCCGTTCGCGTCCGTTATCAGCCCGCGCGAGGCAATCACGGGGATTTCCCTGTTCCACTGGTCGGTGGCCTTATATTTGAGCTCCCTGCCCCACACCAGCTGAACGTAAAACAACCGCGCGAAAATCAGACAAAAAATTAAGGCTATTGCCAATCCAATTGACAATAACCTCTTTTGTAAAACCGTTATCGAAAAACCCGATTTATTAATTTTTAAAATTTCTGTAATCTCCTTGAACGGATTATTTAAGCACCATACCGTGGCTGTACGCGAACTTGCTTACAATCTCAAACAGATTCGCGTCGTTCATATAAGCGTCTTTCTCCGCCTGAGCCCGCATAAACGCCTCTTTCGCAGTGCCGAGATTGTACTGCAACGAGCTAACTTCGCCGCTCAGTCCCGAAATAATGGCGGAATTTACTATTATAAGCGTAAACAGAGCTATAATGACCGTCAACGCGACCGCGATAAAGATTTTGTCCCTCTTGTTGAGCCCCGCCCTTTTCGCTTTCGCGCTCGTCTTGATTTTACCCTCTTCGACTACGGACGCGGCGCCTGCCGTCTTGTACTGGATAGTCGTCTGAGTGGGGCGCAAGTCCTCGTTTTCCTCTTCGTCCGTCTGCGCCTCTGCGTATTCCGCTTTCCTGTTGACAATGCTGTCGGCGCGGAATATGTCGGCATCGGCGCGAGCATTTTCAACGAGATACAAACTATCCGCCCTCGTTTCCGTAACGGGCGCGGCGAAAAGTTCCGGCGCGCGTGCGGCGGGAATTTCTTTATTTATTATATCCCTCAAAGTGCTTTCGGGATTTATGAGCTTGGCATAGTTAGAACTTATGCGCGAATTGTGCCTGTCTTCCGCGGACATTAAATTTTCGCGCGACGTTTCCCTCGCATAAGCGTTCTCATCAGTATCAACTTTTCTTTCCAATACGGGCGCTGCGACTGCCATAACCTTTCTCCTTATCGCATCTCTCTTAAATTATTTTTTCCGCAATTCTCAGTTTTGCGCACTTCGAACGCGAATTTACCGCCGTTTCTTCTTCGCTTGCAGTAACGGGCTTTTTTGTTATAATTTCAATTTCCTTTTTCTTTCCGCATACGCACACGGGCAGGCTCTTGTCGCAGATACAATCGCACTCCAACATTCTGAACGCCTGCTTTACAATCCTGTCTTCAAGCGAGTGGAAAGTCAAAATAACTATCCTTCCGCCCTTTTTAAGTCTTCGGGTAAGACCTGTGACGCAATCGTAAAGCCCTTCGAGTTCGCCGTTGACCGCAATCCTTATAGCCTGAAAGCTCTTTCTTGCGCACGGCCCGTTCTGCCTGAACTTTGCGGGTATACTGTTTTCTATTATTTGCACGAGCTCGCCGCACGTTTTCAAGGGCTTTCGGGTTCTCGCCCTGACTATGTTGGCGGCAATTACACCCGCGAATTTTTCTTCGCCGTAATCTCTGAGAATGTCGGCTATCTGCCTTTCGCCGTAGGTGTTGACAAGCGTTTCGGCCGTAAGAGGCGCCGTTCTGTCCATTCTCATATCCAGAGGCGCGTCGGCTTTGAGATAAGAAAAACCTCTCTCGCCGTTGTCTATCTGATAACTGGAAATCCCGAAGTCGAGTATCGCCCCGTCAATGAGGTCGACCCCTGCACGGTCCAGCACTTCTCCGAAATTCTTGTAATCAGATTTGTAAATTTCAAATCTGCCCTCGAACTCGGAAAGTCTTTTCGTCGCCGCGGCAATCGCGTCGTCGTCCAAGTCGGTTGCTATCAGTCTGCCCGTCGGGGAAGAACGCTTTAAAATTTCGTACGAGTGCCCCCCGCCGCCGACCGTTCCGTCGAAGTATACGCCGCCGTCCTTTAAGTTAAGACCGCTTATACACTCTTCAAGCATTACGGGGATATGCGCAAAACCGTTCATCGTCAGATATCCAGATAACCGAAATTAACGTCGAAGTTTTCGTCGTCGTCAGCAAAGTACTCGTCGTAAACTTCTTTCGCCCAGATTTCTATTCTGGAACCGGCACCGCAGATTTTTATGTCTTTATTGATTTTTCCGTACGCTTTGAGTTCGGGCGGGATAACCAGTCGACCCTGCGGGTCCATTTCAACGAGTTTGAGCGACTTTGTGAAAGCCCTCATACCCTTCTGCTTTTCAACGTCCGAAATTTTTATCTCTTCCAGCTTTTCGAGTTTTTCCTTAATCGCGGCGTCGTAAAAAACGAAGATACAGCCGTTAGTTCCCTTGGAAAAATACAGCTTTTCTTCCTTACCCTTCAACTTGGCGGGTATTCTTATTCTGTTTTTCGCGTCGACCTGATGATCGTACTCGCCCGTAAGAAAAAACATTTGTCAAGCCTTTTGATTTACTATGTTATTATAATAACACCAAAAATGACCACTGTCAACCACCAGACAATAATTTCTTCAATTTTTTTTAAATTTTTTTGTGTTGATTTTGTACTTTTTGGGACAGAGTTCCACCATACATTAACATACGGCGGAAAATATCGCGGTTTTTGGCAGTATCGCCCCCGCAAAAGCTTATTTTCTGCGCCCTGGGCTCCGAGTGGTCGGAAATCCCTAATTTTTTACGCAACTGCTCCGCCGTACCTTCCAAACCGTCGTAAACGCGGCAGTTGTAGCGTTTCATTATTATATCTTTAACAAAAATATAGTGCGTGCACCCGAGCACTACGTTTTCCGCCGCAACGTCGGGCAGCAGCCTGACAACATCGTCAAAGCCCGGATTTAACGCGTTTTCTTCGATATAAGCGGCAAGGTCGGGACAGGCGTAAACGCGCGTTCGGCCGTTGCCGTATTTTTCCGTAAGTTCTTTAAGCGCCGCGCTGTTCGCCGTAGCCGCCGTTGCGAGAACCGTGCAGTTTCCGTTTGCGGCGGCAGGTTTTACCGCGGGCTGAATTCCTATAATTTCAAACGGGTATTTTTCCCTTAAATAAGCTATGCACTCCGCGGTCACGGTGTTGCAAGCCGCAACCGCCGCGGCGGGTTCCAACGCGTTCATTTCGGAAAACACTCCGTCTACGCGCTCAATGAGTTCTTCGTGCGATAAATTGCCGTAAGGCACGCGGTGGTTATCTGCAAAATAAACAAAATCGACGCGGGGTAATTTGCGCACGCATTCATATAAAAGGCTGAGGCCGCCTATGCCGCTGTCGAAAAAGCAAACGCAAGGATTAATATTGACCATACAGTATTATTAATATTAGCGGCTTTTAAAATATATTAAAAATTTTATAAAAAGCCGATTAAAAACAGTTTACAATACTACTTTTTTATGATAGAATTACCTAAGAATTTAAGTAAAACATTCTTTAAGGAGAAATTAAATGCCGAATATAAAGTCAGCCAAGAAGCGCGTTCTGGTAACCGAGAAAAAGACGGAGAGAAATAAGGCAATAAAATCCGAAGTTAAAACCGAAGTAAAGAAATTTATGGCTTTGGTAAACTCCGGCGACAAGGCGGCGGCAACCGCACAGTTCCCCTACACCTGCTCCATCATCGACGGCGCTGTTTCCAAGGGCGTTCTTAAAAAGAACACTGCGGCAAACAAAAAGTCCGGTCTTGCCAAAAAGCTTAACGCTCTGGCGTAAATTTATCCCGAATATATTCGGCCAACGGTTGTGCAACAACCGTTGGCTTTTATATTTTATAAGTTAAACGCGAAACTTGACGAAATATAAAACTTACGGCTTGACAAACGTTATCACACTATGATAAAATCAATTAAATGAAGTTTTGAGAGAAATTTTAAATGTCCTACCTACAAATCGTGGATTTGGTTTTTTTAATAATAACTATCTTATTTACTCTGCTTACTATTCACTACGTGATATTCGCAATCGTCGGACTGTTTGCCAAGAAGAAATTTGCTAAAACCGAAAAGAAACTGAAATACGGAATAGTCGTATCGGCGAGAAACGAAGAAGAAGTTATAGCAAATCTGATAGACAGCATTAAGAAAAACAAGTATCCGCAGGAAAATTTACAGATTTTCGTAGTAGCCCATAACTGTACGGACAACACCGCCCAAATCGCAAGAGATAACGGCGCAATCGTCTACGAATATCACAATTCAAACGAAAAAACAAAGGGCTACGCATTAAAATTTCTTTTCGACAGAATAAAAGACGATTACGGGGTCGAGAACTACGACGGGTTTTTCGTATTCGATTCAGACAACCTCTTAACCGAAAATTACATAGACACAATGAACGACGCGTTTATCGCAAACGGAAACAACTGCGTAATCACCTCTTTCAGGAACTCGAAAAACTTCGGCTCGAATTTAATTTCCGCTATGTACGGTCTGTTTTTTATGCAGGGTTGCCGCTACGAAATGCGCGGACGCACGGTTTTGGGTTGCTCGACCAGAGTCAGCGGAACGGGATTTTTGATAAGCTCCGACATTCTTGTCAACGGTTGGCCTTACGTCACCCTTACGGAAGACTGGGAATTTACCGCGGACAGAATATTGGACGGAACGAGAATTATTTACTGCGACGAGGCGGAGTTCTTCGACGAACAGCCGACAAAAGTTAAAATTATGTTGCGCCAGCGCCTCCGCTGGGCTAAGGGACACCTCCTCGTATGCCTGACAAGATACGCCAAGTTAGTTAAAAACTTTTTCCGTCCCAAAAGAAAAGGCGGAAGCGAACACAAGTTTTCAACTTACGATATATCAGTAAACATACTTCCACTGCCCGTACTTTCATTATCTATGTTTGTCGTACAAGCCGTATTGTTGGCCTTCGCGCCTCTTCTCGGATATTCGGCGGCTACCATCTGGCTGAATTGGGCGATAGATTTCGCAAAAAGCGTGGCTTGGTATTACGTAATAATGGTTTTGGCGGGTATAATACTGATTATTGCGGAGCATAAACGCATTAAGCACGTAAACTTTTTCGTAATGCTGGGAGCAATTTTGTTGTGGCCGCTCTTCCTGTTTATTTCTATTCCGCTCGAATTCCTGTGTATATTCATTAAGAACGTCGGCTGGAAAACAATCCCGCATAAACACGCCACCACTATCGAAAATATTAAGAAAAGTTAGTTTAAACGCCCCGACCGTCCGGTCGGGGCGTTGTATCATTACCCTGCCTGCGAAGAAAGCCGAAAAAGCAGCTATGGCAGTATGACGTCGGCAGCCGCGCAAAAGCAGAAAGACGCGCGCAATTATATTTAATTGCGCGCGTCTTTTTTGGTACTCCCGCTGGGAATCGAACCCGGAACGGCCCCTTAGGAGGGGGCTGTTATATCCATTTAACTACGGAAGCTTATTCGATAAACCTTTTATAGAATAACACAACCGCATTAAAAAATCAAATAATTTTCAGCTATAAATTAATTTTCCGTCATTACTTCCTTCACTGAAATTTTACTTATTGCATAAACGTAGAAAAACATCACCGCTTCGTAGAAAACAACGAACGCCGCAAGCGTTATGAAAAACACGGGAACGTTAAAACCATAATCGGGTATACTCAAAACGTCTATGTAAACAACGTCCACCATTAATTTCAATAGCCCGAACTGATATACCGTGCCCAAAGCAAAGCCAACCGCTGCAAATATATGATAGCCGCCCAACACGGACAGAGCGCAATCCTTTAAGGAATAGCCGAACGCTTTCATCATTGCTACGTTCTTCTTGTTTGCGTTTATGACGGTGGTTACGGCTATTAATACGGAAGTGACGGAAACCACTATTCCGAGCACGAAAATTATAACCCCCATAGTTACCGTACTTAGTTCGTACATAGATACGGCCATCTGTATCATTGCCGAAAAACAAAAACAGGCGAAAGCGACAAAAAACGCGAGAAGTTTTTTCGAACATATCGTCTTAAAACACATCTCCGTTAAGAACCCGCGTGCCCTATCCCTACTCCGCTTTTTTATTGTTTTTTCCTTTACCGTTACGCCGCGCAACATTTCGTTAACCGGCCTACGAAGATATAAAAACGCAAACAAACAGGCCAGACCCGAAAAAACCAAGGTCGGCACGGCCACAAGCAGGATTAAAAGTTGAAAATGGAAATTAATAGCTATTTCGGGTAATCCCGCGATAGTCATTGAGTTGTAAACGGTAGGCATCATAGCGAACCCGCCGCAAAAGCCCAGCGCAGTTCCAATAAACACGCTTACTCCGAACACGGAAAACTGTAACGCAATGCTTGTGTCCGAATAGCCCATTGCTTTCAATAAACCGATTTTAACCGAGTTATCCGCAATATACAGCTTTATATAAAAAACGAGCATAACCACGGCGATAAGCCCCAGAAATCCGCCGCTTATCGCACAGGTGAATGTTGCCGTGGACATCTGCGCGTTATACAGAACCATAGCATCTTCGCCTGTTATACTGTCCTTAATAGACTGCGCGTCTAAACGGAAATTCAGAAAAAAAGTACATACAAACACCGCGCAAAATGTTATCACCGTTACGCCGATAAGCTTTATCGCGTCTTTAAAGCCGATAACCATATTTACCACCCTATCTCGAACGCGCCTTTTGGCGAACTGTTTTTATACGAAGAAACGACCTTTCCGCTGTTCATATTGATTACCGTGTCGGCCATTTCGGCGATGTTGGCGTTATGCGTAACCATAATCATAGTAAACCCGCTATCCTTCTGCAATTTCACTATGTAATCGAGCACGTTCCTTCCCGTCGCCTCGTCCAGAGCGCCTGTCGGCTCGTCAAGAAACAGCGTAGAAGGATTTTTCGCAAGCGCCCGCGCTATACATACGCGCTGTTGCTCTCCGCCCGAAAGTTCGGAAGGATAGCTTTTAAGTTTATCGGACAAGCCGACTTTAGCGAGTATTTGGCGGTAGTCCTTATTTCCCGCCAAGTCCGCGCCGAGTCTTACGTTTTTATCGACGTTCAGATGCGCAAGAAGATAATATTGCTGAAATATAAACCCCACTTCGCGCTTTCTGAACTGAGTAAGCTGTTTATCGTTAAGCGCGGTTATTTCTTGTCCGTCGTACTCGATTTTACCGCTGTCGGGCCGTTCCAGCCCCGACAGCACGCTCATTAACGTGGACTTACCCGACCCCGACGCGCCCAGTATCACCGCAAACTCGCCCTTTTCAAACTGCAAGCTTACGTCTTTCAGCACCTTAACGTTTCCGTTTTTGTACGTTTTAACTATATTTTCGGCAATTATCATAATTTACCTTCCGTCTTAATTTTTTTAATCAACCCAGAAAACACCTGCGTCAGCATTTCGGAAATCTGCTCGGGAGTGAAACTGCACACTTTCGTAACAATCAGCACGGCTATTCCGTGCGCATATATCCATAAATGCAGATACAAAGCGCTTGCGGCGGCCTCGTTCAGACCGTACTCGGTCTGTATTGACGAAAGTATTTTTCCTTTACTGTCGTCAAGCCTGCCGAGAATATTACTTAAATCGGGTAAATTGTTTTGCTCCCGCATAAACAGCAATCTGAAAAGATTGGGTTGCTCCGCGGCGAATTTTATATACGCCTTACCCACCCCTTTAAATGCGGGATACTCCTCCATACCGTAATCCAGATAATTTTTATAGACCGCTTTTGCGGCCGACACCACTTCGGACTGAACCTCTTCCATTCCGCTGAACACGGTAAAAACAGGTCTTGCCGAACTGCCCAGCTTATTGCCTAGCGACCTTGCCGTCAATGCGTCGGCACCGCTGTTTTTCACTATATTCAGAGCGGCGGCAGTTATCTCTTCTTTCGTAAATTTAGCTTTCGGCGGCATTTTGCACTCCTATTTAAAACTGATGTTTTGCAACACCTGTTTTAATTATAGCTGTAAAAAATATTTTGTCAAGTAAATAATAAAAAAAAGCGGCCGTTTCGCCGCTTTTTTTACTATATAGTTACAATGATAAATATTTTCTTTTAAGACCTGAATCCTTTTTTGAATATCGGCCCGAAATCCGCCAAGGCTTTTACTGCTATGATAAAAGGTATAATATCGTTCCAAGTCATATTATCGTTTATTTTAACGTTCAACTGAGGTTTGAACTGGATATAGAAGCAGAAAAAAGTTATTGCGCAAACAACGACTACGATAAAAATATACCACCTTATATACTTTTTGTCGTACTTGGAAAGTTTCTCTTGCGCAAAAAGATTATAGACAATCGTCCACGTCAACGAAAAAACGCAACACATTATAAAACCCGCAAAAGCGGTAACGGAAAAGACCGACAATATCGCAGATACGAAAAACAGCGCTGCAAACACCGACAAAATTATTTTCGCACGGAAAAGATATACTTTCAGCTCCGCATCGTCGCGTTCGTTTTGCTCGTCCATAGCACGCCCCCCAAATAATTACTAAAAAGCCAGAAGCCCGCAGGCCATAAGAATAAATACCGTAAAAAATATCGTTACAACCGAGCAGACGCTCGTCCAGACCACAAACTGGGTCGCCAGCTGCTCGTCGCTGTGCATTTCACCCGCCATAATCGCGCTTGACACCGCGACGGGCGTGCCGAATAACGCAATCAAAGACGGATAAATTTCAGGCCCGAAAGTAAACAAATCCGTACAGCCGCTTAAAAGCGCCGCTCCGCCTATTCCGATTAATGGCGCCGCGATTATTCTGCCAATCGTTCCGACTATTATCTCCTTTGTCATACCTTTTGCGGCCGAAAACTCGAACTGACCGCCTAGCACCACAAGCGCCAGAGGCGACGCAATTGCTTTCAGATCGCTTAAACCGATATAGAGAAATTTCAACTGTTTATCCAGTCTGAACACCACTTCGCCTACGCACGCCCGTTCTATCTCCCTCACGGCAACGCATACAAGCCCCGCGGCAACGCCAATTATAAGCGGATTTTTGACTATCCCGAGCAGAATTTTCTTTATGCCGTTAACTCTCTTTTCTCTGCGTAAGGCAGGTAAATCTTCGTCCTCGCCCAAAGCGCAAACAGTCTCGTTCTCGTTAAAAACGGTCAGGGCTATAACTGCGAAAATGTTAAATACGGGAATAGAGAAAGCCGAAACTACTCCGGCAACCGCACCGTCGCCGCCCAGCCGTTCAACGAGCGCCAAGCCTATTATCGCAAAATTACTGCGGAATGTGCATTGCAATATCACCCCGCGCCGCTTTTTGTTTTTAGTCGTCAATACGGAAACAAGCAGTCCTAGCGCAAAAATCAGGCATATAACGGTTACCGAATAAATTACGACGTCCCACCTGATGTCCGCAAAACCGTCCATATTATCGTAGATATTGATAAAGAGCATACAGGGCAGACAAATTCTGAAAATAAATTTGTTTCCCGCTTTTACAAATCCGTTATTGAAAAAATTCAAGCGTTTCAACGCGTATCCCAGCAAAATCAAAAGAATAAGCGGAAATACGGCGTTTACGGCGGTAACTAAAATTTCAAACATATCAGCGCTTATCGTTCGGCATTACCACGTATTTGTATGAGGTCAATTCGCTAAGCCCGATAGGCCCGCGCGCGGGAAATTTTTGCGTGGAAATCCCGAGAAAGTCCGTTCCGAAATCGGCAGGAAAACTACTCACGTCGTTCACGCACACCTCCGCGCTGTCCACCGCCCTTACGAAAAATTTAACGTTATCCGTGTTTTCGGAAACAATTATTTCGCTCACGCCTTTGGAATCGAACGAAATATGCGCCACGGCCTCCTTTATACCGTCCACACACTTTATATGCAACTCCGCCTCGCCGCAATCGCTCTCGCCCGCCTCGGAATGCAGCACGCAGTTATTCCAACCGCCCAGCACCTCGTGCGAGTGCTTGTCAAGCCTGAACTTAACGGCGCTTTTGTATCTCGCCGAAACCAGTCTTGCGTGCAGGCGAGGCAAAAACTCCGGCACCGCATTCTTATGTACAATGCACACGCCGTAGCCGAACCCTTTCATACCGACGAACCGCTCCGTAATATCAACGGCCTTTTCCTCGTCGGCATACTCGTCGATATAAATATGCCTTATGCCGTTATCCGTGCACATAAGCGGCACCTTTGACTTGGCTATGCATTGCTCCGTCATCTTCTTTCCGCAGACCGGAATCAATAAATCGACATAGCCCGTAGCGGACAAAATTTCCTCTACGCCCTTGGAAGTGGCGTCCTCGACAAGAACGGAAATATTCTGCGAAACACCCGCCTTTTTCAGGCCTTTTCTGACCGCCGTAAACACGGCCCTTGCACTGCCGTACGTTTCCCTGCCCGTCTTCATAACAAGAACGTTACCGCTTTTCAAAGCAAGCGCAACGGCGGCGAAAGTCAAAACGGGATTATTAAACACCACCGCGATAACGCCCAGCGGAACGGCAACCTTGCTTACGCGCGCCCCCTCGGCATTTTCGGTTTCCGAAATAACGGAGCCGACAGGGTCCGGCAATTTAGCCAACTGTCTGATGCTATCAACCGTTTTTGCAATAAATTCGGCAGAAATACGGCATTTTTCGGCTTTTATGTCTGGCATAATACCTTGCAAAGCCTGTAAATCAGCATTGTTGGCCCTTAAAATGCTTTCCGCATCGTCCTCTATTGCCGCGGCGATATTGATAAGCGCGGACGTCTTTTGCTCCGACGACATAACGGCGGCCTGATTTTTAAGTTTTTTTGCATTTTCAAGATTTTCAGAAATTGTCATTTATTTCCTCTTCACTGTCGATATTATATCATAATATTGCTTTTTAGTCAACAGGAAAGGGCGGAAAAGCTTTCCCGCTTTTCCGCCCTGAAACAAACCTTATTTATACTACGCCGTGCGCCATCATTGCGCTTGCAACTTTGATAAAGCCGGCTATGTTTGCACCCATCACGTAGTTGCCGTCGTAACCATATTCTTTCGACGCGCCGTCGATGTTATGGTAAATATTAACCATTATGCCTTTAAGCTTTGCGTCGACCTCGTCAAACGACCAGTACATTCTGCCCGAAGACTGAGCCATCTCCAAGGCAGAAGTGGCAACGCCGCCCGCGTTCGCGGCCTTTGCGGGTAAGAATACTACGCCGTTGCTTTGGAATATTTCAATCGCCTCCAAAGTCGACGGCATATTCGCGCCCTCCGCAACGTATTTCACGCCGTTTTTAACGAGCAACTTTGCGTCCTCCGCGTCGATTTCATTCTGCGTAGCGCAAGGGAGCGCTATGTCGCAGTGTATGCTCCAAATGCCTTTGCAACCCTCTTTATAAATCGCGCCCTTTACCCTTTCCGCATACTCTTTAATTCTGCCGCGCTTAACTTCCTTAACGTCCTTCACTACGTCGAGTTTTATTCCGTCGGGGTCGTAGACGTATCCGTTCGAATCGTACATAGCAACCACTTTCGCGCCTAAGCTCTGCGCTTTCTGGCAGGCGTAAATCGCAACGTTGCCCGAACCCGATATTATTACTGTTTTGTTTTTGAAACTGTCGCCGCGCACCCTCAACGCCTCTTCGGTTATATACACGAGGCCGTAACCCGTCGCCTCCGTTCTGACAAGACTTCCGCCGTAAGTAAGGCCTCTGCCCGTTAAAACACCGACGTGCTCGTCGCGTATTCTTTTATACTGGCCGAAAAGATAGCCGACTTCTCTTGCACCGACGCCTATGTCGCCTGCGGGAACGTCCGTGTCCGCGCCGATATGGCGGTAAAGCTCTGTCATAAAGCTTTGGCAGAACGCCATAACTTCCCTGTCGGTTTTCCCTTTCGGATTAAAGTCCGAACCGCCTTTGCCGCCGCCTATCGGCAGACCCGTAAGGCTGTTTTTCAGAATCTGTTCGAGTCCCAAAAACTTTATTATGGAAAGATTTACGGAAGGGTGAAACCTCAATCCGCCTTTATAGGGGCCGATTGCGCTGTTGAACTGCACGCGGTAACCCTTGTTTACTCTTACTTTTCCTCCGTCGTCAACCCAGGGCACGCGAAACATTATAATTCTCTCGGGCTCGACAAACCTCTCCAAAAGCCCTGCCGATTCGTACTCGGGGTGCTTTTCGACGACGGGCGCCAAGGAAGTCAATATCTCGGTCGCGGCCTGATGAAACTCGGGCTCGTTAGGATTATTTGCCTTTAAGTCCGCAAGGACTCTTTCCACATAATTCATAAGATACTCCTTAATCTGTTTGACTATATTTTACCACACGCAGCGCCGTTATGCAAATTTATACATAACAAGCGTCCATCACTATTATTTAAGCGGGGTATAAGCGTAAATTATACCCCGAAATATATTTTCTGCGCGGTGTTGTAAAACACGTCTTCAAGCTCCCGCTCGTTAAACACGCCCGAATTGATTATATAGTCTTTAAGATGCGCATAGCTGTCGCGGGCAAGATTGCAGGGCATATCCGAACCAAACATAAGCCTGTCCGCGCCGACTATGGACTTTGCGGCGCCAAGGTGTTTAACCGCCGTAGGATAGGGAAATTTTTCGGGTTTCTGGTTTTGCGCAAGCGAGGATAAATCAAAATAGACGTTGCTTTTTACGAGTTTGTTGAGCGCCTGCTTTAAAATTTCGTTATCGCCGCGCTGAGGCGCAAGCAAATGGCATAACACAAACGTGACCTGCGGATATTTGGAAACCACCGACGAAAGCGCGTCAATCTGCCAACAGGCGCCGTCAGGCCTACCTATATCCAGCACTACCTTCAGGCCTTTTTCACGCGCGTGTGAAAAGCATTCGTTCATTGCCGTTCCGTCAATATAGAAACTGCGGTCGGACATAAGCCCCGAGCCTGTGGAAAGTTCGAACTTGACGGCTTTAAAACCCAGATCGTCAAACAGCCTTTTTCTTATTTCGTCCGCCTTTAAGCAAAAAGGACTGTACGTAGCCGCGCCGACAAACCGCGAAGGGTATTTTTTTACCGCCTCGTAAGTATAATCGTTATGAAAGCCCAAAAAATTGCCCTGCAACAGCACCGCCTTTTCAACGCCGTTTTCGTCCATTATCTTTAAAAGCGATTCCGCCGAAACGCCGATATCGCCCAGCTCGGGCGGAAACATCTGAAAAGTTTCGCCCGTAGAATAACGCGCCTTCCCGCCGCCTGCGGCACGGAGTTCTCCGCGCGAGGTGAAACCCGCAATGTACTGCGCTATATGCGCGTGTGCGTCTATAATCTTCATACTTCCTCCTTTTTAACAAATAATCCGCCGACCGACAATAATGCCAATCAGCGGATTATGGCGCAGAGAGAGGGATTCGAACCCCCGTACAGTTGCCCGTAACACGATTTCGAGTCGTGCGCGTTCGACCACTCCGCCATCTCTGCACAGCAATAATATAATATATAATTTTATCGGAAAAATCAAGCGATTTTACATTAATTTGAGGTATTTGATTTTAAAAAGCAGAGAATTTTTCCGCATTAAAATGTTGACTAATCAATCAAAAAAAGATATAATTATTTCATAAGGTGGTCAATATGAAAATAGCAATTACTATGGACGGCAACAGCGGGCTCACCCGCGACGAAGCACAGCGCCTTGGCGCAACGATAATATCCACTCCCGTTCTTATCGACGGCGATATATTTCTCGAAGACATAACTTTAACTCAGGAGCAGTTCTACGAAAGGCTTACAAGCGACGCGCAGGTTTCCACTTCTCAGCCCAGCCCCGCAGCTTTGGCCGAGGCCTGGGACAAACTTCTGGAAGATTACGACGAAATAGTCTATATCCCTATTTCCAGCGGTCTTGCGGGCGCGTACGACACCGCTTACCAGCTTGCAAACAGGGAGCTACGGTTCAAAGGTAAAGTTTACGTTGTGGACAACCAGCGCGTTTCCATAACGCAGAAACAGAGCGTTATAGACGCTTTGAATATGGCCAAGGACGGTAAAAGCGCAAAAGAAATTCACGAATGGCTGACCGCAACGAAAATGAAATCCAGCATTTACATAACCGTCGGCACGCTCAAATATCTTAAAAAGGGCGGCAGGCTCACGCCCGCCGTTGCCGCTATCGGCACGCTTTTGAAAATCAAACCCGTTCTTCAAATTCAGGGGTTCAAGCTCGACCAATACGCAAAAGTCAGAAAAATGTCGGACGCAAAATCTACTATGATAAACGCGTTGAAGAACGATTTTCAGACAAGGTTCAAAGACGAAGTTGCGGCGGGTAAAATGACGGTTGCTATTGCGCATACGCAGTGCTCCGAAGAGGCCGAAAAGTTCAAAACGGAGCTTACCGCGCAGTTTCCCGATATAGAATTTACTTACCTTGACCCGCTCTCGTTGAGCGTTGCCTGCCATATCGGCCCCGGCGCGCTGGCTTGCGGTTGTGTTATTAAATATTAATTTATTAAGGAGAAAATATGAAAACGGCTATCGTCACTGACAGCAACAGCGGCATCACACAGAAAGAGGCTCAGGATTTAGGAATATCGGTTGTGCCTATGCCTGTGCTTATCGACGGCGAGCTATATTTCGAAGACTTAACGCTCACGCAGGAAAAGTTTTATGAAAAACTGAAAGGCGACGCGCAGGTATCCACCTCCCAGCCCAACCCTATCGACGTCGGCGAAATCTGGGACAGGGTGCTTGAATCTTACGACGAGATTGTTTATATCCCTATGTCCAGCGGACTTTCCGAAACCTGCCACACCCTCGCGCATTATGCTGAAACCGAAGAGCGTTTCAAAGGCAAAGTTTTCGTAGTCGACAACCAGAGAATTTCGATTACTCAACGCCAGAGCGTGATGGACGCTATAAATATGGCCAAAGACGGTAAGACCGCAAAGGAAATTTCCGACTGGTTAATGGATACGAAAATGAAGTCCAGTATCTATATAATGGTCGGCACGCTCAAATATCTTAAAAAAGGCGGCAGACTTACCCCCGCCGTCGCCGCTATCGGCACGCTTTTGAAAATCAAACCCGTTCTACAAATTCAGGGTTTCAAACTCGACCAGTACGCGAAAGTGAGAAAGCTTGCGGACGCAAAAACGACTATGATAAGCGCGCTTAAAAAGGACCTCGAAACAAGGTTTAAAGACGAAGTTGCGGCAGGTAAAATGACGATTGCCGTTGCTCATACCGAAAACTTCGAAGAGGCGGAAATTTTAAAACGCGAACTTATGGAGAACTTCCCCGATATGGAATTTACTTTTGTCAATCCTCTCTCTTTAAGCGTTTCCTGCCATATCGGCCCCGGCGCGCTCGCCTGCGCCTGCTCGCTTAAATATTGATAATTTTAATCCGTCTGCGCCGCAGACGGATTTTTTATTTAATAAGTCAGAAGGCTCGCCATAAGGCGAGCCTTCTTAAAAGATTTGTGCTTATTCAGTTGTAGTTACGGTAAATACTTTGCTGAGTTTTCCGTAGCTGACAGTTACTGTCGTTTTATCCTCGCTTACTACGACAGTTACATTATCACCGAGACTTTCAGCCGTAACAGCCTCTCCGTCTTTAACAGCAAACGTAACGTTGCTTAAATCCGCTGTATCGCCGTTTAAAGTTACTGTTCCGTTAATATCGGTTAATTCCTTTGTGCCTGTAACCGTTTCATAGCTAACATCAATAGAATAAATCCAGTTAGTTGACGACGCAGTGCAGAAATAGTATTTAGAACCGCCGTCCACCGTTATTTCACACTTCGTCGGAGTTTTTCCGGCAACAGAATAAACTTCGGATATAGCATTTGTTGAAGAGTTCGTGTTACTCTTTGCAAAAAACATAGTTCTTGCCGAGTCGCCGTTACTACTTGCCATTACCGTTATGGTTGCCTTACCCTGAACGCCGGTCAAATCGATTTCAAACTTACGCTTGTTGCCGTCGCTCGTTCCGCCCTTTACCTGAACGACTTTATTTGTGCCGTTTGTATTAAGTGCGTTATCCAGTTCTTTTGCATAGGCCATAATGGTAATTATACCGCTATAAGTCCCGTCCAACGTTACCGCGCTTTCTACGTTATTTGCATTAAAACTTGCCGTATTTACGGTAATATCTTTATGTAAAGCGTGCCATTTGGCGTAAACATTCGTGTTTGCCGTGATGGTGTTTGCACCCTCTTCTCCGGCGAACTTGAACTCCTGCGTAAAAGTATCGTCGGTATACCAGCCCACAAACACCGAATTTTCATCGGAAGGGTCGGTCGGTTTATTTACCGTATTGCCCTCGGGAATACTGAGACTTTCGACGTCCGCGTTAACAAAAGTAACCGTATAAATCGTCTTGTCAAGGTCAGTATCGGTAAGAATGAGGTCAATCGCGGACTTTGCATCCAACCAAGCCTGTTCTGCCGCATCAATCGTAGCCGCGTCTTCTATCGCCTGCAAACCTGCGGCCAGCGCGGTTTCATATGCGGTCTTGTTCTCTTCTTTTGTGAACTGTCCCGCCTTATACTCGTTAAGCTGCGTTTTAGCGTTGTCCTTTGCGTCTTTCAACGCGTTTTCGGCATCTACAACAGCGTCAGTCTTCACTTCCGACATTGCTTTAACGCAATTATTATACAACTCGATTACGCTTGCATAAGTATTTGCGGTTTCGCCGTTTATTTCCGTCACCGCGCCGTTGTATGCGGCAGTTAACGTTTCACCGTTATACGTATAAGCGGTCAAATCGTAACCATTGTAAACGGATTCGAGTTTTGCGAGTATCTTTGTTTTATACTCCGCAAGCTCTACACGCGTTCCCTCTACAGAAATATCGTCTACGATAATATGTCTGGAACCGCTACTGCTAGAAGTAAGCTTTATACCCGCCAAATCGGTAATATCAGTCGTCAGGTCTGTTGCAATATTGTACGTAGTTCCGTCAATATTTACGCTTACGTTAACCTTATGTCCTTCACCGCTTAAATCGAAACTGAAATTGACGGTAAATGCTTTGTTCGCACTGAGCGTACAGCTCTGAACGCCGTTTGTATATGCGAAACCGTCGGCAGCCGTAGCATCGGGAATTCTGTACTGTAAAGGCCCGTCTTTTGTCGCGTTCGTATACAGAGCGAATATTTCCTTGCCAGTACTGTCCACAAACTGTACTATCGACCATTTCGTTCCCATCAACGTAGGTTTCAAAGTTACGAAACCTTCAACCACGCCCGTTACGGGGCCGAAGTCTATTATCATAGAAATGTTTGAAGACGAACTTGCGTGTTCGGCGGCAAGTCCGTTGCCATTTGCAACGATAACTGCGTTACCGTCCTTTTCGCCATAAACGCCCGCATTGCCGTAAACGCCCGAGAACGCGTCCAGTTTCTGCCCTGCGGTATAGCCGATTTCGAAATCTTCGTACAAAATCTTGCCTTCGCGCTTTTTAGCCTCTTCGTATTCGAATACGACGTTATCGATATCCTCTTTCGCGTTAGCCAGCGCCTCGGCGAGAACGGTTCTGTCTGCCGCCGCGTTGATAGAAGGCGTATTTTCGTTTATGGAAGTATTGACGGATTCGAAAAGTTCCGCGTCTGCCGTTTCGTCAAATTTGCCCAGCTTTTCGTCAGCATAAGCGCGCAAGTCTTCCAAAGCCTCCGCACGCAAATCTTCGATAGATTTTGTGGAAAGAATAAGCTCGTCAATCTCTTTCTTAGCGTCGGCGAGAGCAGTCTTAATGCCCGCAATGCTATCGGCCGCGTCGATTGCCGCGCCGCTCTTAATGGTCGCAATCTGAGAGATAATTTCGTCATTGCCTTCGGGAATAGCCTCAATATCTTCCTGTCTGTATGCACTAAGTTCGGTTTTAGCCGACTGCTTCAAGTCCGTTAAATCGATTGTAACTTCCCAAGCCTCAGCCCAGACAACCGTCCCGTCCGTAGTTCCGAAAACCTTGCTTAAATCGCTGTACTCGGCCGCAAGCTCCGCAGTTGCAATGGTTGCGGTTTTTCCCGTCCAGCTTGCGTCTATCGCACCTGCGCCGGTATTTGCATATTCTCTGAAATGAACCGTGGCCGCCGTAGGGTCTGCGTTCATCTTAACGTATCTGTCGTTTCTGTTTATGCCCGTTCCCTTCGATATGTGCGCGCCGAGTTCGGAATTCATAATCAAAACGGTGGCGTTAGCGCCCCAGGCACGGCCGATTGCGGTTTTTCCTTCCGCAACCTCGTTATCTGCGGTGAAACGGCATTCGTCGAATATCGTTCCGTATTTAATCGCGTCGTTACTACCCTTATTATTGCCCTTGAAAGCGGTTATATATCCGCCGTTCTCGTTCTTCGCGGTTGCAATGGAACGAATTTCACAGTTATAGAAATACGTGGTATTGTTAGTTCCGAAAATGAAATCCGTCGTTCCGCTTATGTAAGTATTCGTAATAAACTGGCGGCCAGTGAATAGCTCGATGGTATCCTGATAACCGAGCAAACGGCAATTATCAATCGTTACCTGGTCTGCCTGTATAAGCATTGCAAGAGCGCGCTCGCCGTTACTACCCGCGCCGTAAACGTCGTCAAACGAGCTCTGGCTGTTATAATAGTTGGATACGGTAATGTTTTCGATACTGAATCCGACAGCCCTTTCTCTTACTGCCAACGTTGCGGTGGAATCCGTCACGTGTTGAAATCCCGATTCGTCCAGTATTCCAAACAAAGAGTTATACTCGATTTTTACCTCTCCCTCGCCTACGCCTTGCATTTTAAGCTTAGGAATATTGATTTCCAACTTTTCTTTGTAAATTCCGGGGGCTATTTCTATTGTTTTGGTTGCATCGGGCTTAGCGCTTTCAAGGAAGTCAAGCGCCTGCTGTATTGTCTTGAAAGCATACTTATCCTCTACAAGCGTGCCCACGGCCGCGTCTTCGGTGGCTTTATCAACTATAACTTTTACAGCAGTTGCAGTGCTTAAATCCGCAGGCTTATTCGCAACGTAAACTTCGAACGTAGCCTCTTTACCGTAAGCGTTTACCGTAACGACCTGCTTGCCGGTCTGTGTTTTGTCATAACCTTCTATCATTGCCGCGGTTACAAGAGAACTGTCTACGCGGAACGTATGAGTCTTATCTGCAACACCGTCTACCGACGTGTTAAGGATAAGCGTCAATCCGTCGAGGTCAAGCTCGTCACCGATGTAATACAGCTGTTTTAAAGCGTGGTTCGAATACACGCCGTTGCCGTACGAAGTGTTAGTACTTTCCTTTACGATTTTATTTGCGCCGACCGTAACGCCGTCAACCCCGTACACAAATACGTCGTAAGTAGCGGTGAACGGTTCTTTGCCATCGACGGTATATTTAACGGTTACGGTATACTTGCCCGAAACGTCTTTCTTGTAATCTGTCGATATAACTTCGTAATTGCCGCTTGCCAGCGTATCCTGCCTGCCGTTGCTGTAATTGAGCGACACGGAAAGTCCGTTACTGTTGAAATCGCTGCCTATAAGGAAATCGCGTGTGCCGTCCGAAACAGTTATACTTACGGGAGTGCCCTTTTTAAGTTCCTCGGTCACGGTTAATTTAGTAATTCTGGAAGATACGTTTGTTTCTATAACGTAGGTGCCCGCCTCTAAACCCGAAGCGCTGAAATTATAAGATTCTTTATTCGGCGTCGAGTGCGATCCCCAGTCCGCAGGAGTAATGTCTACGCCGTCTTTCTTAATCGTATAGGTAGTAGCCGCCGAAGACGACGCGCCCGTTCCCGTAAAACTTATAGTGTTTGTTCTGCCGCTTACGACAATTGTGATTTTTCTGTTTCCGCCCGTATTTACGGTAGTATCGTTTTCGAACTTAACGCCCTGCTGGAATGTAAACTTGCCCTGAGTTACGTCTGCAGACGTGGCGCCCGTTCCGTAAGTCGCCGTTGCCGAGGCGTAATCGAATTTTGTTTCTATCGTTTCATACTCTTCGACGGGAGGGTCAACCTCGGAACCGCCCGATTTGCTTATCTTGAAGGTTATTTCACCGTCGCCGTATATGAGCACTAAATACGTGCCCACTTCCAACGGCTCCGAAAGGTCAAGCGACTCGTCAATTCCGTCGCCGAAACTGTTGGGAACACCAAGCTCGTAATCAATCCCTTCGGTAACGGTATATATACCCGCCTCGGCTATTTCGATTGTACAGAAAACCGCATCGTAAAAACCTGCGCCTTCTACCGTCAAATCTTTGCCGACGGTAAGTTCGTAAGGGTTCTCGGCCGTGCCCATTTTCTCTTCCGCTTCTTCTATTGTTATCGTTAAACCTTCCACATTTTCGCCGTTGCTACGCACAATAAACGTATCGGTAAAACCTTCATAGAAGTCGAATTCAAGCGGATTACCCATCTGCCTTCCGCTGACCACTTTCACATCATCGCATATTGCGCCGTTCCTGGTAACCGATATTTTATACGTCTGCCCGTCAACCGCGTTCTTGATTGTGTACTCCGTTCCTTCCGCGTTAGCTGTTATTCCGCCGTTGTCGCCTATGTTCAAAGCGGGCGCCTGTACTGGAGGAAGTTCCTGCTCCACCCATTTCGCATATAATTTCAGATTTGCGGTAACAGGCGTTTTAAAGTCGTATATAGTCGTACACGCGCTATCGGTATACCAGCCGTGGAAAACCCAACCCTCTTCTGCGGGTTCCGCAGGTGCCTCGACCTTTGCGTCTTTATTTACGGTTAAGGGTTTAATCTGCTCGCCGTGACCTTTCATATCGAAAGTTACGGTAAAAGTAGTAACAGGCGTTTGTTGTTCCGTCCATTTAGCATAAATCGTCACGTTGCCCGTAACCGACTTTTCAAAGTCATACGCCGTCTTGCACTCCGCGTCGCTATACCAACCGCCGAACGCCCAGCCCGTTGCCGTGGGGTCGGTGGGTCTGGAAACTTTTCCGCCCTCCTCAACTTCGACCGTACTGTTAGTGCCGTGGCCGTTAAGATTGAACGTAACGATATACTTTGTTACCGGTTTAAGATAGTCGCATACCGTACACTTGCCGTCCTCACTCCAGGTATGCTCGCCGTACGCGTCCTTCTCGTCGTGCTCGCACGTAGCGTCGTGCCAGTGATGCGTCGAATCATTCGACCACCCGACGGAATACTCGTGCTTGTGTCCGCAACCGAATAAGGTTACACAGCTTGCAGCAGCGGCGCTCAACGTAAGAGTCGCCAATGCTTTCAAAAGCTTTTTGTTCTTCATTTCCCCTCCTAAAATAATTAATAATACAAAACACTATTAAACGTTTTTATATGTAGGAAACGAAGTTTCCTACATACGCGGATATGAAAAATATCCGCGGCGATAAACCGTGCTTTATTAAATTTTATACATACAGGTTATCCCTGTATTTCAACACTTTTATTATACAATAAATAACCTTTTTCGTATATCAAATATTTTACTTTTTTATATATATTTTTTACTTTTTTGACTATATCTTTCAAAAACTTGCAATTACTTTCAAGAAAATGATTGTTTTGTCCCAAACAAAAAAACGCCCGCACCGGGGCGTTTTTTTATTGGAGCAGGTGACGGGAGTCGGACCCGCCAAAATCAGCTTGGGAAGCTGACGCCATACCGCTAGGCGACACCTGCAATTGCTGATATAAATATAACATACTTAAACAAAAAAGAAAAGCAAATTGAACTTATTTTTTTATTTTTTTGGAGCGTGATTAAAAAGACGAACAAAAGTTAAAAACTTAGTCGGAGGTTTAATATGAATCCTATAAAAGAAAAATCCAAAACACTGGAAAACAGTTTCTTACCGCTGAAAAAAATGTATCCGAAAAGTTACAATAAGGATAAAACTTCTCCCTACACTAAGACGCGCGTAATACTTATGAACGGAACAGAGTTCGAATCGCAGTGGTTTATGCACAACTTTGCAAGGCATTGCGACGTGCCCGAAATTCTGAGCGCGCTGGCGGTTGTGCGCCGTCAGGAGCAGCAACAGCAAAAGCGTATCAGCTGTTTAAAGCCGCTTAACGAAAGCATTCTTGAAACTACTATCGCATACGAGCAGTTGGCCGTGGATTTAACCGCCGTGCTTGCAAGACACGAAACCGACGCGGCGAATATTAAAGCGCTCAATTTTGCGCTTTTGGAAGATTTCGATCACCTGTACAGATATGCAAATCTTCTTAAAACGGACAAAAATCAGGACGCCGATATGCTTGTCGGCAAGTACACCGAAATTATGCCCGGCCGCCCTACCGTTGCCGAGCACCGCTATCCTTCCGACGATGTTTCGCCGCATATGAACGCCGAAAAAGCGGACCTTTACAGCAAGCTTGTGGCCAGCACCATCACCGCCGCGGAGCAGCAGACTATGAACTACTATATGAATATAGCGCAGTGGTATAAGAACGATTTGGGAAGGCGGCTGTATGCGGAAATCGCTATGATAGAGGAAGCGCACGTCACGCAGTACGAGAGCCTTAAAGACCCGAACCTCAGCTGGTTGGAGCAGTGGGTTATGCACGAGTATTGCGAGTGCTGGCTTTACTATTCGGCTATGCAGGACGAAAGCGACGAGTATATCAAGAAAATCTGGACGGAGCATTTCAAGATGGAAGTCGCGCACCTTAAAACGGCGGCCAAGCTTCTTAAAAAGTTCGAGCACAAGAGCTTCGAAAGCGTTTGCGGAAACGGTGAGTTCCCAAAGCTTTTGAAACTTGGAGGAAACAAGGAATATATCCGCAAAGTGCTTGAAGAAACCGTTAAGTATACCGCCGACAACACCGAAGTCATTCGCGATTTCAAGGATATCAGGAAGATACCCGACGGACACAGATACTTCGATTACCAGAAATATATGTCGGGCGACCCGAATAAGAACCCTTCGCATCTGGTTGTGAAAAAAGCAATCGAGCGGCTGGGCAAGGACTACCGCTATCAGGATAAAGAGCACCCCGTCAAGGAGCTTAGAAACAGACAACAGGACAATACTTCCATTTCCAGAACGAAATAAAAAAAGCGGGGCGATCATCTGCCCCGCTTTTTATTGTCTTTTACGAATTTTTTCAGCTGTGAGAACGTGTACTTTTCGCCGTGCTCTTTAAGCATTGTCAGAAAATATCTCAAATCGTCGCAGGTCTTTTCATTCATTCCCTGCTTATCCGTTCTCGTTTCGAAATATTCGAGAGGATATCCGTCGCCGTAATCTTTCTTCTTATAAATTTTACTTGCGGCGATACGGTCGCATATCATTTCCGCAAAATACCTTGCGGGCATTTCCACATACACCTTCTTTCCGTCCGAAAAGTCCGTCCAGTACTCGAAGTGGTGCTTGTTTCTGCCCTTATGATGTAGCCAGGCCGCGGAATATCCCAGCACCTCCCTCTCCCTTGCCTGAGGGCTGCGGTTGCCCTGAAAATATCTTGCGCCCGCCCAGAACTCCGACGGCGAATACTTGGACAAATCGTGCGTAAGTCCCTGCCTGTAAAGCCCGACTTTGAAACAGTTGCGCCTAACGGCGCGGCGGTGCCTTGAAACGGTTAAAAAATGTTTGATTACGTGCATTATATCTCCACAACCATTCCGTCATAGGCCGCGGTTACGCCGTACTTTGTTTCTATATCATTCAGGTGTTGACGCGTGGGATTGGAATTGTGCGAAAAATGCGAGATTATTATCTTCGTGCGTTCGTCTATTATTCCCAGACCCGAAAGTTTATCCTTCATATACATTACGTCCTCTATTCCCATATGCCGCGCGTTAAATCCGCCCGTCTGCTCTATAAATGTACAGTCGAAACACACCGCGTCTGCCCTTGCACCGCGTTCCGCAAGATGGTCGACCGCACCGTCACGCAATCTTCCCGTATCGTAGAAATGAAGATAGCTCTTGCCGTCCTTTTCTATGTAATATAAGAGCGCGTCCTCAACCTTGCTGTGGTTTGCGGGCAAGGTCAGAACATTATAGCCGCCGAACGAAAAAGATTGATAAGGTTTTATTTCAGTAAAGTTAATATTGGGCGCAACTTCGGGTTTCATCTCCCTCGCCGTGCACTCCGAATAAACTTTTCCGACCTCCGCATTGCCGTAAATTTCAAGCCTTTCACCCGAAAGCGACGCGTACTTATAGCCGCGCAAAATAAAGTCGTGCGCGTAAAAGTGGTCCATATGCGAATGCGTGGCAAGTATATATCTGACTTCGCCGAGATTAATTCCGTACTTCAACGAATGCGCATAAGCGTCGGGCGGGAAATCCACCGAAAGACAGCCGTCAATCAGAACCTGTGCGCGCGTCCTGAACTCTGCCTCGCCGAGCTTTCTGACTAGACCGCAGATTTTACAGTTACAGAATACGGCGGGCACTCCCTCCGCCGCTCCGGTTCCCAAAAAACGTATTTTCATAAAATAAATTTAACAGGGCGATTAAACCTCGCCCTGTTCCTTTAAATTTCGTAAATTATAGTGACAGGACCGTCGTTAAACTGTTCTATCTTCATATCGGCGCCGAAAACGCCCGTCTTAACAACCATACCAAGTACGCGCAACTGTTCCGCGGTATACTCGTAAAGCTCGTTGGCCTGCTCGGGCCGCTCCGCCAGCGTAAAACTCGGCCTGTTGCCGTGCGAGCAGTCGCCGTACAGCGTGAACTGCGAAATAAGCAAAATCTCGCCGCCCACGTCCGAAACGGATAAATTCATTTTACCGTTTCCGTCTTCGAATATCCTCAGTTTGGAAATCTTATTTGCAACGGCCTGAGCCTGCGCGCGCGTGTCGCCCGTCTTAACGCCGAGATATACCGCCAATCCGAACGGTATCTCCGATACAAGACTTCCGTCAACTTTAAGCGAGGTGTGCTTTACGCGCTGGATTACAGCCTTCAATTATTTTCCGACCCTAGACATATATTCGCCAGTACGGGTATCTATACGGATAGTTTCGCCCTCTTCGACAAACATAGGCACCTGAATCGTCGCGCCCGTTTCCACAACCGCGTTTTTGAGCGCGTTGGTTGCGGTGTTGCCCTTTACGCCGGGTTCGCATTCGGTAATTTTAAGCTCGACAAAGTTTTCGGGTTCGACAGAGAACGCCGTTCCTTTAAGGAATTTGATGGTTACGGTATCGTTTTCCTTGATGTATTTGAGCGCTTCTTCAACCTGATCGAGATTGAGCGTTATCATATCGAACGTATCGGGGTCCATAAAATAATAGAACTCGCCGTCCGTGTACGAATAGGTCATTTTCTTGGTTTCAACCTGAGCGGTTTCGAGCTTTGTCGTAGGGTTGAACGTGATATCCGAAAGAACCTGTCCCGTAACCACGTTTTTAAGCGTAGCCCTTACGAAAGCCGCGCCTTTGCCGGGTTTTACGTGCTGGAATTCGGTGACGGTATAAACGCCCTTGCCGTTATACTCGAAAGTGCTGCCCTTTCTGATGTCGCCTGCTAAAATCGATGCCATAAAATATATCTCCTTTTTCTTTGAGTTATAAGACGTAATTGTGTATTTACGTTTAGTTTATAAAATTAAAAGTTTTTTATCCGAATCGGTCAGGCTTATCACCCTGCCCTTATCCAGCATAACGGTGTCTTCTATCCTTATTCCGTACTGTCCCTCGAAATATACACCCGGCTCGTCGGAAAACACCATTCCGTTTGACAGCTTGTCCTCCGTTTTAGGCGACAGGCGCGGGAACTCGTGAACGTTTATCCCTATGCCGTGGCCGAGCGCGTGGGTAAAGTATTTGTCGATGGAATATTTTTTAAGGCAGTCCCTTGCAATCGCGTCCGCCTCTTTTCCGTTCATACGGTTGGTTAAGCGTTCTTTGACGAGCATATGCGCCTCCAAAACGTGCGAATAAGCCGTTTTGAAATCCTCGTGTTTGCCGTCGTCGCCGAAAAGGAACGTGCGGGTGCAATCGGAGCAATATCCGCCGTACTTACAGCCGAAATCTATTAAAACCACGTCGCCGAAAGACAATTTGCGCAAGCCCGTTTCGTGGTGCGGCACGCTTGAATTTTCGCCGAATGCCACAATCGTATCGAAACTTGTCCCGCCAGCGCCGAATTTACGCATAAGGTATTCCAGAAGCGCGGCGACGTCATTCTCGGTCATTCCCTCTTTTATGAGTTCCAAAAGCGCAACGAACGCTCTGTCGGCAATCTCGCAAGCTTTCTTTATATATTCCAGCTCGTAATCCTCTTTAACCGCCATTGCGGCCGTAAACGCGGGCAGGCTGTCGCAAATCTTCAAACCGAGATTTTTGAGTTTTTCATAATCGCCGTAAAGCGTTCTGCCCACGGGAACGGCAATTTCCTTATAGCCCGAAAGCAAATTTTCCAGCGGCCCGACGAAATTCTTTACGACGATACCCGTATCTTTCAACGCCTTTTCCGCGCCTTCTAAATAGCGGCTGTCGGTATAGAAAACCGTGCCGTTTGCGTCGGTCAATACATAGCCGAATGACGTGGAAATACCGGTAAGATACTTTCTCAAATCTTCCGCCTCGGTCAAAACGGCCTCGGCTTTTACCGCGTTGTAAATTTTAGCGCAATTATTAATCATTGGATAATCCTGTAATTATTCTAACAAAAAATATATCAGATGTCAACATTTCCGTATATACGTTTCATTTCAAGCGCGTCTTCCGCCTGCGTTCCCGCGGATTCGCTTACTATATACGGTTCGAGTTCCAGTTGTTTCAACGCGATTGCCAGCGGCCCGAACTCGGGGCCGTACACGGTATCCGCGAACGTGAGGTGCTTTATCTCGCCCTTGCCGCCGTACATTATCTTGGAGAAATGTACGTGGAAATGTTTTACCCTTTCGTAACCCAGTTCCGAAATCATATATTGAAGGCGCGATTTATAATCTTCGACGGTTTTAAGGCTGCCGCCTTCCCTTGCGTTGATATGGCCGAAGTCTATCGCGGGAATAAACACTTTGTCAATCTTACAGAAATCAACCACCTCTTCGAGAGTGCCGACCTGAGCAAGCTTGCCCATAGTTTCGGGACAAAAATACAAGTCGTCCAAACCGTTGAGATAGATATAATCTCTTAAAACTTTCAGCCTGTCGCAAGTAAGACTTACCGCCTGCCCGCGCGAAAGTTTGCCCTGCGCGGCAGGATGAAACACAACGCGCCTGCCGCCGAAAAGTTTAAGAAACTTAGCGCTGTTTAAAACGTAGTTATAAGATTTCTGCGCCGCCTCGTCGTCGGGATTTGCAAAGTTTATGAAGTACGGGGCGTGCACGCTCATTTCGACGCCCGCGTCTTTAAACGCCTGTCCTATAAGCTCAGCCTTGCCCTCGGAAAGGAGTATCCCCCTGCCGAACGAATACTCGTAGCAGTCCAGTCCCAGCCTTTTACAGTATTCGCCCGCCTCTTCGGTATGTTTATGTCCCGCGGCGTAAAAACTTTCTCCGTTGCCGCTCGGCCCGAATTTAATCATCTGACTTAACCCCGTCGTCGCAATCGCCGTTTTCGGTATCTGCGTTTTTCATAGCGTTCAATTCTTCCTCGGTAGCTACGCGGTAGACCGTCATTTCAATACCCGTATCCCGCACCAGAATATTTTTCGGATAAGTAAGCATTTTATAAGTGCAAAACATATCCCCGCTCGCGCCCGATACGTTGGCAATCTGTAAAACCCAGATTACCCAGAACCACATACCGCTATGGAAAAATACGTTCAGTACGGCGAATATGACGCCGAAAGTTATAAGCGGAGCGAGAGCGATGACTATATAACGCTTTTTATCGTAATATCCCGTAGAGCCGGCGTACGCCGCCCAGCCGCAAAAACCGAAATTGATTTTCGCTTTTAAAAACGCGTACATAAACAATCCGTGCACGGCTTCGTGGAGAATGATATAAACTACAAATCCCACTATTAATACCGCCAAGGCGATAAACGGCTCGTATGAATTTCCGGTAAACGAAAAATCTATGAAATAGCCTGCGACCAGCATAACGACCAAAATAACAAGGGATATGCCCTGCACAATCCAGAATTGTTTTTTATTGTTTTTCAGGTCGATTTTATCGTGGAATATATAATTTTCCGGCAATTCTTTATGACACATATTTATACCTTGAGTTTGGCCTGTTTCAAATCGAGTTTCAACTGCGCTTGAAGTTCTTCCACAGACTCGAATTTGACTATTTCCCTTATGTACTCAATAAACTCGACGGTAACGCTCCTGCCGTACAGCGTGCCGATAAATCCGTCGAGATGGGCTTCGAGGACGGAGCTCTGCTCGTTAAACGTGGGTCTGGGGCCGTAATTGGCTATGCCGATAAACTCCTCGTCGCCGACAAGGCATTTTACCTTGTAAACGCCCTTTTTGACCTCCATTTTATCAACGGGGTAACGCATATTCACGGTAGGGAAACCCACTACTTTTTTACCGCGGTTAGCGCCCTCGATTACAAAACCCGTAACCGAATAATTTCTGCCGAGCAACGCGCCCGCCTTGACGAGGTTTCCGACCTCGATACAGTTTTTAATCAGCGTCGTGCTTACTTTTTCCCCTACGTAAGTCACGTCTTTGACCTGCATATACCATACGCCGTTTTCTTCGTCCTCGGCATAAGCTTTGAGCGTGGACGACTTGCCCTTCGCGTCGAAACCGTAACGGAAATCTCTGCCGCTCATATACGCTTTGACGTTGAGTTTCTGCTCGATATTTTCAAGAAACTCGCTCGCCGTAGTCTTTTTGAACTCTTCCGTATAGTCTATCAAGAGAATAAATTTTACGTTGAATTGTTCAAGTAATTTTTGTCTTTCTTCGAAAGTGGCTACCTGTCTTCCGCCCTTGCCTTCCTTAAACATCATTACACCCAAATCAAGACCGTTGATTTTTGCCTGTAACTTTGCTTTCTTCAAAAGCTCCGCGTGACCGATATGTATCGAATCGAAACAGCCCAGAACGAGCAAACAGGGGAATGCGTACTCGTCTTCATTATACTTGATAATCTCTAACATAATTTTGTCCTAACCTTTAAAATGTTGTCTTTTACTTCGGCAAGCCCGTAAAACGGGCCGTCTGTACGATAAATTTTATAAATGCCGCCCTTCAAACCGCTTTTCACGGCCAAGCCGTTAAACAGCTTTATGTCCTCCGCCGCGGACGGCCGAATGCTTTCGTACGGAAGAACTTCGTCTGTGGGTATTATGTATCCGCCGATATTCTCAGGCGTAAGAATTTCAGTTTTAACCGCCTTTTCAAGGCCGAAAATACCGCTCTGAGTGCGCACCAGCCCGCTCATAACCGCGCAGGTTCCGAGCATTTTACCCAAATCCCTTGCAATCGAACGGATATAAGTTCCGCCGCCGCACTCTATTTCAAACGAATAAGAATTATCGGATACTTTTTTTATCAGTTTAACGTCGTATATGTTTACGCATTTGGGCGGCAGTTCGAAATCCACGCCCGCCCGCGCCAGTTCGTAACCGCGTTTCCCGTTCACGTTCTTTGCGCTGTATCTGGGCGGCGTCTGCATAACCTCCCCGCAAAGCGAAGGTAAAGCTTTGACAATATCCTCTTCGGACGGCACGTAACCGCCGCGAACGGTGATTTCGCCCGTTGTATCGAGCGTGTCGCTGTCCTCGCCGAAAACGAAAGTAGCGACATATTTTTTCCGCTTGTCCAGAAAATAATCGAAAAGTCTTGCGGCGTTGCCCAAAGCAATCGGCAATACCCCGCTCGCCATCGGGTCGAGCGTGCCCATATGCCCGCAAGCCGTTCCCGTAAGCCGCTTTATGATATTGACTTCGCGCGCGGAGCTGACCCTTTCGGCCTTGTCTATAACTATGAAACCCGTCATAAATTCTGGTATACCGCGTAAGTAATCTTTTCTATAACTTCTTCAAGCTCGCCCGAGAGCATACAGCCGCTTGCAAGTATATGCCCGCCGCCGCCGAATTTGGACGCCACGGCGTTTACGTTGACAGTACCCTTACTTCTAAGTGAAATTTTATAGAGCCGTTTCTTGACTTCCATCATAGACACGGAAACTTCCACCCCGTCCACAGTTAAAGGGAAATCCACAAACCCTTCGGTCAGGCTTTTGTCCGCGCCCGTCGCCGCAAGATCTTCCTGCGTGGTGACTATTACGGCAAGCTTATCTTCGAGCGCGAAACGCATTCCGTTCATAACCCGCCCGCAGAGCACCGCGCGCTCCTTGGGCTGGCGGGAATACATATTGTAATTTATCGCATTGACGTCCGCGCCTTTCGAACGCAGCAGCGCGGCAGTTTTAAACGTCTTTTCGCTAACGTCGCAATGTGTGAAATTACCGCTGTCGGTTATCAGCCCTAGCATAAGCAAGTCGGCTATTTCCCGAGTTATTTCATACCCCGCGGCCGTAAGCACCTCCGTCAACAGTTCGCAACTTGCGGGGCACTCGTAAACGTAATTATATTTTGCAAAACCCTTGTTGGATATATGGTGGTCGATGTTAACCGTTGTTCCGCCGAACGCCGAAAAATCTTCGCCGAACGCGCCCATACGCGCCGCGTCTGCGCAATCGATTGAAATAAAAGTGTCGAACTTTGTTTTCGGGAGCACGCGCGAAACGCTTTTCATCGCGGGCATAAACATAAACTTTTCGGGGACTGCGTCCTCGCAACACATAACGGCGCTTTTACCCGCGTTGTTTAGCGCCGCGGTCAGCGCAAGCCCCGCGCCCAGAGCGTCGCCGTCGGGGCGGGCGTGACAAAACACCGCTACGATCTTTGATTTGTCGAGTTGTTTAACAATTTCCGTCAAACCGCTATTAATCATCGTTCTCCGTATCCAGTCCGTTCAAAATTTTATCTATTCTGGAACCGTATTCCATACTTCCGTCAAGGTGGAACCTGAGTTCGGGAACCGTTCTCAGATGCATAACCATAGCCAGCTCGTGCCTGATAAAGCCGGCGTTGTTTTTTATGATTTCGAAACTGTTTCTGCTCTTTGCCTCGTCAGTATCGAAAATGCTTACGTAAATTTTCGCGCTTTTAAGGTCGGGGGCAACGTCTGCCGCCGTCACGCTTATTATAGCGCTGAGCTCGGGAAATTTATTCCTGAGTTTGTTTGATATAACCGACGAAATTTCTTTTTGAAATTCGCCCGAAAGTCTTTCGCCTCTCGTTCCTTTCATTTAATACCTCTGATTTTATCAGCCAGCCGCAATTTGCTCGATAAGATAACACTCTATAATATCGCCGATTTTTATGTCGTTAAAACCTTCGATTGCGCAACCGCACTCGAAACCGAACGAAACTTCTTTAACGTCGTCTTTAAAGCGTTTAAGCTGCTGAACGTTGCCTTCGACGATGAGCACGTTTTCCCTGTATATGCGCAGTTTGCCGCCGCGGACGATTTTTCCGTCCAGAACGTAACAACCCGCAATATTGCCCACGCCCGTGATTTTAAAGGTCTGGCGTACTTCGCACTTGCCGAGATAAACTTCGTGATACTTGGGCGCGAGCATACCTTTGAGCGCGGCCTCCATATCGTCGAGCAGGTCGTATATTATGCGGTAGCTCCTGACGTCCACCTTGCTTCTTTCCGCAAGCGTTTTTGCCTTGGTGTCGGGACGAACGTTGAAACCGAGTATAATCGCGTTGGACGAGTCTGCAAGCATTACGTCCGTCTCGGTAATCGCGCCGGCGCCGCTGTGGATAACTTTAACCTGAACTTCTTCGTTCGAGAGCTTGACGACCGATTGTTTCACCGCCTCTACCGAGCCCTGAACGTCGCCTTTGATTATAAGGTTAAGCGTTTTGAGATTGCCGTCCGCAATCATACCAAACATCTCTTCGAGAGAAACCTTGGACGCGGCTTTGACCATTGCGTCGCTGACCTTTCTCTTTCTCTCGTCCATAACCTCTTTCATAAGTCCCTGCGACACCGCAAAAATCGAGTCGCCCGAGTTGGGAACTTCTTCGAGGCCGAGTACGTTGACCGCCATTGACGGGCCGGCCTCCTTGACGGTTTTGCCCGTATCGTCTATCATAGCGCGCACTCTGCCCGTAACCGTGCCCGAAATTATGTTGTCGCCCGTGCGGAGCGTTCCGTTCTGCACAAGCACCGTGGCGACGGGGCCCTTGCCCTTGTCGAGGCGAGCCTCTATAACGACGCCGCGCGCCTCTCTTGCGGGATTTGCGAGAAGTTCTTTCATTTCCGCAAGAAGAAGGAGGTTTTCAAGCAGGTTTTCAATGCCTTCGCCCGTCTTACAGGAAATAGGACAGAGCACCGTGTCGCCGCCCCATTCCTCGGGCACGAGTCCGTAGTTTGTTAAATCCTGCTTAACTCTCTCTATGTTTGCGCCGACCTTATCCATTTTATTTACGGCGACGATAATCTGTACGCCCGCCGCTTTCGCGTGGTTAATCGCCTCGACAGTCTGCGGCATAACGCCGTCGTCCGCGGCAACCACAAGGATAACGAAGTCGGTTACCTGCGCGCCGCGTGCACGCATAGCCGTGAACGCCTCGTGTCCGGGCGTATCTATAAACGTAATACCCTTATCCTTGACCCTGACGGTATACGCGCCTATATGCTGGGTAATGCCGCCCGCCTCTCCCGCGGCGGCGTTGGATTTTCTTATATAGTCCAAAAGAGAAGTCTTGCCGTGGTCTACGTGGCCCATAACGGTAACGACGGGCGCGCGCGGAACGAGGCTTTCGATTTCTTCGACCGTGTCCGCCTGTTTTTCAAACAACACTTCTTCCGCCGTCTTTTCGGGCTTGTATTCGAGCTCTATCCCGAGCCCTGCGGCAAGCAACGCGGCGGTATCGTAATCTATGGACTCGTTTACGGTCTTCATAATGCCCTCTTTAAACAGGCGCTTTGTAATTTCAACCGCGGAAATACCGAGTTTTTCGGACAGCGTTTTCAAAGGAATATCGTTAGTAGTTACGACCGCGCGTTCGATTTTGATTGCCTGAGAGTTAAGCTGTTTCTTGTCCTTCTTTACGCGCAGTTTCCTGTAACCGCTCTTGTTTTCGTCGAAATCTTCTATACTGGCGCCCTGCTGTTTCTGCAAAGTACGCTTGGAAACAGAACGCTTTTCCTTATCCACGTACGTTCTGTCGAAACTCTGTTTCTTCTTGTCGGGCCCGAAATTCTTGTTTTTGGCAGGCTGAGCCGCGGGCGCGGCGGCAGGAGCCGAAGCGCCCGTAAACTTACCCGCAGGTCTGGGAGGACGGTTCGCCTGATTTGCCGCGTTGTTGAACGCGGGGCCGTTGCCGCGGACGGGTCTGTTGTCCTGACGGGGCGGCCTGTTGTCGCGGTTGACGAACGTTTTGTTTTCCGTTCTTACGGGAGGACGCCTGTCATCCGTGCGCTGCTGTACGACGGGCTGGGGTTTGTCGCGCCTTATTTCCGTTTTTACTGCTTCCGCGGGCTTTTCTTCCTTCTTTTCGGGAGCGGGCTCGGGCGCTTTTTCCGCTGCGGTTTTTGCGGCAAGCGCGGCCTCTTCCGCGGCTTTCTGCGCGGCCTCCGCCTCGCGGCGTGCATTTTCTTCCGCTGCCAATTTTTCCGCGGCGAGCCTCTCTTCCTCTAATTTTTTTGCCTGCTTGGCATTTTCAAGTTCCACAAGCCTCTTCATTATGTCGGAGGCGTTCTTTTCCGCCGCGCCTATTTTACGCGTAAGCTCGGCGACGATACCGTCAGTAATCAATTTTCCTATATTTTCGATATTCTCGTATTTTTTTGCCATATATTTTATTCACCGCCTCCGGTATATAATTCGTAGTCGCCGTCTTCGCTGTTTAATATCGCCGCGGCAAGGCTTTTATCCCTTATCGCCGCAAGCCTGCAAAGAGGTTTGTTGACAAGCCGTTCGAAATCGCCCTTGCACACAATAAGCGGACAGGCGAATTTTTCTTTGAACTTCAACGCGTATCTGATTGTGTTTTTTGCCGCTTTACCGTCCATTATAAGCAGGTATACGCCGCCTTTAAGCGTTGCAATCGCGTTCGAGCCGAGCGTTATCTTTCTGGCCCTGAAACAAAAACCGACGTAAGAGCTTACTTTACTTTGACCCAAAGTACTCCTCCTCGATTGCCGTATAAATCTCCGCGTCGACCGCACAGGAAAAAACCTTGTTTAACAGCCGATATTTGCCGAGTTTTCTTATACATTCGGGATTATCGCAGATATACGCGCCCCTGCCCGCGGCTTTCGAAGAAAAATCGAGAAAAATCTTCCCCTCGCCGTCCTTTACGACGCGGAGCATACTCCTCTTTTCTTTAAGCTCTCTGCACGCGATGCACATTCTCAACGGTATTCTTTTTTCCGACATTTTATCAGGTTAAATCTCCGTTGTCTTCGTCTTTCGGCGTATCAACGCCGAGTTTCTGCGCCGCCGACTCTGTCTTTACGTCTATCTTCCAGCCCGTAAGCCTTACCGCAAGACGCGCGTTCTGTCCGTCTTTGCCTATCGCAAGCGAAAGCTTGTCGTCTGGCACCACCGCCATAGCCGTCTTGTCCTCGCCGATTTGGGTTACGGAAATGACCTTTGCGGGCGAAAGCGCTTTCGCGATAAATTCGAGCGGGTTTTCAGACCAAGGTATAATATCTATTTTTTCGCCTTTAAGCTCGTCGACTATCGCGTTGACACGTGCGCCCTTATTGCCCACGCACGCACCGATAGCGTCCACGCGCGGGTCCTCGGAGTAGATAGCGATTTTCGTCCTCGCGCCGGCCTCGCGGCTGATTTCCTTTATGGTAACCGTGCCCTGCTTGATTTCGGGCACTTCTTCTTCGAAAAGCTTTCTCACAAGCCCTGCGGACGAACGGCTGACAAGAACCTGCGCGCCGCGGAAATTGTTTTTAACGCGCTTTACAAACACTTTGATTTTATCGTTAACGTTATACTGCTCGCCGGGGACCTGGTCTGTGGGGAGCATAAGGCCTTCCACCTGTCCCTTGCCGAGCTCGATATAAACGTTTTTGGCGTCTATCTTGCGAACTACGCCTACAAGCAACTCGCCTTCCTTATCGGAGAACTCGCTGACCGCCGCGTCGCGCTCGGTTTCATGGAGCTTTTGCAAAATAACCTGTTTGGCGGTCTGCGCGGCTATACGGCTGAAATCCTTGGGAACGAACTTTTCCGTAGCCCTGTCGCCTATCTTATAGCTCTTTTTAATCTTCTGCGCGTCTTCCAGACTGATTTCGTTTTCCCTGTCGAGCACTTCTTCAACAACCGTTTTGACGGTGAAGAACTCGATGGAGCCCTTTTCGGGATTGGTCTTTATTTCAACCGTGCCCACGGAACCCGCGTACTGCTTTTTGCAGGCGGCAACAAGCGCGTTTTCAAGAGCTTCCAAAAATACCTGACGGGGAATTCCCTTATCGCTTTCCAGTGCCGCGAGCGCGGCGAAAAAGTCTTTGTTTATCATACAAATCTCCTGTTATTTTACGTTATATACGTTCCGAAATTATTCGAATTTTATTGCTTTGTTTATTTTTGCTATTTTGTTGCGGCTTATTTTAAGCTCCTCGCGGCCGATTTTGACCGTCACGGAATTTTCGTCGAAGTCGGTAAGAACGCCTTCGAGATACTTCTTGCCTTTAAGCGGCGCGTACAGCTTGATTTCCACTTCTTTGTTTAAATTACGCTCGAAATCCCTCTGCGTTTTAAAAGGGCGGTCAAGCCCGGGGCTTGAAACGTTGAACGTGTACGGTGACCCGCCCGACGGGTCAAGCCCGTCCAACGGCTCGTTAATCGCGTTATGGAACTTCTCGCAGGTATCGAGGTCGACCCCGCCCTCGGTTTCGATATAGACGGTAAGCGTGTCCGTGCGGTTGTCGAACTCCACGTCGACAATCTCTATATTCATATCCGCCGCGATTTTTTGCGATAAAGCGCGTATTTCATCGAGTGATTTTAATTGCATAAATCCCCTTATATAACTATTGAGTGCCCTTAAAGGCACTCAATCTTAGGTTTTAGATTAAGGTTGAGTTTATTTTACCATATTCAATTTCAAAAAGCAAGCTTTATTGCAGTTTTGGCAGAGATTTTTTTATTTTTATAAGCTCTATGAATATCTTTGCGGTGACGTACGCGTCGTCAATCGCCCTGTGGTGGTTGAACGTTATTCCGAACTTGTCCGCAACGGTGTTGAGCTTGTAATTCGAAAGGAAAAGAAGTTCCTGCGACAGGGGAATAGTGTCGATAAGCCTGCGTTCGAGCATATAGCCCAGCTTTGCGCAATAGTAATCCACGAACTTGAAGTCGAACCCGGCGATATTGTGCCCGACAAGCACCGAACCGCTGCAAAATTTAAAGAAATCGGGCATAACCTGCTCGTACGTCGGGGCGTCGGCTACCATATCCTCCGTTATTCCCGTAAGGTTTATAATCTCGTCCGACAATTTCTTCTGCGGGTTTATAAACGTCGTAAAACTTTCGCAGATAACCCCGTCCTTTATCTTATACGCGCCGATTTCTATTATTTTATCCATATTGCCCGAAGACGGCGTTGCGTTCAGACCAGTGGTTTCCAAGTCGAACACAACGAACGTTTTTCCGTTTAGACAAGCGGGAATGGAAGTATCTGTAAACATATCCGCCTGAGTAATATCCGAAAACGGTTTCGGTTTGACGACCGTATAATATTTCGGAACGGGTTTCGACTCGCGTTTTTCTGGCACGAAATTTTCCGGCGTTTTACCGTAGTCTATCACGTTAGCGGTGAAACGCAGGTTTCCGTTATAGAGTTCGGATTTACCCGTACAGACTATCCAGTCCCCGACTTTTAGCGCGCGGATTTTTTCCACGCTCTTCATTCGCGTGAAATATGTTACGCGCAGCGTCGCGGTCGTATCGCTTATGGTAAACGAATAATAAACCTTTTCCTGATCCTTGCTGTTTTTATATGTGCGTTCGCGCACGTCCTCTATTCTTCCGCAAACGGTTACTTTTTCGCTTTCGAAATTGAAATCGCTTAAATAAACCGCGCTCTCCTGCTTTTCCGTGCCTTCCAGAAAGGAAAACTCCGATATGGCGAAACGGCGTATCGGGACCTCGAACTCTATGTTTTCGTGCTCCTCTTCAACCTCCAACTCATCCGCGCTCTTACCGTTTAAAACGCATTTGCCGAAGAATTTGCCGCAATAGCTCTTTTCGAGATACGCATCCACGGCCTCGCAAACGCCGTCCGACGGAATAGAGGGCATTACGGAAATTTCGTATTCGAACCCGTCGTCCGTTTTATCCACGCGAACGTCGCCCTCTTCCAGCGTGACGGAAAGCGCCTTGAAATTGCACATAACCGCCTCGGTTATTTTTCGCCTTACCATATCCGCATCGGGCGAAAGCTTGGATATTTCCGCAACGCAACCGAATGCCGCGGGAACGTACTTTCTGACTATTTTATCGGCGTTAATCCTGTCCTCTTCCGTAAATGCCTTGTCGGTAATCAGCCCGACCTTAACCGACGATTTCTCCTTTTCAAGCACTATCGAACGGATAATGGCCCTGTCCAGATTATTAATCTTCCGTATTTCGTTTAAAAAGTTTTCAGTCATTTAAAATCTTGTCAATCTCCTTGAAAAACTCGGTTTCCGCCTCCGCGGCCGAAACGCGCCGATAAATCTCCCCGTCTTTGAATATGACGCAATAATCCTCCGCGCCCGCAATTCCAAGATCGCAACCCTTGGCCTCGCCGGGGCCGTTTACAACGCAACCCATAACCGCTATCTTGGCGGGTTTGGAGAACTTCTCCACGTACTCGCTCACCTTTTTCGCGAGCGCCATAGAATTCCAGCGGCACCGTCCGCAGGTGGGGCAGGACACAACCTCCACAAAATCGTTATCCAGCCCGACCGCGCGGAGTATTCGTTTTGCCGCGATTATTTCTTTTACGGGGTCGTCCGTAATGGAAACGCGCATAGTGTCGCCTATGCCGTTCAATAACAGCGCGCCGAGCGCCGCGGCCGATTTGACCACGGCGGACTGCTCCGTCCCCGCCTCCGTCACGCCTATATGCAGGGGATAGTCCGTTCTTCCCGCAAGCAGGGTATACGCCCTGACCGTAAGCGGCGCGTCCGAGGCCTTGACGGATATGACTATATCGTTAACGCCGTGCTTTTCGAGCATACCTACGCTTTTAAGCGCGCTTTCCACAAGCGAAAACTCGTTCTTGCCGTATTTTTGCAAAAACTCTTTCTCTATACTGCCCGTATTCGAACCCACCCTCACGGGTATACGGTGCGCGCGGATACAGTCTGCGACCGCTTTTACGGAACTTTCGCCGCCGATATTGCCGGGATTTATACGCACCTTGTCGCAACCGTTTTCTATCGAAGCAATCGCCAGCCTGCTCGAAAAATGAATATCCGCGACAAGCGGTATGCTTATCTTATCTTTAATCGTCTTTATGGCGGCGGCGTCCACTTCGTCCAGAACGGAAACCCTGATTATATCGCAGCCCGCAATCTCCAATGCCTTTATCTGTGCAACCGTGGCGCTTATATCGGAAGTTTTCGTCGTGCACATCGACTGGATTTTTACACTTTCCCCGCCGCCTATATAAACTCCGCCAACGCCTATTTTTTTGGTGTCAATACTCATATTCAACCGCAAAAACTCGGACAGTGCTGCCACTGCCCGAAAAAAATTATTTTTTACTCTCCATCATACTTTGCAGCTCTTCCAGAAAGCTGGATATGTCCTTGAACGAACGGTATACGCTTGCATACCGCACGTACGCGACCTCGTCGTGTTTTTTAAGCTCTTCCATAACGAGTTCGCCTATAAACTTGGAGGAAACTTCCTGCTCCATAGAATTGTAAATCTGCTTTGTCACGGCGTTTACTATGTCGTCTATGACGTTCATAGACACAGGCCGTTTTTCGCAGGACTTTATAATTCCGTTCTTGATTTTCTGCGGGTCGAAAGCCTGACGCGCCCCGTTCGTCTTGATAACGAGTACGGGCGTGTCCTCGATTGTTTCGTAGGTCGTAAATCTCTTGCCGCAACTGAAACACTCGCGGCGCCTTCTTATAGTTCTGCCTTCGTCGGCAGAACGGCTGTCGATTACTTTGCTGTCTTCATAACCGCAGAAAACGCATCTCATAGTTTACCTCTTATCTGAAATATTTCACTCCGCTTTCGAATATCTTCATATCGAAATTGCCTGAATAGTTTTTATAAAGGTTTTCGCCCGTACGTTCGCTATGACCCATTTTACCGAACACCCTGCCGTCGGGCGAGGTTATGCCCTCTATTGCAAGCATACTGCCGTTGGGATTGTACGGACTTAACATAGTGGGCTTGCCCGACAAATCCACGTACTGCGTTGCTATCTGGCCGCTTAATCGCATAGTTTCAAGCTCCGCCGCGGGCGCGATTACCTTGCCCTCGCCGTGGGATACGGGCACCGAATACACCTCGCCGACCTTGCACGCGGATAGCCACGGGCTGACAGTCGACGCGACGCGGATATTTACCATAGTGGAAACGTGGCGCGAAATGTTGTTGAAAGTCAGCGTAGGCGAATTTTCCGTGAGCGGGCATACCTTGCCGTAAGGCACAAGCCCGAGCTTTATAAGCGCCTGAAAACCGTTGCATATGCCGAGTACGAGTCCGTCGCGGTTATTAAGAAGGTTCATAATCCGCTCCGACACCGCGGGATTTTTAAACGTCGTAGCAATGAACTTGCCCGAACCGTCGGGTTCGTCGCCGCCCGAAAATCCGCCGGGGAACGCTATTATGTTAGCCCTGTCTATCGCTTTAATTATCGCTTTAACGCTCTCTTCTATGTCGGATGCGGTGCGGTTCTTAACAACCACTATTTCGGGCTCCGCACCCGCAAGCCTGAACGCGCGCGCCGTGTCAAGCTCGCAGTTCGTTCCGGGGAACGCGGGAATAAATACGACGGGCTTTGCGATTTTGAGCGAGCTTGCCTTTGCTTTCCCGACGGTATAATCGCAGTCTACGATTTGCCCCTCGGCGGGCGCAGTTACGGGAAATACCCCGTTAAGCCTGCCCGTGTACGCGTTTTCCGCCTCGGAATAAGACACGCTTTCGCCGTTCAAGGTAAAGCCGCCCTCCGCCGACGAGCCGAGCAAAACGTTATCCAGCTCTTTTAAAATATGTTCGTCGTCCGTGCCGATAATCAAATCGCCGTAACCTTCGCGGAAAAGCGTTTGCTTGTCGCAGACGAACCCGAATCCGAAACCGTTGCCGAAACAGCTTTTCGCAACCGCCGCGGCCGCGCCGCCCTTTTCAACCACGGTTGCGAATCTAATCTTTCCGTTCGCGATATTCGCGTTTACTGCGGAATACAGTTTTTTGAGATAACCGAAGTCGGGAACGTAATTTCCGTCCTTGCGCAGAGGCAGCAGATAAAGCTTTTGACCCGCGCGGTCTATAACGTTGGTAATGAGTCTGGAGGCCTTTGCGGGCGCAAGCGCAAACGAGATGAGAGTGGGCGGAACGTCTATATCCTCGAACGTGCCGCTCATAGAATCCTTGCCGCCTATTGCGCCCAGTCCGAGATTAATCTGCGCGTACAGCGCGCCGAGAAGAGCCGCCAAAGGCACGCCCCAACGCTTTTTGTCCTCTCTTAAACGCATAAAGAACTCTTGCAGGGTAAGGCGAATATCCTCGAACTTCGCGCCTGCCGCAACAACCTTCGAAACGGACGCGACAATCGAGTAAATTGCGCCCGTGAAAGGCGAATCCGACATCAGTTCGGGATTGTAGCCGTATGCGGAAACGGTGCAGTCGTCCGTTTCCCCGCCTATGAATTTGGCGGCCATAGCGATTACGGGCGTAAGCTGGTTCTTTCCGCCGAAAGGCATATATACCGATTTTGCGCCTATCGTAGAGTCAAACATTTCCGCAAGCCCTTTCTTCGAGCATACGTTGAACTCCGAAAGCGCGCCGATTAAAGCGGCTTTGAAATTATTTGTCTGTTTATTGTTAAAGAAACTCGTAACTTTCTCGTTAATCTCGGCGTCCGTCACCTGTTTTACGCCGTTTGTATCGAGGAAATCGCGCGAGATGTCCACAATGGCCCTGCCCCTGTGCATCATCTTCATTCTTCTGTCGTCCGTAACCGTCGCAACAGCGGTCGCTGTAAGATTTTCTTCCGCCGCAAGCCTGATAAACTCGTCAACGTCCTTTTCGCGCACGACTACGGCCATACGCTCCTGCGATTCGGAAATAGCAAGCTCTGTTCCCGAAAGCCCCTCATACTTTTTGGGAACTTTGTCAAGCTGAATAACCAGTCCGTCGGAAAGCTCTCCGATAGCAACCGCAACGCCGCCCGCGCCGAAGTCGTTACACTTCTTTATCATTCGCGTAACTTTTCCGTTCAGAAACAGGCGTTGGAGCTTGCGCTCTGTAAGCGCGTTGCCCTTCTGCACCTCCGCGCCGCAGGTCTGCACGGACTTAACGTCGTGCGCCTTGGACGAACCCGTCGCGCCGCCGCAACCGTCCCTGCCCGTTTCTCCGCCGAGAAGAAGTATAACGTCGCCCTTCTCAGGTCCGGAACGGTAAATCATATCGGATTTCGCGCCGCCGACGACGAAACCCGTTTCAAGCCTTTTGGCCTTATAACCGGGATGGTAAACTTCCTCTACCTGTCCCGTCGCAAGACCAATCTGGTTGCCGTAGGAAGAGAAACCCGCCGCCGCGGTCTTGGTTATAACCCTTTGCGGCAGCTTGCCCTTTATCGTATTTTCAATAGGCTCGGTAGGGTCCGCACAGCCCGTAACTCTCATAGACTGCAAAACGTAAGTTCTGCCCGAAAGCGGGTCGCGTATAGCTCCGCCGAGACAGGTCGCCGCGCCGCCGAACGGCTCGATTTCCGTGGGGTGGTTGTGCGTTTCGTTTTTAAACATAACCGTGTATTTCTGCGGCTTGCCGTCGAGAACGGCGTCGACCTTGACCGAGCAAGCGTTTATCTCGTCGGACTCGTCCAGATTATCGAGCAAACCCTCTTTTTTGAGCTTTTTGACCGCAATGGTGGCTATGTCCATAAAACAGGGATATTTGTCTTTCCTGTCTCTGTACAGCTCGGCGAAAAGCTGTCTGTAAAGGGCGAGCGACTTCTCTATATGTTTGTTGTCGCTATTGACCGTTATGTTTTTAAGCTCCGTAGCGAAAGTCGTATGGCGGCAATGGTCGGACCAGTAAGTGTCTATAACTTTAATCTCGGTTTCGGTGGGATTCCTGCCCTCGCGCTTGAAATAGTCGCGGACGAACGCCAAATCCTGAACGGACATAGCAAGCCCCGCCGCCGCGTGGAACCCGGCAATCAGCTCGTCGCTGTAATCTATAAACCCGTCAAGCGTCTTAACGTCGTCCGCTGCGGGTGCGATGCGGACAAGCGACTCTGGCTTGTCGAGCGCCGCCTCCTCGCTCTCTACGGGATTTATAAGATGCTTTTTGATTCTTTCAAGCTCGGTTTCGGAAACGCCCTTAACCGCGTACACGGTGGCGCATTTTATGAGCGGCCTTTCCTTTTGCGTGAGTAGCTGTACGCACTGCGCCGCGCTGTCCGCGCGCTGGTCGTACTGACCCGTAAGGTATGAAACGGCGAAAACCCTGTATCCCGCGCCCGCGTCAATATGCTCGAAATACACGTTGTCCACGGGGGGCTCTGAAAACACGCAGGGAACGGCCGCGGCGAACTCCTCTTCCGTCATTCCCTCCACGTCGTAGCGGATAAAGCTGCGCACGTCCTCAACCGAAATTTTGAGCAGGTTGCAAATATCTTCCCTGACTTTTTTCGCCTGTAAATTGTCTTTCTTTTCAACGAAAATTCTGTAAATCATAACAGTTTAACCCTCGCGGTATTTAATGCCTATATCTTTGCGGTAATGCATATTTTCCCAGCTTACGTTCTCGACCGCCGCATAAGCCTTCTTTCTTGCCTCTTCTATATCCTTGCCCTTGGCGACCACGCCCAGAACCCTGCCGCCGCTTGTCACAAGCTTTCCGCTTTTGACGGCCGTGCCCGCGTGTACGAGAACCGCGTCGCCCACGTCGCCTACGGTTATTTCCTTGCCCTTGGCGTAGCTTATCGGATAGCCGCCGCTTGCAAGCACCACGCATACGCAAGCGCCGTTCTCCCACTCGATTTTGACGTCGGAAAGCCGCTCTTCCGTCACGGCCTCGAAAATGTCCATCAGATCGGTTTTAAGCATAGGCAGAACGACCTGTGTTTCGGGGTCGCCGAAACGCGAGTTGTACTCGACAACTTTCATACCGCTATCCGTGCGCATAAGCCCGAAATAAAGACAGCCCTTGAACTTTCTGCCCTCTGCGTTCATTGCCTGCATTGTCGGTATCATAATAGTTTTCAGAACCTGCTTTTCAAGCTTTTCCGTCCAGAACGGGCAGGGCGAAAACGTGCCCATACCGCCCGTGTTCAGGCCCTTGTCGCCGTCGTAAGCGCGCTTGTGGTCGCAGGAGGTTATCATAGGAACTATCGTCTTACCGTCGGTAAACGCAAGCACAGAAACCTCTTCGCCCGGATTGTATTTCAAGCCGCGCATATACTCTTCGACAACTATTTTATTGCCGGCCGAACCGAACGCCTTGTCCAGCATTATTTCTTTGAGCCCCTCTTCCGCCTGCTGTAACGTTTCGCAGACGAGCACGCCCTTGCCCAGCGCAAGCCCGTCGGCTTTGAGCACGATTGGCGCGCCTTTTTTGCGTACGTATTCGAGCGCGTCGCCGTAGTTTTCGAACGACTGCGACTCGGCCGTGGGGATTTTGTACTTTTTCATAAGCTCTTTGGCGAAAGCCTTACTCGACTCTATCACAGCCGCTTTTTTATGCGGGCCGAAACAGCGCTTGCCTATGGATTCCAGCTCGTCTACAAGCCCTATTGCAAGCGGGTCGTCGGGAGTTACCACATAGTAATCTATTTCGGGGTGGGCGAGCGCGTACGCTTTTACCGCCTCCGCGTTCATATAATCCACGTCTACGTTTTCGGCGATTTCGGCAGTTCCCGCATTGCCTTTCATACAGTAAAGTTTTTCAACGCGTTTGCTTTTGCTTAACGCAAGCAGGATTGCGTGCTCCCTACCGCCGTTACCTATTACAAGAACGTTCATAAACAAATACCCGTCAATGTTTGAAATGTCTGTCGCCGACGAATACCATAGCGATACCCGCGGCGTTGCAAGCCTCTACGGAATCCTTGTCCCTGATAGAGCCGCCCGGCTGTATAATAGCAGTTATGCCCGCTTTTACGCACTCCTCCACGCAGTCGGGGAACGGGAAAAACGCGTCCGACGCCATAACCGAGCCCTTGGCCTTTCCGCCCGCGTGGGCAATGGCCTGCTGTGCCGCCCAGATTCTGTTGGTCTGGCCCATTCCGATACCCGTCGTCCTGTCGCGCTTACCGATTACAATCGCGTTGGATTTGGTGTGCTTGACGACTTTCCAGTTAAACAACAGCGCCTCTATCTCTTCGTCCGTCGGCGCGCGGTCTGTAACTACGCCCACGCCGTAAACGGTTTTCTGTTTCCCGTCCGAAAGCTGGGTCGTTTCGACCGTGGCGGCGGTTTTGAAAAGGTTGATATCCTCGCCCGCGATTAAACTTTCGTCGTACTGCTGGACGAGAAGTCCGCCGTATATCTTCTTCATATCGAAAGCGGAACTTTCGCGTTTCGCGGTTATGTCGTCTATCTGCAACAGACGGATGTTTTTCTTGCTTTCTAGTATTTCCAGCGCCTTGCAGTCGTAGCCCGACGCAATTATAATCTCAATGAAAATCTTGTTTATTTCAACCGCGGTAGCCTCGTCCACCGTTCCGTTTATTGCGAGTATTCCGCCGAACACGGACACGGGGTCGGAATTGTACGCGCGCATATACGCCTCGAAAATATTCTCGCCCGTGCCTACGCCGCAGGGATTGGCGTGCTTGCAGGCAACTACAGCGGGCGTGGCGCCGAACTCTTTCAAAAGTTCCAGCGCGCCGTTTGCGTCGTTAATGTTGTTATAGGAAAGTTCCTTGCCCCAGATTTGCGTAGCCGAAGAAAGCGAGCCTTTGCGGATTGTCTGCTCGTTATAGAAAACTGCCTTTTGCTGAGGGTTTTCGCCGTAGCGCATATCCTGCGCTTTTTTGTAAGCGAAAGTAACCTCGTCGGGGAAGGTGATACCCAGCTGTGACGCAAGGTAGTTGGAAATGAGGCTGTCGTATACCGCGGTATGCGCAAACACCTTGTATTGCAGGTATTTCTTCGTTTCTAGGCTTATACCGTCCCCGCTCAATTCTTCGAGCACGCGGCCGTAATCCCCGGGGTCGACGATAACCGTTACGTCCTGATAGTTCTTGGCCGCCGCCCTTATCATAGTGGGGCCGCCTATGTCGATATTCTCTATGCAGGTCGCGAAATCCGCGCCGCTTTCGAGAGTGGCTTTGAAAGGATAAAGGTTGACGCAGACTATGTCTATCGTATTTATGTTAAGCATTTCGAGCTGGGCCATATGCTCGGGATTGGAACGCATAGCAAGCAGACCCGCGTGCACGTTGGGGTGCAGAGTTTTGACTCTGCCGTCAAGGCATTCGGGAAATCCCGTAATATCGGAAATTCCGATAGCTTCCAGTCCCGCCTCTTTTAACGCTTTGGCCGTGCCGCCCGTGGAGATTATTTCAAATCCGTTTTCCACAAGCCCCTTGCAGAACTCCACTACTCCCGCCTTGTCCGAAACACTTACAAGCGCCCTTTTCTTCATTTCCATTTATCCTTCCTCCGTAAATTATTTGATTATTACTTTTCTGTCCTGTTTTTCTATCAGTCCGCGGCAGAGCTTTTCAACGCAGTAAGGCAAGAGCCTGTGCTCCTCTTCCAGAATCTTCGCCTGTAAACTCTCGGGCGTGTCGCCGTCGTCCACGGCGACAGCGGCCTGCGCTATTATCGCGCCGCCGTCCGGAACCTCGTCCACGAAATGAACCGTACAGCCCGAATATTTCGCGCCGTACTCTATCACCGCGCGGTGAACCTTTATGCCGTAATAGCCCGCGCCGCAAAACGCGGGTATCAGCGAGGGGTGAATATTGATTATCCTGTCGCGGAAAGTTTCTATAAAGCTTGCGGGGATTATTTTAAGCCAGCCCGCAAGCACTAAATAGTCGACGCGGTGTAAATTGAGAAGATACGTAAGCTCGGAATAAAGAGTTTCCAGATCGGGATAGTCGCTTTTCGCAAATACTGCCGTCTGTATTCCGTGTTTCTTTGCGCGCTCTATCGCGCCTATTCCGTCTTTCGACGCAATAAGAAGGCTTATCTCGCAAAATTTCTCACGCTCGTTAGCGTCTATAACCGACTGGAAGTCGCTGCCGCTACCCGAGGCAAACACCGCAATCCGCTTTTTCATATAAGTTTGACTCCGCTGCCTTTAACCGTTCTTCCGATTACGACGCACTCTTCGCCCGTGTATTCGAGCTGTTTCATAGCCGCGTCCACGTCCGCCTCGCGCACGCACACAACCATTCCTATACCCATATTGAACGTGTTGTACATCTGCTCGTCAGAGATACCGGCGCGCTCCTGCATAATCTTAAACACCGCGGGAACTTCGTATGAAGAAACGTTTATTTCACAGCCAATCCCCACGGGGAAAATTCTGGGAATATTCTCTATGAACCCGCCGCCCGTGATGTGCGCTATGCCCTTGACTTTGACTTTTTCAATAAGCGCGAGTATGCTGTTTACGTAAATTCTGGTCGGCTCCAAAAGCACGTTTATAGGGGTTGAACCGAGCTGCTCGTCGTAAGTTTTAAGCTTTTCGATATCCTCGCCGAAAAGTTTTCTTACGAGCGAATAGCCGTTCGAATGAACGCCGCTGGATTTGAGGCCGATAAGCACGTCGCCTTTTTTAATATCGCTGCCGTTGATGATTTTCTTTCTGTCGACAACGCCCACCGCGAACCCCGCAATGTCGTAATCGCCCGCGGGATAGAAACCGGGCATTTCAGCGGTTTCGCCGCCGATAAGCGCCGCGCCCGCCTGCTTACAGCCCTTTGCGATACCCGAAACTACGGTTGCGACCTTTTCGGGGCTTAAACTGCCAGTTGCGAAATAGTCGAGGAAAAACAGCGGTTTCGCGCCCTGACATACAATATCGTTCACGCACATAGCGACCGCGTCGATACCTATAGTATCGTGCTTATCCGCGATTATTGCGTATTTGAGTTTAGTTCCCACACCGTCGGTACCGGCAACGAGCACGGGGTGCTTTATCTTCGGCATTTCGAAAAATCCGCCGAACGAACCCAGATCGCCGAGCACTCCGGCAGTATATGTGGATTTAACGTGTTCTTTCATAAGCCTGACAGCCTCGTAACCTCTCTCTACGTCAACGCCGCTGTCTTTATAAGAAATTGCCATAATTATTCTCCTTATTCGAGTTTGAGTTTATCCGCCTCGTAACCTTCGAGCGGGTAAGGATATTCGCCGTTGAAACAACCGAGGCAGAAATCGAGATTTGCGCCCTTGCAGGTCTTCAACAGCTGGTTTACCGTAAGATACCTCACGCTGTCCGCGCCCAGACTTTCGCAAATCTGTTTTTCGTTTTTATACGCGCCTATCAGCTGGGAATAAGTCTGTATGTCTATCCCGAGGTGACAGGGGTGTTTGATTATTGGCGAGCACACGCGGATATGCACTTCTTTCGCGCCCGCGTTTCTTAACATCTTTATTATCTTGCGCATAGTCGTTCCGCGCACAATAGAGTCGTCTATTATAATTACGCGCTTACCGACCACGTTTGCGCGCAACGCGTTCATCTTGACGTTCAGGCTGTTTTCGCGCTGGCGCTGGTCGGGCTGAATGAAAGTTCTGCCGACGTATCTGTTTTTGGCGAGCGCCTCGACGAACGGTATGCCGCTCTCTTCCGCGTAACCTCTCGCGGCGACGTTGCCCGAATCGGGCACGCCCGAAACGAGGTCGGCCTCGACGGGACAGTGGCGTGCAAGCAGTCTGCCCGCCTCCTTCCTCGCCTCGTAAACGCTTATGCCGTCGAGAATGGAGTCGTGCCGCGCGAAATACACGTACTCGAAAATGCACATTCTGCTCTTTTCGGGTATGCCGTCCATAAAATACGAATGAATGCCCTCGCTGTCTACGACGACTATTTCACCCGGTTTCACGTCGCGAAGAAAAGTCGCGCCCACAGCGTCCAGAGCACACGTTTCGCTTGCGACCATAACGTCGGTTTCGGTCGTGCCTATACAGAGCGGCCTTATACCGAACGGGTCGCGCACGGCGATTAATTTATCGGTCGTCATAATTACCAGCGCGTACGAGCCTTTGAATTTCGGACAGGCACGTCTTACGCCCGTAAGTATGTCGCCGTCCGATAAACTGTTTATGTAAACTGCGATTACTTCCGAGTCGATTGTGGTCTGAAACACCGCGTTCTGCTCTATCATTTCTTTGCGGAGCCGTTGCGTGTTGGTCAGGTTGCCGTTGTGCGCCAGCGCGAGCTTGCCGCACTTGCCCGTAAACACAACGGGCTGGGCGTTGAGCAACTGGCTTGCGCCCGTAATCGAATAGCGAACGTGCCCGACGGCGATATCGCCCTCGGGCAGGGCTTCCAGATTGCCGCCTGCAAAGACGTCCGCAACCAGACCCATACCTTTATGGTATTTAATTTTATCCGCGTATGCGACGGCTATGCCGCCCGACTCCTGCCCGCGGTGTTGCAGGGCGTAAAGACCGTAATACACGGTATGCGCAACGTTGCGGTTCTCCTGCGAGTAAACGCCGAAAACGCCGCATTCCTCGTTCATACTGTCAAACGGAGCTTTTTCACTTCTCAAAATCATAGTGTTCCTATTTGCTTATTCTTTTGAATATTTCTTCGTAAGCGTCTTCAACGCCGCCCAGATCCCTGCGGAACCTGTCTTTATCGAGACTTACGTGCTTGGTCGTATCCCAGCTGCCCGCCTCCCAGAAACGGCAGGTATCGGGAGAAATTTCGTCCGCAAGCACAATCTCGCCCTTAAACCTTCCGAATTCGAGTTTGAAGTCGATAAGGTCGATATTGAGGCCGCGGAAAAACTCTTTCATAGCGTCGTTTACGGAAAACGCCATTTTCTTTATGGTTTCTATCTCCTGCGCCGTCGCAAGGTTCAAAGCAAGCGCGTGATAGTCGTTGATAAGCGGGTCGCCCAAGTCGTCGTTCTTATACGAAAATTCTATCGTGGGCGACGCGAAAGCCGTGCCCTCGGGAACGCCGTAACGCTTTGAAAAACTGCCCGCGGCAACGTTTCTTATGATAACCTCCAAGGGAACTATGCTCACTTTTTTGACTATCGTATTTCTGTCGTCTATCTGCTCGACAAGGTGCGTGGGTATGCCCTTCTTTTCGAGCATAGACATCATAAGATTGCTCATTTTGTTGTTGATAACGCCCTTGCCGCTTATAGTGCCCTTTTTGAGGCCGTTAAAAGCCGTGGCGTCGTCCTTGTAGGAAACGATTACATAATCGGGGTTCTCGGTCGCGAAAACCTTTTTTGCCTTACCTTCGTAAAGCTGCTCTTTTTGTTGCATATGTATCTCCTTAAAATTTTTGTTAATTTAAATACCCGCAGAGTGCACTGCGGGTATGCTTTTACAGCTGCTTCAATTCCTGTTGCAGCGCGGCGTCGTCTTCGTTTATTTTATTTTTCATTTTGCTCTTATATACCGAAAGGAGGTTTGCGATTTCGGGATATTTTACGCCCAGTATCTGCAATGCGAGAAGTCCCGCGTTCTCCCCTCCGTTCACGCCGACCGTCGCAACGGGTATGCCCGAAGGCATTTGCACAATAGAAAGCAGACTGTCCAGTCCGCCCATCATATCCGTTTTCACGGGAAGTCCGATAACGGGCAGGGTAGTCCCCGCGGCGATTACTCCGCCCAGATGCGCGGCCTTTCCCGCGGCGCATATGATGACCTCGATACCGCGGTCCTTTGCGGATACGGTGAACTCGTGCGCCTCTTCGGGCGTTCTGTGCGCGGATATTACCCTTACCTCCGTTTCGACGCCGAAACTTCTGATAACGTCGACCGCGGGCTTGACTACGCCCCAGTCCGATTTACTGCCCATAATAACCGCAATTTTAGCCACTGACACAGACCTCCGTATTAAACGTTTAATTATCGGCATACTTTTAGTATGCTGCTATTGTACATTATTCTTATCGTGTATATTCTTGCCGTAAACTTCTACGCCGTTATGCTTTTGAAGTCGCAACGCGACGAATACGGCAGCGACGAGGCGAAGATGAACAGCGGCGACGGCAAGCTTATCCTGACCGCGATACTCGGCGGCGCAATCGGAATTTACGTGAGTATGTTCGTTATGCGCTACCGCACCAAAAACCTGCTGTTGATGGTTCTTATGCCAGTGCTCGGAGTGCTGAACGTATACTTTTTCATATACGCTTTCCGCTCAGGCATAACCTATCTCGTCGTATAAAAACACAATATCTTCAACTTGCTATACGATTATAACACAATATATTGATAAAAGGAAACTTTTTGACGACAGTTTTTTATATTTTGTAATATAAATTTTCCCATTATGCGCCAAAAACCGCAAAATTTCATATTAAAACAAACATATAGCCCGCTAACTTCATCTACGAGGTTAGCGGGCTATATTTGCAATTAAACCTTCCGCCGTGTTTATACCGACGTATTGTAACCTTAGCGCCATTTCCGTACCGACGTTTCTTAATGAAGTCAGTTCGCACATTCGAATCACCTCGCTAAATTAAGGAAATACAAAATTATTCACATAAAACTTCTATAAGTTTGCGGCGGATTTCCTCCCTATCCTCTTCCGCCGTAATAGCGTCCGCAACAACCCCGCCGTCCTTTATCACGACTATCCTGTCCGCAACGCACAGCGCCTCGTCCACGTCGTGCGTGACAAACAGCGCAGTCCTGCCGTCCTTTCTCCGTATCTCGGAAAACAGCTCCGCGGCCTTAAATTTCAGTTTTATATCGAGCGAGGAAAACGGCTCGTCCATAAGTATAACGTCGGACGGATACAGGAACGCGCGCGCCAGCGCGACGCGCTGCGCCTGACCGCCAGACAAGCTTACGGGATACGCGTCCGCTTTGTCGGAAAGACCCACTCTTTCGAGCATACGCGCAATCTCGGCGTTATCGTTACAGACAAGGCGCAGATTGCCGTAAACCGTCAGGTTGGGAACGAGCCGCGGCGACTGAAAAACGTATGAGCATTTAAGGCGGGGTATATCCCCCTCGTAATCGATAAGACCAGCGACGGCGTTCAAAAGCGTGGTTTTACCGCAACCGCTTGCGCCCAGAATACACGTTGTTTTTCTCTCTTCGATATTCAGACAAAAATTCTCGTATACGACCGTATCGCCGTACTTTTTGGTAAAGTTTTTTATTTCTATCATCGCCCGCCTTCCTTTTTCCGCCACCCGAACGCAAACTTTCCCACAAATGCGAACGCCGCGTCGATTATAAGCCCGAAAAAAACCGCGGCAAGCGTGAGCGCGGCAAGACGCGGCATTTCCAGATACAGCCGCGCGTTTTGCATAAGTCCGCCAAGACTGTTGAACGTACTTGAAAGCACTTCCGCGGAAATAACGACTTTAAGCCCGAGCGATATATCCGCACCCGTCTGCAACAGCACTGCGGGCAGAGTCTGCGGCAGGTAAATTTTCAAAAGCCTGTCGCGGGCGCTTATGTTATACACGCGCGCCATTTCCAGAACGTCCTTATCCACCCCGTCCAGCGCGGCGAAAAACCTTGCGTGCATCATAGGATAAAGCACAAGCGCGGCCACAATGACGGGCGCGGTTCTCGGAGTGGTCCAAATTAAGAGTATCAATATGACCGCAAGCGTGGGCAACGTTCTTAAAATCACTATAAACGGCCGCACGAGCGCGCGGAAAATTTTACTTATAAAAGACAGCGCCGCGGTCGCTGCGGCAAGCGCAAACGATACCGCAAACGCTATCAGCGTACGCAGAAAGGTATTGAAGAACGCCGACCAAAAAACTCCGCTTATAAGATTTTCGCCGAAACTTCTAAACGTATCCGATACGGACGGTATAACATAATCGTTTTTTACGGAATAGTACGCGATTACCCAGACAAGCAAAATGAGCGCGACCGCCGCGACGGAGCAAATTATATCGACCTTTCGCTTACACAAAAAGCTTTTTACGTCAGACAACCTGTTTGTATTCAACGCCGTGTTCCTTTAATATGAGTTTGAACGTTAGCCCCGGCACTGCGGCAAGATTTACGACCCCAACCGTTTTACCTTTAAGCGTATCGAAATTGTCGGCCGTAATCCGCTCTCCGTTTTCTGACAGCAAGAATAAATTGCCGTGCGTGAGCGTGCCTATGAGTTTATACGCCCCGCCGTTACCCAGAAGTTTGACTGCAAGGTTGACGGGCAACACGCAAATATCCGCCTTGGGATTTGCGCCCGTAACGAAGGTCTGTATCAGGCTAGCCGCCACCACTTCGTACTCTATCTCCGCGCAATCCTGTAAGTTTTCCTCGCCCGCGAGCAAATTCGCGATACCAAGCGCGGGCGCGCCGTCGGGCGCGTATACGGATACTTTCGGATTGCTTTCGTCCGCGCCGTACTCACCGTCGTGGAAAAAGCCGTCCGACGGTGTTCCGAACGGAGTTTCGCTCACGCCGTCAAGTTTTTCCATAAACGCTTTTATTTCCCGCTTTCCCTCCGCCGCGGGAACGAACCCTATACCGCAGTTTTCAATTACCTGCTTGGTAAGGTTTTCAGCCGTAAACATAGGGCTTGCCCCGTCGGTAAGATGCTCCCGCACCGCGGAAACGACGGTTTCGGCCGAAGTATGTTCGTCCGCAAGCCATTCGCCGTTGCGCCCGAGAGCCGCGATAAACCGCCGCATAAACGCGCCGTGCTCCAAAACGCCGGTTTTAGCCACAATCACGGCCTGCGGATAACCGTTCTCCCCGCCGTAAATTTCCTGTAAATCGCCGACTATGTTCAAATCCTTCAACGCCGAAACCCTGGCGCTTGCGGCGGGTTCGGGTACCACGTAATAGTCAACGCCGTGCATAAGCCCGACCTGCCCGCCCTCCACCGCTACGAGATTGACCCCGTTCTCTGCGGCGGGCCGTGTGCAGGCGGTAAAATAAGTTGCGGTGGCAACGGCCGTAAAAGCGCATAAAAGCGCGGTTATAAATTTTCTCATAAAACTCCTTTCGGTATCGGGAATCAACCTTTTACCTCAAATTCTGGACATCAAAGTTTTGGCGGTAACGCCTTCCAGCATACCGATTTTACCTGTAAGCGTGTTGATAACCTCGGCAGGCGCGTCTATGACAACGCTAAGCACATAGACGCTTTTCTCCCTGTAAGGTATACCCAGTCTGCCGACCATATACTCGCCGTACGCCGACAGCAGAGAATTGATTTCCGCGCTCCTGTCTCTTTTTTCCGCGATAATGCTTATTACCGCAAGCCTTTTTTCGGACATAAAAAAAATCCTCCGTTAAAAACGGGGAAAAGGCGGAAATATACCGACGAAACCGCCGATACGAATTATTCAGCCCTTTACCCTCAAATTACTTTTCAAGTTCAGGTGATTATATTTTATAACCAAACGCCGTAAATTGCAAGCGTTTGCATAAAGTCTGCGCAAATAAACATACTTTGAGTATGAAAAAAGGTATTTTTATTGTTGCGGCAATATTGGCCGCGTGCTCCGCGACTCTTTCGGGTTGCAGTCAGACCGACGCACCCGACAACGTTAAATGCGTGCCCGAACCTATGAAGGTTGAACGCGAAGACGACTGCGACGACGATGACTGCAAAAAGCCGCCCGAAATGCCCGACATAGGGTTCAGGGAACCGCGCAGAAAACCCAACCGCCCCGTTCCTCTGCCCGCGAAACCCATTGCGCCGAAAAACTGATACAAGTCCCGCCTGTCGGCGGGACTTGTGCGTTTATTTTCTGTTTTTGTTGTAGTTTATAAGACAGCCAGAAAGTATTATCTTTTTCTCTTCTTCCGTAAGCTCGCCGATACCCAGCTCAATATCCTTTACCTTGCCGCGCGAAATTTGTTTTGCGGGCAACGACTTTGCGCCGTCCGAAATGAGTTTGCGCACGTTTTCTATATAGATATAATCGCCCTTTCTGAAATCCAGCTTGTCGCATACAAGCGGCAACATTCCCCAGTTGATAAGGTTTGAGCGGTAACGTTTGGTAGCGTACTCGACCGCGATATTGGCGACGCCGCCCAGCACGCGCTGGCAGGAGGCCGCCTGCTCCCTAGCCGAACCGTCGCCCGGCTTTTTCGCGGCCACGCAACTGCCGTATATCGTGCCGCTTTTGATTTCCACGCCCGCCTCCTTCAATACCTTCGCGGGCAAATCTCCGTTTACGCGGCGCGACTGCTCGTCCGCCATAACGGCTTTCGCGGCGGTTACGTAATCGGGGTCTTTTCGCGAAAGCGCGTATTCCGCAAGCCTTAGGGGATTGGAACGGTATGACGAAGTTTCGCCCGAAGGTATAAGCTCGTCCGTGGTAGTTACCGCGTCCTTTATAACGCTTACTACCTTTATAAGAAGATTGTCCGAAAGCGCAATCTGCTCGGGCCAGTCCGCAATGTTCGGCCCGTACGCAACTTCCGCGTCATAATCGGGTTTACCCTCGCCGCAATATACCCGATTTTTATATATCTCCGCGTCGAAATAATATTTCTTTATTTTTCTCGTATATTCGAACTCGGTCGCGGGCGTGAGCACTCCGCCGTTGGCGGCGGTGGCCGCAATCGAACGCGCGTCCATCAGCGCGACCGCGGCAAGCTGGCCCTCGCTGGGCTTGGAACCTTCGCGGTTTTCGAAATTGCGGGTCGTGTGCCTTATCGACAGACCGTTGTTGAAAGGCGTGTCGCCCGCGCCGAAACAGGGGCCGCAAAACGCCGTCTTTATAATCGCGCCCGCGCTCATAAGCGAGGACACGCTGCCGTTGTCCGCAAGGCATTTGAAAACGGGCTGGCTCTGCGGATATATGCTGAGTTCGAACTCGCCGTTGCCGCAACTTGCGCCGCGGAGTATCTCCGCAGCCTCCGCTATGTTTTCGTAGCTCCCGCCCGCGCAACCCGCTATTATTCCCTGACTTACCGTGACTTTTCCGTCCCTTACCTTGTCGCGCAGACTGAACGACGGATTTTTTAAAAGAGCGTAACCCTGCTTTTCCGTTTCAGCGAGAACGTCTTCGGCATTGGAAATAAACTCCTTGACGGTATACGCGTTGGACGGGTGAAACGGCAGGGCTATCATAGGCTGAATTTCCGATAAATCTATAACGACCGCGCCGTCGTAATACGCGGGCTCGGCAGGGTGCAAGGGTTTGAAATACTCCTCCCTGCCGTGCGTTTTATAGAACCGGCGGCAGATATCGTCCGTTTCCCAGATACTCGAAAGACAGGCCGTTTCCGTCGTCATAACGTCGATACCGCAACGGAAATCCATAGAAAGGTTTTTGATTCCGGGACCGATAAATTCGAGAATTTTGTTTTTGACGAAAGCGTTCTTGAAAGTCGCGCCGGCGAGCGCGATTGCTACGTCGTGCGGGCCCACGCCCTTTGGCGGCTTGCCTTTGAGATAGACGGCTATAGTTTCGGGACGGGCGACGTCGTAAGTCTGTTTCAAAAGCTGTTTGACAAGCTCAGGCCCGCCCTCGCCCACGGCCATAGTTCCGAGCGCGCCGTAACGCGTATGGCTGTCGGAGCCGAGTATCATAGACCCGCATTTAACGCCCGTTTCGCGCATATACTGGTGGATTACCGCAAGGTGCGGCGGAACGTAATTCCCGCCGTAACGCCTTGCCGCGGTCAGGCCGAAAAGATGGTCGTCGCCGTTAATGGTGCCGCCGACCGCACAGAGCGAGTTGTGGCAGTTTGTAAGCGTGTACGGAAGCGGAAATTCTTTCAGCCCCGAGGCCTTTGCCGTCTGTATAATCCCGACGTAAGTTATGTCGTGCGAAACAAGTCCGTCGAACGTTATTTTAAGATTATCCTCGCCCCCGCTGTTATGCGAATTGAGTATGCCGTAGGATATGGTGGACTGTATTGCCTTGCGCTTTTTCGCCTCGACCATAAACGCCACGTTTTCTTTGACCAGCCTGCCTTCGGAGTAGTACACCCCGCTTCTTATAAGTTTAATCATTTTATGTTCCTTTGATATAGTTATATACTATTGTAAACCATAAACGCGTTTTTTTCAATTATTTTTTTGTTGCTTTTTGCGGCGCGGACAAGTATAATTGTTTTTATGAAAGTTTTCAAATACAAGTTTTCCAAACTTACCACGGGATTTATCTATGCGGGGCTTGCGCTCTGCGTCGCGGGGCTTGCAATTAATATCTATTCGCTGGTCACTTCCGACATTATGTCCGCCCAGAACCCAGTATATCCCATTATTCAGCACGCGCTGTTTTTTCTGATACCTATAATTTTGCTTGTAATTTTAATAAGCCTTCTGGTGTCGTCCTATTACTCGATTGACGAAAAGACGCTTAAAACGAGTTTCGGAATAATCAAGAGCAAGTACGACATAACCGAGATAGAAACAATCATACTCGACAGGACGACCGACAAACTTTCCGTGTTTTTCAAAAGCGGAACTTTTATGGTTATAGTCGTCAACAACGAATGGTATGACGATTTTATCGACGCTTTGTGCAAGGCCAACTCCGAAATAGAGTTCTCGATAAAGTCCAAGGAACACGACGACAAAGACGACAACGAAAAGGATAATAAAAGGAAATAAAAATGGCATACACCGATTTTTCAAGGATTGAAAAGAAATGGATTGAATACTGGGACAAGCACAAGACGTTCCACACCGATTTATATGATTTTTCCAAGCCCAAATACTACGTGCTGGATATGTTTCCCTACCCCTCGGGCGCGGGCCTGCACGTCGGTCATCCCGAAGGCTACACCGCGACGGACGTTCTTTCAAGAATGAAAAGAATGCAGGGCTACAACGTTCTCCACCCTATCGGGTTCGACAGTTTCGGCCTGCCCGCGGAGCAGTACGCCATTAAAACGGGCCACAACCCCGAGGGCTTTACGCAGGACAATATAAGAACGTTTACCGAGCAATTGAAGATGCTCGGTCTGTCCTACGACTGGGACCAGACCGTTTCCACCTGCGACCCCTCCTACTTCAAGTGGACGCAATGGATATTCAAACAGCTGTATAACGAAGGGCTTGCAAGATATGTCGAAACGCCCGTAAACTGGTGCGAGGAACTGGGAACAGTGCTTGCCAACGACGAGATTGTGGACGGCAAGAGCGAACGCGGCGGTTACCCCGTAATCCGCAAGAATATGAAACAGTGGGTTATTGACATTAACAAGTACGCCGAAAGGCTTTTGCAGGGGCTTGACGAGCTTGACTGGCCGGAGGCCTCCAAGACCGCGCAGCGCAACTGGATAGGAAAATCCGAGGGCGCAAACGTTATATTTAAGGTTGACGATACCGACAAGAGCTTTACAGTGTTTACAACGCGCTGCGACACGTTGTTCGGCGTTACCTACTGCGTGCTCGCGCCCGAGCACCCGCTCGTCGACGAGATTACCGCGGCAGACAGGAAAAGCGCGGTCGACGCATATAAGAAAGTTTGCGCTGGTAAATCGGATTTGGAGCGCACGGACTTAAACAAGGACAAGACGGGCGAGTTTACGGGCGCGTATGCAATCAACCCCGTGAACGGGAATAAGATACCCGTGTATATCTCCGACTACGTATTGACTTCTTACGGAACGGGCGCGATAATGGCCGTTCCCGCGCACGATACGCGCGACTATGAATTTGCGAAGAAATTCGGCATACCCGTCGTTCAGGTGCTGGAAGGCGGCAACGTTGCCGAAGAGGCGTTCACGGGCGACGGAGTTCATATAAATTCGGGTTTCCTTGACGGACTTAACAAGGCGGACGCGATTTCCGCAATGTTGAAATGGCTTAAAGAAAACGGTTGCGGTAAAAAGACGGTTACCTATAAACTGCGCGAGTGGATTTTTGCGCGGCAGAGATACTGGGGCGAGCCGCTGCCCGTTATCCATATGGAGAACGGCGAAACGGTGCTGCTGGAAGATAGCGAACTCCCTCTCACCCTGCCCGAAATGACGGACTATAAGGCGCACAACGGCGCGGCGCCGCTTGAAAACGCGAAAGACTGGGTAAACGTTGAGATAGACGGCGTGAAAGGTAAGCGCGAAACTACTACTATGCCCGGGTCGGCGGCCTCCTCCTGGTATTTTTTGAGATACTGCGACCCGCACAACGACAAGGCGTTCGCCGATTATGAGCTTTTGAAACACTGGATGCCCGTTGACTTCTACGTAGGCGGAAAAGAGCATCTCGTAGGACACCTGCTCTACTCGCGTTTCTGGAATAATTTCCTGTTCGACAAAGGGCTTGTGCCCTGCAAGGAGCCGTTCAAGAAACTTTTCCATCAGGGAATGATACTGGGCGAGGACGGAAACAAAATGTCCAAGAGTCTCGGGAACGTAATCAATCCCAACGACATTGTGGCAGAGTACGGCGCGGACGTTCTGAGAATGTACGAAATGTTTATGGGGCCCGTGGCAGATACCAAGCCCTGGAACACCGCCAACATCGAGGGCATAAAGAAGTTTATCGACAGGATTTACAGGCTGTACTGCGAATCGGACGTTATTACTCCCGACGCGAACCCCGCGCTCGATAAAATCTATAACCGGACCGTAAAGAAAGTCGGGGAAGATTACGAGGCGATGAAAATTAACACCGCGATTTCGCAGATGATGATTTTCGTCAACGCAGTCTATAAGGAGATAAGCGAAGGGAAAAATTTCCCCGCCGAATACGCCGAGGGGCTTATCAAACTGCTCAACCCCCTTATCCCTTTCCTTACCGAGGAGATTTGGAGCACCGTGCTCGGACACGACGGAACTATGGCATACGAGAGCTGGCCCGCATACGACCCCGCGAAGTGCGGCGAGGATACGTTCGAATACGCCGTCCAGATTAACAGCAAGATAAAGGCGAAAGTAACCGTTCCCGCAGATATGCCCGCAAAGGAAATCGAAGAGATTGTCAAGGCGAACGAGGTTGTCGCCCCGCTTATCGAAGGAAAACAAATCAAGAAGTTTATCCTTGTTCCCAAGAGATTGATTAATATTATAATATAAAGACAAAAACGCTCCCGAACCGTTCGTTCGGGAGCGTTTTGAAATTATTAATTAAAGGATTTCCAAAAGATTAACGACGTCGCCGACCGTTTTCAACTCGGTGACTTTTTCTTCGGGAATGGTTTTTCCGGTATTATCTTCAAGCGTCATCAAAAGCTCCACAACGTCGAGCGAGTCGGCGCCTAGGTCCTTTATAATTTCGCTTTCCGGCTTGATTTTATCCCGCGATATGTTCAGCTGTTCGGAAAGAGTTTTAACTACTTCTTCAAACATTTTATCCCTCCGCTTTTTTCTTAGTGCTATGATTTTACAATAAGTTTTTGTTTGTTGTCAAGTCAATTAGCCTGTTTTTTTGCCTGCTTTAACGACAAGCCTATGCGCTGTTTGCCTTTATCGAGGCTTATTATAACCGCTTTGACCTGCTGTCCGACTTTAAGAACGTCGGACGGGTGACGGATATATTTATCGGTTATTTCCGAAATGTGCACAAGCCCGTCCTGATGCACGCCTATATCTACGAACGCGCCGAAGTCGATTACGTTTCTGACCACGCCGTCCACTTCCATTCCGACGGCCAAGTCCTCTATGCCCATTATGTCTTTTCTGAGCTGTCTTGCGGGCAGGCTGTCCCTTATGTCCCTGCCGGGCTTTACAAGCTCCGCGATAATATCGTTCATTGTGGCTTTGTCAAGCTCGCAATACTCGGCTGCCTTGTCCTCGCCGAACTCTTTGACCTTTGCCGGCAACTGCGCAAGCCTGCGCGCGCGCACGTCCTCGTCGCTGTAACCGAAAAGCGACAAAAGTTTTTCTGCTTTCTTATAGGACTCGGGGTGAACGGCCGTGTTGTCCATTATGTTCTTCCCGTCGGGTATCCTCAAAAAGCCCGCGCACTGCTCGTACGCCTTAGCTCCCAGTTTTGAAACCTTTAAAAGCTGAGGGCGCGAAGTGAACTTACCGTTTTCTTCACGGTAGGAAACGATATTCTTCGCTATACCCGCGTTAAGCCCCGCAACGTACTTCAAAAGCGAAACGCTTGCCGTGTTCAAATCCACGCCGACGCTGTTTACGCAGTCTTCGAGAACGCCGCCGAGAACGCCGTCCAACCGCTTTTTATCCATATCGTGCTGATACTGGCCTACGCCTATTGACTTGGGGTCGATTTTGATAAGCTCCGAAAGCGGGTCCTGCAATCTTCTCGCAATCGAAATCGCGGAACGCAGCGTCAGGTCGTAATCGGGGAACTCTTCGACTGCGAGCGGGCTTGCGGAATATACGCTGGCCCCCGCCTCGTTTACTACCGCATAAGTTACGTTGCGGTCGATTTCCTTTAACAGGTCGGCAACGAAAATTTCCGTTTCTTTGCTCGCCGTGCCGTTGCCGATTGAAATTACGTCCACGTTATGTTTTTCTATGAGATATTTAACTATTCTCTTCGCGCCCTCGATGTCGTTCTTGGGCGGAACGGGATAGATAACCGAAGTATCCAGAACCTTGCCCGTTTCGTCCACGACCGCGACCTTGCAACCAGTACGGTAGCCGGGGTCAAGACCGAGGGTGACTTTACCCTTAACGGGGGGCTGTAACAGAAGGGGGCGCAAATTGACCTCAAACATCTTTATAGCCTGCTCGCCCGCCCTGTCGGTAAGGATAGCCCTGACTTCGCGCTGTATCGACGGCTCGATTAATCTGTCGTAGCCGTCCGCCGCCGCCTCTTCTATAAGCTTGGCGCAGACCGTTTCGCGCTTGTCCTTTACGTATTTGGAAACGCAAACGCGCTTTGCAATATCGGGCTCGAAGAATATTTTCGCTTTGAGGCAATCTTCCTTTTCGCCCCTGTTAATGGCGAGTATTCTGTGGTTTTTGATTTCGGGAACGAACTCCGAATAGTCCGCGTACATAGCGTACGTGCCCCTTTCGTCGTCCTTGACGAGTTTAACCTGCATTTCGCCGTGCTTTTCGAGCAAGCCGCGGAGCTTTTTACGCAGCTCCGCATTGTCCGAAACGACTTCCGCGATAACGTCTTTCGCGCCCGCTATCGCCTCGTTCACGTCCTTTACTCCCTTTTCTTCGTCTATGTATTTCTCCGCTTCCTTGTAGGGGTCGCCCTGTTGCGCGAGTATGAACTCCGCAAGCGGTTTGAGACCTTTTTCGATTGCGACGGAAGCGCGCGTCTTCTTTTTCTGTTTGAACGGACGGTAAACGTCTTCTATTTCGGTCATTGTCTGCGCGGCGTCGATGGCGGACTGAATTTCTTCCGTCATTTTCTCCTGCTCGGTTATGGCCTTAGCCACTTCCTCTTTGCGCTTTTCCAGATTTTTTAGATACTCGTATCTGTCGTTTAAGTTTCTTAAAACCTGATCGTCTATTGCGCCGGTCATTTCCTTGCGGTAACGCGCAATAAACGGAATGGTGTTGCCTTCTTCCAAAAGGCTTAAAACGTTTTTTACGTGGTCGGGTCTGAGGTTGAATTCCTCCGTCAGTTTTGCTGAAATGTCCATTGTTATCTTTTAATTCCCTTTAAATAGTTTTTTCTGTCGCCCGAAAGCCTGAAACTTTCGCACGCTTTTTGAATTGCCTTGTTGTGAGTTTTTCTGTCCAGCGAGTGCTCCGAAAGGAACCCCACCGCCGATTCGTAATGCTTTACAAGCATTTCCGCGATAAGCCAGGCCGCCGCCATATGCACATAATACAGGCTTGTGTCACAGCGCTCGACAATCGCGTAAATAGTTTCCGCATACTTTTCCTCTACGTAGTAGTGCAACAGCGAAACAAGCGCGAAACGCTGGAAGTATTCGCCCTCCGCCGCGGCGTATTTGCGGATATACGGTAAAAAGTCGTCTTTGTGCTCCGTTATGCATTTTGCGGAAACGCAGTCGCAAGTGGCCCAGTTGTCCAGAAGCGAAACGCAATAATCTATGTACTTAATGAAATTTTCATAGCCGAGCATAGAAACCGCGGTCAGCTTTATAAACGTTACTTCGTAATACTCGTCGGGGAACGCCAGCAACGTTTCCTCGTCGCCCTTAAACAGCTTTGCAATCTTTCTGAGTTCTGGTATGCGCACGCCGATCAGTTTTATGTTTTCGTTTTTCAAAAGCCTGCCGTGAAATTCGGCGTACTTGCCGTCGGCCTTTTCTTTAAGCTTTGTCAAAAGCTCTTCGTAAAGCATCGTGCCACTCCTTTTCGGAACACCGAGTGTTTGCGGGACTTGTGGACGGAAGTCTTTCGTACGGTATGCCTATATCCGCGAAATGTTTTTCAAACACCGAAAAAGCCTTGCCGCCGTTAAGTATTATATAACTAATCGCGGAATTTTGCAACAGACTTTTTATGTCCGCAACCTTAAAATTTTTAATCGTCGCGTCCTGAGAGCCGACTATTTCGCACTCGGTCACTATATCCCATAGCGCGACCCTGTTTAAAAGTACGAATTTGCGCTTGTCCTCAACGGTTTTCGGCGCGGGCGCGCCGAAGTACGAGGCCAGAACGCGCCAGAAACGGTTCTGCGGGTGCCCGTAATAAAACTCCGTCTGCCTGCTCTTCACGGACGGAAAACTGCCGAGTATCAGAACCTTGCTGTTTTCGTCGTAAACGGGCGCGAACCCGTGTTTTATTTCGCTCATAATTCGAGCGGCTTGTCCGCGTTGCCGACTACCGCCGCGGCAAGATTGTCGGGATTGAAGTTATGCTCCACCGCCTCCATAACGTCGTCGAAGGTGACCGCCGCTATCTTTTTCACCCGCTCCTCGAAATTATATATTCTGTCGCTGTAAATAAGCTCCTTGCCGTAAAGCAGCATCTGCGAGGACGTGCTTTCTTGCGCAAACACGGAAGAAGAAGTAAGCTGCTCTTTACCGCGCATAAACTCTTCTTTGGAGATGTTTTTGTTTTTTATATCCTTTATACAGTCGTAAATTGCGTCCACGCTCTTTAAATAGTTCGCCGCGTTCACACCCGCATACACGACAAGCGACCCCGTTTCGGAATAGGTAGAAAGATACGAATACACCGTATACGCAAGTCCCAGCTCTTCCCTGACCTTCTGAAACAGGCGGGACGACATACTTCCGCCCAAAACGGAATTCATAATCTGCGTCGCGTCAAACAGTCTGTCGTATCTTTTAACGGACGGATAGGCGAGCGCGAGATGTATCTGCTCTATCTCTTTCTTTCTTAAAAGCGAACTGCCCGAAAGATTGATTTCGACCTTTCTTTCCGCTGTCTTCGCCGCGGGCGCCGCCGCGAAAAATTTCTCGGCCAGCTCCTCGGCCAGTTTCACGTCGATATTGCCCGCCATTGATATGACGATATTTTCGGGCGTGTAGCGCTGCGCCATATAATTTTTTATATCCGCGCGGGTAAAACCGCTCACGTTTTCGCGCGTACCGAGGATATTTCTGCCGTAGCCCCTCTCGCCGTAAAAAGCGCGCGAAAGCAAGTCCAGACACAAATCGTCGGGCGTGTCGTCGTTCATATTAATCTCTTCGATAATAACGCCCTTCTCGCGCGCCAGCTCGTCCTCGGGGAACGTGCTGTTTAAAAACAAGTCGGAAAGGATTTCGAACGCTTCCGCGGCGTGGCCAGTCGTAGACTTTGCATAGTAGCAGGTAATGTCCTTGGACGTGAACGCGTTCATCTGCGCGCCTATCGCGTCCATCTCGTCGGAAATTCTATACGCGGTGCGCTTTTCCGTGCCCTTAAACATCATATGCTCGATAAAATGCGAGATACCGTCCTCCGCGTCCGTCTCCACGCTCGCGCCGGTATGGACGATAATCCCCATAGACACGGACATAAGTCCGGGCATCTGCTTAACGATAAGTCTTGTTCCGTTTCCGAATGTTTTACTGTGTACCATTACTCTCCTAAATTATGAGATACAGTAACGGCCGTAAGGCCGCCGTCTCTTATGTAAGATAATATTTTCGGGAGAGCCGTAACCGTGCAATCCGTGGGATGCATCAAAACAAACTCCCCGTTTTTAAGATTTTTTGTGGCGCGGGTATAAATCAGATCCGCGTCCTTGTCGCGCCAGTCAATCGTGTCCCTGCTCCACATTATAACGCTTAAATCCAGCGAAGCGCAAGCGTTTAACGTAGCTTCGCAAAAAGCGCCCGAAGGCGGCGCGAAAAGCGTTATCTCCGTGCCGCATATCATATTGAGCAGTTTAACGCTGGGGCGTATCTCTTCGAGATTTGCGTCCTCGTTCATACGCGAATGGTCCTTATGAAAATAGCCGTGGCTGGCGATTTCGTGGCCGCGCTTGTGGATTTCGCGCACGCAGTCCACATTGTCGTCCGCCCAGCTTCCGCCTATAAAGAACGTGCTTTTCGCGCCGTACTCGTCGAGCGCGTCCAAAATAGCGTAAACGTTGTCGGTATGCTCGTAAACGTTAAACATAAGGCTTACGCCGCTGCCGTTTTCCGCGCTATAATAAAGGTTCGAGTTCTCGTTCGACGCCGCGACCGCATTTCCGCTGAAAAAACCGATTAACGAAACGGCGACGACGACGGCTATGAGTACGGAGTTGGTAACAATAGCGATTAATTTACTCTTCAATTAGTTTACCCCTAAATATAAATACTATTTATATAATATTACGCTGTGGGGTAATTCTTGACTATTTGAGTTTTATTATCGTAACGCCCGTTTCGCCCTCGCCGTATTTACCGAGGCGGAAACTTTCCACGTTTTTATGCCTCGCAAGCCGCTGAGAAATGGCCGAGCGCAATTTACCCGTGCCCACGCCGTGGATAACTTTAATCTCTTCCAGATTGTCGGTCACCGCTTTGTCGATAAAATTTTCCAGCTCGTACAAGGCCTCCTCCACGGTCAGACCGAGCACGTTTATTTCCAGCAACGGCCGTTCGTAGGGAATGTTTTTGACCACTTTTACTTTCTGTTTGTTCTCGGTCTTTGCTACGATAGATAAATCTGCGAGCTTGCAGTGCAGTTTCATACTGCCGCACATAACCTCCGCCTCGCCCTTTTTGGGCGAAAAGGAAACCACCTGACCAAGACTTTGCATCTGCCGCACAAACACCGTTGCACCCGCCTTCAAATTTTCTTTCGTCGCCTTTGCGTAGTCGGTTACAGTCTTTTTTCCCTCTTCCTCGTCGAACGCAATATTTTCAAGCTTATTTTTGAGCGTGCGCGCCTTTATCAGATCAGACTGCGTAATTTCTTCGCTTTTAAACAGTTGCTCTATTTCGTTTAAGATTTCTTCGGCGCGTTCGGTGCGCTCTGAAATAATTCTGCGGCTCTCGGTGCGCGCGGAACGAGAAATTTTTTCCTTTTCCTTGTTCAACTGCTCAATCTGCGCGTTGACCGCGCCGAGTTTGCGTTTCCATTCGCTTTCCAAGCTTTCAGCGTATCTCAGCTTTTCTTCGGCTTTCAGCCTGCTGTCCTCCGCGCGCCGTAAAACGTTTTCGAAACTGCGCGCGCCCTCGGAAAGATAGCCGTAAGCGTCGTCCAGAATATTACCGTCCAGCCCGAGCCTTCGGGATATGGCAAGCGCGTTGCTCGCGCCCGGCATACCTATTTTTATACTGTAAAGCGGTTTAAGCGTATCGGAATCGAATTCCATACTCGCGTTCTCTATGCGCTCCACGGAATACGCGAATTCTTTAAGCGGCGTAAAGTGCGTGGTTACGATACCCTTACAGCCTTTGGAAAGCAGGTGTTTAACAATGGCTTTCGCAAGCGCCTGTCCCTCGTCGGGGTTGGTGCCGCCGCCCAGCTCGTCTATGAGCACAAGGCTGTCGCGGGATACGTTATTACAGATATTTATAACGTTTAAAAGATGCGAAGAAAAGGTCGAAAGGCTCTCTTCTATGCTCTGGCTGTCCCCGACATCGCAAAACACGTTTTCGAAGACGGAAACGCTGCTGCCCTCGGCGGCGGGAATAAACAGGCCGCAGGCCGCCATAAGACAAAACAGCCCGCACATTTTAAGCGTTACCGTTTTACCGCCCGTGTTTGCGCCGCTTAAAAGCAGGAAATCGTATCCGGAGCCGAGCTCCACCGACACGGGAACGGTCTTTTTCGCGTCGATAAGCGGGTGCCGTCCCTTAACGATATTTATATAGCCCTTTGCGTTTACTTTGGGTTTACTGCACTTATGCGCATATGAATATTCGGCGCGGGCGAACCTTTCGTCAATCTCGTACATTACCTCTGCCGACGCCGTTAAATTTTCGGCGATACTACCCAGCCGTGCCGAAAGCGAGCGGAGAATTGCCTCCACCTCGTCCCGCTCGTCTATATTGAGCGCTATAAGCTCGTTATTGAGTTCGAGCACGTGCTCGGGCTCGATAAAAAAAGTCGCGCCCGTCTGTGAGCGGTCGTGGACGAGTCCGCGTACATGGTTTTTATATTCGGCCTTTACGGGGATAACGTATCGGTCGTTGCGGATAGTGACTATTCCGTCCTGCAAATACTTAGCGTCTTTGGAAAGATACTCGGACAGTTTTGAACGTATCCGCTCGTTAAGACTTCTTATACGCGTTCTTATGGAATACAGCCTGTCGCTTGCAAAGTCGCTCACGTCCTCGTCGGAAATAATCTTTTCGGTTATGTCGTCTTCGAGATTTCTGTCGAAGTACAGTTTATCCGCAAACTCGCGCATTATGACTATGCTCTCGTCTGCCGCTGACGTTATATTCCCGTAAACTGTTCTGACGGAACGCAATAACGCCCCCGCCTCTCTCAGCTCCGCGCAGGACAGCGCCGCGCCCTTCGCGGCGCGCGCAAGCAAATCTTCGGGGTCGGAAAAATACTCGGTTTTTCCTATGCCGTAGCGGAATAAAAGCTTGTCGCACTCCTCCGTGCAATCGAGACGGTTGCGCGCTTTTGTTAAATCCGCGGTCGGCAGACAATTCTTTATTCTTGTTTTCGCGCCGTCCAGAACGGCGTAACCGCCGACGGCCGAAAGTATTTTATCAAGTTCCAGTCTTTCCAGACTCTTCAAATCCATATCAATAAATTCCCGTTACGGAATGTCCGCGCGTGCGGGCGTTATCCGTATTTTTTAAAGTGCGGTCGTAAAATCCGCCGTCAACGCCGTCCGTTTGCAAATCCGCACAGTTATACACCTCGAACCTGCACTCGGAAGTCTTATACCGTCTTAAAGGAAACTTCCGTCCGTCCCCGTCGGTGAGCGTATACAGACTGCGTTTGTCGCAGGAGGCGCACTTCTTTTCGAACGGACAGTATATAAGGTCCATAACCTTTATATTGCCGCCCGCTAGATAAAACACGTTCTCACCCGCAAGCTCTCTCGCCTCCGCAACCGTAAGCTCCTTGGAAAGGCACTTGTAATCCGCACTGCAATTTTGCAACGCTACGGCGTTCGTTAAATTCAGCCCCGTTCCCGCAAAGAACTTCTTGCCAAGCTTTTGCGCAAGTTTTTGTCCGTAGTACGAGTCGCAGTAAATCCCGTCGAAATCTTGCGCTACCGAAGATACGGTTTCGATTTCTTCGTCCGTGAGATACGGCGGCACGTACAGGAACTTTTCGCCGCCGAAACTATTTGTTAATTTGTGAATGTACTTATCGGGTTCGCGCGCGGTCTCAACGTAGTCGTTAGGTTTTAAAATACCAATATCGGCGGTCACGCCGTTCAAATCCGCGCTTATCACCGCCGTTTTCAGGTTGCGGCCCGTTTCCGTACGCGGCAAGATATAATCCGCAAGGACGGGCTTGTTGCCGCTTTTCGATATTGCCGAAAAGTAATCCGAATAAACTTTGCGGCGGAAAGCGTTCATAACCGACGCGGCCGCAAACACACCGTCGGTTTTAACCTCCGTTTCGACCGAAAAAGGATAACCGTCCACCTTATCGAAACAACGCGCTATTTCTTCTTCCGTAAGCGGCCTTTTCAAGGCCTTTTCAAGCGGTTGCGTATCGGTAAACACTTCGCCGTTTATCTCCGCGCGCGCGGGCTTGCCTGCGATAAATTCCGCGTTCACTTTTACGGGGATTAGCCTTGTCTTCTGCAAAAGCCGTTCATTCAGCGCAGTGTCGGTCGTCACGAAAACCTTGTCGCCGTTTTTTAGCCTGTCGCGGGTATTGACGGTAAAACCGCCCTTGACTTCCGCTCCGAAAGCTCCGCCGCCGACTTCCAAGCCGCCGCGCAGAATTTTAAAGCCGTCGCCGCGGTTGAATTTTTGACTGCTCTGACAAATGTATTTGGCGTTCTCGACTTTGATTACGCCGACAAACTCGCCCATATGCCCCTGCACGTCGGAGGAGATAAAGCCCTTTCCCTGACCGAACGCAAGGCCTTTGGTATAGTTTCCGCGGTTGTACGTGCGTTTGAGCGCGCCGACGTCTGCGGCGCGGCCGCTTAAAATATTTTTGTAATACGACACCGCCGCGGACACGTATTCGGGGCGGCGCATTCTGCCTTCGATTTTGAACGAGGACACGCCAGCGTCAATCAGCGCGTCTATGTTTTCGCCGACGCAAAGGTCGGAAAGCGACAGCCTGTAAGCGGGAGTCTGGAAACCCTCCCTGTCTATCGAATAACGTTTTCTGCACGGCTGTTTGCACCTGCCGCGGTTGCCGCTGTTGCCGCCTGCGAACGAGGACATATAGCACTGTCCCGAAAAACAGGTGCATAGCGCGCCCTGCACAAACGTTTCCGTTTCTATAATAGCCGAAATTTTTTCTATGTCGCAAAGCTTTGTTTCGCGGGCAAGAATAACCCTGTCGAAACCGAAATCCTTTGCAAGTTCCGCGCCGAGTGAATTGCATACCCCCGCCTGAGTCGAAAGGTGCAATATCATTTGCGGAAATATACTTTTCAGAAATTTTCCCAGATATAAGTCCTGTACGATAAGCGCGTCCGCGCCCTCGTTCCAGACCCGCGCTGCCGTCTGAATAAACTCGTCCAGCTCGCAATTTTTGACGGCGGTGTTCATCGCCACGTAAGTTTTAACGCCGAAAGCGCGCGCGTATCTGCTAATCTCAGCGAACCCGTCCGCGCCGAAGTTTTCCGCCGAGTTTCTCGCAGAAAAGCTTTCAAGTCCCAGATAAATTGCGTCCGCACCCGCGTTTATGGCTGCCAGAGCACTGTTTTTACTGCCCGCAGGGGCTAATATTTCAGACATAGTACTATACAAACCCGAATTTTTCTATAATTTTCGCCACTGCGCACTCGTTATTGGTGACAGTTATGTAGTCCGCCGCCTCTTTAAGGGCGGTTTCGCCGTTGGCCACTGCAACGCCGACCGCGGCTGTTTTTATCATAGACACGTCGTTGAAATTGTCGCCTATCGCCACGGTCGAAGTCAAGGGAATACCGTAATGCTCGGCGATAAACCTCAGCGCCTCGCCCTTATTGTTTTGCAAGGGCGAAACTTCCACAAGCACCTTTGCGCTGCAAGTCACGTCAAACCGCGAATTAAACTTTGCGGCAAGTTTTTCATATAAATATCCGCGTTTTTCGGGAGCCACAAGACAGGCGATTTTCTGACAGTCAAGCCTGCGGCGCACAACGTAGTCGGACATCTTGTCCGCAATGCTCACCGCCTCCACGCCCGTGATTTCCTCGTACTTTTCAAGGTATTCGTCGCCCTTTCGAATATCGGTATAAAGCACCTCGTCCGAGTATGCGTTTATTGAAAAACCCAGCGTTTCGATATACGCGCAGACTTCCGCCACGTCACTGTAAGAAAGCGCGTCGCGCCTTATAATTTCGCCGCTTTCTATATCGGCAATCACCGTTCCCTGATAGGCCGCGACAAGGCCTTTAAGCCCCAGCGCGCGCACCCGCGGCAGTATCGAGCACAGCATACGTCCCGTGCAAACGGCGAATACCCCGCCGCAGTTTACATATTCTGCGACCGCAAGTTTTACCTCCTCGGGCACCCTGTTATCGCTTGCGGAAAGCGTTCCGTCGAAATCGGATAATATAAGTTTATAGTTTATATTCCTCATAAGTTCTCTTCAAAATATTTCTTGATTTTCTCGGCAAACTTTTCGCCTATCCCGTCCACGGCGGCAAGCTCCTGCACGCCCGCGCTCATTATTTTATCAAGCGTGCCGAACTTCTGCATAAGCGCGATACGCTTGACCTTGCCCACGCCGTCGATTTCCGAAAGAACGCTGGAAAGATTGCGCTTGGAATGCAGGTTCCTGAAATAGGTGATTGCGAACCTGTGCGCCTCGTCCCTTATCCTTTGCAACATCTTCAAAGAATAGTCGCGGTGCGGGATTTTAATACTGTCGTCGGAGTTGAGTGTAAACACCTCTTCTTCTCGCTTGGCAAGCGAAACAAGCTCTATATCCGATACGTTCAAACCGTCGAAAATGCTTTTAACCGCGGAAAGCTGGCCTTTGCCGCCGTCGATAATGATAAGGTCGGGCTTAGCAAACTTTTCCTCTTCGTCCGTGCCCAACTTTGAAAGACGGCGCGTAAGTACTTCCTGTAAAGACGCGAAGTCGTTTGCGCCCTCTACGGTCTTAATCTTGAACCTGCGGTAGCTGTTTCTGTCCGCCTCTCCGTCGATAAACACAACCATAGAGCCGACTTTATCCACGCCGCTGATATTTGAAATATCGTAGCACTCCATACGGCGCGGGTATTTATCGAGGCTTAAAAGCTCTTTAAGGCGCATACAGGCGTTTACGGTCATATCGTCGCGGTGCTTGATTTTATCGACCGATTTTTCGAGATACTCGCCGGCGTTTTTCTGTGCCATTTTCAAAAGCTGAGCCTTGATGCCCTGCTTGGCCTGAGTAATCTCGACGGACTTTGAAAACTTCTCCTTGAAATAGTTCTGCAAAAGCGCAACTTCGCAAAAATCTTCGGTTATTATTTCGGAAGGCAGTTCGTGATTGGAATAATACTGTACTATAAACGCGGTCAACGCCTCGGAATCGTTGATATACGCCTCGTCCAGCGCGAAACTGTTTCCGCCCTGCATAATGCCCTTGCGCGTTACAAGCACGTTTACGGCCGAATAGAGATTGTTTGTAGAATACGCTATGATGTCCGCGTCGATAAACTTGCTGAGCGCCGTTATACGCTTGGCTTCGAGTTTGGACAGCATTGAAAGCTTGTTTTTATAGTCCAGCGCCAGCTCGAAATTTTCGCCCTCGGCGGCGGACAGCATTTTACCTTTCAGCGTCTGCTCCGCGTCCTTATAGTTTCCGTCCAGAAAAGCAAGAGCTTTTTTCACCTGCTCCGCATATGCCGCTTTGTCGACCTTGTGCGCGCACGGCGCGGTGCAACGGGCTATGTGGTAATTAAGACATTCGCGCTTGGGCTTTTCGCACATTTTGGTGTGGCACAGCCTGACGTTGAAAGTGAGCTGGATTATATCCAGAATATCCTTGCAGTTCACCCCGCCCATAAACGGGCCGAAATAGCGGCAACCGTCCTTTTTGATTTTGCGGGTAATGGAAAAGTTTGGAAAATCTTCCTTGATATTTGCTTTTATATAGGGATAAGTCTTGTCGTCCTTTAAAAGGATATTGTACTTGGGCTTATGCTTTTTTATAAGGTTGTTTTCAAGCGCGAGCGCGTCTATTTCGGAATTTGTTATAATATAGTTGAAATCCGCTATGTTTTCAACCATTTTCATTACTTTTTCGGGTTTCGGCGAATTATGAAAATACTGGCGCACCCTGTTTTTAAGCACGCGCGCCTTGCCGACGTAAATTATGTTTCCGTACTTGTCCAGCATTATATAAACGCCCGGATTTTCCGGCAGTAATTTAAGTTTTTCCCTTATTACGTCCATACCGTTATTATAGCACAACGCGCAAACGTTTGCAATAAAAAGTAAAAACAGGATTTATAATCCTGTTTAAAAAATCAATTATCCGTATTTTCCTGCGGCGCGGCAACTTCTTCAACCGCCAACGGCGACGAAGAAAGCCCCACCACGTGGTCGACCGCCATAGAAAACGCAATTCCCTGCCCCTCGGTTTTCAAACCCGCGGACTTGTAAATCGCGTGCAACACGTCGTCCTTGATATTTTGCGGAACGAGGATAAGCACCATTTCCTTATCGGGCTGAATGGAAATTTTGAAAAACTGCTCCGCCTCTTTATTAGCCGTGCCCTTGGCGTGAATAACCGTGCCGCCGCGCGCGCCGACTTCCTTAGCGGCGTCCATTACGGTTTCCGAAAAACCGTCGTTAACGATACATACAACCAGTTCGTAATCCACTTTCCTATCCTCCTAAACCGTCATTCTGTTATTGCTCAAAAATCTGAATATCAAAGTGCCGATAACGCTTGTCAGCGGCAACGTGAACGCCACGCCCTTTCCGTCTTTTATCGTTTTGAACTTCTCGTCCAAAAGCTGCATAGCCTGCGGAATTTTGTTTTCCTGTATGACGCTGAATATAACCGCCTTTTCCGAATCGGCAAGGCCCAGATAAACCAGCATCTTCGCGTCCGCGGTGCCGTGCCCGAACGCGACCGCCTGCATATTTACTTCGAGCGACTGAATAAGGTCCGCATAGTACTCGGCCTTTTTTCTGCCGACGATTGTAACCAACAGTTCGAGCTTATTGGAAGTCAGCGTTGACTCCGTCCGCATTTCGGGCAGTTTATTCTTTTTCCTGTTTCTGACGTTTTTTCCTGTCATCGAAATCTCCTATTTGAAGTAAATAATCTGCTCGTCGTCGGCGGCGAGAATACGTTTCATAGTAAGCTTTGTACGAACCTTGGAAAGCATAACCGCTTTAAAACCGAGAACCTGTATCATTATCAAAGGCGTCATAGCGACCATAGCGACCACGCCGAACGCGTTTTCGAGTATCGCGTTAGTATCGCCGCCGAGCGCGACGCACGCGCCTATGACAAGCGGTAAAATAAAGCTGGAAGTCAGCGGACCGCTGGCGACGCCGCCAGAGTCGAACGCGATAGCCGTGTATATTTTCGGGACGAAAAACGAGAGCCCGAGCGATATGAGATAGCCGGGTATCAGGTAATAGAGCACCGAAAAGCCCAAAATCATTCTGAGCGTTGAAAGGCCGATTGAAATACCGACCGCTATCGACAGCGCAATCAGCATTTCAAGCTTTTTGACGCCGCCGCCAGTTATGTTCTCTACCTGCTTGTTTAAAACGTGGACGGCAGGCTCCGCAAGGACGACCACCATACCTATGACAAGGCCGAAAACCACAAGCAACGTTTCGTTGAATTCGGCGATTTTTTCTCCCAGTTTAAAACCTATCGGCATAAACCCGACTTCCACCGCGACAAGGAATATAACCAGACCCAAAAACGTGTAGCCTATGCCTATGCCTATCTGGATAAGCTTTGTTTTGGGCAGTTTGAGCATTATGAATTGCAAGACAAAGAAAAATACGACGACCAGCCCGAGCGCAATAGCAACGTTTTTTATGTTGTTTAAAACTATGTGACCGAACTCCGAAAGGCTTTCCGCGACCGTTGCGTAATCGTCAAGTCCGTTCATCATACCCGTATCGCCGCTTGAAAACAGAGTGAGTATCATAACGGCAATCATAGGGCCGATAGAGCAGAGCGCGATAAGGCCGAAACTGTTTTCGTTGGCGTTTTTTCCGCCGACCGTGGTTGAAATACCTACGCCGAGCGCCATTATGAACGGAACGGTTATCGGGCCGGTGGTTACGCCGCCGCTGTCGAACGAAAGCGGTATAAACGAGAATTTACCGTTCTGAGCCATTATCGAGCATACGGCGAAAAGCATCAGATAGAAAAACATCAGGAGCATAGAGAGGTTGAGGTGAAACACGATTTTCGCAACCGCAACCACAAGGAATAGCCCCACGCCCACTCCGACCGTTACTATTAAAAGCATAGACGGATTTATTATGCTTTCCACCTGACCCGCAAGCACGGATAAGTCGGGCTCCGCTATGGTTATTAATACGCCCATAACAAAACAGACCGACAGCAGTATTTTAAGTTTTTTGGATTTAGTAAGTCCCGAACCTACGTGGCTGCCCATAGGCGTCATAGCGAGATCCGCGCCGAGGTTGAAAAGGCCTATGCCCAGTACGAGGAAAACCGCCGAAACGGCGAATACTATCATTTCCTGCGCGGTGAACCCGAGAATGGGCAACAATATCATTACGATTACGGCAACGGGTAAGACCGATATTAAAGATTCTTTAAGTTTTGCAAATAATATTTTCCGCATTTAACTTCGTCCGCATCCGATTAAACTTTTTCCTGTATATTTTATCACAAAAATTATAATTTTTCAAGGATTGCGGCTTGTCTTTTCAAAAAAATTAAGTGCGTTTAAATGTAAAATTATAGTAATAACGCGTTAATAGCTGCGCCGCGGTAGCTAAGTCTTCGAGCATACTTTCGGATATCGCGCCCTTATTCTCGCCGTTCGAATACACGCACCAACCCGTAACGTTTTCAAACTCGGCTCTTTCGAAAGTACAGTTATAGAAAGCAAACTCGCCTATGTGTCCGACAGCCTTGGGTATCTTCACGCCGTCCAGCGCAACGCAGTTGAAAAATGCCTGACTTTCTATGCTCGATAAATTTTGCGGTAATGCCACGCTTTCAAGCGCGGTGCAATTGTTGAACGCGCTTTCGCCGATAACGGTCACGCTGTCGGGAAAAGTAACGCTACGCAAGTTTTCGCAACCGAAAAACGCGCCTACGCTTACGCCCGATATATTGCCGATTATATTAACTGTTGTCAGACCGGACGGCACGTATTCCGTGTTTTCGGACGGCGCCTGCGCGCCGAATATGTAACCGAAACACTCTTCTCCGTCCGCCGAACCACCGATAAACGGCAGTGTTATATTCATAAGATTAGTACAGCCCGCAAACGCACATTCGCCAATTTTTGTTATGCATTCGGGCACGTAAACTGTATTCAACGAAACGCAATTTCTGAACGCGTAAGGCGCGATTGCCGTTACGGGTTTTCCGTTATGAAATTCGGGTATCGTCAATTGCGAAATGCCCGTATCTTTCAGTCCCGTTATTGTGTAGCTTTCGCCGTTAAGCTCGAACGAAAGACCGCTTTCGTCCTCTTCCGCGTAACCGCAATCGCCGCATACTCCGTCCGAAAAGTTATGCAGGGATTGCGCCTGCTTGTCGAAACAATTCTCGCAGACCTTTCGGTGCGATTTATCATCGCATTCCCAGACGTAATTATGACCGAGCGGCTCGGTAGTTCTCGCCTCGATGTCGTCGCAATTCGAGCATACGCGCTCCTCCCTGCCGGCCTGAGTGCAATCCGCGTCGAGCGCGGTGCGCCACTCCCCGTAGTTGTGCCCGATAGCGGGAACGGTTTGCGTTTCAGCAACAAAGTCGCAATCCGCGCACAACCGTTGCATTTGTCCGTCGTTTTCGCAGTCCGGCCCGATTACCGTAATAAAATCGCCGACGGAGTGTTGCTTTTTGGGTATCGACCGCGTCTGTATGTGCGTATGGTCACGCGAGCAGACGCGCGCCTCTTCGCCGCCTTGCGCGCAGGTTGCGCTTACGGTTTCCGTCCACTCGCCGAAGTCGTGACCGAGCGCGGCGACGCATTGCGTGTCGGTTACGTTACCGCAGACAATGCAACGCTTTACGTTATGCCCGTCCTTGTCGCAGTCCGCCTCCGTTTCGCACTCCCATTCGCCCTCGCTGTGCCCAGTCGCGGGCAGAGCCCTTGTCTGCGTAAGCGTGCAGTTATTATTAATACAGGCACGCGTTTCCTCGCCCTCGGTTTCACAGAAAGGCGCAACGGTAATCTCCCACTCGCCGAAACTATGTCCGACGGCGGGTATTTCCACGGCCGTGGAATAGCCGCAGTTAAGACACGCCCTGTGCTCCGTTACTCCCGCATTTTCGCAGGTTGGCGCGCGATAAGGAAAATCCTGCAAATCGTGACCGTGCGCCGCTATAACTTTTCTTGTAGAGTATTCGCAACGGCGACAGGTCAGATACGGCTCGTAACCGTCGACCGAGCAGGTAGCGTCCTTTCCCGCGTGAGAAATGAAGTCGTGTCCGAGCATTGCCATCTCGAAAGTCTGTTTTGCGCCGCAGGAGCAATACCGCTCACGTTTGCCGTTTTCTGTACAAGTCGGTTGAGCTAAAACCGCCCAGTCGTCGTACTTGTGAAAATGTACGCCGTCATAGCGGATTTCAAACATTTCGCAGGACGCCAGACAGACAAGACAAAGCGCTAAAAATGCCAACAAAAATATTAAATTCTTTTTCATATGTATCTTTACTAACCAAATTTTACCATTTAAGGAAAAATATGTCAATATCAACACAGAAAAAAACAGCCGCTTGTCGCGGCTGTCTTTAATTTTATTCGTTTGAAATTTCCGTGGTTGCGGGCTCTTCCGCGCCCGTCTCTTCTTTATCGCCGCCGCCCTTTTTACGCGGTCGCCATTTAAAGAAAACAACAAAATTCATAACCGCAAACAGCCCCACGCAGGCGGCCAGCGTTATTATGCTTGCAACCATTCCCGAATTGGCGTAACCCGCCAATAGCAACATAGGGAACCCGAAACACATTGCGGGAACGCTTTGCATTATCAGGTTGTTAGCCGCGGGCGTGGTGAACTTGGGGTCTATCTCTCTTAAAAGTATCATACCCGTGCTTGCCGTGCCCGTAAGCATACCGAAAAGCGAGACCATAGCCTCGTAACGGTATTCGGGATAAACGCGCTTGCATACGAAATCGAGATACACGAACGTGACAACCGTTCCGCACACGCTCAAAAGTATCAAAGGCAACCAGAGCGCCTGCAAAGCCTTGAACTGGATTGCGCTTATGCCCGCGAGTATCATTACGTCAAACACAAACCCCGAAATGCGGTTCATCATAAAATTATTGATGTACACGCGTTTCATTATGTTTTTCTTTCTCAAAAGCGAAATTATCTTCTTTGCGATAAGAGCAAAAACCGTGCCGAAAAGGAAGTTAAAGCCCCATATAAGCGGTTTTAAAGTGTTGTAACCGAAGTTGCCCAGACAGCCCGTGTCGATTATGGCCGTAATGCCCCACATCAGAAGAAACGTTGCCATATAAACGCTTAAAACGATGGCTATCTGCACGGTGAATTTATCTACCGATTCGGTAAGCGGAATATCGTTGGGCGCAATCGCCTGCTCGGACGTTTCGGTAAATTCACCGCTCTCCACTTCCTTTAATTTCTTTTTGCGTTTTAAGATATTGAGATACACCACGCCGACTATGCAGGCGACGAGGAACCCGACCGTAGCAATCGTCAGGCCGAAACTTTTCCCTCCGACCAGTCCCGAATTTTCGTATACCGAGCCGAAGTTCAGCGCCTGCCCCGGCCCCTGCCCGAAACCGAGCGGCAACAAAAGCCCCGCGGCGGGGATAAGCTCCGCAATGGCAAGCGAAAGCAGAATGGTTATTATTATGCCGACAATGCCCTGAATGAGATATGTGCCGACAACGGTCGCACCCGTCCTTACCACTATGCCGGAACCGTCGGACTTGTTTACGTTCGTCTTTAAAGCTATCGCAATAAACCCGAGCGCGAGACAGTGATATGCAAGACCTTCCATAAATTTAGTATCGATAAAATCGCCGACGGCGGGTATGAATTTTAAAATAAGAACGATAAGCCCGCCGATAACCGCGCTTGGCAGCAGCGATTTTTTGATAAACGGTATCTTCCTTCTCAGCGTATTGCCCAAAAGCACGGCGGCCATCAATATTCCGATCTGCACAAGCGCCGCCCAGAAATCGTAGTCCCAGGTATTATACATTATTCACCTCTTCGTATAAATGCAGATATTTGAGCGGACAGAACTTTTTATCGCCCTTTACCTGAAAGGTCTTTCCGCCGTAATAAACGTTGAATTTTCTCTTGCCTAGAATGGTAAAACCGTCCGTCTCTCCGAACGCAAACCGCGTTTCGCCCTTTTTACCGATTACGGTAATCCCGTCGCGGTCGGCGGCGACGGCGCGCCCGTCAAGCTTTCGCTTGCGTTTCAGCCTGACGCTTTCATAAAATTTTATGTTCCCGTCGTAAAACAGTCGCCCGTCCCCGCCGCGTACAAGCTCCGCCACGCGTTGCTTTTCCCAGTCGTGCCATTTATCCACGGCGTCGAATTTATCGTTTGGAGATATGTGCAAATCTTCCGTATACTCCCAGCGTTTCCCGCAGGCCGAGCACGCAAATCCGCTCTTACGTGATTTTATCGAAGACACCGCTAGACAATGCGGGCACATATACAGAACTCTTTCGACGTTCTCCGCGCGGCGACGGCTTTTAAACTTCACGCCCGAGTCGGGGTCGTACACTTCAAGCTCCTTACATATCGTATCGAAAAGCGCGGCCGTGTCCAATTCCTTGTATTCCTGCGGTTGCATTACGCGGACGACCGCGCCGCGCATTTTACCTTTGCGCAGTTTCAGACCCCAGCGCGGGTCCGTTCCGTATCCGCCGCGGATATTGTACAAAACGAGCGGAACTTTAGACAGCTTTACAAGCTTTGCGACCGCGTCCGTCATTTCCCACTGCCTGCCCGACAGTGTGCGGTTGCCTTCGGGGAATATCGCCACGGCGCCGCCCTCTTTCAATACTTTCAAAGATATGCGCACTGCGTTCATATCCGCTTTCGACTTGCTTTTCGGGATCGGCGCTACGAGGTATCGTATTATCGGGGATATGCCCCTTATGTTGAAAATATCGTCCGACGCGAAAAAATAAAGCGGCATTTTAAAAGAAAGGGACACAAAAAAAGGATCCAGCGTGGTTGTGTGGTTGCAAAGAATTATGCAGGGTCCTTTTATGTCCGACTTTTCCGCAGTGTAGTTGTATCTGCATTTAGTATACGCCTTGAAGATTACACGCAAAAACGCGAATATACCCTTATGGCGCTTTTTCGTCCATTTGTTATCTTTTTTTATATTACCGTTCCGCCTTGTTGCTATTAGAAAAATTATACATTAAAAACGTGGGCTTGTCAATATTCCCCGCAACTAAAAAAAGGATTTGGAAACCAAATCCTTTCAGCAACCGAGAAACTCCACGCCTTTGAGCATAACGTCGTTCACGGTGTCGTTCACAAGGCTGTAAAATATGATTTTACCGTGCCTGTCGCTTTTGACGATTCCGAGATTTTTCAAAAGCCTTAACTGGTGCGAAACCGTGGTCTGGTTGATTTCCAGCACGCGAGACAAATCGGTCACGCACATTTCCGATATGGCAAGCGCGGACAACATTCTCACCCGCGTAGGGTCTGCGAAAATCGAAAAAAAGCAAACTATACTGTCAAGCACGTCGCCTTCGGGCACGTATTCCTTAACCAAATCTTTTGTACGTCTGTCCAACAACATTGTTTCCTGCATAAACGGGCACCTCTTATTTTATATAATAATTTTACAGCCCCGTATGCTGATATGTCAATGCGTTATCCTGACGCATATTGTCATAAATTCTGTAACTTTGTCACTTCGTTTCGATAGCCTTGACGGTATAGCCCGCATCCGAAACCACCTTTGTTATTTCGTCTGCGGAAACCTCTTCGCGGCTGCGTATTACCGCGACGTTTTTCTTTAACTTAACGTCCGCGGAAACCACGCCCGACACCGCCGACAAAGCGTTTTCCACGCGCTTTGCGCAATGATCGCAACACATACCTTCGATATTAACGATTGTTTTCATAAATTTATCTTCCTTTATCAATTTTTTATTTCTGTATCTTAAAAGCCTGAGCGCGTTGAGTACTACGAAAAGCGAACTCAAACTCATACACAGCGCCGCAATCATAGGATTGAACGCGAACCCGAGCGCCGAGAACGCGCCCGCCGCGACGGGTATCATAATAACGTTATAGAAGAACGCCCAAAACAGGTTTTCCTTGATGTTGCGCACGGTTGCGCGGCTTAAATCGAACGCCGTGTCGAGAGTGCGCAAATCCTCGCTGACAAGAACCACGCCCGCCGAATCGATTGCGACATCCGTTCCGCTGCCTATCGCGATACCCACGTCCGCCTGTTTGAGCGCGGGCGAATCGTTTATTCCGTCGCCTACCATAGCGACGCGCCCGCCGACGTTCTGTACGTTTATTACTGCGTCCAGCTTATCCTGCGGCATTACGTCCGCAAGATACTCGTCTATGCCCACGCCGTCCGCTACGGCTTTTGCGGTTTTCTGTCCGTCGCCAGTGAGCATCGCCACTTTTATATTGCGCTCTTTGAGAAGTTTTACGGCCTGCGCGCTGCCTTCCTTTACCGTATCCGCGACCGCGATAAGCGCAAGCACGCGCCGCGTATCGGCAAGATACAGCACCGTCTTCCCCTGCGCGGAAAGCCCTTCCGCCCTGTCGGAAATGCGTCCGTCCACGCTTATTCCGCTTATCAATTTCGCGTTGCCGAGAAAATAAGTTTCGCCGCGATACTCGGCCTTTGCGCCCTGACCGACGGTGTACGAAAATTTCTCTACATCCACGCCGCCGCCGACGTAATCGGTTATGCACTTTGCAAGCGGGTGGTTTGAATTGACTTCTATTCCGTAGGCGATTTTTAAAATTTCGTCCCTGTCGCAACCGAAGGTTTCAACGTCGGTAACCTTGGGTTTTCCTTCTGTAATTGTCGCCGTCTTGTCCAGCAAAACAGTGTTTATTTCGCACACCTTCTGCAAGCTTTCCGCGTCCTTATACAGCACGCCCAGCGACGCGCCCTTGCCCGTTGCCGTCATTATCGCGACGGGGGTTGCAAGACCCAGTGCGCACGGACAGGACACCACCAGAACGCTGATTGCGTAAGTTACGGAGTGCGAGGCGTTGAACCCGCCGTCTATGATTAGCCAGATAACAAAAGTAAGTAGCGAAATCGCGGTAACAACGGGCACGAAAATACCCGCTATTTTATCCGCTATTTTCTGTATCGGCGCTTTGCTTGCGCCCGCCTCCCGCACCATTGCGATTATTTTGGAAAGAGTGGTCTGCTCGCCTACGCGCTCCGCGCGGATTTTTATCACGCCGCTTTTAACGAGCGCCGCAGACGTTACAACGTCGCCATCCGAAACCTCGACGGGTAGGCTTTCGCCCGTGACGGCGCACTTATCAACGAAAGAACTGCCATATATGACCGTTCCGTCGACGGGGATATATTCGCCCTGTTTTACGACGAGCACGTCGCCGATTTTGACCTGTTTTACGGAAATTGTCTTCTGCTTTCCGTCCTCTTCAACGGTGACGGTGTCGGGCGCGAGCTTTAACAGCTTTTCTATTTCGCTGCCCGTCTTTTTCTTGGATTTGTCTTCCAGCCATTTACCGACCGTGACGAGCGCAAGTATGGTCGCCGCGGATTCGAAATGCAACTGCATATGCAGTTCCACCCACTCCGCGTTACCCTGAGCCTTGCCGACAAATACGAGCACGGTCAGCACGAGCGAATACACAAACGACACGCCGGAACCCAGCGCGACGAGCGTATCCATATTGGGCACGCGCTTGAACGCCGCAACCGTTCCGTTTTTGAAAAACGCGTAATTGACGGCTATCACGGCCGCCGCCAGTATTAGCTGGTATAGCGAGAACCACTGCTGGTTTCCGTTATGCGGATTTAAAAAGGGCGGTATCGGCGCGTTTATCATATGCCCCATAGAAACATACAAAAGCGGCACGAGCAGACAAATTGAAATTATAAACCTTACAAACAGCCGTCCGTCGCCGTCCTTTTTATTGCGCGACGCCGCCTCGCCCTCCGCGGCAATTCCGTAACCGAGCGATTTCACGGCGGAAATTATCCGCTCCTCGGAAATAACGTTCTCGTCGAATTCGGCCTTCATACTTTTGGCCATAAGGCTCACTTCGCAAGCCGAAACGCCTTCGAGCTTGCAAACCGCCTTCTCTATCCCCGACGAGCACGCCGAGCAGGTCATACCCGTAATATCATATCTTTTATTCAAATATGTTCTCCAAAATAATTTTTGACGATTTAAAGAAATTTAACCGTTTCTATAAGCGGCCTGAGCGCGCCCCGCCGCGTGTTTTCTGTCCGGCGCGACCTTTGCCGCGTTCAATATGTATCCGGCTTTTCACGCTCCGCCTTTCTGTCTGTAAACGAGCGCACGGAATAGCGCGATTGCACAAGATTGGAAAAGTCAATAATCAATATTCTTCAACTCTGATTTCAGTCAATAAAATTATAAAGCTTAATTCCTACTTTGTCAATAGGAATTAAGCTTTTTTCATTTAATTCATCGATATACTTTCTCGAAGAAATTGTTTTTGTTTAGCTCCTCTTCTATGCTCTTGCCCGAGCCGAGCGCAAGAAGGACTTTGACCGTGGCCATTTCAAAGCTTATGTCGTAAGCCGCCGTGCACATATCGGCAAGCCCGAGCGCGCTTTCGTAGACGCGGGCCTTGCTGTCTATCGTTGCGATTACGACCTCTATGCCGAGGCTCTTGCAATATGCAAGGAAGTTTTTGAAGTTCGCCTCCTTTCCCTCCGTGCAGACCGTGCCGCTGTGATAGAGCTGAACCATAACCGCCTTGGGCTTGGTTTCTGTAAACCTGTAATAGTCGAAGTTGAGCAGCGAATGGGCCTGAATGGTAACCATATCCGTGCACAGCCTGTCTGCACCGCACGGTTTTCTGGGACGGCGCAACTGCGACGGCGTTGGATTGTGCTCGTTCTCGTTATAGACGAACCGCCAGCCCCTGATTTCGCCGTAGGGAACGTTTAAAATGCTTTCATACTCGCCGCGTATCTGGGTTGCGGAAATAAGCCTGCTTGCAAGGTGGATTTTGCAGTTCTCCGCGTGGTTTTCGAAACTGACAAACACCCCGCCGTAATCCACGCTTTGTATAAACGTTACCGCGCCAGCAAAGTTTTCAACGCCCCTGCTCCTCTCGTCGTCGAGCGGATAGAGCGCGGAAACAAACACGAGCGGTATCTCTATGTCGCAGAAAAGCTGACTGAAAAGGTTGGCGGTAAAGCACAGAGTATCCGTACCGTGCGTCATAATAATACCGTCGTAAGCGGACTTATCCACGCCGCGCACGCATTCGGCCATTTTTTCGAGGTCGGCGGGCTGGACGTTCTCGCTCAGGATATTTATGGGGCGCAGTTCGTCGAACTCTGTCTGTTTGCCGAACCGCTCGCGGTATTTTTCGATGAGCAGGCTCGCGGTTTCCGCTTTGAGGTCGACCACTCCGCCGTTACTGTACGAACCTATCGTTCCGCCCGTAAAAATTACGCAAATTCTGTTTTTCATATGCGCGCCCGATTAATTATAAACCGCCCACCGTTCTGGGATAGAGAAGGGTGTCCCTTATATTCTGTACGCCTGTGATATACATAAGCATACGCTCGAACCCGAGCCCGAAACCGCTGTGCGGCACACTGCCGTATCTGCGCGAATCGAGATACTCCTTGTATCCGTCAAGAGGCATTTTGCGCTTGTTCATAGCGTCGGTGAGCTTTTCAAGGTCGGCCTCCCTCTCGCTGCAACCTATGATTTCGCCTATGCCGGGCACAAGCAAATCGGTTGCGGCGACGGTCTTGCCGTCGGCGTTCAACTTCATATAAAACGCCTTGATATCTGCGGGATAGTCGGTGACAAACACGGGTTTTTTGAAGTATTCTTCGGTTAAATATCTCTCGTGCTCGGTCTGTAAATCGCAACCCCATTCCACGGGATACTTGAACTCCTTGCCCGATTTTTTAAGGACTTCCACCGCCTCGGTATACGTAATTTTCCCGAAACCGCTGGCAACTACGCCGTTAAGCTTTTCGAGAAGACCCTTTTCGACCCGCTCGTTGAAATAAGCAAGCTCTTCGGGGCAGGCGGCTATTACGTCTTTGATGATGAACTTGATAAAGTCCTCGGCGATTTCGATAATGTCCTGCAAATCGCAGAAACATACTTCGGGCTCAATCTGCCAGAACTCCGCCGCGTGGCGGGTGGTGTTGCTGTGCTCGGCGCGGAACGTGGGGCCGAACGTGTAAATCTTGCCCAGTCCCATTGCGGCGGCCTCGCCTTCGAGCTGGCCCGATACGGTAAGCCCCGCCTTCGCGCCGAAAAAGTCGGCGGAAAAATATTCCTGCTCAGTCTTGGCGTTTGCGTTCCAGGGCTGAGTGGTGACGCGAAACATCTCGCCCGCGCCCTCGCAGTCGCTGCCCGTGATTATGGGCGTGTGAACGTATTTATAGCCGTTGGAGTTGAAGTATTTGTGTATCGCGAAAGAGAGCGCGTTCCTTACCGCAAACACCGCCTCGAAAAACTTCGTGCGCGGCCTTAAATGTGGTATCGTACGCAGAAATTCGAGAGTGTGGTGCTTTTTTTGGAGAGGATAGTCCTGCGGGCAGGCGCCGAGCACGGTTATGCGGGCTACGGAAAGTTCGTAACCGTTTCTCTCGGAAGGAATGAACGCGCCGGTAACCTTTAACGCGCAACCGACCGCGAGCGCGGGCTTGACCTCGCTTTCGTCGGTCTTATCCTTTTCGATTATAAGCTGTAAATTTTTAAACGCCGTTCCGTCGTTAAGCTCGATAAACGCGATACTCTTCGAGTCGCGCCAGGTCCTTACCCAGCCGCAGACCGTAACTTCCGCGTTAAGGTAATTATCGGGCGCGGTAAACAGCGCTTTTATGTCGATATGTTTCATTATTGCCTCCTGAAATTCAGAGAATATTAAAAACAGCGGACCGCCGTAAGGCAGTCCGCCGAGTTAATCAGTCTTTTTTCGTGTCCTGCGATACTACCTCAACCTTGTCGTAGAAGCCGCAATTCGCGCATACTCTGTGAGCCTGCATTTTCGAATGGCAATGAGGGCACTCCACAAGCGTGGGAGCCGTTGCCTTGTAATTCGCAAATCTGCTGTTTGTTCTTCTCTTTGACTGTTTTCCCTTAGGTACTGCCATCTTTCTACACCTCTTTTTACTTATTGTTTACGTCAATACCCGTACAGTCCTCTCTGCACAACAATACGTTAGGCTGACTGAATAGTATTGCATCGTCAACGGCGGTTTTCAGGTTAATCGAAATCCCGTCGTATGAATAGTTGTCGGGGTCGTCCTCCGGAACGAAAAGAATTTCAAAGTTCTGCCCGATTTCCGCCGCAGTTTCTTTAAGGCAGTACGAGCACTGTCCGACAACACGGTATTTTATTCCGAAGTCGACGCCCACAGCGTCGTCATCGTAAATTTCGTATTTGCCTTTTACGTGTACGCTCCCTTCTATCTTGCATAAGGGTATGAGGCACATATCGGAAGAAGGCTCGTAATCGAACTCGAAGCCGCCCGTATACTTCCCCAGCGCGTTTAACTTTTTAACTTCTATTTTCATAACGAAAGTTGACTGTAAAATTATATAATAGGTTTAAATCTTTGTCAACTTATTTTATGCGGCGCGAAAAGAAATTTTATAAAAGTTCGGCCGTTTCTCTCGCAATGACAAGTTCTTCGTTTGTGGGAATGACAAGCACTTTGACTTTGGAGTCCTTTGCGGAAATTTCACGTATAGAACCGTCGTTTTTGACAGCGTTTGCCTTATCGTCGAACTTCACGCCGAGGAATTCAAGCCCCTTGCAGACGTCCTCGCGCACGCACGGCGTGTTTTCGCCTATACCCGCCGTGAATACGATACAGTCGAGCCCGCCCATAACCGCGGCGTACGCACCTACGAACTTTTTGGTCTGATACGAAAACATATCCAGAGCCAGCGCGCACCTCTCGTTGCCCGCGGCCACGCCCGCCTCCAAATCCCTGAAATCGCTGGAAACGCCGGAAATGCCCGCAACGCCGCATTTCTTATTGAGATAGGTTACCGCGTCCGAATGGGAAAGCCCCTTCTTCCTTGCGAGGAATTCCACGGCCGACGCGTCTATATCGCCCGAACGCGTGCCCATAAGCACGCCCGCAAGCGGCGTGAAACCCATAGACGTATCCACGCACTTGCCGCCGTCCACGGCCGTTATAGACGAACCGTTGCCGAGATGGCAGGTAACTATTTTAAGCTGCTCGGGTTTCTTGCCCAGATACCTTGCCGCCTCCGCCGAAACAAATTTATGGCTTGTGCCGTGCGCGCCGTACTTTCTTACGCCGTACGTTTTATAGTCGTTGTAGTCGATACCGTAAAGGTATGCCTTTTCTGGCATAGTCGCGTGGAACGACGTGTCAAACACGAGCGCCATAGGCGTTGACGGCATAACTTCCATACACGCCCTTACGCCCGTAGCCGCGGCGGGGTTGTGAAGGGGCGCAAGCTCGAACGTCTTTTCTTCGAGAGTTTTCAAAACCTCGGGCGTGACAAGCGTAGCCTTTTTGAAATATTCGCCGCTGGCGACAACCCTGTGTCCTACCGCGCCGATTTCGTCCATAGACTTTATTACGCCCACTCCCTCGTCGCGCAAAGCGTTAAGCACAAGCTCTATCGCGACCTTGTGGTTGGGCATATCCTTTTCGTAGACCTTTTCGTTTCCGTTGCCCTTTGCCTTCAATACCGAACCGCTTATGCCTATTCTCTCGCAACCGCCTTTCGCAAGAACCTTCTCGGTCTGCATATCGATAAGCTGATATTTGAGCGAGGAACTGCCCGCGTTTACAACCAAAATTTTCATCTTTACGTTCTCCCTCGATTATAATTATTCCGCCTGCAACGCCGTAACCGCAACCGTTGCGACTATATCATCCACACTGCAACCGCGCGACAGGTCGTTAAGCGGTTTCGCAAAGCCCTGACATACGGGGCCGATTGCCATATACCCGCCGAAACGCTGTGCTATCTTGTAACCGATGTTTCCCGCGTTGATGTTGGGGAACACAAACACGTTCGCGTGGCCCGCAACCTTGGAGCCGGGCGCTTTGAGCTGGCCCACTTCGGGCGCGACAGCCGCGTCGAACTGGAATTCGCCGTCGAGCGCGAGGTCGGGCGCCATAGCCTTTGCAAGCTGGGTGGCTTTCTGGACTCTGGGAACGGTCTGCGTGAACTTGTCGTCGTTGCCGCTGCCTTTCGTCGAGAACGAGAGCATTGCGACCCTCGGTTCTATTCCCGCGATAGCCTTCGCCGTCTTTGCCGAAGAAACCGCAATGTCCGCAAGCTGCTCTTCGGTCGGCTCTATATTGATGGCGCAGTCAGCGAAGACCGCAACGCCGTCGGGATTGTATTCGTGTTTCTCGGGCGCAATCATTATAAAACAGCTGGAAACCGTCTTAATCCCCGGCGCGGTTTTAACTACCTGCAAACCGGGGCGGAGCGTGTTTGCCGTGGAATGGCACGCGCCGGAAACATAGCCGTCTACATCGCCGGCTTTGAGCATAAGCGCGCCGAACATAGTCCTGTCCTTCGCCTGCTGTCTTGCCTGCTCCTCGGTCATTCCCTTGGCCTTTCTCGCCTCGTAAAGAATATTTGCGTACGCCGCCGTCTTATCGGAAGTAAGCGGGTCGATAAGAGTTATGCCCGTAAGGTCGGTATCGGGCGAAACTTTCTTGCACTCCGCCTCGTTGCCGATAAGAACTATCTTTGCAATTCCTTCCTTTGTTATCTGCGCCGCCGCCTCTATTACGCGCTTGTCCTCGCCCTCGCAGAGAACTATCGTCTTTTTAAGCGCGGCGGCCTTTGTTTTGATTTCGTCAAGTAACGACATATCATTTCTCCTTAAAACACTTTATTTATCCGTAAGTTTGTTATATAATGGTTTTACGGACGATTTTTACCACAATATTATATATCAAAATTTTTAAATTGTAAAGATTATAAATGAACATTCTTGCTGTTATTTGCGAATTCAATCCATTTCATAACGGTCACGCATACCTTATCGACAAAGCGAAAGAAATTTCGCGGTGCGATGCGGTTTTATGTATAATGAGCGGCGACTTCACTCAGCGCGGTGATATGTGCATTTTCGACAAATATACCCGCGCCCGTCACGCCGTGCTCGGCGGAGCGGACTGCGTTATCCAGTTGCCCGCCGCTTTCGCCGTCGCCCCCGCGGAAATTTTCGCCGCGGGCGCTGTAAAGATACTTTCTGCAATTCCCGACGTGACCGCGATAGCGTTCGGCTGCGAGAACGGCGAAACGCGGGACTTTGTTAACGCCGCTGATATTCTGGGCAACGAAAGCGCGGCTTTTTCGGACACGTTGAACGAAAGTCTGAAAAACGGCGAGAGCTATATAAGAAGCTACGCAGCCGCGTTCGCCGCTTGCGGCGGGGATATTAATTTCATTTCCAGCCCCAACAACATTCTCGGGATAGAATACACAAAGGCGTTTATGCGCCTTGGTAGGGACATAAATATTATTCCCGTTAAACGCAGGGGCGCGGGCTACAACAGCCGCGAACTTGCCGACGGATACTCTTCCGCAAGCGCGATAAGAAACAACTTGGCCGACCCGAAACTTAAAAACAACCTGCCAGAATTCGTCTGCGCGCAGATTGGCGGCGCGGCCGACGTTTGCGTTTACGAAAGTTATTTGCGCCACAGCCTCTTCAACGCCGACGCGGAACGACTGAAACGCGTTTACGGTTGCGGCGAGGGGCTGGAAAACAGGCTGAAAAGCCTTGAAAACCTGCCGTTCGGGCAGATAATAGAGCGCGCCACTTCGAAGCGCTACTCCTCTTCGCGCATAAGACGGATACTCGCGGCCAACGCGCTGGGGCTTTATCAGTCCGATACCGAAAAATTTTTGACGGAAAAACTGTATATTAAACCGCTTGCAGTGAAAAAAGAAAGCGCGGACGCGCTTTTGTCCGCACTTGCGAAATCTGAATATCCCGTTGTCACCGGCATAACCCCGCCCGCGTACGGCGCCGAGTGTTTCGGGCTGGATTTAAGGGAACTGCAAACGTACAACCACCTGACCTGCAAACAGTTAAAGGATTATATGATTACCGTTTAAAAAGGACGGCGGCGGACTGATTGTCCGCCGCCGCATTTTTATTATTGTTTTCTAAACAACGGCGATAATTGCCGCGCCGACTATTATCCAGACCAACGCCCATATAACGGTAGATATAATACCGAGAACGAGCCCCGCGATAGCCAGTCCGTTAAGCCTGCACTTTTTCGCCTGAACCATACCAACAATGCTCAAAACAAGACCGACGACAGACGCTATGCAAAAGTAAATACCAAGATACAGTGAAACAAGACTTACGACAAAGCCCGCTATACCGAAAGCGTTTACTTTCTTTTCGTCCTTTACTTCCGCCGTGGTTACCGCAACGCCGCAATGTATGCATACGCTTGCTTTATCGTCGATTTCTTTTCCGCAGTTCTTACAAAACATATCCTTCTCCTTTGTTTAAAGTTATTAATATTATATTCCCAGTATACTGGGAAGTCAAGTATTTTTCCCAGAATAATGGGAAAATATACGGTATGGAGAGTTTCGGAGAAAAACTGCGGTATTTGAGGCAGGAAAAAAACATAAACCAGATACGGCTTGCGAAGGAGCTTGACGTAGGGAAATCGATAATAAGTTTGTGGGAGCAAAACAAGTGCGAGCCGACGCTTTCGAAACTTGTTTCCATAGCGAAGTTTTTCAACGTGTCAATCGATTATCTCGCGGGACTGGAAGACTGAAAAAAGGCGCCGCAGCGGATTTACGCTGCGGCGCCCATAACAATTTGAGATTAATCTGTAAGCCGAGTTCTGTCGTGTACGGTCATCTATCTACGCTTGCAGTCGCCTGCAAGTTTAAGCGATATTAACGGATAAAAGCGGACGGGCAGCCCCGACGTTAAGGTCAGCCTTTATCCCAATCTTGCACCGGGTGGGGTTTAACTGGCTCCCTCCGTTACCGGAGGGACGGTGAGCTCTTACCTCGCCATTCCACCCTTACAGCTTGCGCTGCGGTATATTTCTGTTCACTTTCCTTGAAGTCGCCTTCTCCTGCCGTTAACAGGCACCCTTGCCCTGCGATGCTCGGACTTTCCTCACGCCGCTTGCGCGGCCCGCGACCGTATAATTAACTCAAATCGTTTTTATTTTAACACTAATTTAAAAAATTAGCAAAGTAAATTTGCGCGTGCGATTGATTTTTTTGAAAATTTATTTTAGAATAGACACTGTACTAAAATTTTTCGGAGTTTAAGGAAATGAAAAAGACCAAGATTATCTGCACTCTCGGCCCCGCAAGCGACAACGAAAAAGTGTTGTCCGAACTTATCGACGCGGGTATGAACGTTGCGCGGCTTAACTTTTCGCACGGCACGCACGAAGAACACGCAAAGAAAATCGCTATGATTAAGGCTGTGCGGGAGCGCAAGAAGGCGCCTATACCCATTATGCTGGACACCAAGGGGCCCGAATTCAGGATTAAGACTTTCAAGGACGGAAAGATTAAGCTCAAAGAAGGCGATACGTTCGCCTTTACCACCGACGATATAGTCGGCGACAAGACGAGAGTTTCCGTATCTTTCGAAGGCATTTGCGAGCAGATGTTTGCGGGCGATAAAATACTTTTAAATAACGGACTTATGGTGTTCGAGGTCGTAAAAGTAGAAAAGCCGAACGTAGTCTGCAAGACAATCGTCGGCGGCGAGCTCTCCAACAGAAAGAGTATGTTTTTCCCCGACAAGGAGCTGGATATGGTCTACCTCTCCGAGCAGGATAAGGCCGACCTTAAATTCGGCGTCGAGCAGGGCGTGGACTTTGTTGCCTGCTCGTTCGTATCGAAAGCGCAGGACATTATAGACGTAAGAGAATATCTGAAAGAATGCGGCTCCGAAGAAGGTAAAATAGAGATTATCGCAAAGATCGAAAGCCGCGCGGGCGTAAACAACCTAGACTCGATAGTAGAGGTTTGCGACGGAATTATGGTGGCGCGCGGAGATTTGGGCGTGGAAGTTCCGTTCGAGGAACTGCCCAGCATACAGAAGACCATTATCAAGGCGTGCAGGGTTCACGGCAAGCGCAGTATTACCGCTACGGAGATGCTGGAATCTATGATTAAACAGCCCCGCCCCACCCGTGCCGAGATTTCCGACGTTGCGAACGCCGTATACGACGGCTCCTCCGCCATTATGCTTTCGGGCGAAACCGCGGCGGGTGCGTATCCCGTGGAGACCGTAAAAGCTATGTCCAAGATTGCGGCGCAGGCCGAGGCCAACACTAACTATATCGCGTATATCAAGGACAGCGATTATCACATCGAAAAGCTTTCGGAGGCGCTTGCGCACTCGGCGTGCACGCTTGCGCAGGACATAGGCGCTAACGTTATAGTGGTTTGCACAAGGACGGGCGGAACCGCAAAGACTGTGTCGCGGTTCAGACCTATGATCGATATTATCGGTATGACAACCGACGAATGCGCGTACAGAAAACTTGCTTTGAGCTGGGGCGTAATTCCCGTTATGAGCGAGGAGTTTTATTCCGTTGACGTACTCTTCCATTACGCGAAACGCGCGGCGATGGAAACGGGGCTTGTCAAGAAAGGCGATAAGATTGTTTTGACGGGCGGAACGCCCAACGGAAAGAGCGGTAACTCAAACCTCATAAACGTTGAAGAAGTTTAAATAAAACCCGCGGCGGAACTTTATTCCGCCGCGGGTTTTATTTACGACAGGACACCGCGCTTTATGTAAAGCGCGGTGTCCTTAGAGAGAATATGAAAAAAAGTTGTGTATACCTTATTGATTACAAGGCTATTATAGCCCGCAATTGTGTAAAATATATGATAAATTAATGATTTTTATATTTTTCGTAAATTTTTTCCGCAGTTCTCAGCCCGTCCGCCGCCGAACTTGTAATTCCGCCCGAATATCCGCTGCCCTCGCCGCACGGATAAAAGCCTTGCAGGGATACGCTCTCCCCGCTCTCGCCGCGAAGAATTTTCAAAGGCGAAGAGAAACGCGTTTCCACGCCCGTTAAAACCGCGTCGCCGCAGGCGAACCCTTTCAACCGCCTGTCCATATCGGGAATTGCCGCTTTTAACGCCTCGACCGCGACCGCGGGCAGCACCTCGCCGAGCGGCGCGAAAGCCGTCCCCGCGGAATAAGTTGGCTTAACCTCGCCGAACGCGCAGGACGTTCTGTCCGCGGCGAAGTCCCTGTAAAGCTGAACGGGCGCGGCGTAGTTTTTGCCGCCGTACGCGAATGCTTTGCGCTCCAAGCCGCGCTGAAAGCGCATACCCGCAAACAAATCGTCCGCGCCGAAATCCTGTTGTCTGAGCTGAACCATAAGCGCGGAATTGGAATTTTCGCCGTCGCGGGTATAAACGCTCATACCGTTGGTCACCACCCCTCCCGCCTCGCTAGCGGACGGAATTACGACCCCGCCGGGGCACATACAGAACGTAAACACCGTGCGTTCGTGCGCGTGCGAAACGAGTTTGTAGTCCGCGGCAGGCAACAGCTTGTAACTTTTACCGTATTGCGCAAGACCGATTTCCCGCGACAGGTGCTCGATTCTGACGCCAACCGCAAACTCCCGCGGTTGCATAACAAGCCCCTCGGCGTGCAACATTTCGAACGTGTCGCGTGCGGAATGTCCGAGCGCGGCAACCGCGCAGTCCGTTTGAAGTTCGCTCTCCTCGCCGCTCAAAACGTTTTTAAGCAGGAGCGATTTAAGTTTACCGCCGCGCTCCGTAAAACCTTTAAACAGCGTGTTGAATTTATACTCGCCGCCGTTTGCGATAACGTACGCGCGAATGTTGCGCAGCACGTCAAACAATACGTCGCTGCCGATATGCGGTTTATTGAGATAAACTATTTCTTTTGGCGCGCCGAACTTTCCGAAAAGTTTTAAAACCTCGCGGTTGAACCCGTCGTGAGTCTGGGTGTTGAGCTTGCCGTCCGAAAACGTGCCCGCTCCGCCCTCGCCGAACTGCACGTTGGACTGCTCGTTCAGAACCCTACCCGAAACAAACGCGTGCAACGTGTCCCGTCTGGCCTCCACAGGCTCGCCGCGCTCGATGATAATCGGCGCGAAACCGCGTTCTATGAGCCCGAGCGCGCAGAAAAGCCCCGCGGGCCCAGATCCGATTACCGCGACCCTGGGCGGGTTTTCAAGCTTTTCTTTTAGAAGTTCGGCAGGAGCGGGCTCGTCCGAAAACGCTATGGAATACACCCAGCGCACGTTGTTTTTATCGCGCGCGTCCAGAGATTTTTTGAGAATTTCAAAATGCCGCACCTCTCTTCCGAGATTTTTTGCGGCAATTTCAAAAAGCTTTTTTTCGTGTTCCGTGATATTGAGTTTTATATTGTCCAGCCGTTTAATCATAATCTTTCACTAACAGTCCGCGCGACGTGAATCCCGCCCGCAAAAGCCCAGTGCAGGTTATACCCGCCGCAGTCCCCGTCCGCGTCGAGAATTTCGCCCGCGAAAAACAGATTTTTTACGAGCTTGCTTTCCAGCTCTTCCGTCACCTCGTCGGCGTTAATGCCGCCGCGCGTGACCTGCGCGTAGTCGAAACCGAGCGTGCCCGTAACGCCGAGCGTGAAATTTTTAACAGTCCGGGTGATTGCGTTAAGGTCGCCGCCCGCCCGCGCGACAACCGCCCTGCCCAGCTGATTGTGCAGCGAGCCCGAAAGCAGCTCGCCGTCCCTATACCCCGCTTTGCGCCTGAGCGCAAGATTGGACAGAATCTTCTCCGCGGGAACATCGGGCAGGAACTCAATCGAAACGGACGCGTCGGGCTTGTCCGTTATATAGGACGAAATGAAAAATACCGCGTTGCCCGATATTCCGTATTCGGTGAATATGACGTCGCCGCGGACGCTTTTTGCCGCTTTACCGCCTACAAGCGCCGTTATAACGCAGTCCGCGCGGATACCTTTAAGCGTTCTGATATGCGTCGTGTCCGTTTTAAGCTGTACAAGCGAAGGATACAGCGGCGTGAGCGTGTGCCCGAATTTACAGGCGAGCGCGTACGCGGAACCGTCCGTTTTAAACTGTTTCTGCGCCTTGCCGCCCGTGCAAAGAACTACGAAACGGCTCCTGATTTCAGTACCGTCCGACAGCGCGAGCGTAAAGCCCCTGTCAATATCGACGACTTTGACGCCAAGAAACAAGTCCGCGCCGCTGATTTTCTTTATAAGACAGTCGACAAGCGCGGACGCCTGCTTACCGGCGGGATAAATTCTGCCCTGCGGGTCGGTCGTCAGAAGGCAGTCGAAAAGCCGCTCCTCCGCGTTCGTATCGGCGCAGGCGATTTTTTGCGCGAGATGCGCGCCGCCGCCGTGGTAGTGCTCTGGCGACATATCGGCGTTGGAGATATTGCCCTGACCGTTGCCCGTGGCGGCAAGCTTTTTACCGAGCCTGTCCCCCGCCTCTATGACCGCTGTTTTTATGTTTTTGTGTTCGGCAAGCGCGGCGGCGCAGGCAAGCCCCGCCGCGCCGCCGCCTATTATCGCAACATCGTAAATCATAAGAATATTGTATTACAATACCGCCGAAGTGTCAACATTTAAGTCCGTGCAAAATTTCTTTAAGCGTTTCAAGATGAAGTTTTTCGTCTTCGAGTATGCGCGCTATGATTTTTTTGACCTGCTCGTTTTTCAGTCGGCAGAGCATTTTTTCATAGCCCGAAATTGCCCGCTTTTCGCCGAGGATATCGTCCTCTATCATATTGACGAGGTTGCGCGAATAAGTCACGTACTTCGCGGAATAGAAATTGAACGCCGTTGGCGGGTTCTGGCAGTAAATGGGTTGCGCGCCGAGCGCAAGTATCGTCTTGCCGAGCAGTTCGAGGTGCAACATTTCGGCGATTGCTATCCGCTCTAACGTAAGCGCATAATCGGCGTAGCCCTGTTTATCGAAATTGAAAAAATGGTAAAAATACTGTAAAATTGCGTTCAGCTCGCCCGTGGACGAGGCGTATGCGGGCGATATTACCGCCAGCGAGTAAGCGTCGGGACAAATCCCGTCGGTAGTAGGAAAATCGGATTCGACTGTCAAAGGTTTAGGCATATTGTCATAATATGAATTAGGCCGCGCTTTGCGTGCGGCATAAATAAAAAAACGCGGCATTTCGCCGCGTTTCTTACAGTATCTGTTTAAGGAACGAACCCGTATAGCTTTCCGCGCAGTCCGCAACCTGCTCGGGGGTGCCGCAGGTGACCACCGTTCCGCCCTTGTCGCCGCCCTCGGGACCGAGGTCGATTATCCAGTCCGCCGTCTTTATTACGTCGAGATTATGCTCTATAACGAGCACGGTGTTGCCGCCGCTCCTGAGCCTTGCAAGTATTTTTACGAGCTTGTCCACGTCGTAACTGTGCAGACCCGTCGTAGGCTCGTCCAGAATATAAAAAGTCTTGCCCGTGCCGCGCTTTGAAAGCTCGGTCGCAAGCTTTACGCGCTGAGCCTCGCCGCCCGAAAGCGTGGTCGCGCTTTGGCCGAGCTTGATATAGCCCAGCCCGACGTCGCATAGCGTGGCCATTTTATTGTGGATAGCCGAAACGGGCTTGAAAAACTCCGCGGCCTCCTCCACCGTCATTTCCAATACGTCGGATATATTCTTGCCCTTGTATCTGACTTCCAGCGTTTCGCGGTTGTAGCGCTTGCCGCCGCAAACCTCGCACGGGACGTATATATCGGGCAGGAAATGCATTGCTATCTGGATTATGCCGTCGCCCTGACAGTGCTCGCACCGTCCGCCCGCAACGTTGAACGAGAAACGGCCGCTCTTATAGCCGCGTTCCTTAGCGTCGGGCGTGGCCGCAAACAGGTCGCGTATCATAGTAAACACGCCCGTATAAGTCGCGGGGTTGCTGCGCGGCGTTCTGCCTATCGGCTGTTGGTCGATCGCTATTATCTTGTCGAAATGCTCCACGCCCTCGAAGCCTTCGGCCTTGCCGAGAGGCTGGCGCGCGCCGTTGAGCGTGTTTGCGAGATAGGGATAGATTATTTCGTTTACAAGACTGGATTTACCGCTGCCAGAAACGCCCGTAACCGCCGTAATCAGGCCTGCGGGGATTTCCACAGTTATATTTTTAAGATTGTTTTGGGTGCAACCTCTGACTTTAAGCGTTCTGCCGTCGGGCGCGACGCGAGTTTCGGGCACCTCTATCTTGCGCCTGCCCGAAAGGAAATCGCCAGTAATAGAGCGCGGTTCGTTGATTATGTCGTCGATAGAGCCGCAGGCGACCACTTCGCCGCCGTGCACGCCCGCCCTCGGGCCGATGTCGACTATATAGTCGGCCGCGCGCATAGTGTCCTCGTCGTGCTCTACGACGATCAGCGTATTGCCCAAATCCCTTAAACCTATCAGGGAGTTGAGAAGTTTCATATTGTCGCGCTGGTGTAATCCGATACTGGGCTCGTCGAGAATATATAAAACGCCCGTAAGCGCGCTGCCTATCTGCGTTGCAAGACGGATACGCTGGCTTTCGCCGCCCGAAAGCGTTGCCGCGCCGCGCGACAGAGTGAGATAACCCAGACCCACATTACGCAAAAAGCTTAAACGGCTGTTTATTTCCTTGACTATGCCGTCGGCTATCATATGCTCGGTTTTCCCGAAAAAGCCGAAATCGGTAAAAGACGCCAAATCGTCCACGGACATTCCGCAGACCTGCATAATGTTTTTGCCGCCTATGGTTACGGCCAGCGCTTCCTTTTTAAGGCGCATACCTTTACAGGCGGGGCAGTCGGTGGTGCGCATATAGCGCTCTATATCCCATTTCACGCCCTCGGACGAAGTCTGAGTGTAACGGCGTTGCAGGTTTGCAGCGAAGCCTTCCCACGCGGTTTTGTAACTGCCCGAGAAACGGTATGCGTTGTACTGCAAGTCGATTTTTTCGCCGTTGTTGCCGTACATAAGCAAATCGTAAATTTCTTTGGGTAAATCCTTGACCGGAACGTCCAGAGAAAAGTTATAGACTTTGGAGAGCGAGTTTAAATACATCTGCGTCATTGACGAAGAATCGAGGTTCCAGCCGCTGATTTTGATTGCGCCGTCGCGCAGGGATTTTTCTTTATCGGGACAAATCAGGTCGGGGTCCACAACCTGCTTGAAACCTAAGCCCGAGCACTCGGGACAGGCGCCCCAAGGTGTGTTGAACGAGAAGAGCCGCGGCTCGATTTCCTCGATTGAAATGCCGCAGTCGGGGCAGGCGTAGTTCGAGGAATAGAGCTCCTCCTTGTCGCCGCAGTCTATCATAACAAGCCCGTCCGCAAGGTGCAGCGCGTTTTCGAGGCTGTCGGTAAGCCGTTTTAAAATACCGTCCTTGATGACAAGCCTGTCGACAATGACCGACAGATTGTGCCTGACGTTCTTTTCCAGGCGGATTTCTTCCTGTAAATCGTAGATAATCCCGTCCGCCTTTACCCTGCCGTAACCGCTCTTTTTGTAACCCGCAAGTTCTTTGACGAACTCGCCCTTTTTACCGCGCACGACGGGCGCCTCAACCATTATCTTGGTGCCCTCGGGCAAAAGCATTATCCTGTCGGCAATCTCGTCGACCGACTGGCGGCGGATTTCCCTGCCGCACTTGGGACAGTGCGGAACGCCCACGCGCGCGAAAAGCAGTCTGAAATAGTCGTAAATTTCCGTTACCGTGCCGACCGTGGAACGCGGGTTGTGCGAGGTGGTTTTCTGGTCTATCGAAATAGCGGGCGAAAGCCCGTCGATAAACTCCACGTCGGGCTTGTCCATCTGGCCCAGAAACTGGCGCGCGTACGACGACAGGCTCTCTATATAACGCCTCTGGCCCTCCGCAAAAATAGTGTCGAAAGCGAGCGTGGATTTACCGCTGCCCGAAAGGCCCGTAAACACGGTGAGCGTGTTTCTTGGGATACGCACGTCTATATCTTTTAAGTTATTTTCCTTTGCGCCTTTAACGTAAATTTCTTCTTTCATAGCCTTATTTCTGTTTACTCTTTATAAGTTTTTTCTTTAACTCGGATATGGCGTCGCGTATTTCTATCGCCCGCTCGAAATCCAGCTGGGCGGACGCGACCTTCATAAGCCCCTTTAACTTCTCTATCTCATTGGGTATGTCTTTGAGCTTAACGTCGTCCGCGGCGGTTTTCTTGCCCGTTATTCCGATTGTATTTTTTACTTCTTTTACTATCGTTCTGGGGGTTATGCCGTGCTTTTTGTTATACTCGGTCTGTATCTTTCTTCTGCGGTCGGTTTCGTCCAGAGCGCGTTTCATACTGCCCGTAATCGAGTCCGCGTACATAATGACCCTGCCTTCCGCGTTTCGCGCGGCGCGGCCTATCGTCTGAACAAGCGAGGTTTCGCTGCGCAAAAAACCTTCCTTGTCCGCGTCCAGTATCGCGACAAGCTTAACCTCGGGCAGGTCGAGGCCCTCCCTTAAAAGGTTAATTCCGCAAAGCACGTCAAACTCGCCGCTCCTCAGTCCGTTTATTATGTCGATACGCTCCAACGCGTCTATATCGCTGTGCATATACCTCACTTTAAGGCCGTGCTCTTTGAGATAGTCCGTAAGGCTTTCCGCCATACGCTTAGTCATAGTGGTGACAAGCACCCTGCCGCCGCCCGCAATAGTCACGTTTATCTCGCCGAGCAAATCGTCTATCTGCCCCTTTGTGGGGCGTATCGTAACTTCGGGGTCGACCAGCCCCGTCGGACGGATAAGCTGTTCGACGACGTTCCCCGCCTGCTCCATTTCGTACGGAGCGGGCGTTGCGGAAACGCATATCAGCTGTGGCACGCGCGCGTCGAACTCCTCGAACGTGAGCGGACGGTTGTCGTAAGCCGAGTTGAGGCGGAAACCGTAATTCACAAGGTTTTGCTTTCGCGACCTGTCGCCGTGATACATTGCGCGTATCTGCGGTATCGTCATATGGCTTTCGTCGATAAATACGAGAAATTTACCCGCGGGGAAATAATCTAGCAGCGTGAACGAAGGCTCGCCGGGGCTCCTGCCGTCGAAGTATCGGCTGTAATTCTCGACGCCCGTACAATAGCCTATCTCTTTCATCATTTCGAGGTCGTAAGTAGTACGCTGTTCCAGCCTCTGCGCTTCAATAAGCTTGCCGCCGTCCTGAAACGCCTTCACTTCGTCGCGCATATCGCGCTCTATCATACTGAGCGCGGTCTGCATTTTGTCGGAACCGACCGCGTACTGGCTTGCGGGGAATATCAGCACGTGTTTAAGCTCGGAAATTATATTGCCCGTCAGCGCGTCCTCTTCGCAAATCCTGTCTATCTCGTCGCCGAAAAACTCGACGCGGATTGCAACTTCGGAATTGCTTGCGGGGAAAATTTCCACCGTATCGCCGCGCACCCTGAACGAGGAACGCTTGAAATCTATGTCGCGCCGCGCGTACTGGATTTCCACAAGCTTTCTCAAAAGCGCGTCGCGCTCTATCTGCATACCCGGCCTGAGCGAAACCGCGAGGCGGAAATATTCTTCGGGCGCGCCGAGGCCGTATATACAGCTCACGGACGCGACCACGATAACGTCCTCCCGCTCACCGAGCGAGCTTGTCGCGGAGTTCCTGAGTTTATCGATTTCGTCGTTAAGGCTCATATCCTTTTCGATATAAGTGTCGGTCGAGGGAATGTAGCTTTCGGGCTGGTAATAGTCGTAATAAGAAACGAAATACTCCACCCTGTTGTTAGGAAAAAACTCCTTGAATTCGTTACAGAGCTGGGCCGCGAGCGTCTTGTTGTGCGCGATAACCAGCGCGGGGCGGTTCACGTTCTTTATTACGTTTGCCATAGTAAACGTTTTACCGCTGCCCGTAACGCCGACAAGCACCTGCGTGCGGATACCGTCGAGCACGCCTTCCGTAAGGCTCTCTATCGCCTGAGGCTGGTCGCCCGTGGGATTGAATTTTGAGTGTAATTCGAATTTCATCCGAAAAAGATTATATCCTATTAATTTATTATTTACAACAGTTTAAGTGATAAACGTTTGTTTTATTATACAAAAAACCTTAAAAAATGTCAATAAAAAAACACCCGCGGAGGGCGGGTATTTTTTGACTGCAATTTAATTTCGGCGGCGTTTTGCGACGGCGCAGACGGCAGGCCCGCAATTCAAAGCGGCGGTCACTTTATCTCTATATCCGCGGGCACGGACGGGAAGTCCACCCAGAACGTGGAGCCTTTTCCAAGCTCCGAATTTACGCCGTAATCGAAATTATGGTTTTCGAGAATTATTTTGACTATGTTAAGCCCTAATCCCGTTCCCTTGACCGGTCTGGAATGGTTCTCCTTGACGCGGTAATACCTGTTCCAGATTTCGGGTAAATCCTCTTTCGCAATGCCCTTGCCCGTGTCGCGCACAGACAGCTTTATCCTGCCGTTGAGCTGGGATTTCAGACTTATATACACCGTCTTGTCCTCGCCCGTGTAGTTGACTGCGTTGCCCAAAAGATTATAAATCACCTGTCCGATTTTTTCGTCGTCCGCGCTTGTGTACAGGTTCGCGTCCACGTCCACCATTATGTTGTAGCCCTGCGTTTCCTGCAAATACTCGAACTTGTTGATTATCCCGTATAAAAATTCGGTTAAATTAAATACTTTTTTGTTTGTTTCCGCAAGGTTGGAGTTTACTTTCGATACGCTTAACACGTCGTTAACAAGGCTTGTAAGCCTGTCGGACTCGTCTATGATTACCTGCAAATGCTTGTCGCGCTTTTCGGGATTGTCGCCCGATATTTCGCGTATCATAGACGCGTACGCCTTAATCATCGTAAGCGGCGTTTTCAGATCGTGCGAAACGTTGGCAAGCAGTTCGCGCTGGAAATCCCCGCTCTTTTTTACTTCGTCGCGGACTATATTGAGCGTATCCGAAAGGTCTGCCAGTTCCTGATACTCCGCGTTTGCGAAGTTCACGGTCAAATCCCCCTTTGCAAGCCGAACCGCGGTCGTGGAAATGTTTCTCAGACCGCTTGAAAGCCTTTGCGATATGCTGTAAGAAAGCAACGCCGCGATGGCCAGCACTATCATACCTATGCCTATGAAATATCCTATCATCAATTTCATAGAATCCTTGAGAATGCGCAAAGAATAGTTCGCGACAAGAAAACTGCCCTTGCCGTACTTGACCACCGTGACAAAGTTGATAATATCGTTTTCTTCGTAAATCACGGCCTCGCCGGGGCCGTAGCCTTCAAGGCGCGATTTAATGCCCTCTATACGTTCGCCCCAGTCGATATCCGAAACGTCGTCCAACGGTAAAAGAGCCTCGCCCTCGGTTGAAATTATATACAGGTTTATTCCCTCGTGACGGTAGCTGTAAAGATAGCGGGAAATTTCTTCTTCGTTATGCGTGTTTACGTACATAGTGACTTCTTTACCAATGTACGTAAGCCTTTCCCTGATACGCCCTTCCGACGTAATGTTGACTATGACGAAAATCACGCCTTCGATAACCATTATAAGAACGAACGTGAATACGAGAAAGTATTTGGAAAGAACGAAATTTATGCTTTTCAGCCGTCTGATTTTTTTACGTCCGTTTTCAGACTTCAAATTTATACCCCAGTCCTCTTAAAGTTACTATAAATTTTCTGTACTGTTTGAGATTGGAACGCAACATCTTGATATGCGTGTCCACCGTGCGGTCGTCGCCGTAGAAATCAAAGCCCCACACGTCCATCAAAAGCTTTTCGCGGGTCAACGCAATACCCTTATTTTTTACGAAATAAAACAGAATTTCGTATTCCTTGGGAGTAAGCTCCGCCTTCTCACCGTCCACGTACACGTTGCGTCCGACCATATCGATGGTAAGGCCTTCGAACGTTACAACGTCCTTATTTGCGTCGTCGCCGTTTTTGCGTTTAAGCACCGCGTTTATGCGCGCCATAACCTCCTTGGGCGAAAAAGGTTTCGTAACATAGTCGTCCGCGCCGATTTCGAAACCGAAAAGTTTGTCGTATTCCTCGCTTCTCGCGGACAGCATAATTACGGGCACGTCCTTTATTTTTTTAATCTCTTTCACGGCCGAAAACCCGTCCAGACGCGGCATCATTATATCCATTAAAATTATATCGAAATCGTTTTCGCGGCACATTCTCACCGCCTGCATACCGTCGGCCGCCTCGAACGCCGTTCCACCCTCGAACTCAACGTATTCCTTTAAAACCCCGCGTATCATTTCCTCGTCGTCGACAATAAGTACTTTCATTTGTTTTTCCTCCTCTTCGCTTTACGCCTGCATTATAACCGCGGCATTTTAAATGCGTTTTATGCGGTTATGAAAAGTTAGTGAAATTTTTAATAATTTTATCACGAAAAATTCTTTTAGTCAATACAAAAAAATATTGACAACCGCACATAAAAGCATTATAATAGCAATATAAACATTTGTTTGTTTTGCGCAAAATCGGGTTATACGCGCAAAATAATGCAATTCCGCCGCGAAAAGCCATTTCTCCAAAGGGCGGCAGCCGCCCCGCGGCGGAACAAGTTTATGTTTAAGGTATCGGCTATGATTGAAGAAGATAAACTCGAAATACTGACCGAAAGCGCCAAATACGACGTTTCCTGCTCCTCCTCGGGCTCGCGCAGGGCCAACCGCCCCGGCGGAATCGGAAACGGGTCGGGCAGCGGGATATGCCATTCCTTTACCCCCGACGGCAGGTGCATTTCGCTTTTGAAAATTCTTATGAGCAACGAGTGCATATACGACTGCGAATACTGCCCCAACAGGCGCAGCGCTGACGTAAGGCGGGCAAGGCTTACGCCCGACGAAATATGCGAGCTGGTCATAAGTTTCTATAAACGCAACTATATCGAAGGGCTGTTTCTCTCCTCCGCGGTGTTCGAAAGCCCCGACAAGACAATGGAACTTTTAACGCAGACCGTTTTAAAGCTGAGAAAGGTTTACAACTTCAACGGATATATCCACCTCAAAGGCATACCGCACGCCGACGGCGCGACCGTTATGAAAGCGGCGCGGCTTGTGGACAGAATGAGCTATAACGTGGAACTGCCGAGCGAAAAATCGCTTAAACTGCTTGCGCCGCAAAAGACCAAACAAAGCCTTCTTCTGCCGATGAAAAGCCTTTACAACGCAATAGAATACGACAAGCAAAACAAAGTGCGCCGCGGCAGGGTATTGCCCGCGGGTCAGACCACGCAGATGATTATAGGCGCCTCGCCCGAAAAGGACGGGCAGATTTTAAAACTTACCGAAGCGCTGTACAGAAATATGAGCCTTAAAAGAGTGTACTACTCTTCCTATTCGCCCGTGGTTAAAAGCGACAAACTGCCGAGCGTGGGCGCGGGGCTTTTGCGCGAGCACAGGCTTTATCAGGCCGACTGGCTTATAAGGTTTTACGGGTTCGACGTGGACGAAATATGCGGCGAGGACGAAAATCTGCCGCAGGAGTACGACCCGAAATGCGCCTGGGCGCTGCGCAATATGCACCTGTTTCCCGTAGAAATCAACACCGCGCCCCTCGAAACACTGCTGCGCGTGCCCGGGATAGGCGCGAAAAGCGCGTATAAAATTACCGAGGCGAGAAGATTTTGCGCGCTGGACTTCGATAATCTTGCAAAAATGCGCATAGTATTAAAGAGGGCGAAACACTTTATCACTTGTAAAGGTAAATTCTACGGCTCGGACAGTTTTGCGCAGGTCAAAACCTCTCTTCTGCTTGCGGGGTCAAGCGAAGTCAGCGAGCAGCTTACTATGTTTTCCGACACGCCGACCGCCCTGTCCGCCCTTACGGGCGAGGTTTGATACCGCGAGGAGAAGATTTGAAAATATTTATAACGGACGGGTCGCCCGCCGCCTTTTTCACGGCCGTGTTCGACGCGTTCAAGGAAAAGGAATGCGCGATAACTTCCGACGATAAATTGCAACTTTCTTTCGACAGCGAGGTCATACGCGTGAACGCAGACGAAGAAAAATGCGCGCGCGTGCGCAAGGGCATATCCGCCTACGACAGATACGCCGAGGAAGAAATTTTACTTGCGCTCAGAAGTTGCGACCCAATGAAAGAGCGAACGGCCTTCGAGTATATAAGAAAGCTTATGCTGTTTAAATCGCCCATAAAAAAGAGGCTGAGCCTGCCCGAGGTTATCGAGTTCAACGACCTTGTTTATAAGGTTACGGGAGAAATCCACAGGCTGAAAGGGTTTTTGAGATTTATGGAAAGCAAGAGCGGCGCGCTGTACGCGCCATATTCGCCCGACAACGATATTACCGAACTGCTTATGCCGCACTTTGCGGAAAGGCTGAAAGCGGAAAAGTTCGTCATACACGACGTAAAGCGGAAAATCGCGGGTATGTACGACGGCCGCGAATGGATTATGGGCTACGCGGGCGAGGCGGAAATTTATCTGTCCGAATACGAACGCGCTTTCGAGAACCTGTGGAAGAAGTATTACAAGTCCGTCAATATAGAGGAGCGACCGCATATAAAACAGATGAAGGGCTATATGCCGGTCAGATACTGGAAATACATGCCCGAGAAAAAAGACGACTGAAACGGACGGTCCGCGAAAAACGATTGAAACAGAACCCGCCGCGGAAACTTGCCGCGGCGGGTTACTGATTATTTGAGTTTCTTTATTATTTTATCGAGGAAATCGCCGAGATAGTTTTGCGCCTCTTCCAGCTTGCCGCCGTCCGCCGCCTTTGTCAGTTCCGGGTCTACGGGAAGTTTGGCCATGGCGGGAATAGAGTACTCCATAGCCAGCGCGTCCACTCCGCTTTCGCCGAACACGGAAATTTTGCGGCCGCAGTCGGGGCACTTTATATAGCTCATATTCTCGACTATGCCGAGAATTGGCACGTTCATCATCTGCGCCATATTTACCGCTTTCTGCACAATCATTCCCACAAGGTCCTGCGGGGTTGTAACGACTATCACGCCGTCGAGCGGGATACTCTGGAAAACGGTTAAAGGCACGTCGCCCGTGCCGGGGGGCATATCGATAAACATTACGTCCACTCCCGTCCAGATTACGTCCGTCCAGAACTGCTGAACCGTTCCCGAAATGAGCGAACCGCGCCATACCACGGGATCCGCCTCGTTCTCTAAAAGCACGTTCATAGACATTATCTGTATTCCGCTTTCGGTTATTACGGGCAGAATACCGTTTTCGCTGCCTTTCGCGCGCTCGGTAACGCCAAACATACGCGGGATTGACGGGCCGGTAATATCTGCGTCCATAATAGCGGTGACTTTACCTTTGTTCTGAGCTGCCGCGGCGAGCAACGCGCAGGTCATAGACTTGCCTACGCCGCCCTTGCCGCTGACGACGGCTATTACTTTTTTGACCTCGCTGAGCTCGTTCAGGGGTTTTATTAGGCTTTTCTTTTCACGCGAAGTACAGTTTTCTCCGCAAGAAGAGCAATCGTGCGAACAATTGGAAGACATATACGCTCCTTTGGGCACGGAATTAACCGTGCAAGTTTTTCAAAATACGACTATATTTTAAATTATAGGCATAAAATTGTCAATTAAAACCCGATAAAGTTGCTTGCCAAAAGCAAAGTTTTCTGTTAAAATAATTGTGCTGTGCTAAGTGGGGAGTTAGCGGTGCCCTGAACCTGCAATCCGCTATAGCAGGACCGAACGTCTTTCCCGACGTAACAAGTGGAAGGCTGCGCTTTATAAGGGGTGTTGAGCCCAAGGTCTTATGCAACCGGACGCTGCGAACCGTGTCAGGATAGGGATATAGCAGCACTAAACAGCTTATCCGGTGTGCCATAGGGTAGCTTTGGAGTAGCCACCTGTAAAGTTTACGCTTCGGCTTGTTCCGGCAAAAAAGACTGCACAGTTTTTTCAGAACTTAACCGCCCGCGGATTTTTCCGCGGGCGGTTCTTCTTTTTATTTGTTAAACATTATTTTTTCGCTCTTAAACATAAAGCTGAGTCCCACGACCAGCGCCGCCGCCACAACCAGATTGGACAGTACCGACAACAGGAACGCGAGCGGCGTTATCGAGAACGTAAACACGGCCGACATCGCTAGCGCGCTGCCCAGTAACGGTATCGCGTACAGCCCGAGCGCGGGCGCAGTAGTAAACATTGACGCCAGACCCAGAAGTATCACGATTATCATAAGCGGAGCGATAAGCGTGCCCGCCTCTTTTACGCTTTTCGCGAACGCGGACATTACGGAGAACGCGGAAATTATCACCAGTACTACCGAAATTATAAGTCCGAAAAGCATAAAGTAATGCCCGACCGAATAGTACGCGGCCATATCGCCCGAAATACCCGCCGTAAGTTTTGGTAGTGACAGGATTACGCCTATGAAACTGGACAGGCCGCTCAACAGCGCGAAACAGGTAAGACTGAGTATTTTACCGAGCGCGAGCTGCCAGCGCTTTATCGGGGTTATCAGCATCGTCGCCATAGTCCCCCTCTCCTTTTCGCCCGCAATCGCCTCCGGCGCGACGGATACGCATCCGGAAACCAGCAAGGCAAACATAATCATCGGCATAATCGTCGCAAGCATCTTGCCCGCGAATTCCTTTTCACCGACGAGGTCTGCCTGTATTCCCGCATTTACGCTAAACAGCGGTTTTTTGAAGTTTTCGAGAACGGATACGACGGTCAGGTAGCCCTGATAGGACGAATTTACAGACGAGTTGTAGTAAACGCCGATGTTGGGAACTGTTCCTGCTTTGCCCGAAAGAACTTCGTCGAGATTTTCGGGGAATATTATCAACAGGTCTAAATTACCGTTTTCCACGTCCGCTTTGGCCTTTTCCGCAGACTCGTATTCCTTTATATCGAGAATAAATGCGAGCGTTCCCGAAATTTGCGCGTCTTCGGGCATCTGTACGACGTATGCGGTATACTTTTCATTGCCGTCGCCGTTTATCATATCGTTGACAAACGTGCCCATAAGCGAGTAAATGAGATAAATGAGAAGTCCCGGCAGGAGTATGGTTACAACCATTCTCTTGTCTTTGAAAAAGCGGGAAAATTCTTTCTTGATTATCGTAAATATGTTTTTCATAATCTTCCCCCCGTTGTTTTGTCGTAAAGCGCGAAAAAGGTGTCTTCGAGGCCGTGTTCCGCCGTAAGATTTTCAAGCGTGTCGAGCGCGATAAGCTTTCCGTCAATTATCACGCCCACCCTGTCGCAAAGCTTTTCGACAAGACTGAAAATATGCGTCGAAAGAATTATCGTTTTTCCCTCCGCTTTAAGCTCTTCCAGAAAGTCCGTAACGACTTTCGCGGTGAGCACGTCCAGTCCGTTTGTCGGCTCGTCGAAGATAATGAAGTCGGGGTTGTGAACGATGGAGATTACGAGCGAAACTTTCTGTTTCATACCCGTGGAGAGGTTGGCGAACTTGACCTGCGCAAAACGGTCTATCCCGAACTTGGAAAACAGTTCGCGTTTACGCGCGTCGCGCTCGGCCTTGTCCACGCCGTAAAGCTCGCTGAAAAAGTTAAAGAGATAATCGGGCGTGAAAAAGCCTTCGAGTTTAAGTTCGCTTGTCAGAAAACCTATACTGCGGCGCACCTTGTCCTCTTCGTTTATTATGCTGTGCCCGTTTATGAACGCGTTGCCGCTGTCGGGCTTTATAAGCGTGGCAAGCATTCTCAGCGTCGTTGTCTTACCCGCGCCGTTGGGGCCGAGAAGTCCAAAAATCTCACCGCGGTATGCCGTAAACGACAGGTTGTTGACCGCGGTCTTAACCTTTTCGGCAGTCTGTTCGAGTTTCTGCTGTTTTCTGGAAAGTCTGAACGTTTTTGTCAGACCCTCCACTTTAAGTATTTCTTCCATTTTTGCTCCTATATATTTTTAATAAACGGATTGCGCTTTGCTTACTTGCAAATAATACTCCAAAATATTATACCCCCCCCCCCGAAAAAAATTGTCAAGCGGAAAAGAGTAAAAAAAGGACGGAATTTCCGCCCTTTTATATATTATTTAAAATAGCCGCAACATTGAAGTACGATGCAGACTATCGCCAGAACGGTTAAATACAGACTGAACCATTTGTAGTCGGCTTTTTTGATTGCTTTCAACATTACTTTGATAGCAAACAAACCCACCACTGCCGAGATTATAAATCCCAGAGCGATACACCAGCCGTAGCTTGAACCGTTGAGCGCGAAATCATCCTGTATTTCGCCCTTTACAAGCCCCTTAATCAGGGAAACCGCAAAGCTCCCCAAAATTACGGGAATACTCATTAAAAACGAGAACTTGGCTATATCCTCGCTCTTGCCGCCCGCGAGCATACCCGCGCAAATGGTCGAACCGCTGCGCGAAATGCCGGGCAGTATCGCCACCGCCTGCGCGAACGCCATAGGCACAACAGTGCGCCAGCAAAGCGGGAGTACGTTTTGTCTGCGCTTTACTATCCACTCGGTCGTAAACAAAACCGCGGCGGTTATAAGGAAAAATACCGCGAGCAGAACGCCGATATATGCGAACGAATTGAGCCCGTCGACCGTGTCTTCCAAGAGAAAACCGACAACCGCCGCGGGAACGGACGCTATCACAAGAAAACCGAGCGTTTTAAAGGGTTTTTTGAAGAGCGCGATTATGTCCTTGCGGAAAACCGCGCAAACCGCGATAAGCGTGCCGAGGTGCAGGATTATGTTAAAAAACAACCCGCCCTGTTCGATACCGAAAATCTTTTGTAAAAACACCAGATGTCCGCTTGACGACACGGGTAAAAACTCGGTCAGTCCCTGCGTAATTCCCAGGATGATTGCCTGCCAGATTTCCATTAGCTTTCAATATCGAGTAAGTCCTGATACCTGTCCTGATATTTGACTACCGAAACGCCTTCCTTGCTGAATTGTTTAATAATCGCATCTCTGCGGGAACTGGATACGTCCGAAAGGTCCTTGCTCTTCATATACTCGAAGAACTGGTTTTCAAACGTGCCTTTATCTTTAACTCTCGTCCAGTCGGGAGTGTAAGTTTCACCAACGTCAAACACGCAGGTAACGTATATGAGATGCCAGCCGTAGTCGCCCGCGCATACCGCGAAAGTGCCTTCGCCGTGGCTTATGGCGAACTTAGCCGCATACTCGAACTCTTTGATATAGCTCGTGCTGTACGCCGAAACGGAATATCCCGCGTATTTGGAGAGCACGCCCGTATCGGTGGTGTAAGCGAACTGCAACTCGTTTACGGCGCTCATAGCCTTGTACTGGCCGGACTCTGCGGCAGGGTTCATCAAGTCGTCCTTGTCGAACGCGCCGAAATCGACCTGACCCCAGGCGTATAATAACTTGGAATAATCGGTTACGTCTTCGCCGTCCTTCTCTTCGGTATATTTATTATTGAAATCGCCGTAATATGCGTTTCTGCCCTGATATTTCATTTCTACGTGGTTCTCGCCGCCGTTGCCGTCGTTGAGAACGAAGTTGACGTACGAAGTGAACTCGTCGAGCATACCGTCTATATCGAGCTTGTTGCCGATAAGCGTGTAACTGCCGTCCTCGTTCTCGTGCACGCTGCCGTTATAGGCGTATCTTCCGTCGTAAGCCTGCAATTTCTCGTATCTTCCGCCCTCTTCGCTGTCGGTAAGGTTGCCTTCGAAGAAGAGATAACCGCTGTCGCCGAAATATTCTTTATCCTTGTACTTCTCGTTTTCGCTTACCTTAAAGCTGTAATCGGTCGCGCCGTTGAACCAGGCCGCGCGCTGGTCCTCGGTTTCGATGTCTTTGAGAAGCCTGTTTCTCTCGTTGAAATATGCGTTGTCGTCGCCGGTGGCGGTCCTTATACTGTTAAGCTCCGTCAGGCGCGCGCTCTGGCGTGCGTTGAACGGCAGAAGAATGTTGTATACAAGACCGAACCTGCCGTGCTCCGCGCCGTAATCGTGAATGCTGTCGTCGAGTTTCGCGTCGGACGTGTCGGGGCTGTACATCATAAACTTATCGGACGCCATATTGTCGAGCGCGCTTTCGAATGCGGACGCTTTTCCGTAAGCGTCTTTCTGGTCGTCGAGAATTTTCCGATACTCGTTCTGGATATAGTTGTCTTCGAGAAGTCTTGCTTCCTGCTGCTCCTCGTAAATATCGTAATACTTATTTATAATGCGGTTTTCAAGCTGGTTGACGTACTCGTCCTCGATATATTTAAGCGCAAGCACGTCGGTAAAGTTCTCGGCCTCGGTTTCCGTATCCACAAGGTTGTTGTTGCGCAGATTTTTCAAAAATCTGTTGTACGCCTTCTTTCTGGTGTTGCGGGTCGTGCCGTCGAGCGCGTTATCCTTGTACGCGCCGCTGTCCTTTATAAGGTATTTCTCGTAACCTGTATACACGCCGTAATCGAGCGCCTTTTTACCGTCCTTAACCGTTTCGGGGAAATAATCCTCCTGCTCGGTATTGAGGTTGGTGGGCGTGGTGCGGGTATCCGTTCCCGTATACTTGTCGTCGTTCTCTTCGATTACACTCTTCTCGTAGTTGTCGATTGCGGAATTTATCGAGGAATACAGATTGTATTTCGCAAGCAGAATATCGTCCTCGCCGAGAAGGTATTCGTATTTCTGGGCCTGCGTTTTATCCGCCGCATTGTACTCTTCGAGCACTTTCGCCGCGGTCTTGTTCTCTTCCTCCGCCTTTGCTTCCAAAAGCGCGAGCGTGGAATACTGAACGAGAACGGCGTTGTCGACAAGCGCGGTCATAAGCATATTGAACGTATCCTTATAGGAATATCCGTTCTGAATATACGAATATCCCACGTTAAGGAAATACGAAACGATATTTCTCTTTACAATCGATTTTTCCGTTACTGCGGAACGGTATTCAGAAAAACCGCTGTCGGCGAACGTTTCCGCTTTGGATATGTCCACCGTTGCAATGGTCTGCGCCATATCCGCGCGGTTGTTTGTCGACACCAGCGAGCAACCCGTGAAAGTTGCCGTCAATACCATACACGAAGCCAGAGCGGCTACGGCTATTCTTTTTTTCTTCATAAAGTTTATCTCCTGCCGTTAAACGGCGACAATTTACCAAATTACCGATAACAATTATATAATATTTACTTGTTTATAGCAAATCATTTTAAAGGGAATTACGCAAAACTTAACGCAAATTTTAAAAATTTTGTCATTTCCAGCATAGTTTTCGCGGGATTTGTATGCGGCGGGAATATCATAAGCGGAGCTTTCGCCATAGACAGCTTTACTCTGCCCGCGTATTTGTCGAGCGCGGCCGCAAGCCGCTCGTCCTTCAACGAGTTTATGGACGGCAATTCCAGCGCGCCCTCTATAGAGTCCACGGATATTTTTCTTACGTTGAATTTCGCCGCGTAAGATTTCAGAACGGCGATTATAAGAAGGTTTAAAACCTCGTCGGGCATAGGCCCGTAGTTGTCCTCTATCGAAAGGCAGACGCGTTTGTAATCCTCAACCGACCTTATCTCCGCTATCTGCTTGTAACAGTCCATTCTGCCGGCGTTGGATTCCACGTACGCTTCGGGTATGTACGCCGTGGCCTTAACGTCCAGCTCGGCCGTGAACGAGCTTTCGCCCGTAAGTTCCTCTTTCAAGAGCTTTGAATACAGCTCGTATCCGACCTTGTCCATATGCCCGTGCTGCTCCGCGCCGAGCACGTTGCCCGCGCCGCGAATTTCCAGATCGCGCATTGCGACTTTATAGCCCGAACCCAGCTCCGTAAACTGCATAATTGCTTTCAGCCTTTCCGCCGCGTCCGACGTCAAGACCTTTTCCGGCTTGAACGTGAAATACGCCTGCGCAAGGCGAGAGCCGCGCCCCACCCTGCCGCGCAGCTGGTAAAGCTGGGAAATGCCCAGACGGTCCGCGTCGATTACTATAATCGTGTTTGCGTTGGGTAAATCTATTCCGTTTTCTATTATAGTCGTAGTAACAAGCACGTTCTTTTCGCCGCGGTAGAACGAAAACACGCTGTTTTCGAGCGTTTCCCTGTCCATTCTGCCGTGCGCGTAACACACCTTCGCCTCGGGGATAATCTCCGCTATCCTGCCGGCGAAGGACGAGATAGTTTCCACCCTGTTATAGAGGACGAAAACCTGTCCGCCGCGCGACAGCTCTCTTATGCACGCGTCGCGTATCAGCGTTTCGGTTTCCTCGACCACGTAGGTCTGGACGGGCAGCCTTTTCTGCGGCGGGGTGTTGATGGTGCTTATATCCCTTATCCCCGCAAGCGACATATGCAACGTGCGCGGTATGGGCGTGGCCGTCATAGTAAGGCAGTCCACGTCGTTTTTTACGTTCTTTATCTTTTCCTTGTGCTCAACGCCGAAACGCTGCTCTTCGTCCAGAACGAGAAGACCCAAATCGTAAAACTTTACGTCCGCGGACAGTAGTCTGTGCGTTCCGATTATGAAATCTATATCGCCGTTGGCAAGCCGTTTGAGCGTGGCGGCCTGCTGGGCGGGAGTTTTGAACCTGTTGAGTTTCTCAACGCGCACGCCGAAGTCCTTGAACCTTTCGAGCGCGGTATTGTAATGCTGTTCCGAAAGAACCGTGCCTGGACACATAAGCGCGGCCTGCTTGCCGCCGAGCACGCACTGATACACGGCGCGGAGCGCGACCTCAGTTTTACCGAACCCGACGTCGCCGCAAAGAAGTCTGTCCATAACCTTGTCGGAGCGCATATCCGACTTTATCTCTTCTATGGAAACGAGCTGGTCTGGCGTTTCCTCATAGCCGAACGCGTCCTCGAACTCCTGCATCATAGCTTCGTGGGCGGGGAAACGGAACCCCTTCTTCTCCGTACGTTCGGCATAGAGTTTTTTCAAGTCGAACGCAAGCTCGCGTATGGATTTCTTGACCCTCTCCTTTACCCTGTCGAACTCGGCGCCGCCTATCTTGGAAAGCGCGGGATTGCCGTCGCCCACGTACTTGGAAAGCACGTCCATCTGCTCGACGGGAACGTAAAGCACGTCGCCGCCCTTGTACTCTATCGCGACGTATTCCTTTATACCGTCGGTGGTTTCTATCTTTTTGGTACCCGTAATCCTGCCGATACCGTGCTTTTCGTGCACGGCGTAGTCGCCTATCTCGGGCGCGGTAAACATATCGCCGCGCTTTTTGCGTATGCGCTTGGTCACAACCTTCGTATACAAATCGCCGCTGCCGAGAATTACGAGCTTGCTTTCGTGAATTATCAGCCCGTGCGGCATTTCCTCGGACGTGAGCGCTACCCCGCGCAATGCTTCAAGCCTGTCGGGCACGGGATACACGGGAAGATATTCGTCAGTCAAAAGTGCGGAAAGCTTCTCCGTGCGCTGCAACCCGCCCGTAAATACGAGTATCCTGTAACCGTTGGAAAGCCAGTTTTTTATGTCCGTAACCAACTGCGGCATAGCGTTGAGATAGGACGGCGCGGGCGTTGACGTGAAATTGAAAGTTTTAAGCGGGCTGAAAAACTGCGTTGACGTGGTAAAGGTCTGCACGGCGAACGAGTTGAATTTACCGACCCCCTTCAAAAACGTTTCGGGCGAAAGCAGCTGCTCCGCGGAAAAGGCGAACGCCTCCCCGCCCTTTTTAAGCTCCTTTACGCGTTCGCAATGCTCTTTGTAGACTGCGTTTAACCTGTCGTTTATCAGTTTGCATTCGTCAAATACAATTAGCGTGTCGGCAGAGATAATATCGAAAACCGAGCGCGCGTTTGCCAAAAGCGGCATTACGAACGACGCGCCCGCAAACGGCAGTCCGCAATCTAGCTTTTCAAAAAGCTCCTCCGAAATGGCTTTCGCGCGGCGGAACGCGGCACTGTCCGAAAAAGTTTTAAGCTCTTTCATAACGCGTGATTTGACCGCGGCAACGTCCTCCGCGGTATATACGGCGTCCGTCGCGGCGACTATGCCGACCGAGCGGAGTTCTTCGAGGCGTTCGCCGCTTACCGCGTCGTAGGGGCGTATGCGCTCGACCGTGTCGCCGAAGAAGTCAATGCGCACGGGGTTTTCCGCATTTACGGGATAAACGTCGAGTATGTCGCCGCGCACAGCGAACGCGCCCTTGCTTTCGACCGAGTATTCGCGGGTGTAGCCGAGCTTTACAAGCTCCTGCGGCAGAGAATAATAATCGCAGTCGCCACCCGTTTCGAGGTAGATACCGCGCGGTGCCGCGGGAAACAGCTGCATAACCGCCTCCACGTCGCACACCGTTATCTCCGCGCCGCACATTAAAGAATGCACGGCGGAAAGCCTTCTGAAAAGCGCGTCCTTGGACAACGCGTCCTTATACAGAATAACCTCGTCCTTTGCGGGGAGCAAGGCGCAGGTCTTGCCCGAAAGCGCCGAAACGGACGCAAAGGCTTTACCTGCCGCGACCGGGTCCGCCGTTATGTACAGCACCTTACGCGCCGAAACGCCCGCAAGCAGGTATTTGTGCGCTTCCGACACGCCGAAAACCGCCGTCGGCGTGCCGAGGCGGAGTTCGCGTTCGAGGGCGGGATATTCCCCGCCCAGATTCTTGAATGTGAAAAAGTTTTTGTTCAAAGCGTTCCTTTAAAAATATGATACGGCGTTTTGTCAGCCGTTGTATTTCGTCATAACGTTTTCAACCGTAACGTCCTGCGCAAGCGCGATTGCCGCGTCCGCCGCGCGGCCGCAGGCGGATATAAACAGCTCGTAGTCCTCTTTCCTGACTTCAGACAGAACGTAGTTTATAATGGGTATGTTTATCTCGGGGTCGCGTATGCCTATCCTTATCCTTACGAAATCGGACGAGCCTGTTTCGGCTATTACGGAGCGCATACCGTTATGAGTGCCCGCACTGCCCGAAGGGCGTATCCGCACCGAGCCTTTGGGTATATCGTAATCGTCGTAAAGCACGACAAGGTCGGCAATGCCCGCCTTGTACTTTGCAAGCAGCTGTTTCACCGCCCTGCCGCTGTTGTTCATATAGGTTACGGGACGGGCAAGAATTACCTTTTCACCGTTCACGTTCGCCTCTGCAGTGAACGCCTCGCATTCCTTTTTCTTGAATTTCACGTTGAGTTTTGCCGCGACGTCGCCAACGGCGATATAGCCCATATTGTGAAACGTTTTGAGATATTTTTCCTCGGGGTTGCCCAAACCGACGATTATTTTCATATTCGACCTCCGTATAACACGGTTAAAATGCCACAGCGGACTGTGGCATCGGTTTTTTTAATCATATATCTTTGACATAGGTCTGTCGAGATAAACGTTTTCGATTGCGGACGCGAATATCTGCGCGGTCGTAATCATTTTGAATATCGGCAGCCGCTTTTCCTCGGGAATGTTGATGGTGTCGAGTATCGCAAGCTCCGTAATCGGCGAGGCCGCAAGCCTGTCGATTGCGGGCCCCGACAGAACGCCGTGCGAGCAACACGCGTAAATCTCTTTCGCGCCCGCCTCCTTCAAGGCCTTGGCGCCCTGAACTATCGTGCCCGCGGTGTCTATCATATCGTCTATCATAAGACAGTTTTTACCCTTGACGTCGCCAATGATGTTCATAACCTCCATAACGTTCGCCTTGGGGCGGCGCTTGTCGATTATAGCCATCTTCGCATCCATACGCGCGGCGACCTTTCTCGCCCTCGCGACCGAACCGATGTCGGGAGAAACGACCACGAAGTTGTCGTCAACCTTGGGTTTGAAGTGGTTGTAAAGCGTGGGACCGCCGACCAAATTGTCGAGCGGGATATCGAAAAAGCCCTGAATTTGCAGGCAGTGCAAGTCCATCGTGAGCACCCTGTCCGCGCCTGCCGAAGTGATGAGATTGGCAACGAGTTTTGCCGTTATAGGCTCCCTCGAACGCGCTTTTCTGTCCTGACGGGCATAGCCGAAATAAGGGATAACGGCGGTAATTCTTCCCGCGCTGGCGCGCTTTGCCGCGTCAATCATTATGAGAAGTTCCATAAGATTGGTGTTTACGGGCGTGCTTGTGGACTGGATAAGAAACACGTCCTTGCCGCGGATGGATTCGTCGAAACGGACGTAAATCTCGCCGTCGGAAAAGTGCGTGACTTCCATTTCGCCGAGCGATGTGTTAAGCGTTTTCGCTATCGCCTCCGCAAGGGGCTTGTTGGAATTACCGGAAAAGATTTTGATTTCGTTGCCGTGATTAATCATTTGGGTGCTATGTCCTCCGATTTTTCTTTTGTATTTAAAGGGACTTTGCCGTCCCCGAATACCTTTTTAAAGCCTGCGCGCCTCAGCCGACTTGCAAGGCCGACGTTTCTGCACGCGCATACCTCGTGCGCCGCTTTTCTATTTTATATTTATATCGCGACAAAGTCAAACGAAAAGGCGGAAATTTTTTTACTTTTTGGTTCTTTCGCGCATACCCGAAAAAAACGAGGTAAGTATCGCCGCGCACTCCTCCTGCATTACGCCGCCCTCGACCTCTATCGTATGGTTGAGAAGATTGGCGGCGGCAAGCTTGTCCGTGAGTGAACGGCCCTTCGCCTCGTACGCGCCGAAGTACACTTTTTTTATGCGCGCGTTGAGCATTGCGCCCATACACATAGGGCAGGGTTCCAGCGTGACGTAAATTTCGCACTCTGGTATGCGCCAGCTTTTAAGCTTTTTGCACGCCTTTTCAATCGCCTCTATTTCCGCGTGCGCGGTCGCAATCTGCTTTTTCGTGCGGCGGTTGTGCCCGCGGGAAATTATCTTTCCGTCGCAGACGACTACCGCGCCGATAGGCACCTCGCCCTCGTCAAGCGCTTTTTCCGCGCACTTTATCGCGGCTTTCATAAATTTTTCAGTCATATGTATCCGTAAATGTTCTCAATGCCTTATAGCATTTTTTCAAACGTTTTATTTCAGTAATCGGGTGGCTCAGACTGTCCGAGCCGCACTCCACGGTATATGCGGGAATTTTGAGCTTCTGTATGCACCAGTCCTTATATCCGCCGCAGGAGCCGTATATAATCTTACTGCAATATCCCGTCGCCGCCGACAGTATCTCCGCGCCGCGCCTGTCGCCGAGGCCGCCGTACTCCCAGTAAATTTCCTCGCCCTTGGTATGGAAACTTAAAGTCACGTACGGGCGTATCCTGAGCGTGAAATCGCGCAGGGCGCGCGTTTCCGCCTCCGAAAACGGGCAGTCGCCTATACAGTTCTCGCCGCCGCGCGCAGTGGTGTTAAGCCTGCCGTGGCCCCAGTCCGCGTCGAAATTGCAGTTCAGATCCACGCCCCTTGCGTTGGCCTTCCACATAGGACGGGCCGTCTGGCTTATCACGGCTCCGTCGGGATTGACAAGCGGAATTATCCAGCCGCCGCCACGCTTTACGCCCGCTTTTATGTGCTTTACCGCAAGCCGAGCGCATATCCACTCCCTGCCGTGTATGGCATAGGTTGAAATAAACTGTCTGCCCGTGTGCGCGCCGATATGAAAAGCATATATTTCCCTGCCCAGAAACGAGTAGCCTATTACGCATTTTTTGCCGCGGTAGCTTTCGTAAAACTTTTTAATTTCTTCGAATATCACATTTTAGCATATTCGGCCGTTATTTGTGATATTCGCCGCCGCCGTTTATCATAAACGCGCGGTAAAGCTGTTCGAGCAGAATAACGCGCATAAGCTGGTGCGGAAAAGTCATATCCGAAAAGGAAAGCCTGAGGCTTGCGCGCGCCTTGACGCTTTCGTCAAGCCCGCAGGACGAACCTATTATAAAAGTAGCCTCTTCCCCGCGGTCAGTTATCCCCTTGACGTACGCCGCAAGCTTTTCGCTCGAATATTTTTCGCCCTCCACGCACAGCGCTGCCGTCCTGCCCCTGCAATTGCGAATTATTACCGTGCCTTCCTCGGCAAGGTTTTTTCCCTCGGCCAGCTCTCTTATTTCCACTTTCGCAAACCGCGAAAGGCGTTTGAGATATTCTTCGGCCGCGTCTCTGAAAAACTTTTCTTTTATCTTGCCTACGCAGACGATATTTATTTTAATCATTACGCCACCCCGAAAAGCAGCAAAAACCACATTATCGTAAGTATCGCAATGCCCGCCGACGCGTATTTGAAAAAGGCGATAACCCCGCCCTTGTCGCACTTTACAAGCGGCTTTTTATCGAGAACCAGCCACACGGTTGCACCGATTAAAGAGAGCGCGCCGCAGACCGTGAGCGCTATGTTTGCGCCCTGAGAGATTATGAGCGAACCTGCCGCGTCGAACGCGCCGCACGCCTGTAAAATTACAATCAACGCGTTGTTGATTAAGTGCATAAGCATAGACGGCAATATCGAGCCCGACCTGACCGCAACGAACGCGAACGCGCAACCCGCTATGAACTGGTAAACGGTCTGCTCGGGCGAGCCGTGGAAAAGCGAGAAACAAAAGCCCGTGACGAATATCACGCGGACGGAACCGAGGCCGCGGATACCGCAGTTTAAAAGCACGCCCCTGAACATAAGCTCTTCGAAAAAAGCGGGCATTACCGCGATAACCAGAAACGCGGGGACTATGTATCCGCCCGTGAGTTCAGGGAAATAGCTTGCGCTCTCCCTCTGCTCGTATCCGAAAAGTTTGAAAAATTCAACGCTGACTTCGTTCACCCAGCTGAGCGAAAATATCAGCCCGAAAACCATAAGCAGAGCGATTATATAGTACTTGTAACCGCACTTGACGGGAAACACGCTTTTGAAATTTAATTTGCAGAGTTTAAGCGTCGTTACAACGCAGGCCGCGATAATAAGCGGCGCGATAAGATAGCTTATATAGATATAAGCGTCGCTTTTAGCGTCGAGTTTGGTTGCGCCGATAATAAGTCCCGCCGCAAACGATACTAACGAATATATAACGACGAGCAGGCTGTAAGAAAAGCCGCCCGACGCGGAATTCAGGCGCGGATTGACCTCCCGCGGTTGAGTTTGTGCGTTTTCCATAATTTGATTATAGCTTAATTTATAAATAAAGTAAACGAAATAATTTACATTTGAGCGCAAATGTTATAAAATTAAATAAGGTTAAACCGAAAGGTGATGAAATGCGGAAGATAAATACGAGTATAATCGAAGAAACCGTCTACAAACTGGCTTTGAAAGCGGGCGTGAACCTTACCGCGCCCTGCGCGGCCGCGCTTGAAAAAGCGTACGAGAACGAGAGTTCGGCGGCGTGCGCGTTCGCGCTTAAAACGCTTATCGACAACGGCGAAACCGCGCGGCGAAAGGATATGCCCGTCTGTCAGGACACGGGTATGGCGGTCGTTATTCTGGAAATAGGTCAGGAAATATTTTTCGATGGCGGGCTTCTGACAGACGCGGTCAACAATGCAGTAAGGCGCGCTTACAGGGACGGATATTTCAGAAAATCGATATGCGACCCGATAACGCGTGAAAACACTGGCGACAATACCCCCGCCGCCGTTCATACCGAGATTGTCGCGGGCGACAAAATCAAAATCACGTTCCTGCCCAAAGGGTTCGGGAGCGAGAATATGTCGCGCCTGTATATGCTTAAACCCGCGCAGGGCGTTGCGGGGATTATAGACGCGATTGTGGAAACGGTCAAGCTTGCGGGGTCGCGGCCCTGCCCTCCCGTTTACGTTGGCGTTGGTATCGGCGGAAGTTTCGACACCTGCGCTTATCTTGCGAAAAAGGCGATTACGCGCGACATAGGCGAAAGCAATCCGCGCGCGGATATTGCCAAGATAGAACGCGCCGCGCTGGAAAGAATAAACGCGCTGGGTATCGGCTGTCAGGGATTTCACGGCGATACCACCGCGCTGGGCGTGAGTTGCGAGTGCGCGCCTACGCATATCGCGGGATTGCCCGTCGCCGTAAATATACAGTGCCACTGCGTGCGGTGCGAAAAGGAAATTATATGAAAATCTTGACTCTTCCGCTTGACAAGGATACGGTAAAAGATTTGCGCGCGGGCGACAGCGTTTGCCTTACGGGCAGGATTTTAACCGCGCGGGACTGCGCGCACAAACGGCTTGCGCAGATTATGGACGAGGGCGGCGAACTGCCGTTCGCGCTTAAAGACGCGGTTATTTATTACGCGGGGCCCTGCCCTGCGAAACCGAACGAAGTTTCGGGGAGCTGCGGCCCCACCACTTCCGCGAGAATGGAAGGGTTTGCGCCGAGGTTTCTGGATTGCGGGCTGGGCGCGATTATCGGCAAGGGCGAAATGAACGGCGAGGTGCGCGAGGCGTTGAAGAGAAATTGCGCCGTGTACTTTGCGGCCGTGGGAGGCGCGGGCGCGCTTTATGCCGACCGTATAAAGCGCAGCGAGCTGGTAGCTTTTCCCGAACTGTTGTCGGAGGCCGTTTACAGGCTGGAAGTCGAGAACTTCCCCGCGGTGGTGGCTTTGGACTGTCACGGCGGGAGCATATATTAAATGTCGGTGAGAAACGGTTGACTTCGACAGTAGTATATATTAAATGCCGATTAAAAACGGTTGACTTTGGCGGCGGCGGCCGATATAATAAAAAAAACGTAAAGGCGTTGACCGGAACAGACGGGCAGTTCAATCCGTTTCAGAGAGAAAAATCCGAGGGCTGAAAGATTTTTCAACGGGTTTGCACGGTATTCCCCCGCGAGCCGAACGCGTGAAAGGCTTTGGCCGTGTAATGCGTTACGCGTCCCCCTGCGTTATGGGGTTTAAAGAGGCGGCGACAGCCGTGAAATCAGGTGGTACAGCGGAGAGATTCCGCCCTGTGTTATGCGGGGCGGATTTTATTTTATTAAAAAAACTATGGAGAGTTTTAGTATGGATATACAGGAAAAAATCAAGGCTATCGAAGAGCAGATCGAAAACGCGCTGAACGAGATTAAGAGCAGTAAAAGCCTTTTCGAGCTGAGAATGCGTTTTCTCGGCAAGACGGGCGAAATTTCCGCGCTTATGAAGAATATGCGCGATTTACCGCCCGAGCAGAGGCCGAGTTTAGGCAAGGTGTTGAACTCGCTCAGGCAATGGACCGAGGAGAAGTTCGACAGGCTTGAAAAAGGGATTAAAGAACTCGAACTTAAAAAGAAGTATGCGGACGAAAAGATTGACGTGACTATCCCCGGCCACAGATACCCCGACGGCGCATACCACCCCAACACGCTTATAAGAAACGAGCTTGTTTCCATTTTCGCGGGTATGGGTTTCGAAATATTCGAGGGGCCCGAAATCGAGAACGATTACTACAATTTTACGGCGCTCAACACGCCCAAAGACCATCCCGCGCGCGATATGCAGGATACTTTTTATCTTGCCGAGGATTTGCTTTTGAGAACGCAGACCTCCGCGGGACAGATCAGGGTTATGGAAAACAAGAAACCGCCCATTAAAATTCTTTCGCCAGGCAAGGTTTACAGAAGCGACGACGACGCCACCCACTCCCCTATGTTTTCGCAGATGGAAGGGCTTGTCGTTGACAAGGGCATTACGCTTTGCGACCTTAAAGGTATGCTTGACGAGTTTGCAAGGAAGATTTTCGGCGAGTCGGTCAAGACCAGACTGCGCCCCTCCTACTTCCCGTTCACGGAGCCTTCCGTCGAAGTTGACGTAAGCTGTTTCGAATGCGGCGGCAAGGGCTGCCGACTGTGCAAGGGCACGGGCTGGATCGAAGTGCTGGGCGCGGGTATGGTAAACAGGCGCGTTCTGGAAGGCTGCGGCATAGACCCCGACGAGTACACGGGCTTTGCCTTCGGTATGGGAATTGAGAGAATTGCAATGCTTAAATACGGCATTAACAATATGAAACTCCTCTTCGAAGGGGATACGAGATTTCTCAGACAGTTCAAGGGTTAAAAGGAGATTAAAAATGAAAGCACCTTTAAGTTGGCTTAAAGATTATGTTGATATAGACGTTTCGGCCGAAGAGTTGCAGAAAAAACTTTTCGGGTGCGGGTTCGAGGTCGAGGAGCTTATACAAATCGGAAAAGATATTTCGGGGGTAGTGGTCGGCGAAGTTACGGAATGCGAGCCCGTAGAGGGTACCCACCTCTCCGTTTGCAAAGTAGACTGCGGCGAGAAGGGAACTTTCCAGATTTGTTGCGGCGCGGACAACGTTAAAAAGGGCGTGAAAGTCCCCTGCGCCTTAATCGGCGCGACGGTCTACGCGACCGCGAAAGACCACGTTACCGTGGAAGGCGTTATGACCATCAAAAAGGGCAAGCTGCGCGGCATCGAGTCTTACGGTATGCTCTGCTCCGGCGCGGAACTGGGCGTAAACGACGATTTGTTCCCCGGCGGCGACTACTGCGGGCTTTTAATACTGCCCGACGACTGCAAGAACGGCGCGGACATAAAACCCATACTAGGGCTGGACGACTATGTGTTCGATATTTCCGTAACCGCAAACAGACCCGACTGCCAGAGTATTTTCGGAATGGCGCGCGAGATAGCCGCGGTTTTAAACAAGCCGGTAAAACAGCCCGACTATACTTACACTCCGGTAAAGGGAAAGTATCCCGAAATCAAAATTACCGACCTTGCGCCCGAACTCTGCCCCAGATATATCGGACACTACGTGACGGACGTTAAAATCGCCCCCTCCCCCCGCTGGCTGAAAAAAAGGCTTGCGCTCTGCGGACTGCGCTCTATCAATAACATAGTCGACATTACGAACTTTATCCTGCTCGAACTCGGCCAGCCTATGCACGCGTTCGACCTGAGAACGCTTGCGGGAAACGAAGTAGTAATACGAAGAGCCGAAAACGGAGAAAAGATAACCACGCTGGACGGCAACGAATTTACGCTCGGCAACGAAAACCTTGTAATCTGCGACAGGGACAAGCCCTGCGCGCTTGCGGGTGTTATGGGCGGACTGGACAGCGAAATCAAGGACGACACAAGCGAAGTGCTGTTCGAGGCGGCGAAGTTCGCGCGCGACAACGTGAGAAAGACGGCACGGGCGCTCGGGCAACACTCCGACTCCTCCGCGCTGTTTGAAAAGGGCGTAAACGAGTATACGACGGAGCGGGCTATGAAAAGGGCTTTGCACCTTATCGGTAAGCTCGGTTGCGGCGTAGTCACCGACGCGCACGTGGACGTGGTTACCGAGTGTTCGCATTCCGAAGAAAAGAAAATGACCGTAAGCGTTAAAAAGATAAACGCGCTTCTGGGCATAGACGTGCCCGTGGATAAAATAGAAACCATTCTCAAAAACCTGAACTTCGGCGTTCAAACGCACGGCGACGAAATGCGCCTGACCGTGCCCGCGTACAGGGAGGACATAGACGGTTATCCCGATATTGCCGAAGAAGTTATAAGGTTCTACGGATACGACAATATTCAGGGCACTTTCCTTCCCTCCGCTCTCATCACCAACGGCGGTTTCAACGACGAGCAGAAAGCCGAAAACAAGTTGAAGGACGCGCTTGTTTCCAAAGGGTTATACGAAATTTCCGCATATTCGTTCTATTCGCAAAAGGATCTGGATATGCTGCACTTGCCCGCGGACTGCGAGGAGCGTAAAGCTATAAGAATTTTAAACCCTATCAGCGAAGACCTGTCGATTATGCGCACCACGCTTGCGCCCTCTATGGTGAACGTGATAGTGAGAAATTTAAGGCGCGGGAATATGAGCGGTAAGCTTTTCGAGCTTGCGAAAGTTTATATAGCCGACAGCCTGCCGATAAAGAACTTCCCCGCGGAAAATCAGCGGCTGTGCCTCGGTATGTGGGGCAAGGGCGATTTCTACGCGCTGAAAGGTCTTGTGGATTGCGTTGCCGATACTTTCCGCACTAAGTTCGGTTACGAGCCTGCGGAAAAACCCTTCCTCCACCCCGGTATGACCGCGAAAGTGACCTGCGGCGGTAAGGAAATAGGCTATATCGGCGTGCTTGCGCCCACGGTCGCAAACGAGCTTGCGCTTGACAGACAGGTCATAATCGCCGAACTGGACTATCAGACGATAGCAGAAAACGCACAGGCTTTCAGATACTCGCCCATTCCAAAGTTCGCGGAAGTCACGCGCGATCTGGCGCTGGTTTGCAATCTCGACGTGACCTGCGGTGCGATAGAAAAAGAAATTTATACCGCCTGCAAATACGTTACCGACGTGTCGCTGTTCGATATTTACGTAGGCGCTCAGGTCGGCAACAACAAAAAGAGTATGGCGTTTAACATAACGTTCACGCCCAAAGACGAGCCCATCGAGGAAAAGATTGACGGATTTGTCAAAAAGATACTCAATAACCTCAAAGCCAAGCTAGACGTGGTAATGAGATAAAAGACAGAGAACGGGCGCCGCTTTAATGCACACTTTTCATAGGGAATCGAACCCCCCAAATATTTTATTGATACGCTTTCAGATTATGAAAAAAGCACTCGAATATTTTATTCGAGTGCTTTTAGCTAAACTTTATTAGAACGATAAATTGAAATTTAGCTTACAACTTTAATCAATCTTATATCAATATTATTTATTTTTTGTCATTTCTCCAAGATATATAGCCAGCAATGAACATACTACAACAAAGAAGTGCAGGCGGAATTGCAGATACCATATTCACAGCATTACTGTCCACTATTGCAACGATTGAAAGAGCAATAGCCCCTAAACCGCCAAGTATTATTAAAATTAAGTCTATAATTTTCTTCATTACATTAATCTCCTTGCATTACATAATAAGTAATTTTCAAATAAAATTCAACGCTTTAATTACAAATTACTGTTTATAGTTGTTTCATTATATCACGAAAAATGAAAATGCGCAACCGATTGATTGAATTTTGCGGGAAATATAAAACATATCTATATCTCACTAGGCTACGAGTAGCCTAGTTCGTCCACGAAAAAAAGTACAGAAAAGGCACAGCTTAACGCTATGCCTAAATCTTTTTATTTGCGTCTTATTAAATTCCCTATGGGAATTACCGTAAAAAGCGGCGCCCGTTTTATTTTTTCGGAACCAGCGCGGAGCCCGAACCCGCGAGAGAGGCCTGTAAATATGTATCGGGGATTTTACCCGTTATAACGCTTTCGCATATGAGCACTTCTATCGTCGACGCTAGGTTCGTACTCTTTGACGGAAGAATTATAGAAATGTCCGAAACGATTTCAAGATACAGCGAGTGAAGAGTCTGGTTTATCCCCGCCTCCAAAAACTTTGTTACGAAACGGCACTCCACGTTGCTTATGGGGATAATCTTTATATTTATTTTCTGGCCGAAACCCGCAAGCGCCTCTATACCCGTCAGCGCGCCTATGGGAACCATAATCCCCTCCGCGCTCATCTTGTTGAGATTTTCCTGAGAAAGATATGCCGTGTCCCTCGCTATCCTGTTTATTTTGAGGCTGTCGGTGGTTATCGACGACACGTTCCCCGAACCGTCGCGGTCTATCGTTATCAGATCCTCGTAACGCACGGCGTCGTTTAGCGTGTAATAAATAGCGTCGTTGACCGCAACGGTCGTTATCGAGCGTATCGTCGCCTCGCTTATGGAAATAAGCACTTTCGTCACGTTGCGCTGAAAATAGATAAGCGTTGCGACTATCAAAAGGCACATAAAAACTATTAAAAATTTTAAACGTTTAAACTTTCTGTTCTTCGCCATACAATATTGTATGTCAGTTGCGCTTTGTTCTTGATTTAAAAATCAAAGCCATTAAAAAAGCAAACACAACCGCAGCGGTAACGCCCGCGCTTGCGGCCGCCAAAGAACCCGTGACCGCATAGAAAAACCCGCGCTCCGCGCCCTTCATTGCGCCGTTGGCGAGAAGATAGCCGAACCCCGAAATGGGCACTGTCGCGCCCGCGCCCGCGAAATCCACAAGCGGCTGGTAAACGCCTATCGCCGTAAGCACCACGCCCGCAAGCATAAAATACACGAGTATTTTACCCGCGGTAAGGTCTGTAAAGTTTATTATTATCTGCGCTATAAGACAAATACCGCCGCCGACGGCGAACGCCTTTAAAAACGCGAGAAATATATCAAGTATTTCCTGTCCCATAATCAGTACTCCAAATCCACTGCGTGGCTTATGCAGGGTATGCTTTCGCCCTGTCCCGAGGATACGGTAGACAGCAGCGCGCCCGTTGCGGCGAAAAGTATGCGCTTGTACAGTCCCGCGCGCATTTTTGACAGCACGTAGGAGTTGAGAACCACTGCCGAGCACCCCGCGCCGCTGCCGCCCTGAAATTCCGTTTCTATCACCTTGTAGATAATTTCTCCGCAATCCACGTGGTTTTCGGAAATATCGTAGCCCTTTTCCCAGGTCAGGTCCTTTACTATACGGCTGCCAAGCGCGCCCAAGTCGCCCGTTAAAATCATATCGTAGTCCTCGGGCGACGAACCGGTGTCCCTGAAATGCTGCATAAACGTATCGGCCGCCGCCGGCGCCATTGCCGCGCCCATATTGTTTACGTCCGTCACGCCGTAGTCGCATACGCGCCCCATCGTCGCGCTTGTTATCTTTATGCCCTCTTTGGCGTCGGTAATAACGCAACCGCCCGCGCCCGTTACCGTCCACTGCGACTGGGGCGGCCTTGTACAGCCGAGTTCCAGCGGGTAACGGTATTGCCTCTCCGCCGAGGCGAAGTGACTGCCCGTAGCCGCGACGGCGCGGCCTATATAGCCAGCGTTTACAAGCATTGCCGCAAGCATTATGCTTTCGCTCATAGTCGAGCAAGCCGAATACACGCCGAGAAACGGGAAGTCGTAATCGCGCGCCGCAAACGAGGCCGAGATAATCTGGTTTAAAAGGTCGCCCGAAAACATAACGTCTATGTCGCGTTCCTTGAAACCGCCCTTTTCGATTGCGAGCGACACCGCGTTCGTAAGCATTTTGCACTCCGCTTTTTCGTAAGTGCTTTCGCCGTACATATCGTCGTCAAGTGTTACGTCCGCGTAGCCGCCAATCACGCCCTCTTTTTCCTTACTGCCGCAGATTGCCGCAAACGAGGATATGCGGGGTTTGTTTTTAAAGAATACAGTATTGCCTTTTTTCATTATATAAAATAGTAAACAAGACCTACGAGCACGCCCGAAAACACGCCGAAGACGATTATCGCGCCCGCGACCGTAAACATCTTAGCGGCCATACCGTAAATCCAGCCCTCCGTTTTAAATTCTATCGCGGGTGAGGTTACGCTGTTTGCAAAACCCGTTATGGGCACAATAGAACCCGCGCCCGCATACCTGCCTATCCTGTCGTATACGCCCAGGCCCGTTAAAAAACAGCCCAGAAATATGAGTATAACGGAAGTTGTGCCCGCAAGCTCGTCCCCCGTAAGCCCCGCGTATTCGAGCATAAGCCTGATGAACTGGCCTATGCAACAGATAAGCCCGCCCACGCCGAACGCCGCCGCGCAGTTTTTGAAATGCCGCGTGGGCGGGTCCTGCGTTTTTACGTAGTTTAAATAGTTGTTATTGTAGTTCTCCCCTGTCTTGCCTGTCATTTCTGATACCTCCTGCCTTTGCCGTTTTTATAAAGGTTTCGCGCTCGTCTCGGCGCGACAAATCAAATTCTTTTCTCATTGCCTGTACATCCTGTCGTTTAAATACAGCGTTACCTTTTCGGGTATGACGTGCGCGGCTATACGGTATGCCGAATTTTTAAACCCGCTGACCTTGACGACGGGGGGCTTGTCCGCAAGCAAAAGTTTGTAAATATCCTCCGCGACGGCCGAGGGCGACATACCTTTCTGCTCCATATCGGCAAGCGCGGAAACCGCCCTGTTTACGCTCTGGGCGTAGCTCCTGTTTTCGTCGTCCGAATACACCTTGCGTTTGAAAGTGAAATGCGTGGCCGTTCCGCCGGGCAGAAAAGCCGTGACTTTGATATTGTAAGGTTTCAGTTCCGAATACGCCTCGCGCGCAAGCATTTCCAAAGCGGCTTTGGACGAGGAATAGAACGCGTCGAAAAGAATCGGCAGTTCGCCGCCGAGCGAGCCGACAAGCACTATTCTGCCGCCCTTGACCTTCATAAACGGTATCGCCGCCTGCATAGCTTTAAGCGCGCCGAAAAAGTTTACGTCGAAAAGATAGCGGTAATCGCTTTCCTTTGCGTACTCGATCGGCGCGGCCATTGAAAAACCCGCGCAATATATAAGAGCGTTTATGCCGTACTGCTCGCCCGCTTTAACAATCGCGTCCGTAAACGTACTGCCCGAAACCACGTCCGCAACCACGTTTTTTACGCGCGAGTTTTTGCACGGCGTACGCGATATGTTTATTACGTTCCAGTTGCGGCAGGCAAGTCTTGCGCACGTTTCGCAACCTATGCCCGAACTTCCGCCCACCACTATCGCAGTTGACCTGTATTTATCCATACTCCTATATTGCGGAAATTAAGAAAATTTTATGCGTAACCGCGTCAACCGAACGCCACGTCGAGTATCATCATAACGGCGAAACCGAAAATAACGCCCACCGTCGCCTTGACCTTGCCCGACGAAAACGATTCGGGTATAAGCTCCGAGCAGACTACCGCGACCATAGCGCCTGCGGAAAACGACAGCGCCCAGGGCAGGATACCGCTTATGAACGTTACGGCAAGCGCGCCGATAACGCCCGCGACTATCTCCACCGCGCCCGAGAGCTGGCCTATGAAAAATGATTTGGCCCTGCTCATACCGTTTGCGCGGAGCGGGAACGCAACGCACATACCCTCGGGAAAATTCTGTATGCCGATGCCGACCGCAAGCATAACCGCCGCGACCGCGCCCGGACCCGTGCCAGAGGCAAGCGCGCCGAACGCAACGCCGATTGCCAGACCTTCGGGGATATTGTGCATAGTAACCGCAATGCACATAACCGCGCAACTGCGCTTTTTCGCGTTGTCCGCAAACAAATGCAGTTTACCCGAAACAACGTCCGTAACTATTATAAGTATTCCTCCGAGAACGAATCCGCAGGTAAGTATGAGATAAGAAAATTCCTGAGCGGTTTCCAGCGCCGGCATAAGCAACGAGAAAAAAGTTGATGCAAGCATTATGCCTGCGGCCGTGCTCATCATTAACGCGAACGCGTTTTTGCCTATATTCTTACAGAAAAAAACCGGCAGAGCGCCAAGCGCCGTCAACGCCCAGGTGAACGTTGTGGCGAGTAATGCCTGCTGCCAGCCGTATAGATTGTTAAACCATTCCACAAGTGTTTCTCCATAGTGTATAACCTTTATTACAGTTACTTTATATTATGAAAAAACCCGAAATAATGTTAACGGTAAAAAGCGCCGCGGCTTTAAAGCCGCGGCGCGCGTTTTTATTTTTCTTCTTCGTCTTTGATTTCTTCTTTTGCTCCGTCTTTACGGCGAAATCTGGAAACCAGCCATTTTTCAACCCTGTCCTGATACTTCAACGACAGGACGGCAAGCGCAATACATACGGCGAAAATCGCTATCCATACCGGTATTCCCCAGCCGCTGAAAGGTATTATCGTGCCCGTGCCGAGGAAACAGTACAAGGCGATTATCAGCGGACGGACGAGAATTATCACTGTCGCAAAAAAGGCGAAATTCATTGAAGTCAGTCCCGCAACCATACACAAAATATCGTCGGGGAAAAACGGCAGGATTTGCATAAGCAAAAATATCACCTTGCCCTTGCCCGCGATATACACGGAGTATTTATCTACCGCGTCCTTGCCCGCAATCCAGACGACCACCTTTTTCCCGAAAAGCCTGCCGATAAAATACGCTATTACCGAACCTATTATAACGCCTGCCGAGGCAAGCAGCGTGGAAATAAGTCCGCCCCAAATCTGACTGCCGGGGATATAGCATACTGCCGCGGGCAAAGGCAGTATAACCACCTGCAAAATCTGGATAAGCACGTAAACTATCATTCCCCAGCTGCCCGTGGAACGGATAATTTCCGTAAGCTTATCTACCTTTTCCGCGTCCGTAGGGTAATCGTTCAGGTGCGCGAACGCGCTTAAAAGCGCTACGACCGACACCGTTACAAACACGCAGGCTTCGAGTATGAAACAGCTTTTCAAAAGCGCGTCTTTTTTAAGAAAAAATACTACCGTGCCGAAAACCGTGCCCGCCGCGGCCAGCCCGTAACAGACGGTTTTGGTGAGAGCGCCCCAGCCGTACATCAATAGCGCGGTTTCCGTGATTATCCCCGCGCAAAGCGCGACGGTGATTGCAAGTATAGTTATCTTATAAACGGTTTTCATTTAAAAACTTTTTACCGCCGTGTTCTTATAAGTAGTGAATTTAATCGTATACCCGTTCGTTTCCTGCGGTTCGCTTTCGTACACAAGCGTAAAATCGGGGTTTTCGTCCAGATTTTCGAAGTATGCGTCCGCACCGCCGACCGCGTCCACCTTGGTTACGAGCACTTCTCCGCAATACGGCAACAACGTTTTGTACATCATTGCGCCGCCTATTACGTATACCCTGTCCGTATCGTATTTCTTTATTTCTTCAAACAGTTCTTCAAGACTGCCGACGACAATGCAGTCGGCGCGTTTTTCGCCTTCGGGATAAAGCACGATATTAGTCCTGTTTTTAAGCGGCTTGCCCGCGGGAAAGGACTTTAATGTGTTGGAGCCCATAACGACTACGTTGCCCGTGGTCGTTTCCCTGAAAAATTTCATATCGGCGGGGATTGAAAACATAAGTCCGTTTTTACTACCTATTCCCCACTCCCTGTCGGCGTGTAATATCGCTTTCATAAAACTCCTTTATTCCGCAACGGGTATGTCGTATTTCTTTTCGTTGCACTTGTAATCCACCAGCCTGAAACTGTCCACCGTGAAATCGTAAAAGTTTGTAATGCTTTTATCCACTTCCAGTTTAGGCGCGGTAAGGCGGGGCATTTCGATTATTTCCTTTATTATAGGTATATGCCTGTCATAGATATGCGCGTCCGCGATTACGTGCACAAGCTCGCCCGCTTTAAGGCCGGAAACCTGCGCAAACATTATAAGCAGAACCGCATACTGGACTACGTTCCAGTTATTGGCCGTAAGCATATCGTTGGAGCGCTGGTTGAGTATTCCGTTCAGCGTGTCGCCCGATACGTTGAACGTCATAGAATACGCGCAAGGGTATAAATTCATTTCGTTCAGGTCCGCGAAGTTGTAAATGTTTGTCATAATGCGGCGGCTGGACGGATTGTTTTTAAGGTCGTACAGCACCCTGTCCACCTGATCGAACTCACCCTCGGCATACTTGTGCTTTACGCCCAGCTGATAGCCGTAAGCCTTGCCGATGGAACCGTTCTCGTCCGCCCACTGGTTCCATATCTTGGAGTGTAAATCCTTTATATTATTGCTCTTCTTCTGCCAAATCCATAACAGCTCGTCAATGCAGGATCTGATATACGTGCGCCTTATGGTAAGAATGGGAAATTCCTTGCTCAAATCGTATCTGTTTACAATACCGAACTTCTTAACGGTGTGCGCGGGCGTGCCGTCCGACCAGCGCGGCCGCACGGGCAGGTGCGCGTCCGATACGCCGTGTTCTAAAATGTCGCGCATATTGCTTATAAAAATTTCATCTGCCAGACTCATAATATACCTCTTCCGTTTAATTATTTTCCTAACGACATAAGATAATCGTCGGTGACAAACCCGCCGCCTATATCGCTTTTTAATTGCTGAATTATTTTAAACCCGTAATGCTTGAACACGTTTACCGAATTTGCGTTGTCGCGCTTTACGGTAAGATATATCGGCCTTGTCAGGCTTGCAAGTATCTTTGTGCAAATTTTTTTGCCGCGCGCGAATTTGCGCAGATAGAGTTTTGAAAGATACGTTCCGCTCAGATCCTCCCTGAACTCTTTCGCGGGACAGAACGAGTAAAAGCCCGCGGCCTCGCCGTTCAGATACACTATTTTATATGTATAACCGCTCTCCTCCGCCCTGCGCCGCATTTCCTCGGGCGGGAGCTTGGAAAGCATATAATCTATCTGGCCTTCGGGGGTCAGCGGGTCGTAGACCTCGTGCATTACCTCAGCCGCAATCGAGCAGGCAACCGCGTAATCCGCGTCCGTTTCCGCCTTTACGGCCTTGCTGTATCCCTTTTTGAGATACCCTAAAAAATACTTGTCCGCGGGCGCCCAGTCGGAGGGGTCAAGCTCGTTACAGTCTATCCACCGCTCTTCCTCGTGCACAGAAAGTTTGTAATCAGAAAGCGGAACGGCGAAGTATACCGAAAGATTTACCGTCGTGTTTGGGTAATCGTACTCGACGGTGTTCAAAAGCTCGCCCACCTCGATATCGAGCGAAAGCTCTTCCTTACATTCGCGTATCAAAGCCTGCTCGGGCGTTTCGCCCTCTTCGACCTTTCCTCCGACGAACTCGAATTTATGAACGACCTGTTCGTTGCCGTCCGCGCGGCGCAACGCGAGGAGCTTACCGTCCTTCACTATCGCCGCGGCGACGACCGTTATGCTAGATTTCATAGTTTTATTTTATCACCCTCCGCAATTCAAGTCAACATAAAAGCGCACGTAATAAGGTGCGCTTTTTATTTACTCAATCGGTTAAAACGACTGGTGGATTGTGCGGGAAATAACGTCGTTCTGCTGCTCGCGCGTGAGCTTGTTGAAGTTTACCGCATAGCCCGAAACCCTTATGGTCAGCTGGGGGTATTTCTCGGGGTGGGCCTGTGCGTCCAGCAGCGTTTCGCGGCTGAAAACGTTCACGTTGAGGTGGTGTCCGCCGTCCGTCACATAGCCGTCAAGCATATTGACGAGATTTGTCTTGCGCGAATCTACGTCTTTGCCGAGCGAGCCGGGCGTTATCGAGAACGTGTTTGAAATGCCGTCCCTAGAATATTCGTAAGGCAGTTTCGCCACCGATTCGAGCGAGGCGAGCGCGCCGTTCGTGTCCCTGCCGTGCATAGGGTTGGCGCCTGGCGCAAGCGGTTCGCCGGCGCGGCGGCCGTCGGGCGTGTTGCCCGTGTTTTTACCGTATACGACGTTGCTTGTAATGGTGAGAACGGAAGTCGTGGGCACGCTTTCGCGGTAGGTGAAATGGCTCTTAATCTTGCCCATAAACGTTTTTAACAGCCATACGGCGATATCGTCCACCCTGTCGTCGTTGTTGCCGTACTTGGGATAGTCGCCCTCTATCCTGAAATCGGTCGCGATACCCTCGTCGTTGCGCACGGGATATACTTTTGCGTACTTAATTGCGGAAAGCGAGTCCGCCGCGCAGGAAAGGCCCGCAATGCCGGTTGCGAAAAACCTTCTCACGTCGGTGTCGTGCAACGCCATTTCAAGCGCCTCATAGCTGTATTTATCGTGCATATAGTGGATAAGGTTGAGTACGTTGACGTAGAGGCCCGCTAGCCAGTCCATCATCTGCTCGTACTTCTCCTTGACCTCGGCATAGTCGAGAGGGCCGTCGCCGTTAATGCCCTCGAAAACGGGTGAAACCTGCAATGCCTTGCCCGTCGTTTTGTCCTTGACAAGTTCGTCCTTGCCGCCGTTTATAGCGTACAACAAGCATTTGGCAAGGTTTGCGCGCGCGCCGAAGAACTGCATATCCTTGCCCACGCGCATACAGCTTACGCAACAGGCTATACAGTAATCGTCACCCATTTCGGGCCGCATCAGATCGTCGCTTTCGTACTGTATCGCGGAGGTTTCTATCGAAAGACCCGCGCAGAATTTTTTGAATTTTTCGGGGAGGTTTACCGACCATAAAACGGTGAGGTTGGGTTCGGGCGCGGGGCCGAGGTTGGTCAGCGTGTGAAGTATTCTGAACGACGAACGCGTTACAAGCGTTCTGCCGTCCACGCCCATACCGCCTATGGACTCCGTAACCCACGTGGGATCACCCGAAAACAGCTCGTTATACTCCTTAATGCGCATAAACTTTATAATTCTGAGTTTCATTACAAAGTGATCGATAAGCTCCTGCGCTGCCCTTTCGTCTATAATGCCGCGGTCCAGATCGCGCTGGATATAGATATCGAGGAAAGTGGAGTTTCTGCCAATCGACATCGCCGCGCCGTTCTGGTCCTTTACCGCGGCTAGGTAGCCGAAATAAAGCGCCTGTATCGCCTGCTGCGCGTTCTCCGCGGGCTTGGAAATATCCATACCGTAAATTTCCGCAAGCTTTTTAAGCGCGTTCAGCGCCCTTATCTGCTCGGTCAGCTCTTCCCTGTCCCTGATTGTTTCGGGGGTCATAACGCCGTCTTTTAAAAGTCTGTCGCGCTCCTTGCACGCAATGAGATAGTCCACGCCGTAAAGCGCTACGCGGCGGTAGTCGCCGACAATCCTGCCCCTGCCGTAGGTATCGGGCAGGCCCGTGAGGATATGCGCCCTGCGCGCGCGGCGCATTTCGGGCGTATACGCGTCGTAAACGCCGTCGTTGTGCGACTTGCGGTAGCCCGTGAAAATTTTCTTCACCTCGGGGTCAAGCTCGTAACCGTACATATTGAGCGCCTGCTCGGCCATCTTAATTCCGCCGAACGGGTGCAACGAGCGTTTGAAAGGCTTATCGGTCTGTAACCCGACAATCTTTTCAAGCGGCTTATCTATATACCCCGCGCCGTGCGAAGTAAGCGTGGACACAATTTTCGTGTCCGCGTCCAGAACTCCGCCCGCCTTCCTCTCCTGTTCGGAAAGCTTTAAAATCTCGTCCCAGAGTTTAAGCGTGTTTTCCGTAGGCGGAGCCAGAAACTCCCCGCCGCCCTCGTAAGGGGTATAGTTGCTCTGAATAAAATCTCTGACGTTGACTTCTCCGTCCTCGCTCCACTTCGCGGGCTTAAACCCTTCCCAAGCATTAAATTTCATAACGTACCTCTTAAATTTTAAGTATGTTTTTTGCGTTCTCTATCCGCCGCGCAGACGGCGGACTCATATCTTTAAGGGCATACTCCAAGCCGAGTTTTTCGTACTTGACCTCGCCCATAGCGTGATAAGGCAGAACCTCCACCTTCTTCACGGTCTTTAACGTCCTTATAAACTCCCGCAATCTTGCAAGATATAAATCATCGTCGGTAATGCCTTCCGCAAGCACGTGCCTTATCCACATATCCTTACCGCTATCCGAAAGAAACCTTGCAAATTCCAGAACGTTCTTATTGGAATGACCCGTAAGCTTTATGTGCTCAGCCTCGTCTATGTGCTTTATATCGAGTAAAACAAGGTCGGTATATCCCAAAAGCTCACAAATCCCGTCCTTCCCGAACGCTATGCCCGACGTGTCGAGCGCGGTATGCACGCCGTACGATTTCAGTATGCGGAAAAGCTCCGTAATAAATTCAACCTGCATAAGCGGCTCGCCGCCAGAAACAGTTACGCCTCCGCCGTTCAAGATATAACTCTTGTACTTCAAGGCGCGCGCAGCAACTTCCTCCGCGGAATACTCCGTGCCCGAGGAAAACTCCCATGTGTCGGGGTTGTGGCAGTATTTACAGCGCATAGGACAGCCCTGCATAAACACCACAAACCGTATGCCCGGCCCGTCCACCGTGCCGAAAGTTTCGAAAGAATGAATTTTACCCGTCATAAGAAAACAAAAAAGGACTATTTTATTAAAAACAGCCCAGACGAACGACACTTCTCGCAAAACGGCTTCCCTGCGGTTAAACCCGCAAACTCGTCAGTCACCGTTTTGCCTTTAAGTTGGAATTTAATTGTAGCAGACGTTTAACGCTTTGTCAACAAAAAAGCACAAAATATTGTATAAGTATTTTTTTACCAAACACTACATATTGTGGTTTTGCTGTTCGGACCCGCGCCCAGCGGCGGGTGTAGAGGTCTCCGCGGCGGGCGCGGCGGGCGCCACAACAGGCGACACGGCCTCAGCGGCTGGCGCAACGGTCTCCACGGCAGGCGACACGGCCTCAGCGGCTGGCGCGGCGGTCTCCACGACAGGAGCCGCCTCCCCGCCCTCGGCCTCGGCGCGTTTTTTTGCAAGCTTTCTGTTGCGCCTGTGCAACGATACCAGCAAAACCACGTCGAAAAGCACCAGCACGACAGCCGACACGCACAGTATGATTACCGTTAATTCGTTTTCCGGGGATATCCCGCCTGCGAGCAAGTTCATAAACTACCTTATCTGCCGAAAAATTCGGCGTAAATTGCCTTGATACAGCGTTCGTAATCGTCGTTCTTCACGCCGACGACTATGTTAAGTTCGCTGGACCCCTGGTCTATCATTTTTATATTTATATCCGCCGCCGCTATCGCGTTGAAAAGGCGCGCGGAAGTTCCGACCGACGAGGACATTCCGTGACCGACGGTCGCGATAAGCGCTATGTTTTCGGTCACGCGGATTATATCGGGCTCTACCGAGTTCTTTATGCCTTCGAGAATACGGCCCAGCTTGACGTCGTCTAATTCAGAGCTTTCTATAACGAGCGACATTGTGTCTATGCCCGATGGAATATGCTCGACAGGCACGCGCTCGTCCTCGATTACGGACAGAACTTTGCGTACGAAACCTATTTCACCGTTCATATGCGATTTCTCGATAAAGATAACGGTAAAATTCTTCTTGCCCGCTATGCCCGTAACCGTGCTGCCGTCGGGAACGTATCTGGAAGTGGGCACTATTACCGTTCCGCAGTCTTCGGGACGGAATGTGTTTTTTATATGTATGGGAATATTGGCTTTGCGCACGGGGAAAATGGATTCGCTGTGTAACACGTTCGCGCCCATATAGCTTAACTCTCTGAGTTCCTTATATGAAAGCGTGGCGATATTTCTGGGGCTGTCTACGATACGCGGGTCGCAGGCGAGAAAACCAGAAACGTCCGTCCAGTTTTCGTAAACGGTTGCATTGACCGCGCGCGCGACAATCGCGCCCGAAATGTCCGAGCCGCCGCGCGAGAAAGTCTTTACCCTGCCGTCAAAGCCCTTGCCGTAAAACCCCGGCAACACCGCCCTCTCCGCGCCGACGACCGCCGCCGATACCGCTTTATACGTTTTTTCGCCGTCGAGCGAGCCGTTCTCTTTAAAGAAAATTACGTCCTCCGCGTCGATAAACCTTGCGCCGAGAAATTCCGCCGCAATGCGCGCGGACAGGTATTCCCCGCGGGAGGCGGTGAAATCCGCGTCGCGCTCTTGCTTTATGCGCTCAAACGTTTCGTCGAGAACGCCGATTATCCCGTCGCCGAGGCCGAGCTGTGCCGCAATATCTGTAAAACGGTTGCGCACCGCCTTGAAGCTTTCCGTGCAGTCGCCCGTGTTTTTCAGTTCGTCAAAGCACGCGTAAAGCAAGTCGGTTACCTTGGTATCGCCCGAGTAACGTTTACCGGGGGCGGAAACGACGATATACCTGCGCTGCGGGTCGCTTTCGATTATTTTTGCTACGTTTTTTATGACGCCGCCGTCCGACATAGACGTGCCGCCGAATTTACATACTTTCAATGACATTTTCTATTTTATTCTCTTTGCCTCTATATAATAGCGTTTCTCGTTTCCCTCGCCGAGAGAGAACGTTTTGCGCGGCAGTTTGCCGCCCTTATCGATAAGATAAAAAAATTCGTCCTTTCTTATCGCGGGCAATATCACGCCCGCGCCGCCGCCCTTTGTCAGCTCTTTAAGCTCCGCGTCGCCGTGAATATAATCGGTTTCGCCGCCGTAAGTTGCATTGAAACGGGCGATATATTCGTCCAGCTTTCTTATTCCGCGCGGTATATCGTTATCGAACGGAACGGCGGAAGTTTGCCCGTTTACTACAAGATATGCAGTTTGCCCGCCTTCGGTTATAAGTCCGCGGACAAATTCGTCCGTATGCTCCGTTTTTACGTAGCGGTGAATAGGACGGAAGTTAAGCGCGTTATCGTAAATATTTACCGCCTCGCATAGAGCGAACCGCGCGGGATGCACGGCCGCCTCCTCCGCCGTAAGCGATTTTTTTACGTTTTCCCAACAGGTCTTTGCCGTAGCGAGGGAATGATTGCCGTCGCCGACCGCAAACAGCGTTTCCCCGCCCTTTACGAGCGACAAAAAGGCGTTTAACACCTCTTGCGAATTTTCAATAAAGTAACCCTTTATATCCCCGCCGCCCATATTGAGCGTGAAATCGTAAAGCTTTCGACCGCGCTTTACGCTCTTTAAAACGGCGTTTTTATTGTCGTCGTACAAAAGCATTGCGTGCGGAAGTTCCAGCGGGGCGTGTTCGCGTATCGCGACGCGCGGCGGAATGCGTTCAAGAATAGTCGCCTCCGTGGAGCGTATAAGCGTTTTTGCGCCCTCTTCGAACGAGTAGTCCTCCAAATCGATTGCAAGCACAATACCCGTGCGCGTGCCCGAGGCCGTTGTGCGTTCCACGAGAACAAAACCCGCGGGCAGGGTTTTAAACACCCCGCTATTAAGATACGCCCGCATCGTACTGTTGATTTGTCCGATGCGGAACGCGGTATTATCTTTGAGATAAATTTCGGGATATATTAAATTCAGCGCGCTTACCTTGTCTTTGACAAGGCCCTCGACCTCGCGCCAGTAGCCGTAGTCGGAAGTGAACTGGTCGCACGCATTGACCGCCCAGACAGACATATCCGCGTCGGCGGGCAGTAAAATTTCTGGAATTGAAATCACCATAGCTTACTGAATGTTCAAAAGCACTACCGTAACCGCCGCGATTGCAACGGCCAGTAATTTCAAAGGTATGTTGGTAGTGAAAAAATCTTTTAAAAACTTTCCTATCTTCTTCATAATGTTATCCGTTTACGCCTCCGCCGTTAAATCCGACCAGTAATAATCGCTAAGCGCCTCTTTTATGTCGGTTGCATCCGCGTACTTCTTCTTTATCGCGCCGTTTTTGACGATCGAGATTATGCCCGTTTCCTCGGATACGACTATCGCCGTAACGCTTGCGACCATAGTCACGCCCAGCGCCGCGCGGTGGCGGCTGCCCATTTCCTTGGGAAGTTTATCGTCCTGCGCGAGGGGCAGGAAACAGCCCGCCGCATAGAGTTTGTTTCCCTCTATTACCAGCGCGCCGTCGTGAAGGGGCGCCTTGGGATAGAATACCGCCTCCACCATCTGCGAGGTTATCTGCGCGTTTATCACCGTGCCGCTCTCGATAATGCCTTCGGGCAGGTTGTCGTTGGAAAGAACGATAAGCGCGCCGATGTCGTTTTTGGACATATTCTGGACGGCGCGGACGATTTCGTCCATAATGAGCTCCACCCCGGTAACCGTAACGGGTTCCGCCTTGCTCTTTTTAATTCCCGAGTCGAGAATGGAGCGTTTGATTTCGGTATGAAACATAGTAAAGACGAGCAGCGCCGTCATTGCGATTACTATGAAGAGCACGCCGGAGCTTATTTCTGCCGAGAACGCCAGTACGACGCCCGTGAAAAGTATGAAAAATATCGTTATTCCGATAAACTTGTCGGCCTTGTTGTTTTTGAGAACCTTAAACATAAGGTAGTACAAAACCGACAAAAGTATAAGCTGTAAAACGTAGGTCAACCACGACCCGGAAAAGTCCGCGCCGAATTTTTTGATATTCTCAATAAAAGCAGTCCAGCTTGCCATTTTTTATCTCCGCGTAAATGTCTACATTTACTATTATATAAGTTTAGCGAAAAAAAATAAAGCGTTTATAACCTTTTTATTTGGTATTAACCGAAAAATATTTTGTTGTTTACGTTCTGCAACGCGCTCTGCGGCGTACAGCGGCCGCACTTGATATCCGAAAGCGCCGAATACGTGCATTTAACGAGCGCGGACAACCTCTCTTCGCCTATCGCGCGGGCCTGCTCGCGGCTCTTTTTCACGCCGTATTCCTTCATTTTGAGAAGGCTTGCAAGCGCCGCGTCGCTCTCGTTTGACAAGGCTATCGCAAGCAGGTTTTTGAAGTACGAAAACAGCCCCGCAATCACGCTTGTTTCGTCGCCGGATTTGCGGCACAGCTCCGACTGGATTTCGAGAAACTTGTCGTTGTCGCGCCGCGAAACGGCGTTCGTCATTTCGTAAATGCGGTAATCCGCGTCCTTGTACACAAGATTGTCTACCTCTTCGCGGGTAAGCGTTCCGCCGCCCTTGTAATCGATTAACTTTTCGACTTCCAGCGCAACGCGCGACATATTGCAAAGACAGTATCTCGCAATAAGCGTGCATACGTCCACGGGCGCGTTTATCTGCGCGCGCCTGAACGTGAGATACGCCCATTTCGCCACAGTTTCCTCGTCCGCGCGGGAGCAGTCTATATAAGTCACGCTCTTGCGGCGCTTTAAGTCCACGCCCTTTCTGCTCTCGGGATTGACTATTATGAGTATGGTCGTCGACGGAAAATTATCGAAGATATTTTTAAGGTATTGCTCGTATTCGTGCTCGGACGGATAAAACGAACTCACCTTTATAATACGCTTTTCCGCCATAAACGGAAAGCTTTCCAGCGCGGAAGTGAGCGTTGTAAGCGCGCCGCCTTTAAGCGTTTCGCCGTCGAACGAAGTAAAATTGAGTTCGGGCATTTGCAGAAACGCGGCCTTTATCGCCTCTTCGCCCTTCATTCTGAAATACGCGTCGTCGCCTTCCAGAAGATAGATACCGCGCGCGCCCTGCGCCAAATCGTTTTTAAGTTCGGTATATTTCATAATGCAATCCTCGCAACAAACGGCTTACGGAAACAGTTTTAAAAACTGTTTCAAAGCATAAGGTATCTGCGCGTTCTTCCGCACCGCTATGCCGACGCCGCGCACCGGCAGCGCGGGCAGGGTATTGAGCACGCAAAGGCTGCCCTTTTCCAGCTGTTCGGCGCAATACTCGCGCGGAACGCAACCCACGCCCATTCCCTTTTCCGCAAGCTTAATCATCAAATCCCAGTTGGAAACCTCCACGTCCGGCCGCAACTCCACGCCGTGGGCGCTTAAAAACGCCGAAAGCGCGCGGCGGGCTATCGTGTTTTCCTCTATAAACAACAGCGGGAAATCCTGTAACCGTTTCAAAGGTATTTCTCCGTTTACAAGCCCCGAATACTTTCCGCCCGCGACGAACACGTCGTGCAGAAGGCTTACCGTGTCGAGAAACTTTACGTCCTTGTCCTCGGCGGGAAGATTGACGAAAGCCACGTCGCACCCGCCCTCTTTGAGTATCTCCATCGTCCGCGGCGAGGTTGAAGAAATGAGCTCGAATCCGACCGCGGGATACGCGGCGCTGAACGCCGCTATCTTATCCGCGAGCACGTGCGAAAATATCGAATCTGTCGCGCCGATACGTATTGTGCCCGAAACCGTCGTTTTAAGCTCCGTTATGCCCGTTTCCGCCTGCTCTATAAGCGCGAGCGCGCTCTCCACTTTCTTATATATAAGCTTGCCGCCCGCGGAAAGTTCCATACCCCTGTGCGTGCGGTTGAAGAGCGATACGCCCAGCAATTGCTCCAACTGTTTTACGGACTGAGATACGGCGGGCTGGGATATGTACAGCTCCTGCGCGGCTTTGGTGAGCGAACCGCATTTCGCGACCGTGAAAAACACCCTGTAAAGTTCCAGATTTACCATATCACTTACCCACGCAGAATTTTTCGAATACAGTGTTTATAATGCTCTCGTTTGCGGTTTCGCCCGTTATTTCGCCGAGGTAATCCCAAGCGTCTTTAAGGTCGATTGCAATCACGTCCGCGGTAAACGCCGCAGCATTTTGTATCGCGCTGTCAAGCGCCGCGGCCGCGTTTGAAAGGGCGCGGTAATGACGCTCTTCGATAATAAACGCTTTGTCGAGCGAAAGCTCTCCCACGGTCTTTTGAGAAATGAGGTTTTTAAGCTCTTCAAGCCCCTCGCCCGTTCGCGCCGAAACGACCGCGTCGTACTCGCCGTCGGGCGGATTGACGTCGCATTTATTGAAAACGCGTATCACTTCCCCCGCGCGCTCGGTTTGCGCCTCGCCTTTGCCGTCGGTTACCGAAAGTATCAGATCCGCGGACGAGATTATCTTTTTTGCGCGTTCTATGCCGATACTTTCGACAACGCCCGCGCGTTCGCGTATCCCCGCGGTGTCCGTGAAATTGAATTTTACGCCGTTTATTTCCACCGCGCCCTCAACCGCGTCGCGCGTTGTTCCCGCCTCGGGCGACACAATCGCCTTGTCGTAGCCCAAAAGCGCGTTCAAAAGCGAGCTTTTTCCCGTATTGGGCTTGCCGCAAATAGCGACAGATACGCCGTCCTTTACCTTTCTGCCGCAGGAGTACGAGGCCGCAAGCTTGTTTATTTTTTCAGAAAGCGTTTTGACGCAACCGAAAATTTTCTGCTCGTTCACGCCGTCGAGGTCCTCCTCGGGATAGTCGGAGTTTGCGGCGATTTCCGCGAGAATTTCCGTAAGTTCGGCTTGAAGCAGCCTGATTTTTTGCGTAAGTTCTTCGTTGTAGAGCATACTGCCCGCGCGGAGCACCGCAAGGCTTTCCGCGTTTATCATATCTATCATACCCTCCGCGGAAGAGAGGGAAAGTTTTCCGTTTATGAAAGCGCGGCGCGTAAACTCGCCCTTTTCGGCCGCGCGCGCGCCCAGCGCCCAGCTCCTCGATAAAATGCCGCGGGCTATCTGCACGCCGCCGTGGCAATGGAACTCCACCACGTCTTCGCCCGTGAACGATTTGGGCGCCTTGAAATACACGCACATACCGAAATCGGTAAACCCGCCGCCGTCCGTCTTACCCGCGTACATCATATTTGGTATAAAGTTTTTGACCGCCGTTCTGCCCGCGGGCGAAAACATCTTTTCTGCTATATCCAGCGCGCCCTCGCCGCTCAGCCTTATAACGGCCACGCCGCCCGTGCCCGCGGCGGTTGAAATTGCGGATATTACTTCCATAACTGCTCCTCGGTATAATCTGTGCTTATACCTAAAACAATTATAGCACTTTAACGCAGAGCGCGCAACAAAAAAGGGCGCGGTATTCGCGCGCCCTTAAATATTATTTCAGTCGTTGAAATCGTCGAACGGAGAACCTCCGCCGTTGCCCGAACCGCCGAGGTCGCCGAAAGGGTCTTCGGGTTTTACGCCCGTGTCGCCGGAGCGGCCATCATAGGGGTCTTTATAGCCCGAAGGGCCGTCGTAAGGATTACGATTATAGGGGTTCTGGTTTACTGTCTGCTGATACTGCTGATACATACGGTATTGCCTTGCCTGCTCGCCGCGGACGAAGTCCCTGTAATTGACGCCGCGGTTGTTGCGGACGACGAAAAACAGAATGCCCTGTATGGGAAAAAGCACGCTTGCGAGAGTGAATATGACGTATCTGCGGCTTGCATAGGTCTGGAAAAAGCATATTAGAAGGCTTACTTCCAGAAGAAGATATATTATGCTGAGCGTGCTCAGTATATATCTGTCCATATAGTTGTACATCCACGCCGCCCAGTTAAGCTCCACGGGAACGTTTTCGAGATAGTATTCGCGGTATTTCGCGCCCGTGACCGTTTCCCTGACCGTAAAAGTTTCGTAGTCGATAACCTTTGCGCAAGCGACGAAATACAGCACGTACAGCGAGAAAAGCGCCGCTTCGAGCACGGCGGCCGCAATGCCTATCTTTTTGGTGTCTATGTTATAAAATTTATTTTTCTGCGCGCATACGCCGATGTAGTAAGTGTTTAAAAACGGCACGAACGCCATCCATTTGTTTTTATAGCCCTCGCGCGAGGCGATTACAAACAACGCTATCGCCTGAAAAATGAATACTATCGCGAAACACAAGCCGCCTATCAAAAACTGCACCCACGCCACTACGGATGCGCCAAACATCGAAGCTATCGTAGAATATATCGAAGCGTATTCGAAAAAATCCATATAAACCCCTTTTAATTTACACGTTTTATTATATTGTCCGTATATGGAAAAAATAAAATCGCTTTGTGAAAATATTGTAAAATCAGTTTATCGCGCGGAGAAATTTTTTACCCGAAAAGGTCGATTCCGTAATCCACGCTTTCGAGCGTTAAGCCGTTTGCGGGCATAGTCTTGCCCACCGCGTTCCTGTCGCCCGTTTCGAGCGAGCGCTTTATATCCGCGTCCGTAAGCCTGCCCGCCGCATAGTACAGCATAGTCCCCGCGAGCGTGCGCACCATATTATATAAAAACCCGTTGCCGGTAACGTACAAAGCTATATCCGTGCCGCCCCGCCTTTCGCTTATTTCGACCCTGACCGAATATACCGTCCTTACGGTCGTCTTCACCTGAGAGCCCGCCGCGCAGTACGCTTTGAAATCGTGCTCGCCGCAAAAGTATTCGGCGGCTCTTTTCAGTTTACCGAAGTCGATACCATACTTTATCCACACCGAATACCTGTCCTTTAACGGACGGCGGCGCGGCGAGAGATAACAGCGGTAACAATACGTCTTTTTCTTTGCGGAATTCACTGCGTCGAACCCGTAGGGCGCTATGGCCGAGCGAAGTACGCTTATGTCCTCGGGAAGTCTGAAATTGAGCGCGTCGGCAATCTTTTCGGGCGGTATGGAAGTATCCGCGTCGAAATGACAGACCTGTGCCGCGGCGTGCACGCCGCTGTCCGTCCTGCCGCTGGCCGTAACGCATACTCTGCAACCGAGCGCGTCCTGAAGGGCCGCGGTCAGTTTTTCCTGTACGGTGACGGCGTTTTTCTGGATCTGCCAGCCGCCGTACTCCGTTCCGTCGTATTCGATAAGCAAGGCGTATCTCATCAGCTCAACCTTATATATTCGTAAATTTCGGGGAATATGCGGGCGGCGTAAACATTGAAAAGCACAACGCCCGTTATTAGCGCCGCAAAGACCAACGCGCAGATTATATCGCGCCAGCCGAATTTGAGTTTTTTGAATTTGGTTCTGTTTTTCGAGCCCGAATAACAACGCGCGTCCATAGCGTCGCCCAACTCCTCCGCGCGCCTGAACGCGCTTATCAGAAGAGGTATCAGAATTGGCACAATCGCCTTTATGCGCTTGAATATGTTGCCGCTTTCGAAGTCCGCGCCCCTTGCCTTCTGCGCAGCGACAATCCTGTTTGTTTCGTCTATGAGCGTGGGAATGAACCTGAGCGCTATCGACATTATAAGCGCCAGCTCGTGCACGGGGAAACGTATCCATTTAAGGGGTGTGAGCAGGCTTTCTATACCGTCCGTCAGTTCCACGGGCGTTGTTGTCAGCGTTAAAAGGGCCGAGGCCATTACCATTAAAAACAGCCTGATTATGAAAAAGACGGTGAATATAACGCCCTCGCGGTAAATCTTGATTATCCACCAGTGAACGAGAAGATGCTCGCCGCCGTGAAAAAACAAGTTTAAAACCGCGGTAAATATCAACAATATAATTATAGCCTTGACCGAGCGCAGGACCCTGCCGAGCGGCACGCGCGACGCGATAACCGCCGCCGCGAGCACTATGAGGCAGAGCGCGAGGCCGTAGAAGTTTTTGGTTAAAAACAGCGCGACGATAAACGCTATCAGCGCGAGAAGTTTGGTTCTCGGGTCCGTTCTGTGCGCGAAAGATTTTACGGGATAGTACTGGCCGAAAGTTACGTCGTTAAGCATTGCCTGCCTCCCGATAAACTTCAATGACCTTTTCCGCGAAGTTCTCCGCCGTGCAGTCGCTGTCGATTACTATGCCCGAGCGCCTGAGTTCGTCGGAAATTTTGCACACCAGCGGCACGTCGAGCCCGAGCGCAACAAGCTCTTCACCGCGCGCAAACAAGGCGGCAGGGCTGTCGCACATTACGACCTCGCCGCGGGATATGACTGCGGCTTTCGTACAGTTCTCCGCTATTTCGTCCATATCGTGGGAAACGATTACGACCGTACGGCACCACTCGCGGTGCAGTCTGTGCAAAAGCTCCATAATCTCTTTCTTGCCCAAAGGGTCCAGTCCCGCCGCGGGTTCGTCGAGAATAAGCACGTTGGGGCGAGTGACAATGACGCCCGCAATAGCGACGCGGCGTTTCTGCCCGCCAGATAAATCGAACGGGGACTTGTCCTTTACCTCCGCGTAATCCAGCCCGACGATTTCAAGGCTTTCCTTTACCGCAAGGGCAACCTGCTCGTCCGTGAGGTTTTTTCTGAAATTTTTAAGGCCGAACGCTACGTCCGCAAAGACCGATTCCGCGAAAAGCTGGTATTCGGGATACTGAAACACCATACCTACGTTCGCGCGCAGTTCCTTGAAGTTTGTCTTTCTGTCCGCTAAATCAAACGCGCCGACACGTATTTCGGGCAGGACGGGCGCGGGCCGCCCCCTCTTCGCCTTTACCTTGCGGCGTTTCTTTTCTGCCTGAGGAAGTTTGATAAGCGCGTTTAGGTGCTGTACGAGCGTGGATTTACCGCTTCCCGTATGGCCTATTATCCCGAAAAACTCGCCGTCGTCGATATGCAGGGTTATGCCCTTCAACGCTTTGGTCGCAAACGGCGATTTCCTCGAATATGTGAAAGTCAGGTTTTTTACGTCTATATCCCACTCGTGCGCGGAACTTATTTCCGCCGTACGCGCGGGCGAGGACTGCGCCTCGCATATTCCCTTTTCATTGAATTTACCTGTAATCTGCGCGGCAAGCTCTTCGGGGCGCAACACGTCGTTTATGCCCATATCCGCGCCGTTTAGCGTCTTTATGATTTCCGTTATGCGCGGAAGACAGAGGTTGTAAGTTAAAAGTTTTTCGCCGTTTTCGAATATCTCTTCGGGCGCGCCCGAAAGCACAATCTCGCCCCTGTTCATAACAATTGTGCGGTCGGCAAGCAAAGCCTCCTCCATAAAGTGGGTTATGAGAATAACCGTCATACCCTCTTCCCTGTTGAGCTTTTGCACAACCTCTATGACCTCGCGGCGGCCCTTAGGGTCCAGCATCGCCGTGCTTTCGTCCAAAATTATTATCTCGGGCTTAACCGCCAGTACGCCCGCAACCGCAATGCGCTGTTTCTGTCCGCCCGAAAGACGGGTGGGCGTGGAATGACGAAATTCCTCCATACCCACGGCTTTGAGCGCCCAGTCTATGCGCCTGCCTATCTCCCCGCGCTCGACGCCTATGTTTTCGGGACCGAACGCCACGTCGTCCTCGACTATCGAGGCGACCGTCTGGTTGTCGGGGTTCTGAAAAACTATGCCGACGTGTTTTCTTATTTCTAATACGTTTTTACCTTCCGCGACGTCCAGACCGAGCACGGTTATCTTGCCCGAGTCCGCTTCGAGAAGGCCGTTGACAAGACGGGCGAGCGTGGATTTGCCGCTGCCGTTATGACCTATAACCGAAAGAAATTCGCCGCGGCGGACGGCGAGGTCTACGCCGTTGACCGCGTACGCGCCGTCCGATGCGGGATATGAAAATTTTACGTTTTCAAAGGTTATAACGTTTTCCGTCGTCGTGGAAATTTCAGCCATAGAAAAATTATAGCATTAAAAAATATTTTTAACAACAAAATGCGGGCTGTGTATTGACTTTTTTTTGATTTTGGCTTATACTTAATTGAGTGTATTTTACATACGCTCATCAACTTATAAAATTTTATATCGGAGGTTTTTTGATGAAAAAATTGACTATCGACGGTAATACCGCCGCAAGCCACGTTGCGTATGCTTTTTCGGAAGTAGCCGCCATTTATCCTATAACCCCCTCTTCCCCTATGGCGGAGGTCGCGGACGAATGGGCAACTTCGGGCAGAACCAATATGTGGGGTCAGAAAGTAAGGATTGCGGAAATGCAGTCCGAGGGCGGCGCCGCGGGCGCCGTGCACGGTTCGCTGTGCGCGGGCGCGCTGACGAGCACCTACACCGCCTCGCAGGGACTTCTTTTGATGATTCCCAATATGTACAAAATTTCGGGCGAGCTTATGCCTATGGTTATGCACGTTTCGGCGCGCGCGCTTGCGGCGCACTCGCTTAACATCTTCGGCGACCACGCGGACGTTATGGCTTGCCGCCAGACGGGTTTTGCTATGCTTTGCGACTCTTCCGTTCAGGAGGTTATGGACCTCGGTCTTGTAGCGCACCTGTCCACGCTTAAATCGAGGGTTCCGTTTATCAACTTCTTCGACGGGTTCAGGACCTCGCACGAGGTTGCTAAGATTGACGTCTGGGACGAGGCGGACGATTACGCCGAGATAAGGGCTATCTGCGAAAAGGTAGGCATTCCCGCGGACATAGCGGACTTCAAGTCGCGCTCGCTCAATCCCGAACATCCCATTCAGAAGGGTACCGCACAGAACGGCGATACATACTTCCAGAACAGAGAGACGGCTAACAGCTACTATGAGGCTACTCCCGCTATCGTTCAGAAGATGATGGACGTCGTATCCGCGAAGTGCGGCAGGCACTACCACCTTTTCGACTACGTAGGTCACCCCGACGCGAAGTACGTGACCGTATGTATGGGCTCGGGCTGCGAAACCATCGAAGAGTCGATTAACAAGCTCAACTCCAAGGGCAAGAAGTACGGACTTGTAAAAGTACGTCTTTACAGACCTTTCGTGGCGGATGCGTTCATTGCCGCTCTGCCCAAGACGGTTGAAAAAATCGCCGTGCTCGACAGAACGAAGGAGCCCGGCTCGCTCGGCGAACCTCTCTACCTCGACGTATGCTCCGCGCTTATGGAAAAGGGCGTTACGAACGTCAAAGTCGTAGGCGGCAGATACGGACTCGGCTCCAAAGAGTTCACCCCCTCTATGGTTCTCGCGGTTTACAGAAACCTCGAAGAGAAACAGCCTAAGAACCACTTCACAATCGGTATCTACGAGGACGTTACCAACACCTCGCTCGACTTCTCGGAGAAGTTCGACGCGGCGCCCGCAGGCTCCACCAGCTGTAAGTTCTACGGACTCGGCTCCGACGGAACGGTCGGCGCAAACAAGAACTCGATTAAGATTATCGGCGACCATACGGACAAGCACGCTCAGGCGTATTTCTTCTATGATTCGAAAAAATCGGGCGGTATCACCGTTTCCCACCTCCGTTTCGGCGACTCGCCTATTCAGTCGGAATACCTTATCGACTCCGCAGACTTCGTTCAGTGCTCCAACCCTTCGTACGTTACGCGTTACGATATGACCAGCGACATCAAGGAAGGCGGCACGTTCCTTATCAATACGAGCGCGACGACCGTTGCCGAGCTTGACGAATTCCTGCCCGCAAAGGTTAAACAGGACATCGCGAAAAAGCACATCAATCTTTACGTTATCGACGCTATCAAGATTGCGGCTGACCTCGGCCTCCGCGGCAGAACCAACACAATCTTGCAGTCCGCGTTCTTCCGCGTAAATCCTCAGATTATGCCCTACGACAAGGCCATCGAGTATATGAAGTATATGGCCAAGAAATCGTTCGGCAGAAAGGGCGACGCGGTTGTTCAGATGAACTACAACGCAATCGACGCGGCGGCAGGCGATAATCTTATCAAAATCAAAGTTCCCGCAGCCTGGGCGAAAGCGACCAAGGGCGCGGAAATGGTCAAAGGCGCGGACAACGCTTACTATCAGGAGATTATCAAGCCTATCCTCTATCTCGAAGGCGATAAGCTTAAATCCTCGCAGTTCAATGCCGACGGACACGTTCCCACAGGCACCACCAAATACGAAAAACGCGGCGTTGCCGTTCTCGTTCCCGAAATCATTACCGAAAAATGTATCCAGTGCGGCAGTTGCTCGTTCGTCTGCCCCCACGCTTGTTTAAGACCCGCGCTTGTCAAGAGCGGAGATCCCAAGCCCGAAACGCTTGAAACCAAGGCCGCTATCGGACTTGCGGGCTACGAGTACAAGATGCAGGTTTCGCCCCTCGACTGTATGGGTTGCGGCGTGTGCGCGACCGTATGCCCCGTCAAGGACGGCGGAGCTATCAAGATGGTGCCTCTTGCGGAGTCGCTTGAAAAGCACGAAGACAAGAACTGGGAGTTCGCGGTAGAACTTCCCGACGTGGATACTTCCAAGTTCAGGAAAGACACCGTTAAGGGCTGTCAGTTTGCAACTCCTCTCTTCGAGTTCTCGGGCGCGTGCGCAGGCTGCGGCGAAACGCCTTACGTCAAGGTAGTAACCCAGCTCTTCGGCGAAGATATGGTAATCGCAAACGCGACGGGTTGCTCGTCGATTTACGGCGGCTCCTCCCCCACCTGCCCCTACACCACCAACAAACAGGGCCGCGGTCCCGCCTGGGCGAACTCGCTGTTCGAGGACAATGCGGAGTTCGGCTACGGTATGAACCTCGCTTATACTACGAGAAGAAACGCGGTTAAGTCCAAGGTTGAAAAGCTTGAAACGCTGTGGGAGAACGAAGACGGTAAAAAAGCTTGCGCCGCTTACCTCAAAGCGTTCGAAGACAGAGAGGCGTCAAAGAAAGCCGCCGCTGAGCTTGTTAAGATTTTGCAGGAAAGCCTTGACAGCGACGCCGAAACCGCATCGCTTGTAAAAGATATACTCGCGGTTAAATCCAAGGTTGAAAAACTTGCCAAGAACTGGACGAACTACGCGGACGGTCAGGAAGCCAGCGAGGCGTTTGTAAACGCGGCTGAAACTTACTCCCTCATTAAAGAAATACTCGACGATAAGGACTGCCTTGCAAAGAAATCCGTATGGATTATCGGCGGCGACGGCTGGGCTTACGACATCGGTTACGGCGGTCTCGACCACGTTCTGGCGTCCGGCGAGGACGTAAACGTGCTCGTACTCGACACCGAAGTTTATTCCAACACCGGCGGACAGGCCTCCAAATCCACCAACATCGGCGCCGTTGCGAAGTTCGCCTCCGCAGGCAAGAGAGTAAAGAAAAAAGATTTGGGTATGATTGCGAAATCCTACGGCTATGTATACGTGGCTCAGGTTGCAATGGGCTCCAACCCCGCGCAGTTCCTTAAAGCGATTACCGAGGCCGAGGCATACCACGGACCTTCGCTTATAATCGCTTACGCGCCTTGTATCAACCACGGTATCAATATGACGAAGAGCCAGCTCGAAGAAAAGGCGGCCGTCGACTGCGGATACTGGCAGCTTTACAGATACAACCCCGAAGGCGACAAATTCACGCTCGACTCGAAAGAGCCCAACGGCAACTACCAGCAGTTCCTTGCCAGCGAAACGAGATACGCCTCGCTTGTAAAGACTCAGGGCGAAGAAGTTGCGGGCGAACTGTTCAGACAAACGGAAGAATCCGCTAAGGAAAGATACGAAGGCTATAAAAAGCTTGCAGGTAAAGAATAAAAGTTAATAAATACCCCCGCGGCAATGCCGCGGGGGTTATTTTTAAGTATTAAAATACGCCCCCGCGATTGCGGGGGCGTAAACTTTATCAGTCCCAGTTTCCAAGGTAGTTGAGCGACACGTACGGCGCTTTTACCGTATCGGTGCTGCCCTCTTCGTAGATAATCGTCCAGTCGGAGTTGAGCCTGTTTTCGAACTGGCTTGCAACGGTTATGTTTTCAGAAGCGGTTACGTCGAAGTTGGTGTTGTACTCTTCGAAGAGCGCAAGACACCTTATTACTTCGGAAGTGAACCCTTCGTCAAGCGTGCCGATGAACCCGCCGACGATACCAGAAAGATTTTTCTGCGCCGAGGTTACCTCAAGCCCCGAATAGTTGAAGGTTGCGAGCGAGATACAGTGCGATATTTTCATTACCGCGCGCGCGCCGACCTGATAGCCGAGCATACCGCCGCAACGCGACGCCGTACTTCCGCTTGCGGTAATTTTACCGTCGTAAACGCAGGTTAAAATTTCGAGATTGTAAATTGTATCCGTGCCGTTGTTATCGGCGTGGTAAGTTCCGAATATACCGCCGAGCTGCTGTCCGCCGTTGATGTCCGTCTTAACGTAACAATCGGAAACGTAAATTTCCATATACGTTATGACGCCGCCGCTCTTGGAAGACTGTGCAAAACCGACTATGCCGCCGACCCTCTGGGTTGCTTCAAGCGTATATTCATCGCTGTTTACAACCGAAATATGGTCGATATAAACGGGATTGCCCACGCTTATTCTGCCTAGGAGTCCGCCCGCACGCTGTCCCGCGTTGGTTATCTTTATGTCGGTTACGGCTATGTTATGGAAATAACCGCCGTCGCTGTTGCCGACTATACCTACGTTGTTCTGTCCGTTACCGTCGATTACGATATTGTCGAACTTGAAATTCATAAGCGTGCCGTTGGAAACTTTGTTAAACAGAGCCACGCCTTCCTTCGTCCCGCCCGTAAGCGTTACGTTGGATACGGTGTGTCCGAGGCCGTTAAACAGTCCGCTGAACGTGCCGCCCGCCTCTCCGACGGGATATGACGTTACGTCGGTGAAATCGAGGTCGCTTGTAAGGAGGTAAACGGTAGTCGCGGGATTTTCGTCGGTAAGCGGCTTGCCCGTTGCAACATTGATGAATGTTTCCGCGGTATCAACTTCCGCAACGCCGATTGCCTGCGAATAGACCTGCGAGGTAATTTCACCGTTGAGGTTGGAAAGCGCGTAATAGATGTAATATGCCGCGTTGTTGGTGTTTTGGAACTGCAAGTTCAAAGTTTCGCCCCTGAATTCCTGTGCGACGACTCCCTCGACATCCTTAATGCTTGTCGTGGTGAAATCGAGTTCCGTAGGCGAAGAAACTGCGTACAGATAGCCCGTGGCACTGCTCAGCGTGCCCGAAATGCGGTAACCGTCGCGGTTGACGACCAGACTTGCGGCGGAAGTGAACTGAACGTTCGCCGCGGTGCTTGCGGTGTAGATTTTATAAGTCATACTCCGCGTTTCCTGAGCGTTGCCCTTTATGCTGATATTATGCGTCACGGTATACACGCCCGCCGTAGAAGGCGTGAATCCCTTTATCTCCACTTTCTCGGCCGTGCTGTCGGTCTGGTAGATATAGGTTGACGAAATTTCGTAAAGGCTCTTGTCGAGTATCTTTCCGTTATGGTCTATGCCGTTTTCGACTACGACTTCGGGCTCTTTGAATATCGAGTATTTATCGATAATGAGGTTGCCGCCGTCGTTGATTATATTTCCGTCCGCCGATTTGACGTAAATCTTGCCTATCGAAGGTTTACCGGGCTGAACGACGATAGTGAAATCTCTGCTGTCGGTCGCCGTGCCGCAGGTGGCCGTAGCCGTAAGCGTTACGGTCACGGGATTATCTATCGGACGGTATACTATAATCTTTATATATCTGGTTTGCGAAATCGAGCCGAATATCTCTTCTCCGACTTCCGCGACGTCGGGATTGCTGGATTCCCAGCTAAGTTCACATTCAATCATTTTGTCGGGAACTTCGAAATCTTGATATACGTAGTCGGGGTCGCAGTTGAGGTTAAGCGCTTCCAGCGCCCTCTCTACTTTTGCCTTGTCCTCGCTCTCCGCGGAGCCGTTTACAAAGTCGTTGTCATAATAGTGCTCGTACGCGCCCCAGTTGCTTTCCGAAAGATATGCGCCGACCTTGACCCCGTCAATGGGATTGTAGCCCGCTTTTATTTTAAGCATCTCTTTCATATTGATGGAGCCGTCTTCGTTACGGTAGGTTATATGCACCCTGTCGGATTTGAGCGCGCCTTCCGTTCCCTCCGCATACAGGTCGTTAAGTCCCGTAATGTTGAAAGTATAATTGGTGCTTTCGCCGTCCACCGTCTTTATAAACGGCAGTTTCTCAAACACGTCACCGGACGCGGGCGGAGTGTAATTGCTGCCGCTGATTCCCGTCTTGGTGTCGGCGTCTATCGCGGTAGTAACTATCTTTTTACCGAGAACGCTGTTTACAACCGAACCGCGGTAAGCGTCTGCCGCGAGAGATTTCGCGTACTCGTCGCCAACGGCGAGCACTCTGTCGAGGTTGTTATAGCTGTAATTCTGGCGCGCAACGTCGATATTGCCGTGACTGTCGTCGTTGCCAATATCGATTATGTAACCGAAAGTAGGGCTTTCAGGGTCGTTGTCAACCGCCGCGCTGTTGTTGTAACTGGTAATTCCTTCCAGCGAGATTACGCCGGGGTTGGAGTTATCCGTTACGCCGTGCATTCTGTTATTGAACGAAAGACAGTTATACATTATAACGTCGCCTTCCATAACGGAGCCGCCCAGCTTAAAGCCGTTGCCGTCGCCGTCGCGCGTCTTGTACGAATCGAGGCCGTAGTACTCGTCCTCGTCTTTTGTATAAGACGAGCCGTCGGGCTTTTTACCCGCCTCGGTATGAACGCCGTTCCAGCCGGGGAATTTCTTGTTGCATTCCTGCTGGGTATATTCGAGATAGCCGTTTTCGAACGCTACGCAGTTATACATTATAACCGTGCCGATATCGCCCGACTCCGTCTTCGCAAACAAATCCCAGCCATCGTCCGAGTTACGGTAAGCTATGCACCCGTCGAAAACGTTGCCGTAACCGACGGTAAGCTTTGCCGCAAACCCGTCGGCATTTTCGCCGTAAGTCTGGTTGTCGTAGTTGTTATGCGACGTACAGTTCTTGACGAGGTTATAATTGGGCCAGTTATCGATATGGTTATACTTGGGGTCGGTAGTGTCGCTGTAAGACCTGCCGAGCTGTAAACCCGTGTCGCGGTTATTATAAAACTCGCTGTACTCGATAGTATTGTAACTGCCGCCGATATACATACCGTTATCGCCCGCGCCGCAAATATCTATCCCGTACCAGTAAATATAATTACCGTAAATCTGTACTCCGCGCGCCGTACTGTCGAACGACTGCTCCGAGAAATCGAGCACAACGCTCTTCTCTTCGCCCGTATATCCGCTCTCCTCGTCCGCGGCGGCGTTGATAATCCTGATATACTTCTTATACGATCCGCTTACGTGCAATTCAATCTTGGCGGTCGTCCTGTACGTTCCGGGCAGGACGTAAACCGTGTCGCCGGGTTTGAGAATGGAATCCTGCTCGGCCGCACCCAAAAGCTTTGCGATGTCGTAAGGCTTTTCTTTCGTTCCGTCCGCGTCCGCCGCGGGAGAATTGGAAACGTAATACGCTTTCCCCGAGCTTTCGCTGTAAACCGTCCCCTTGGCGGTGCTGATTTTCATTTTACCGTTTTCAACCGTTATCGCGCTATCCTTACCGTCCGACACGTATTTGTCGCCGCAAGCGGAAAACGAAAGCGCGCCGCATACGGCCGTGGCCGACAGTGCGAGTACGGCAATTGCCGAAAATATCTTTTTTGTACCGTTCTTTTTCATTATTTAATTACCTCCCCGCATTAAACTTCTTTATAAAGGTCAATCGTATCGATAGCATATACCGCGGCGGGTGCCTCGGGCTCTGCCGCCGAAGTTGTATCCGCAATTACCTCTATCGCATAGATGTTTATGTTTGCGTTGCCGCCGAGATATATCTTGTTTCCGCTTTCGGCCGTCAAGGTAATTTCAAACACGGTTGCGGTTATAGTCTTGGCCTCTAAATCCCCGCCGAGAATTATCGCCGCGCTTTCTTTGCCGAAATCCAGCTTAGCGGGCGTAGCGAGCCCCGTCTGGTGATAAGCAACTTTTCTGCCGGCCGTGCCGTTGCCGTCGGCGTAAACTACGACCTTGTATTTAGTGTACTGCGCGCTCAGCGTGAGAAGAAGCGTTCTGCGCGCATAAGCGCTCCCGTTATTCAAGCCTATTCTCGACGCGCCGCCCGTATTTACATACTTAGTATAGGAAATATTCGTATAAGGAATTGTGGAAGCTCCTTCTTTAAGGCCGAAGGATTCTTCCGTTTCGTGATATACGCTTGCCGTAACGTTGGTTTCGCCCGATACGGCTATGTCACCGCTCATAGATTCGAGCGCGCCGAACGTAATAGTCGAAACAGCCTGATTTTCGGCTTTCTGCGCAACCCTTACGTAAACGATTGCGGTAAAGTCGGTCGTGCCGCCTATGCTTTCGAGATTGTTGTAAGTCGCGGTAATCTCGATAACGTAATCACCGAGCGCCACGTTCTTGAAACTTCCGTCTTCGGGACGGGTCGCCGTCGCGCCGTCCGTGCCGTACTCGGCCGCTTTATAAAGCGCGTAAGTGACAGCGGAAATGTTCGTATCCTCTTCAACGGAGCCGCCCTTGTCGTTTTTGACGGTAACGGTAGTTACGGCAATATCCGCACCTGCCTCTTCGGTTTCGTAAAGGCCCTTGCTTATAACGGCCGTTACGGAGTTTACGCCTTCGACCTTGGAGTTTACGGTAACTTCGTACGTTGCGGTTTTGGTAACCGCCTCTTCGCCCTCGCCGTGAACGTACGTAACGGTTACGGTGGCCTTGCCTATCTTGTCAAGACTTCCTTCGGTAACCGCCGCAGTCCAGCCTGTAACTTGCTCGGGCTCGATAGGTTCCGTGGAAACCGTATGCTTTTTATGGAGATTGACTACAAGCCCGTTTGTATCGAGCGTTTCGCCTATTATATAAGTGGTTTTAACGTTTTCCGTATCCAGCTCTATCCTGTCAACGACAATCTCGTCCACTTCGCCTAGATTTCCGTCTTTTATGACGTCCGTTAAATCTATTTTGTTTATACGCGTATTTCTGCCGGTGCCTATCGCGCTACCGCCGACCGTAACGGAAGAACCTACCGTAGTTATGGTATAAACTCCTGCTGCGGGTATTTTGAAAGTAAGCTCGCGGAATCCCGAACCCGAAACAACGTAAACATTACTATCGTCGGCCTTTTTGACGTCCTTATCGTTATAAGCGGCTTTCATATATGCGCCCGACGAATCTTTTACGGCTATTGCAGACGTATTGGAATTTCCCGTCGAGCGCGCGCCGATAACAAGCTCGCCAATGCCCTTAAACGTAACGCTTAACGCGTCGTTTCTTATTTCTATTATACCGTTGTCGGTTTTAGGTCTTTGATTTACCACGGGACTGCCTGAAAGAATTGTAAGGAAACTGTTTACACCCGTCAGGTCCGCCTGTGTTAAAGCTTTATCCGCAGTCGCTGCGGGAAGAGCGGCATAACTGTAAGATTTGGTATCTATCTTATCGTTGTCGGTTTTTGTAATCGTATAGTTTACGGTCGTTTCAACGGTAGTTTCCTCTTCCCTTGCGTTTACGTCCGTATATGTAACTTTAACTGATTTGGAACCCGGAATTGCAGTTGCCAGTTCGAAATCGTTTAAATCCGCGGCAGTAATCTCTTTTTCCGTTCCGTTATCGTATTTTGCGGTGAATTTCCAGTCGGAGGACATTAAGTCGTTTACCCCGAAAACCTGAGTGCGCGTGCCCGATTTGAATTCGAGGCCGCTTACGTTCACGATAACCAAATCTTCCGTAACGTACAGAAGTACGAATGCCGAAAGCTCGTAGTCGGGTCTTATTTCGGACTCCGCATATGCCCAGACCTGATAAACGCCTTCGCCGAGAAGATATTTACCTTCGACCTGTTGTATTTCGGTCTGGCCGAGGAACACCTTGTAAGTCACGCCTTCGGCCTGAGGCGCGTCCTCCTCCACGTTGCCGAGTTTATCTGTTCTCCTGACGGAAACCTTGGAAAGGTCTATTTCCGCTTTGGTCTGATAGTCTATGAGTATGGAGGCCTTTGCGCCGTCCTCCGCGACTTCCGCGGATACGTTTTCGCTGTGGTAAACGCCGTTTAAAACGCCGTCTTTGAGCGTTACTTCAAGCCCTTCCATAACTTCGAGTACGGTATAGGTAAAACTCTCGGTAAGCGCCGATACCGTAGGGCTGATAAGATACGATACGTTTACCGTATACTCGCCGGGGGTTTCCGCGTCGACCGCGTCCCAGTTCACTGTGAGATTTACGTCGTCAGGTTTAAGCTCTACCGTTTCCGCGCCCGCGGGCGTGGTTTTCGTAAGGCTTAATTTTATTCCCGATTTATCGAGTTCGTCGCCCGCGAGGGATTGAAGGGCCGCCTCGGAAGTGTCCACAACCAGCTCCGCGGAATTGACGTTGACTTTATATTGCGCGGTCTTCGTTTCCCCGTCCGTGAACGAAACGTTTATTGTGCATTCGCCCACCCTGGTGTTATCGAAACCGTTGCTGTCGATAGTAAGCGCGAAACTGCGCACGGGCTCCGACGTGCCGTCGGAATACAGTGCCGTACAGGAAATGCCTGCGCTTGTAAAAGTTTCGCCTATGTAGTACTCGGTCTTTACCTTTGCGGTATCGAGAGTAATCGAAGAGAGCGTTTTCTCGCCCGTTTTTTCGTAGTCGCAATCCTTGCACTTGTTTCCGCCGCCGAAATCGTGCGGGGCCTTACCGCTTATAAAATCCGCGTGGCCGCAAGCCGACGCGTGCCAGTGCTCCGTGGCGCTGGTCGTCCAGCCCTCCGCATAAGTGTGCGCGTGCTTATACTCGCACACGGTGCATACGTAGTCGTCGCCGTAAGTGTGCGCGGCAACTTCCAACTTCTCGTCCTTATGGTCGCACGTAGCGGCGTGCCAGTGATTTGTTGCGTCGGACGACCACTTGTCTTCAAACGAGTGCTTGTGGCTGCACGCAGCCGCAAGCGATACGGACGAAACGGTTACCGCCGACATTGCGACAAACAAAATAAGTTTTTTCTTGTTCATCTTTTCCTCCATTTTATTGTTCCGATAAAAAGCATTCGTAGCCGCCGCGGCACATTACAATTAAGCGTTTTTACAGGAGAACGTTTCGTTCTCCTGTCTTTATTGGCAGCTTGCTGCAAATAAACTTTTTAAATTTCAGACACAGTTATTTTATCACTGAATTAACACTATGTCAAGGTTTTATTGAAAGTATTTTACTTAATATGTTGTCATTTTTCACCATTCCGCGCAACAATTTTCAAAACGCAAAAAAAAGCGGATTTAGTTATGTATATCGGCTATACATAACTAAATCCGCCTGTGCCGTGATATGAAAAAGTATTAACCCGCGTCTCGCAGGTGGGTGCGGCGAAGCGAAACCTCGGACTTTCCGTGAAAAACAGACCTTGCCTATTTCCGCGAACGTAACCGCTCCCTTAATTACTTTGTGGATTACGAATTTCCCATACCACGTACACCGCAGACCGATTTTAAGGAACGCGCCGCGGCGTGTTTCCGATTATTATTATATACCATATCTTTGAAAAAGGCAACAAGTAAATTTTGACATCTTTAATTATATTTACTTGATTTTTATTAACAAAAGACTTAAAATTATAAAAAACGTTTACGAGGCTTTAAATATGCAGGAAATTACAGGCGTAATAAACGCCACCTCCACACCCTATTCCGAATTCAAGAACCACGTCGGCGAAGTGGTTTCCATAAAAGGCGCTATCCATAACATACGCGATATGTCGGACTTTGCGTTTATTATTCTGCGCACCGCGCGCGAGCTCGTTCAGTGCGTGTATTCGCCCGAATTTTCCGATTACCGTCTTGACGAAAACGTTGTCGAGCAGGCGGCGGCAAGAGTTACGGGCAAGGTCGTCAAAAGCGAAACGCGCGACGGCAGCGAGAGATACGAACTGCAAATCCACGGCATAGACGTGCTTTCAAAGCCCGCCGATATTCCGCCCGTAGTCATATCCAAAAAACAGGTGGTCTGCGACCTTTCCGTTAATCTCGATAACCGCCCCGTTACTCTGAGAAACCCCAAGGAACGCGCGGTATTTAAAATTCAGGAAGGTATCCAGCGCGGGTTCCGCGACTACCTCATAAGCCAGAATTTCACAGAAATCCACTCGCCCAAAATCAACTTCGCGGGCGCCGAGGGCGGCACCAACGTGTTCAAACTCGACTACTTCGGTAAAACCGTATACCTTGCTCAGAGCCCCCAGCTATATAAACAGGCGCTTGTGCCCGTATACGAGCGCGTGTTCGAAATCGCGCCCGTGTTCCGCGCGGAGCACCACGACACTTCCAGACATCTCAACGAGTACATTTCAATGGACTTCGAGATGGGCTTTATCGACGGTTTCGAAGATATTATGAATATGGAAACGGGCGTTCTCAAATATATAATGAACCTGTTGAAGACGGAATACGCGCCCGAGCTGGAACTCCTCAAAGTGGACGTGCCCGAAATCACCTCCATTCCCTGCATCAAATTCAAGGACGCGAAGGCGCTTTGCGTAAAGAAACTTAAAAACATAACCGATATGAAGGACTTCGAGCCCGAGGAAGAAGCGTTCCTCGGCAAGTGGGCGAAACAGCAGTACAATTCCGATTTCCTGTTCGTGACCCACTACCTCTCCAAAAAACGCCCCTTCTATACTATGGACGACCCCGAGGACCCCGAAGTCACGCTTTCTTTCGACCTCCTTTTCAGGGGTATAGAAATCACCTCCGGCGGCCAGAGGATACACGACTACAACGAGCAGGTCGAAAAAATGAAACGGCTGGGTATGAACCCCGAAGAGTTCGAAACCTATCTTATGCTGCATAAGTACGGCGCGCCCCCTCACGGCGGGCTGGGGCTGGGCCTTGAACGGCTTACGATGCACCTTCTCGGATTTAAAAACGTGAGATACGCGGCAATGTTCCCCAGAGATATAAACAGGGTTTCACCGTAAATAAAGAGCGCGGCTTGTAAAAGCCGCGCTCTTTTTTATAATTCGGATATTGCCTTCTCTATCAACGGCATATAAAATTTTTCATATCCCGACGAATTTGGGTGAGTGCAGTCGCCGTGACCCGTGCCGTAACTGTCGTTCGTATACCTGTCGCGGTGCTCCGCAAGAAATGTGTCCAGCCCGCTGTCCGAATACAGGTCGCACACGGCTATTCCCCACTTGCGGCATAATTCCTTTGCGCGCTCGCCGTACTTCACCTGCTCCGCCTCGCCTCGCTTGCCCATACGGTGCGGGCGCACAAACAGCAGTTTAGCGTTTGCAAAATAAGTTTTAAACGCAGACAGAATACTTTCGAAACACCTTGAAAAATCCGCGTCGCCGCGGCCGAGCGCAAAAATATCGGCGACTTCGAACCCGTCCGAAACCTCGCCGAGCGGAACGTCGCAATTGCCGCTTTCGTCGGTGTGGCAATCGTTGGTGAACCCGTTAAAGACTATAACGTCGGCCTGCGCCCGCTCGTTCACGGCGCGGCGAACCTGCTCAACCATCCAGTTCTTGCCCTCGTAAAATCCTACCCTTGCGCCGCCGACGCAGTATTTTTTCACTTCGGCGCCGCAGTCCCGCGCGAGATACTCCCCGACACCGAAACCGTTATTGCCCGAACCGTACATTATACTGTCGCCGAAAACCAACAAGTTTTTGCCTTTTATATCCACCCCAGTTCCTCCCAAAAAAAGAAGGGCACGGATTTCATCCGTCCCTCCCCTTATCCTATTAAATTGCAGCTTTTCCGCCGCGTGAAATAGTCATAAATTTATGTTATTGCATACTATCACGTTTATGTGTATTTGTCAATGATTTTTTTATTAAAATTTTACTTTTGTGCAAATTGCACATAAACTATTCTTTATACAAAAACCTGTGGCAGTTTTCGCACTCGGTCACCTCTCCGCCAGAAATTTTCTCCTTGCCGATAATCGAAAGCTCCATACCGCACTTCGAGCAACGGTCGTTTTTGACCGCGCAGATTATGGGGAATATCCGCTCGCTGCGTTTCATTTCGTAACGTTTCATAACCTCTGAGCTGATGTCTGCGGAAAGTTTTTTAAGCTCCGCCTTTACTTCGTCCATTTCCGCAAGCTTGGTCTTTTTGTATTCCTGATATGCGGCCTGATAATCCACGTACTGTTTCTGGACGGTTATCGTCTTCTTTTTAAGCGCCTGATATTCCTCGTCCGCCTCCTTGACGGATTTGACAAGCGCGTTTATTTCCGACCTGACGGATTTGAGCCTGTCGCTTATCTGCGATACGTTCTTCTTGTAAAACGAAATATCCGCGCCGCCCTCTACAAGCTCGTCGATATGCTCGAAATCCCTGATTGTTTCTGCAATCTCCTCGTATTTTTCGGTAAGCCGGGTAAGCAAAGACTGCAACTCTCTCGCGCGCGCGTCCATAGCGTCAAGCTTGTCGGGCGCCTTGGTAAGAAAACTTTTTGCCTGAGAATAGTTTTTCCATTCCTCGGAATTAGCCGCCTCGCGCTCGATTTGCAACAGTTTCGAGTCCTCTTCCTGATACTTTAACAGCTTTTCTATCTGTGCCATAATTTACTCCTTTTTCCCGACAATTCAGCCGAGCGTTTCGTCCGTGAAATATATCGACGGAATTTTCAGGCTGTCTGCCAAACGGGAATATATTTTATTGAAACCGTAATTTTCCGACGCGTAGTGCGTGAGATGTATTACGTTTAAACCTTTCTCGATAAGCCCCGCGATTTCGTGGTGCTTCATATCCGACGAAACAAACGCGTCCGCGCCGCTTGAAAGCGCGAAAGCAATCGCCTTGTCGTCGCAACCCGCGCCGCAAAACGACGCCACTTTATTTATAATCTTTTCTCCGTCGCCGTAAAACAGCGCGCGGCCGCCGAACGTCTTTTTTACGCGTTCCGCATACTCCGCGAACTTTCCGCCCTTAACCGTGTACGCCCTGCCGTAACCGCCGCCGTCTATCGGCGCGAGCAGTTCCGCGGTTTCGCCGCCGAGGCCGCGCATTAAATGATAGTCGATACCCTCGGGCGCGGCGTCGAAATTGAGATGCATAGATATTACGGAAATGCCCTTTTTAACGCACTGCGCGACGGGGTCGCCACAGTTTATTCGCGATATGCCGCCGTAAATTGCGGGGTGGTGCGTGATTATAAGATTATACCCCAGCTCCTCCGCTCGGCTTATCGCCTTGGACGACAAATCCAGCGAAAACACCGCGCCGTTTATATCCGCGCCGCAGTCTATTATAATTCCGCTGTTGTCGTACAGCTTGTAAACTCTGCAAAACTCGTCCGACAGCGCCACTGGCGCGACCCTTTCGAGTACGCAAAGCACCTCAGTCAATTTCACCTTCAAGAACCCCCTGCATAAATCTTACCTGCCGTTCCAGCCGTTCGCTCTGCTCCCGCGACATCTTGCGGGTCAGATACTCGCGTTTTTTTTCAAGCTCGCGTCTTAAATAATCCTTGAATACGGGATTGTTCAAACTGTCGCGGCCGTACGCGTAACATGCGGGCGTGTAACCGACGGTATTTCCGCCGCGCGCGCCCTTTATTACGAAATAATAATTTCTGCCGTCCGAAAACACGTCGTCAGCGGTTATTCCGCAACCTTTGCCGATTAAAAACCTGCGCAACGTTTCCGCATTCTTCATAGGCTGAAAAACAAACCGTTCGGGTATGAACGAATTTTTGAGTATGCTTACAATCTCTTCCCCGCCGATACCGGCAATGAGAACCTGCTCTGTCGCGGGGTCAATGCCGCAAAGCCCGTCGCAACACACAGCCGCGCAACGCCCGCCCTCTATGTAACCCGACAAAAGCGCGCGCGCCTTTGAAAGGCTTTTATCGCTGATGTCGGACACGGTCGCGCTTTCGCAAAGGCCGTTATCGAGCATATACCGCGTGCAGTAACCGTGATCGCAAGCTACATCCGCAAACGTTTTACAGGCGTCCAGATACGCGCAAAGCTTTTTTATTCTTTGGGCAGGCATCAGGTATCGAGGAAGTCGCGCAGGTGTTTGGACCGTGAGGGGTGGCGCAACTTTCTGAGCGCCTTTGCCTCTATCTGTCTTATGCGCTCTCGCGTGACGTTGAATTCCCTGCCCACCTCTTCGAGCGTGCGGGGCCTGCCGTCGTCCACGCCGTAACGAAGTCTTAAAACCTTCTCTTCGCGCGGGGTGAGGCTGTTGAGCACGTTCAGAAGCGTTTCTTTAAGCATAGTGGTCGAAACGCTGTCCGACGGCGTGGCAGTGGTTTCGTCCTCGATAAAGTCGCCGAGGTGGCTGTCCTCTTCCTCGCCAATGGGCGTTTCCAGAGATACGGGGTCCTGCGCTATCTTCTGTATTTCGCGTACGCGTTCTTCGGTTATGTGCATTTCTTCGGCAATTTCCGCGGGAGTGGGTTCCCTGCCGTATTTTTGCAGAAGTATGCGCGAAACGCGCGTGAGTTTGTTAATCGTTTCGACCATATGCACGGGAATACGGATAGTGCGCGCCTGATCCGCAATCGCGCGGGTTATCGCCTGTCTAATCCACCAGGTCGCATACGTGGAGAATTTGAAACCTTTCTGGTAATCGAATTTTTCCACCGCTTTCATAAGGCCGAGATTGCCTTCCTGAATGAGGTCGAGAAACAGCATTCCGCGGCCCACGTATCTCTTTGCAATGGACACCACAAGCCTAAGGTTGGCCTCCGACAACTTTCTTTTGGATTCCTCGTCGCCCTCCTGCATCTTGCGGGCAAGCTCGATTTCGTCGTCCGCGGAAAGAAGGGGCACCCTGCCTATATCTTTAAGATACATCTTTACGGGGTCGTCAAGACCTATATCCGAAAGCGCCTGCTCGTAAAGTTCCTTATCGCGCTCGGCCTCGTCGATAATCTGGATGCCCGCCTCCGCAATGGATTTGTATACGTAATCCATCTGCGTGGGCGTGGTTTCGTACTTTTCCATTATGTCGCAAAGCGCGTTGGTCGTTATACTGCCCTTGGAGCCGTAATTGTCTACAATCTGTTTTAAAATGTCGTTAAGCTTCTGCTCGGATAAGCTCATTTTTTCTCTCCGCTTTTTAATTTTTCCTTTTGTTTTATAAGTTGTTGCAATTTCGCCGCGTATTCCTTTCTCGACGCCGTCGAACTCTCTCCGTCAAGCCGCGCTTTCAAAGCGTCTATACGCTTGTCCAGCGAGTAAAGATTGAGTCTTGCGATACAGTCCGAAAAATATTTTTCCGCAACTTCGCCGTTGAAACCGTTTCCGTCGCCGAAGTCGAGTATCCTGCACAGCTCCGCATATTCGGGAGTTTGCTCGTCGAAAAACTCGAAAAGTTCCGCGGGCTGAACGCGCTCTTCCATAAGTCGTTTGGATTTTATATACTTCGCCGTTATCGTATGCACTTCGTTGCAGAACGGAATTTCTGTCACGTCGCCCGTCGCGAACTTTGCGCCGAAAAGGTATGCCGCAATGACGAAACGCGAAGCCTTTACCGTTACCGTGGAGTTGTCCTTCCGCTCGGGCCGCGCCGTCGTTTCGGGCTGGGCGCTGCCGCGCGCCGAGTTTAAATCGCGGCTGAGCGACTCGTACGTTATTCCAGTGCTTTCGCGGAGTCCCTTCAAAAGCTCTTCCTGCTCGGCCGCGCTGTCGGAGGTGCGCACAATCTTCATCGCCTCCGATACGAACTTGCGCTTGTCCTCCGTTCTCGATAAGTCGAAACCGCGCTGCAACACGCTCAGTTTATAGTCTATTAGCGGCATTGCCGCGGCTAGGCATTTGGAATATCCCTCCGCACCGCGCTGTTTTATCACGTCGTCGGGGTCCAGCCCGTCGGGGAGCGGAACGACTTTCACGTTAATCCCCTCGCCCTTTAAAATATCCAGTCCGCGCAAATTGGCTTTCTGTCCCGCGCCGTCGCCGTCGTAGCTTATGAGCACGGTGTCCGTGTATCTTTTTATAAGTCTGGCCTGATCCTGCGTGAGCGACGTGCCCATACTTGCGACCACGTTTTTAAACCCCGCCTGATAGAGAGAAATGGTGTCCATATACCCCTCTACCATAATCACTTCTTTTATAGTTTGGGTTTTTCTCAGCTTTTTTAAAAGGTTTATGTTGTAAAGAGTTTTACTTTTATTGAAAAGCAAGGTTTCTTTGGTGTTTTTGTATTTGGCGAAATCCGTCTTTTTCAGCACTCTTCCGCCGAACGCCACAACCTCGTCCATAGCGTTTATTACGGGATAGATAAGCCTGCCGCCCTGCGCGTCCGTCAGTCTGCCGTCCACCTCGTTGACGGCGCCGCTGTCGATTATGTCCTGTTTCGAATAGCCCTTCGAGAGCAGAAATTTAGGTAAATCGTTGTAATTGAGGCTTGCGCCCAGCCCGAACGTACGGACTATTTTCGAGGGTATGTTGCGTTTTAAGATGTAATTTATATGCTCGTCGGCCTTGCCCGAATTGAGATTGTCGAGATAAAAATGCGCGCAGTCGTTCATTATTTTCAACAGCGCGTCGCGCTTGCGTTTGAGTTCGACCGTTTTCTGGTTGTCGAACCCCGACTGCGGCATTTGCAGCCCCGCCCGCTCCGCAAGCAGTTTGACCGCGTCCATAAAATCGATGTTTTCCATTTCACGGACGAACTTTATTACGTCGCCCGACTCGCCGCAACCGAAACAGTGATAGTACTGGTCGGCCTCGTTAATGGAAAACGAAGGAGTTTTTTCGTGGTGAAACGGACAACACGCCCAATGGCCGTTGCCGCGCCGCTCCAACGTGAGATAGCCCGCCGCCACCTCTACGATATTGACTTTTTCTTTTAAAGTTATCAAAAACTCCTGTAAAGCAGTTGCCATAGTAATCTTATGCGAAATTTACGCGTTCCCCGCCCTTATTTCTCGTCTATAAAAGTCCAGCCCTTGGGAACGAATATGCTGTTAAACATATACAATGCGTATCTGTCAGTCATCGACGAAAGATAGTCGCACACCGCTTGCTCGCGGGGATAGCGTTCGAGCAGGGTCACGTACGTTTCGGGTAAATCTTCTGGGTGCGACATAAAATGCGCGTACATAGCAGATAACATTCTCTCCGCTTTCTTCTCCTCGCCGCGCGCCGAACCGGACAGATACACCCTGTCAAACATAAACGAACGCAACCGCTCGCTTGCGGTTTCGACCTCTTCGTCCATTCCGACGAAGTTTTTACCCGCCGAGTTATTGTAAATTGAAGTAATAGCGGTGTTTATCCGCTCTTTGGAGCTTGCCCCGAGCACTTTAACGATTTCTTTCGGAACGTCTGCCATAGTGAGAATACCCGCGCGGACAGCGTCGTCCAGATCGTGATTTATGTACGCTATCCTGTCCGCGAGCGAAACGCACATTCCTTCCAGCGTGGCGGGCTTGCCGCTCTTCTTGTGGTTGACTATGCCGTCGCGCACCTCGAAAGTCAGGTTTAACCCGTCACCGTCCTTTTCCAGCACGTCCACAACGCGCAGCGACTGCACGTTATGCTGGAACCCCAACGGCGACAGCTTGTTTAAAATGCGCTCTCCGCTGTGTCCGAAAGGCGTGTGCCCCAAATCGTGACCGAGCGCAATCGCCTCGGCCAAATCCTCGTTCAACGAGAGTGCGCGGGCAATACTGCGCGCTATCTGCGCCACGTCCAGCGTGTGCGTGAGCCTTGTTATGTAATGGTCGCCCTCGGGCGAAAAAAACACCTGAGTCTTGTTTTTCAGCCGCCTGAACGCGTTGCAATAGATAAGCCTGTCCCTGTCGCGCTGGAAGTCCGTACGCATAGCGCACGGGGTCTCTTCCCTGCCCCTGCCGCGCGTGTCTTTCGACTTGGTCGCGTACGGAGAGAGAAACGCCTCTTCTATCGCAAATGTTTTTTCTTTTAACGACCGCATTTTTTCCATTACGTTTATTAATTACGAAAAAAATTCCGTTTTTCCTTTTTTTTGTACAAAATAATTGAATTTTACTTACCGAACCCGCCGCCGACCGACAGCACTTCGCCCGTTACGTAGTCGGCCTCGGCAAGATACAGACAGGCCTTTGCAACGTCCTCGGGATAGCCTATCCTGCCCGCGGGTATCTGCTCGATAAGCCCCTGCATCTCGTCGCCCGTCAGGTGCGAATTCATTTCCGTGTCTATAACGCCGGGGGAAACGCAGTTCACGCGCACCTTCGACGGCGCAAGCTCCTTGGAAAGCGCCTTCGTAAACGCGATAACCGCGCCCTTGGACGCGGAATATGCAACCTCGCAACTGGCGCCCACTTCGCCCCAGATAGACGAAACGTTGATTATACTGCCGCCGCCGTTGCCAATCATTCTGTCTACAACCGCTTTCGAGCATAAAAACACGCCCTTTACGTTGACGTTGAAAATCTTGTCCCAGTCGCACGCGGCCGTGTCCTGAATTACGCGCACCAGCGATATGCCCGCGTTGTTTACAAGCACGTCAAGCTTTTCGTAGATACCGAAAAACTCCTTAAACATCTGCCTTACTTGCAACTCGTCCGACACGTCGGCGCGGAGCAGCACGGGGCAATAACCGAGCATATTGAACTCGTCCTGAGTGGCGAGAGCCGACCGCTCGTCGCTGTGATAGTTCAAAACAACCTCATAGCCTTGTTTTAAAAATTCCAGCGCGACGGCCTTTCCTATTCCCTTCGTCCCGCCCGTAATTAACGCAGTTTTCATTTCTTTTCCGAACCCGATTGAAAAATTTTCCGCAACACGCCGTCGGGCGTAAGCCCGTCGGTATCGATTATAATATCCGCAACGCTTTCGTAAACGGCGCGTCTGGAGTTATACAGCTCCGTCAGCCGCTCGGCAAGATTGCCCTGCAACAGCGGACGTGAAGTATCGCCTTGCAGTCTTTTCAAAAGCGTATCGATTTTCGCCCTGAGATACACAACCCTACCCGCGTTTTTGAATAGCCGCACGTTCTCTTCGCGCAGTGCGGCCCCGCCGCCCGTTGAAACAAACGCGTCGCCGCCGTATCCGCATATCTCGCTTATTACCGCAGTTTCGAGTTCGCGGAAACGCTCTTCGCCGAAATTCAGGAAAATATCGGTTATGCTCCCGTGCCTGCTCTCTATCGCCGCGTCCGTGTCATACGCGCGGCCGCCGTGCTTTTCCGCATACAGCCTCAAAACGGTTGATTTGCCGCTGCCCGGCATTCCGATTAAAAACGTGTTCATAACTTAAAACTTTCCGCGGCAAGAACGTAGCTGTTTTTACCGAACCCGCATACAACGCCCCTGCAAACCTCGGCCAGCACGGACTTGTGCCTGAACTCCTCGCGGGAGTGCACGTTCGACATATGCACCTCGACAACGGGCACGGTTACGGAGGCGATGGCGTCGCGTATGGCGTAGCTGTAATGCGTGAAAGCGCCAGCGTTCAGGATTATGCCGTCCACCCCTTCTTGTTGCGCGTTGTGTATACTCGTGCAGATTTCGCCCTCGCAATTGCTCTGGTAAAATACGCACTCGTCGCCGGTAAGCCGCGCGGCAATCTCCGCGTTTATTTCGTCGAGCGTCTGCGCGCCGTAAATTCCCTTTTCCCTTATCCCCGTCATATTCAGATTGACGCCGTTTATAAACAGTAATTTCATTTTTTACATTCCTCCCCGAATTTTTCAAACAACGCCTTTGCCCGCTCTTCGTCGGGTTCAAGCCCGAAATATATGCAGTCCGCATAATACGCCTGATAGAAGAGCATAGCCTCGCCGTTGATTATCTTTTTTCCGCAACGCTCCGCAATGCTTAAAAACTCGCTTTTGGCAGGCACGTAAATTAAATCCGCCGCCACTTCGCACAGCTTTAAAAGACGTTCGTCCGCCGGTGAAACGCCCTCCGTGGAGTGCATACCCACGCCGCTTGCGTTGATAACCGCGTAATAAGGTTCCGCGCGAAGATTATCCAGCGCGGTAACGTGTTCGAACTCCGCCGCCACGTTTAACGCGTTCTTTAAATTTTTGTCGTACACGCTGACGGCCGCGCCCGCGTCCGCAAGCTTTTTCGCCACGCTCCTGCCCGCGCCGCCCGCGCCTATGACCAGCGCGTTTTTACCTTTAACGTCCGCGCCGTTGTTTTTGAGCATAAGCGCAAACCCCGCGCCATCGGTGTTGTAACCCGTCAAATCGCGCGTGCGCACGGTGTTGACCGCGCCGAACGTGCGCGCGTCGCCGCACAGAGTTTCGAGATACGGTATCACGGAAAGCTTGAACGGAATAGTGACGTTGAAACCGTCGTACTCTCTCAAAAGCGTTTTTATCCTGTCGCAAAACTCGTTTTCGCTTATCGATACTTTATCGTAACTTATTTTAATACCGTACTCTTTCGCGATAAAGCCGTGGATTTGCGGGCTCACCGATTTCGATACGTCCTTGCCGACGACCGCAAGTTTCAATTCGTTCATACGCCCGCCCCCAACTCTTTTGCGCACTCGGTGAGATATTTCAGATACTCGTCCCTGCCGACGGTTATTTCCGCGCTCCTGCCCTCGCGCTCGGGCACGATAAGCGTTATGCGTTCGCTCTCGTTCTTCTTGTCGTGACCCGCCGCGGCGACCGCGCCTTGCAAATCCGCATACGCGGGAACTTTTATGACTTGCCCGATAAGCGAGGTAAGCTTTTCGAAATACTCGCCGCCGCCTACGCCGAGTTTACGCGCGATATACATTTCGTAGTACATACCTATTAAAACGAACTCGCCGTGGGACTTGCCGCCGAAATACAGTTCCAGCGCGTGGCCAGTGGTATGGCCGAGGTTCAAAGTCTTTCTCGTTCCGTTCAAATCGTGCTCGTCTGCGGTAACCACGCGCGCCTTGTGCCCGATACAGTCGGCGGTTATGTCGCCGAGGAATTTCAAATCTTTAATGTTTTCCGCGCCCGAAAGCTTTGAATAAATATCCTTATCCAGCGCGGCGTACTTTATGATTTCGCCCAGCCCGCAACGTATCTCGCGCGCGGGCAACGTCTTTAAAAACGTCGGGTCGACTATTACTTCCTGCGGCTGGTAGAACGTGCCGACGAGGTTTTTTATATTGCAAAAATCAATCGCCGTCTTACCGCCGACGGAACTGTCCACCTGTGAGAGCAGGGTCGTGGGTATCTGCACAAGCCTTACGCCGCGCATATACAGCGACGCGGCAAGCCCCGCAATATCGCCGACCACTCCGCCGCCGATTGCAACGACGCGGCTGTTGCGCTTTAAATCCGCTTCCGCCATTGCTTTGAGAATATCGAAAAGCCGCCTGCCGTTTTTGCTTTTTTCGCCCGCGGGAATTACCTTAACGGGGGCGCCCTTAAACGTGCGTTCTATAAGCCCGCCGTAAATACGGTAAACGTTTGTATCGGTGACGACAAACACCTTTCCGTCTATTTCTGGCGCGAACTTTTCAAACGCTCCCGCGCCGCAACGGATAACGCTGCGCACGCCCGCGGTTTCGAGAATAATCTCCCTCATTCCAGTTCACCATACCTTTTGATTACTTCGTCCATACTGTCGCCGCCCAGCCTTGCCGCAACGACCTCCGAAAGCGCGAACGCCGTCACGCTCTCCGCGATAATCTCCGCGGCGCAAACCGCCGCGACGTCGCTCCGCTCGGCCGCGGCGCGCACGGGCTTTTTTGTTATATAGTCGACGGTGTTAAGCCCCTTCATAAGCGTGGGTATGGGTTTCATAGCCGCGCGCAACACTATCTCGCCGCCGTTGGACATTCCGCCCTCTATCCCGCCCGCGTTATTGGTCTTTCTGGTAAATTTACCGTCTTCGTAATAAATTTCGTCGTGAACCTCGCTGCCGCGCAAATCCGCCGCACGGAAACCGAGCCCCACTTCCACGCCCTTTATCGCCTGCACGCTCATAAGCGCGGCGCACAGAACCGCGTCAAGCTTGCCCTCGTAGCTCATACAACTGCCGAACCCGCTTTTAAGGCCGCGGACGCGTATCTCGATTACACCGCCCGCGGTGTCGCCCTCGTCTTTCAGCTCGTCAATTCTCTTCATTGCCTCCGCCTGAACTTGACTATCAAGCATAAAAAGAGGCTGCCGCTTAGCCTGTTCCAGTCTGGAAAAATCATAGTCGTTGTCGTCGGTAACGCCGCATACGCTCCTGACGTAACCCGAAATTTCCACGCCGAGCGCCTTTAAATACTGCCGCGCGATACTTCCCGCCGCAACGCGCACGGCGGTTTCGCGCGCGCTGGCGCGTTCCAGAACGTTCCGAGCGTCGGTATGTCCGTACTTTATAAGCCCCGTCAAATCTGCGTGGCCGGGGCGCACCGCGGTAAGCGTTTTCTTAGAAACGTCGCAACCCTCCGGCGCCATATAGTCCCGCCAGTTGGCGTAGTCGGAATTAACTACGGTAAGGCTCACGGGACTGCCCAGCGTTACGAGGTTTCTCACGCCGCTTAGAATTTCGGCTTTGTCTTTTTCTATCTTCTGCCTGCCGCCGCGGCCGTATCCGCTCTGCCTGAGCGCGAGATAACCGTTAATCTCGTCTATATCGATTTTTAAGTTGGAAGGCAAGCCCTCAATAATCGCAATAAGCGCCTTTCCGTGCGATTCTCCCGCAGTTAAAAGTTTCATAAAACCCCTTTAAATAAATTTATATCCCTCCGCGGTTATGTCAACCGTGACCGTGCCGCGCTCGTCAGTGCGGTAAAGATTGTCGCCGACGTGCGGTATTATGTTTGTCAACGCGGCCGAGGACGGATTACCGCGGCCGTTTTCGCCGACCGATATAACCGCCGCCTCCGCCTTGAACGTATTGTAAAAATTCTCCGAAACCGACCTTTCCGCGCCGTGGTTGCCCAGCTTTACGATAGCGCAATGCTCCGCGTTTACGAGATAGTTTTCGCCGTTGAGCAAATACGCCGAAACGATTTTTTCAAGCACCCCTTTCCCCGCGTCGCCCGTAAACAGCACCGCCCTGCCCGCATATTCCAGCCAGACCACGGCGGACGCGTCGTATCTCGCCGTGAGCGGACTGTCCGCGGAATTCAGCGCGGCGTACTCCCCGTCTTCCAAGGTGTGCGCGGAAGGCGAAAGGATTCTGAAAAAGCCGCCGTCAAACTCCTCGCCCGCGCCGTATTCGCTTATTGCAAGCGCCGCGCCGCTGCGTTTCGCCGCGACGGTGAAACGCAGATATTCGTCCGTGACAGCCGCGTTTATACAGTAAGGCATATAAATCTTTTTCACTTTTTTATAGCGCATAATTTCGGCAAGGCCGCCGCAACGCTCGGCATTGACGGAAGTGCATATGAGATAGTCGATTGTGCTTATTCCGCTTTTGTTGAGATATTTTAAAATTTCGGACTGGTGCTTGCCCGCGCCGTCGCCCGCGTCGATAAGCATATTTTTACCGTCGGGCAATTCTATTACCGTACAGTCGCCGTAACCCACGTCTGCAAACCGTATGCGCATAACTCCCTCGGGCGCGGCGTTTTTTGCGACAAGATAGCTTGCAAGATATTTTACGGGAACGAAAAAGTTTGTGATAATAAGCGCCACGGCTATAACCGCCGAAACCGCGCTCAGGATTATCGTACTTTTTCTTGTCTTTGACATCTTCGTCTTTTCCGCCATATCGAACCCGACTTATAATTATACGATTTTAATTATACAATAGCGAGGCGCAAATGTAAACAATTTTTCCGCGACAGCGCAAAAAAAAAGGCTCCGCGACGAAAAGCGCGGAGCCTCTGTATTTTAAATTATATCGGTTTTATACTGAAATTCTTGTAGGACGCAACCGCATAGTTACTGCAAATACCCGCGTGGCCGTTAGTGAACGCGCGCGCGTCACGGTATTCAAACATAAACTCGTCGTTTACGTAAACGGATATAAGGTTGCCCTTGACTACGGCCTTAAGCGTAATCCATTCGCCCTGTTTGAGCGAGTGCGTGACCTTTACCACGTTCTTGACTGTATAGTTGTAGTCGCACCTGTCAATGAATAATCCCGTCTGGGATATGCCGAGATAGTAGCCCTGCAAGCTCTCTATATCGTCGTAGTCGGGGTTTGCGGAGATGTTTTTCGCCCTGAAAATAATTCCCGCCGACCTGCCGTTATACGTGGACACTTTCATATCCACCTGTGTTTCGTAATCGGTAAGTCCCTTGTCGCCGAAGTACGCAACCATACGGCACGTTGTATTTGTGGTGTGCCCGTCGGCGCTGAGCGCAAATTCCTTTTCGTACCTGCCCGTGCTAATGGGGTCGGTTTTAACGGGATACTTGCCGTTTTCCGCATAATCAGTCAGGCTCTCGTCCACCGCCGTATCGGAATAGGGCCCGAACGTAAACGATATAAAGCCCGTCACCTTGCCGTCCGTATTGTGCAGGCTTATCAAATGCCCGCCGCGCTTTTCTATATTAACGTTGGCTATAACCGCCGTTATAACGCCCGTTCCGTCCTCCGTTTCTGAAGGTAATTTAACTTTCGTGATTTCGCCCAGATCGGTCTGCACGCCTATCGTACGGCCCGCGTACTCCGCGTCGTACGTGAGAGCGAGGCCATACTTGCCCGCGTCGCGGAAAAATACCGAATAACGCGCGAAGTCTTCTTTTGCGCCTAGCTCTAACTGATACGCGCCGTCAAAGCATTTGTCCGCCGCTTTGTCGGCCTTGTACTCGGTCAGTTTGGATTTTTCGGACAGTTTATAGGACGAAAGGTTTTCGTACGCGTTTTCGGGCAGGTAGGTAGAACTTCCTATTTTCGCGCCCGACTGCTTTAATTCTAGTTTATCCGAGGAGCCTTTCGCAACGTTGCTGAATGCGGTGTAAGAAATATTTCCGCCCTCGTAGCCTATTTTACCCGCGCCGACGGAGATTTCCGCGTTGCGGATTTTGGTCATATTGTCGAAATGTACGTCTGCCTTGCCTTCGGCGTAGGCTATGCGCACGGTGTGGATTACGTCGGGATTGAAATCGTTTTTGAGCTCGCCGCTGGCGATAACGCTCTCCTTGCCGTCCGAAACGCTTACAAGTTTGATTGTATGTGCGGAATAGTCGGGCATTGCGTATATGTAATTGTTTACGTCCTCAAAGCCAGCAATGCACTTGACTTTGTCGCCCTTGAAGTTGAACTCGGCGGTAAACACCTCGCCCGTGGTTTTAGACGAGAGATAGCGCGCCGCGTCCTTTTCAAGTCCCGAAACGCCGTCCGCCGTAAACTCGGGCTGTTGCGCCGCAACCGACCTCTTGTCTGAGCTGTCCACGCTCATCTGCGTTCCGTTGAAGATAAGCCTGTCGAAATTATAGCCGCGCCAGCAACCTTTGTCCGTGGTGACGTGCAGGTTATGGTATACGATATAATACGAGTCCATATCGGGGCCGAGCACCGTGGAACTGTGGCCGAGGCCCGAATAGTCGCCCTCGGTATTGAGGACTATCGAAGACTCCGCCTGACCCGCAAACGCGTCGCGGGAATTGAGTTCGTTGCCGTCCAGCTCGGTATTGTACAGAATTCTGTAAGCGGGGCTTTTAACCTGCGTGCCGGTATACGTGAGATAGTAAATGCCGTCGCGCTTTATAATCATAGGCCCTTCCGTCCAGTTGAATTTTTCACTGGTCAGGGTCGTGTTTTTCAAAAGCGTCTCCTGTGTTTCGGGCTCCACCATCGAGTTCATATCGTGAATTTTAAGTCCCTCGTGGCTGGCGTGGAGGAAATACATACTCTCGTCGTCGTCGATAAATACGCTACCGTCGATAACCATTTTATAGTTGTCCGTAACGCGCGTGAACGGCCCCTCGGGGCTGTCCGCCGTGAGCGTGTAATGCCCGTCGTCGTGCGGGCTGGTGTACATATAGAATTTACCGTTGAAATAGTAGACTTCGGGCGCGTACGCGTGACGAAGACAGCTGTCCTCGCTTACGAACCCGTATTCCAGCCCTTCGCCCTGACACTGCTCCCAGTTTATTAAATCCTTGCTCTTCCAGCACCTTACGCCCGTAGTCGTACTGCGCGTAGAGGTATACAGATAATAAGTTCCGTTAAAGCGCATAACGAACGGGTCGCCCATACCGTTATAGGCGTACTGTCCCGGCAGTTTGATAGAGTCCGTTTCCGCGCCGTCAAGATAGTTGCTGAACTCCACGTTGTCATATGTCTTATAGTCGAACGTAGGCATTACCTCGCCCTCTTCCTCGGGCGGGGTCTGCGGCCCGTCTTCCGTCTTGTCGCCGCACGCGGCAAGCCCGGTCGCGGTCAACGACAGCACCGCCGCCATTATACCAGCAAACAAACTTCTCTTTCTCACAAAGTTTCCTCCTTAAAAAACCGATTTTCTGTATTATATAACATTTCACATATTTTGTCAAATATTTTCAGTAAAACCGACGTAATAAAAAAAGAAAGAACGGTTGTTCCGTTCTTTCTTTTTTTGTCTTTGTAGGACGAAAATACTGCCCACCTTTTTTGTCCATTTAGAGCCAATTTTCGTTCCCTATTGTTACAA
>CAJTUI010000002.1 GCA_910579705.1 uncultured Christensenella sp.
GCCTCTTCCTCCGCGGCTTTGAGCGTGGGCGTTACGTACAAATCGAAAACCCACTGCGTAAAGGTAAGCCAGACGAGAAGAATGAACGAAAGTCCGAAAAGTATGAGCACGACGTACGCTATTATCTGTACGAAGAAAGTTACCGTGCCGATAAGATACAGCCAGACGGGTATCAGCGCAAAGCCCGCGAAAAACAGCGTGTGCACGGGGCTTGCGAGTATGAGCATAAACGCGTTTTTGAAGAGCTGGCCGAATTTAAGGCGGTAGCTTACGCCCGCCGCAAACAGCCAGGCGCAGTATATGCCTACGATTACCGTCGCGATAATTACAAACACGTACGCGGTAACGGGGCCTGCCGCGGACGAACCGCGCGCGATTGCAAGGTCTTTCCAGTCGCCTACGATAACGCAGGAATAAAAAAACATCAAAAACAGAGTTATGGGCAGAACGGTGTTGAAGTAGCCCACCTTCACGCCGTGGAAAAAGTCTTTGAGTTTGAATTTGCCGTGGGTGTTGACGAGTTTCCTTATAGAGTACGCGCCGCCGGAGATACCGACCGCCGCGATAAGCCCGCCCACAAACAGAGCCGCGTAAAACAGTAAGTCGGTGGAAAGATACAAACTTTCGGTAAGCCCCTCCATACCGGGATAAGCGGGATAGCCTATGCCCGTGTTTGAGTTGAACGGATACTGCATACCCAGCCCCGCGATATACATCGAGCGCAGGAAAAGTATGACCACGGACGGCAGAAGAAAGATAATCATAAACAGGTTTATGAGAACTATCTTGCCGAACGACCTCTTGAAAGTATCCCAGGTTTCGCCCCACCTTCCGCGCGCGGGCGCCTCCCTTACATAATCGTCGGTTATTTCATTACCTTGCAGACTTTTTACGTCGATTGCCATAAAGCGGTTTTACCTTTCAATTAAAATTAACACTGCTATGATACCATATACGCGGAAATTTTTCAACTGTTTTTAAGGCATACGGCAACTAATTTGAAAAAGGTTGGCGGCCGAGATTATTAAAGGCGCAAAATCGACTTTATTTTCCTTTACATTTGCGCGCGCGTATGATAATATAGACCTGCAAATTAGAGGAGCGGCCGAGCATCAGTAACCGCGGACGAGGCGTTTTCAAGGGAAACACCGTTTAAGTCCGCAGCGAAAGGGCGTCGCCGCCGAGACGCGGAGGGCCTTGAACCGCGTCGGGCGCAAGGGTCAATACCTTTGCGACTGTCACTACGTGTGTTGCGCTAATTGCTTTTGACGGCAGTGCGGCGCACTGTCTTTTTTGCTAAGGAGTAATAATGAGAAAGTATAACGTAGCCGTAATCGGCGCAACCGGTATGGTCGGACAGCGGTTTTTACTGCTTCTTGACAACCACCCCTATTTCAACGTAACCTGCCTTGCGGCCTCCTCCGCCTCCGCGGGAAAGAGATACCGCGACGCGGTGAAAAAATGGCATATGGCCGACCCTATCCCCGAAAAGTTCGGGAACGCGATAGTTTTAGACGCCGACGCGGACAAACAGAAAATAGCGGCCGCGGCAGACTTCTGTTTCTGCGCCGTCAATATGAAAAAAGAGGCGATACGCGAACTGGAATACGCTTATGCAAAGCTGGAATGCCCCGTGGTTTCCAACAACTCCGCGCACCGCGGCACGGACGACGTGCCTATGGTCATTCCCGAAATCAACCCCGAGCACCTCGAAGTTATTTCGGCCCAGCGCGCAAGGCTTAAAACAAAGCGCGGGTTTATTGCGGTAAAAAGCAACTGCTCGCTGCAATCCTACGTGCCGCTTTTGCACCCCTTGAAAAAATTCGGGATAAAGAGCGCGGCCGTAACCACCTATCAGGCTATTTCGGGCGCGGGAAAGACGTTCGAAACTATGCCGGAAATATGCGACAACATTATCCCCTATATCGGCGGCGAGGAGGAAAAGAGCGAAACCGAACCTCTTAAAATCTGGGGCGAGGTCAAAGACGGGCGCATAGTCAACGCGACCGCGCCGAAAATTACGGCGCAGTGTCTGAGAGTTCCCGTTTCCGACGGTCATACGGCGGCCTGTTTCGTTTCGTTCGAGCAAAAACCGACCAAAGAAGAAATTTTGAACGCGTGGCAGGAATACTCGGGCGAGCCGCAGAAACTATATCTCCCCTCCGCGCCGAGAAAGTTCATTCATTACTTTACCGAGGACGACCGTCCCCAGCCCAGACTTGACAGAAATCTCGAACTGGGTATGGCGGTATGCGCGGGCAGACTGAGAGAGGACAGCGTGTTTGATTACAAGTTCATAGGGTTCTCGCACAACACCCTGCGCGGCGCGGCCGGCGGCGCCGTTCTGCTTGCCGAACTGCTTGCGGCGAAAGGATATTTCGACTGATACACATTTATAACGCGAAAAGCTTAAAATGATATGTGAGGTAATAAAAAGTGACAGGATTTTTCAGCGGAATTGCAACCGCAATGATTACGCCGTTCAACGCGGACGGAGTTAACCTTAACGAACTCGGAAAAATGATAGAATTCCAGATAGACGGCGGCGCGGACGCGCTTGTCGTTCTCGGTACCACGGGCGAACCCGCCACTATGACGGACGCGGAAAAGGAAGAAGTTATAAAATACGCCGTTAACAAGGCGGGCGGAAGAATAAAGATTATCGCGGGTACGGGCAGCAACAGCACCGCGAAAGCCGTCGCCGCCTCACGTCTTGCGGAAGAGCTGGGCGCGGACGGCGTGCTTGCCGTTACGCCTTACTACAATAAGTGCACGCAGAAAGGCATTTACGAATACTATAAAGCCATATGCGACGCCGTGAAAATACCCGTGATAGCTTACAACGTGCCCTCGCGCACGGCCGTAAACATTCTGCCCGAAACGGCGGAAAGGCTTGCGGATATTCAAAATATGGCGGGCATTAAGGAAGCGAGCGGGAATATGGCGCAGGTCTGCGAAACTATGCGGCGCATACGCGGAAAAATGGACCTGTATTCGGGCGAGGATTTCCTCAACCTGCCTATGCTTGCGATTGGCGGCGCGGGGCTTATATCGGTAGCCTCCAACATCGCGCCCGCGCTGCTTAAAAAGATGTATACGCTTGTCACAGAAAACAAGCTTAAAGAGGCCAACGAGGTTCAGGACTTCCTGCTCCCCTTCGAGGACGCGTGCTTTGTGGAGGTCAATCCCATACCCGTCAAAGCGGCGTATAATATGATCGGGTTCGACGCGGGAGTGCCGCGCGCGCCGCTTACGGAGCTGGAAGAGCACAACAAGACCATACTTCTGAACGCCATTAAAAACGCGGGGATTAAAACTTATGATTAAAATATTACTTTGCGGCATAGGCGGTAAAATGGGCGCAAACATCGTCAGCCTTATAAAAGACGATAAAGATGCGGAAATCGTCTGCGGCGTGGACCCGCGCGGGCTCAAAGCCGAAGTCCCCGTCTACTCCTCGTATTCGGACGTGAAAGAAAAAGTCGACGTGATAATAGACTTCTCCTCCCCCGCCGCGCTTAAAGACGAGCTTGACTGGGCGGTCAAAAACAACGTGCCCGCAGTGCTTGCCGCGACGGGCTACGACGAGGGACAGCTTGCGCTGATTAAAAAATGCTCCGAAAAAATTGCGGTGTTTAAGACCGCGAATTTCTCTCTGGGCGTGAACCTTCTCGTTAAACTTGTGCGCGAGGCCGCGGAGGCGCTGGGCGAAAACTTCGATATAGAGATTACCGAAAGGCACCACAACCAGAAAGCGGACGCGCCGTCGGGAACGGCGCTTATGCTTGCCGAGGGCGCAAACGCAGCGTTCGGCGGCGGCAAGAACTATCTGTACGGCAGGAGCGGTATCGTGGGAAAGCGCGGAAACGAGATAGGCATACACGCCCTTCGCGGCGGGACTATCGTAGGCGACCACGACGTTATGTTTGCGGGCGAGGACGAAATTATCACTCTTTCGCACTCCGCGCGCTCGAAACGCGTGTTTGCCGCGGGCGCCGTTAAGGCAGCGAAGTGGCTTGCCGGTAAAGAGCGCGGGCTGTACGATATGACCGACGTTCTGGAAAATTTATAAGAAAAACCAAACCGCGCGGAGTGCGTTTGCACTCCGCGCGGTTTGTTATTTAAGTGAGAGAAATTTTATCGGAAACGCTTCTTATAAACAAGCCGCGTTTAACGCCCTCGTCTATACAGCCCGAAACGAACGAAACGAGCTTGTCGCTCGAACGCGGCACTTTAAGCTCCTTTAAAACCATAGGAATAAGCTCGTCCGCGTACATACTGACCTTGTTTAAAAGTATGCCTTTTATGAGCGAAATCACGTCGTAAGGCGTGTAATCGGTATCGGCCGAACGCACAGCCGCGTCCTCCTCCACCCTGTATCTGTCGAAACCCGAATACTTGTCGGTCTTGAAGAAATACACGTTACCCAGCATTATCCCGCGCAGGAACCCGCAACCGTCGATAAGAGAACCGAGCTTGTTTTCAAGCTTTACGCCGTACTTGGCGATGCCGAACTGCGAAAGCGTGCGCTTTAACAGGAACTGCGAGGATATCGGCTCCTCCGCGGCGACAATCGCCTTTATCACGCGCGTTACTTCTGCGTCGTTTTCGCCGCTTAAAATATAGTCCGCGTTGCAGTTCTTTACTTCCGCTTTCGCAAAGCGGTAGGGCTTTTTAAAGCTTATGTTGGCGGGCTTGCCGTCCGAAGTGAGTTTGTCGAGATAGTCCTTAATCTTCTTTATCTCGCGCTTGGGATTGTTGAAGAAGTTAATCGAGTACAGCCTTACCACGTTCCAGTTGTTGCGCTTTAAGGTCTGAACCTGCAAGACAGTCCTGTCCTTGACCGAGAACCCGCTCTGCGACCCGTCGCAAAGAACGGCGAGAATGAAGTTGTGTTTGTTTTTGGGGTCTACAACCGCAACGTCGATTTTGAAATCCGAAACGCCAACGTCGCAACGGCACTCGTAGCCGTATGCCGACAGCTCTTCGGCAATGAACCTGCCTATCCCGTGCTTGTTGATTATTATTTCGTTACTGCGCACGGAGATGTTGGTCCTGCCCTTTTCCGCAAATTCGAGGAAGGCTTTAAGCCCCGCAACCCCGCGCGAGGTCGTGCGCGACATATCTATCATTGAATAACGCATAGACGAGAAAACAATCATCTCTTCCCTTGCGCGCGACACCGCAACGTTTAAACGCCGCCAGCCGCCCAGCTGGTTCAAAGGCCCGAAGTTGAGCGAAATTTTACCCAGTTTGTCGGGGCCGTAGCACACCGAAAAGAGTATTACGTCCCTCTCGTCGCCCTGAACGTTTTCAAGGTTCTTGACAAACAGCGGCTCCTCCCTGTCGTACGCCGCGTCTTCGAGCTTCAATTCGGAAATGCGTTTCGACAACAGGCGTTCTATATATATCTGCTGTGGCATACTGAACGTCACCACGCCTATGCTGGAATTTTTCAGCCGCTCGTCTTTGAGCCGCCTTATAACCTCTTCGACAAGCGCGTCCGCCTCCTTTTTGTTGCACTTGGTGTCGCCGCGGTCGTACACGCCGTCGGCTATAAGCCTGAACTGGACCTTACTGTCGAGCGCGTCGGGCGAGGGATATGTGCAAAGCCTGCTGGAATAGTACATAATATTGGAGAACGCTATCAGGCTTTCGTGCTTGGAGCGGTAGTGCCATACGAGGTGCTTTTCGGGAATACCCAGCGCAAGACAGTCGTCCAGCACGGATTCGAGGTCCTCGGTTTCGGGGTTGTCCTCGTCCTGACCAGTGGTAGTGAAGAACGTGGTCGGCGGCATCTGCTTGGGGTCGCCGACGATAATCGCGCTCCTCGCGCGGGCGAGCGACGGTACCGCCTCGCACGTGGGCATCTGGGACGCCTCGTCGAATATTACTATATCGAAAAGCCCTGCGTCCGCGGGAAGATACTGCGAGACGGTTATCGGGCTCATCAGAAGACAGGGCGCGACTACGCGCATAAGCTCGGGTATGTCCGTAAACAGGTTGCGGAGATTGAAGCCGCGCATATTGCCCTTTATACTGCGCTGGAACGCCATAAGTTCTAGCGCGAGCGGGCCCTCCGTTTCCTGCGCGGGCAGTCTTGAAATGAGCTCCGAGCGCAATTTTTCGCGCGTGAGCGCGGAGAACTCTTCCAGAACCTGCGAGAAGTTCGCCGCAGTGGCCTCCTGCACGCTCGCCGAGAACGAGCCCAGCGCCTCGTCCGCGGGGATATTGGTCTGGATAAAGTTGCGGTATACGTTTTTCCTGAACGACGAAAGAATCGCCTTGCCGCTTATGCGGCCGCTCTCCATCGCGTCGGTAATGAACGTCAAGCCGTTTTCGTTGAGTTTTTGCGCCGTGGCCTTGTATACGCACCAGCCGGGCAACATATCGATATTGTCGATAAGCGCGCCGCACTTTGCGGTGAAGTACTCGAAAATATCGCCGTCCTGTATTTCGGACTTGTCCGCCCTGACTGTTTTAAGAAAGTTTTCGCAACCCCTGTTAAAGGACGCCGCGGCCGCGATAAGGCCGACAATAAGCGGTTTAAGCTGTCCGCCCGCCGTTTCGGAGCATACGCTGTTGAACGCGTCCGCGTTGTAGTCCATAAAAATCTGCGCGCACAGCTTATGCAGGTTATACAGCGGCCGCAAAAAATCGTCGCGCTTTTTATCGTTAATCGCGCCGCCCATACCGAGAAAGTTGTCGCTTAAATTTGTATTGGACAGCATACGCGACTTTGCCTGCTCAATCTCGTAAGCGCGCTTAATCCATTCCAGCTCCTCCTTCTCCTGCAACGGTTTTGCCGCGCACTTGTTTATGCGGCGCACCACGTTCAAAAGAACTTTGGAAGAACGGTAATTTTCGCCCCAGTTTTCAAGCTCGTCCTCGATCTTGTCGGCAAGCTTGCCCAAGTCGGGCAGAGCGCGGAAATTGCTCATCCAGTGCTTGACCGCGTTGTCGTATTTGAGGTTGGCGTTATAGAACTTGTAGAACTGCTGCTCGTCGCACTCGAAAAACTTGTTGAGTTCTTCGCTTTTGAGTATATTTGCAATCTCGGTAAGCGCTTTCAGCTTTTTATAGGTGAACGTGCTAACGCGCTGGTTGAACGTATCGAGGAAAATACCGAGATAATTTTTGAGGTGTTTGAGCTCGGCGAGAACTACTTCCGCGGCGCAGAGAACGGCTGTCTTAGTCGCCTTGTCGCACTGAGTGAGGTTTACTCCCGAGAACGGCGAACGGTAAACCCCGCCGCACTCCTCCGCGGCCGCCTGCGCGGTGATAAGCATTTTTTCGCATTCTTCGAACTTGCTCTTCGTAAGCGAGTCGTAGAACGTGCTCTCTATATTGATAAGCTCGGGCGCGTTCTTGTTTTGCAGGTAATAAATAATCCCCTCGTACACCGAAACGCCCAGTCTGCGCTTTTTGTGCAGCGCCGAAAGCGGGGCTTTGAGCGCGCCGCGCGCCTGCTTGATTCTCTCGCCGGCGGCGGCGAACTTCTCCGCGTCCGCCGTGCCCGACAGCGCGAGCGTGTTTTCGATAGTGCGTATAATCTCGCCCTTGTCCGCGGATTTGCCCGAGTGAAGTTCCAGACAGAACTCGCCTATGCCTATATCCGAAAGGCGCTTTTTAACGACCTGCAACGCCGCCTGTTTCTCCGCGACGAAAAGGATTCGCTTGCCGCTGAACACCGCATTGGCGATTATGTTTGTAATCGTCTGGCTCTTGCCCGTGCCGGGAGGGCCGTGCAGAACGAACGTGGTGCCCTTGGCAGATTCCGCAACAGCGGCGTACTGAGTGCTGTCGCAGGGCAGGGGAGTTATGATTTTGCACGGGTCGCCGTCGTCCTCGCTGACGCCCGAAATCCTGTTGCCTATAAGATTGTTGGAGTTGGAAAGAAGGCTTGCGATAAGCGGGTTTTTCCTGTACTCCGATATGTTTTTCTTTACGTCCGCCCACATAGCGTAGCGCGCGAACGTGAACTGCGCAAGGTAGATGTCCTCGTAGACCACCCAGCCCTTCATATTCGCGGTCTTTGCGCGGAACACGGCTATTATCTCTTTGGGGGTAAGCCCCTTGTCCTCGACGCCGCGCACGTCTATGCCGAATTCCTGTTTGAGAAATTCGAGAAGGGTCGTGTTGACCTCGTAGCCCTCTTCCGCTTCCAGCCATACGCCCGCGGTCTTGGTCTTTTTCACGTTCACGGGCAAGAGCACCAGCGGCGCGTACTTGTCGTCCTTGTCGGAGTTCTTCCATTTAAGGAACCCGAACGCGAGATAAAGCGTCTTCGCGCCCGTTTCCTCTTCCGCGGCGCGCGCCTTTCGCATAAGGTTGCCCGAAACGTCCGTAACGCCGTCCTGACCCGAATAACAGCGCAGTATGCCCGACTTCATTTCGATTGCGATAAGCTCTTCCATACTCTTGACTTCGGGACAGCCGAAATATCTCGCGTCCTTCAAGGGCATTGAAAGCGGGTTTAACTTGTATTTGTCCCTGTCTTCCAGACGGGTGCAGAACGCCGCAAGGTCGGCAGAAAGTATATGCAGACAGTCGCGCCTGTATCTGAAATTCAACAGGTTGTTTCTTAGCGACAGGTCGAGAAGCCGCCTCTGCCAGTTCTTGTCCTTGGAAGCGGTTTTGTCGTATTCGTACTTGCCCGCGTCGATAAGCTCGCGCGGTTTTTCGCTGTACGACAGCTGCTTGTCGTTCAACAGCTCGTAGCCCGAGGAGGTCTCTATTTTAAGGGGCAGGGGATAAATGCCGCCGATACGGCAGCGCTTTATGTCTATACAGACGTCAAGCTTGTCCGAAAAGGATATAAAGTGCGACGCGCTTGTGGTAAAGCTTGCGTTCTTGTGCGCAAACAAATCGTCCGCGTCGAAAATAGCGAGGTTGTTGACGCCCTCCGCAACGTACTTTTCCACCACCGCTATATCGTCCTGTATGGGCGACGAGAAACAGCTTTCGTAAAGCCACACGCCCACGCCGACCTTGTCCTTGCCGATTACGAGTACTGGGTTGAGCTTTGTCGCCTCGAAACAGGAGGCGGCGAAAAGCGCAAGTTCGAGCGGGGTAGCTTTCTTGGACTGCAAAATCTTGTTTATGCCGCCCGCGTGCGTGGTTCTGGTCATATCCCCACCCTCGGAACGCTCTATATTGAGGTGGCGTATCGCCGCGTAAATTGCCGCGACCGCGTTTCTGACGCCGTTTTTGTCGTTGCCCGAATAGCCGCTCCACTCCGAGGAATAGCCCCAGGTTTTAAGCTGTAAACCCGCCTCCGCCAGAATTTTCTGGCAGTCCGCAAGCTTGGGGCGAACGAACGAGGCAAGCATTTCCGCATTGCCGGAAAGCCCGCTCCAACAGTCTATGGGCAGGGCCTGTACTTCCGTTCTGAACGAGCATACCACGTCCTTGCCCTGCGTGAGTTTAATCTGTACTTTACAGGTTTCCTGCTCCTCCAGATCCGCAAGATACTTGGGGTTGAGCACGTTGTCCACCGAAAGCGAAATACTGCTCTCGTGCGGGATTTCGTCCACGGTCAATTCCGCGGGCATTATAAGCTGCGTAGACCCCGTTATGTGCACGGTTATACCCGTAACGCTCTCCTCCGCGCGGTTGAAAATTTTAAGCGAAGTGAAAAGCGGTATGCGGCAGAAATACGTCGCATAACTCACAGAGTTTAAAAGTTCGCCTTCGAGTTCGATTGTTTCTAACTGATTTGTCTTCTTTGCCATAGGAAAATTATACCACTTTTTTATTTATCAATCAAGTAAGCAAGCGTACTTTTTGATTATTGACAGTAAATACTCATCTGATAAGCGCAAGGCACTTCAACGCGCGCGTGTACGCTATATATTTTTCGTTGTCGGTCATATCCCCGTCCGCAACCGCAACGGCCGTGAATTCCAGCCCCTTGCTCTCGTACACCGTCATAAAGTTTACTTTGGTTTTGGAAATGCGCCCCGTTTCGCGCAATACGTTATAGCTCTTGCGCTTGTATTTTTCGAACTCCGCCTCCGTGGTAATCACCGCGCAAAGCCCGTTCTTGTCCGAAAAATACCGTTTCAGAAACCGCGCGTCCACGGTTTCCACCCTGCCGCCGTCAAACCCGATGGCGCGCATATCTATGCCGAGGTTTTTTGAAACGTATTCCACTATCTGGTTGGTGTTGCGGTAGTTGAGGTTTAAATTGTACACGTCAAACCCCAGCTCCGTCCAGTCCTTTATGCCGCGGTAACCCGTAACGTTCTGTTTAAGGTCGCCGAAAATATTGAACGCCGCGCCTTCGTTCACCGCCCTGAGAACCGCGTACTCGGCGGGAGAAATGTCCTGTGCCTCGTCCACGAACACGAACGCGTATTTCGGCGACAGCGGAAAACCGAGCTCGGTCAAAAGAAGACAGAGAGCGAACGGGTCGAAACGGCACAGCTTTTTAGTGGACATACCGTAACGCGCCTTGACTTTTTTAATTGTTTCGCGGTAGAAAAACCGCGTGACTTCGAACGTGTTTTCGCATTTACCGACCGCGACAAGATAGTTTTCGCCGCGGATAACGTCCGCAAAGTCGTAGAGCGGGATAAACGCGTCGGCAATGTTTTTTACGCGCTCTGTCGTGTGTTTAATCTCTTTTAACAGCTGCTCGCGTTTTTCTATCCTGTCGGCGTAAGTAAGCGTTTCCTTGCCGCCCACGTTTATTTTATAGCGTTGCAGATCGGAAATTTCCTTTTCGACGGCAATTTCCAGATCGCGCAAATCCGCAAGCGCGGCAAGACAGATTTTCTCCGAATACCGCCGCAGGTATTTAAGCGATTTATAGAACGATAAGAGCTGTTTGTAAAAGAACGCGTGGCCGTTCATTCTCGCGTCGTCCAGAAGTTTGAAGAACTCCCGCACGTCCGACACGCAGTTAAACATATACCTGAACTGTTTGGTATAGTACAGCCCGCCGCCCTGCTTTTCCTTTATCTCGCCGAGCACGCACCTTCTCACCCTCAGCCCCGCGTTTTTGATAAACGCGTACTCCTCTTCCTGCATTTTACAGGCCGAGAAAACCGCCGCGGCAACCTCTTTGCAATCCTCGGCGGTAAACATTCCGTGAATACCGTCGAATATCTTTGCAAGCTTTTTCCGAACGTCGGTTACGAATTTTTCAGAGTAAACGTAGCTTAAAAGCTCCGCGGGAACGGGCTGGCAGTAATCGGTTTTGTCGGAAATATCCACGCCCGCGCGTTTAAGTAGCTCGGTAAAATAGTTGTCGAGCGTGCGCGTTTTCACCTTTTCGAGTTCGAGTACGGTCGCAAGCTCGTCGATAAACGCGTTGAACGAGTCCGACGGCGTGATTACCATTATATCCGACGGCCTGAGTTTCTCGTTGTTATAGAGAATATATGAAAGGCGGTGCAAAAGTATCATTGTTTTTCCGCTGCCCGCCACGCCCTGTAAAACGAACTGGGCGCGTTCGGGAAGGGTGATTATTTCGTACTGCTTTTCCTGAATGGTTTCTATTATGTCGGTTATCTCGCTCTTTTCCTTGCGGGACTGCAATATATCCTTTAAAAACGGGTCGAATATAATCGACTCGTCGCGGCCGCCTATCTCTTCCGCGGACAGATAGTCCTTCAACGAAAGATATTCGTTTTTCATATCCAGCACTTTACCGTTGCAAGTGCGCAACGCGCGGCGGAGTATCAGTTTATAATCGTAACCGTTGATGGAAAAGGCCGTGCGGCTCTTCTGGTAATACTTTCTCGCAAGCGGCGCGCGCCAGTCCACTATTTCCAGCCCCTCGTCGCCGCGCTTGCCGATATAATAGCTGTTGTAGCCCTCCGCGGGGTCTACCAAATCCATACGCGCGAAATACGGCTCGTCGAAAAAGGGTTTGTAGGACTGTATTTTCGCGTTAAGCGCGTTGATGCACGCGTTCAGTTCGAGAACGCGCCTGTAATTCTCCGCCCTGTGCCCCTCCGCGGAATTGAGCGCGTCGCGCTCGCTTTCGGCCTGCTCGATTTTCTGTTTTAGCTTTCTTAAATACAGCGCTTTGAGCATAAGCATAACGTTTCTTATATGCCCGTCCTCGTATTCGCGCTGGGCCTCGCCGTCCAGAAGTCCGAGAAAATATTGCTTGTCGGGTTGCTTGTTGGGATTTATTGAATTTTTAAGATTTTCAAAGTCCGTCATATACGAAAATAAAGTATACCATATTCTTTAAAAAAATGCAACACCAAATTTTCGAGCGGCGTAAAACGGCCGAAAACGGGAAAACGCGGCGCAAAAAAACTCGGCCCGCCGCAGGGCGGGGGCCGTCAAAAAAATCCCCGCCCGTTCGGGGGCAGGGATTTTGTTTATTTATTTTCGTCGTTATCTTCGTCTTTTGTTACCGCGGCCTGCGCCTGCGCCTCCGCAAACACGGGCGACGGTGCCGCCGCGGAAGTTTTTACAACTGTCTTTTTCTGTTTTACATAGCCCGCTATATAAGCTGCGATAAGCGCGATAACCACGCCCGCGACAAGACTTATCAACACGGATTTTAAAATTCCGAAACCGCCGACAGCGACCACTATATCCGCATTGGAATAGTTAACGGTGTTAACCGTGTCGTAAATGAACGCCGCGACCGTCTTGAACTCGTCCGTGAAACCTTCCACTTTCGCCTCCAACGCCTTTACGGAATTTTCAAACTCCGCGTTGACGTTCTTGGAACTGATATAATTTTTAAGGTCCTCGATGTCCTGTTCGAGTTGCTTTACAACCTTGGTCTGCGAAATAATCTTGTCCGCGTCCACTATAACCGAAGACTGGCTTTCGGGAGTAAGACTTAACAGATTGTCAAGCGCGGCCTGCTCCATAACGAGCTGCCTTTCCTTTTCGAACTTCTTGCTTTCGTATTCCGCCAAATCTTCCAGACTTCTTATATAGCCGTTTTTAATAGCCTCGTTTTTAAGCCTTTCGAACTCGCCGTTGGAAATATACACGTCGAGCGCCGAACGGTATGCCGTAAGCATTTTTCCGCCCTTGATTACGAAACTGCCCGTATAGGTCGTAATAAACGAGTCGTAATTGTTTCTAAGATACACCGCCTGATTGCGCAAGAAGGTAATTCTGTCGTTATACGTCAACGCCTCTTCCGCGGAAGAAAGATACGCGTCGTAGGTTATTTCCATATTCGCAAGATGCTCTGCGGGCAGATTAACAAGCTCCCTTATGAAATTTTTTGCCACTTCGCGGTTCTTGAAATACGACGAATTTACTTTAATGGTATAATTCGCCTCGAACGCGCCCGAGCCCTGCGCCGTTTCCAGAAGTTCCCTTATAATGGAAATGTCGCCGTTGCGAACCATAGCGTCCACGTTCACGTCCGCAAACTCGTCTATTTCCTTTTTGGCGCTGTTTTCCTTCACCCTTTGCAGATTTTCAACCGAAACGAGGTCCGTAAAGTGGAACCGCGTTCCGTCGGGATAGGTATAGCTGACGGGAGAATTGCCCGAGCCCGGCATATACATTACGAAAGTAACCGCATACTCCTGTTTGGAAGCGCCGTAAAAATATAGTCCGACCGCGCCGCCGATAGTAATCACCGCCGCGATTACCAGCGCAAGCCATTTACAAGAAAGTATCGTGCGGAAAATATCGCCGATGGATATTCCGCCCTCTTCGCGTTCGTTATCCTGCATTGTCCCTCCGAAGAAAACTTGATTTTCTAAAATAATTCTACACATTTTGACAAATTATGTCAATCGTTAAAAAGCCATTTTGAATATTTATATACTTAATATTCTCCGCCGCAAAAAAATTATAAGTGAAATTATACTTTAATTTATTACATTTTACAATAATAAAAGACAAATTTTTCCGCGCGCGATTATATAAAATGTAGCTATGACTTTAAAGATAAACGCAAAAAGCGTAACCCTATACGCAGTTTACGCGGCCGCGCTGGTATTTATGAATAAATCCGTGGACGGCGTTCCGCTTTCGATAGGTCTGTATTTCGCTATGTTGCTGTGCGGAACCAACCTGATTTTAACGCCCGTTTTGTACATACTCGCCTCAATAATCCACCTCAATCTCACGGCGAGCATTTTAAGCGTGTTCGAGGCGGGGTTTTTATGCTTGGTAACCTTTATCTACCGCCGCACCCGACGCAAAATCAGAATCGAGGCGGCGGCCTACCTAGTCATAGCGCTTTCTCCTTACATAGCTTTCGCGGACTGGAAAGGTTCCGCGGCGCTTTCCGTTATCGACAACGTTTACGCCCTGAAAGGCATAGCCGCCGTCGCCGCGACGGTGTTTGCGTTCTTCTGTTTCAAAACGGTATACGCCGTTATTTACAGGGTAATGCGTTGCAGACTGAAAGAGGACGAACTGCTGTGCTGCGCTGTAACCTATTCCGCGTTCGGCGTGGGCTTTTACAACGTTGCGGGCGACTTCATATACGCCGCGTTCGCGGCGGGCCTTCTCGTGTTCTGCATAAGGCTTGCAAAATCGCCCGCCGCGCTTATACCCGTCCTAGTGCTCGCCGCACCGCCAGCAATCGTAACCCTTTCCGTTCAGCCCTTCACCGTATATCTGCTTGCGGCCCTGCCCGCGTTGCTTTTCGTAAACGCCGGCAGAATAGCGTCCGGCGCGGTCACGCTGGCGCTGGCTGCCGTTTACTTCTATTTCACGGGCGGTTTCAACGTGCCGGTAGCGATAATAATACTGCGCGCGCTGTTGCTCATATGTACTTGCGTTGCCCCGTCCCTGCCGTCGGGCAAGTACTTGAACGCGCTTAAAGAGCGGTTGCTCGTCAAGGAAGTATTGCCCGACACCGCGGTCGAGCGCAACCGCAGGCGCACGGGCGAAAAGCTTTACCGCATATCCGAGGTGTTCAGGGAAATAGAATGCGCGTTCAACGCGCTCGACGAGGACGTGAACGAAACCGCCTCGCGCGCGAGAATGCTTACCGACCTGAAAGAAAAATGCTGTAAGAACTGCGAACGCGCCAAGCGCTGTCAGCGCACCGACGTGTATTCGGGTTTCGAGAAACTGATAAGCTCGGGCTGCGTAAAGGGCAAGGTCAACCTTATAGATTTACCCAGCGAGGTCACGGTAAACTGCTCCAACCCGACCGACGTGCTTGTGCGGCTTAACGCCCTGCTTGCGGAATACAGGCGGTATATGACCGAGGCGGAAAACGCAAAGAGCGGGCGCGAACTGCTCGCCGACCAGGCGCACGGCGTTGCGGAGGTTATGAAAAACTGCGCGGTGGAACTATGCAAGTCCTACCGCGAGTATACGGGTATCGAGGAAACGCTTAAAACAAAGCTTTCCGCGCAGGGGATATCCTGTCCCGAGCTGTACATAAACGGCGAAGATATGGAAATAAACGCCGTCGTCTGCGGAAAAATAAACGTTAAGACTATGACCGCGGTCATATCCGACGTTATGAAATCCAAATACCTGCTCAAAGACAAACTGAGCTACGACAACGAGAAAAGCTGTCTTGTGTTCGGCGCGCCGCCGCGGCTTGACGCTGCGTTCGGCGTTGCGTACGCGATTAAGAGCGGCGAACGCGTTTCGGGCGACACGCACTCTGTGGTCAGGATAAACGAGCACAGCTTTTTAATGGCGCTTTCGGACGGTATGGGCAGCGGCGAATACGCAAAGAAAGTTTCCGCCACGGCCATTTCGCTCATAGAGGCGTTTTACCGCGCGGAAATGCCAGAAGGCACCGTGCTAAAAACGATAAATAAACTTCTTTCGTTCAACCGCGACGAGCGTTTCACCTGCATAGACATAGCGGCGGTGAACCTTAACACGGGCATTGCGGACTTTGTAAAGATAGGCTCGCCCGCGGGCGTAATTATGCGCGAGGGCGAAATAAAGATACTCGAAAGCCAGAGCTTGCCGCTCGGCATACTCGACAACCTCAAACCGACCGTCTGCACGGAGCAGCTAAGAAACGGCGACATAGTGGTGTTTATGAGCGACGGTATAACTTCCGCGTTCTCGTCCGCGACCGAACTTTACGAGTTCCTAAGGGAAATGAAACCGCTCAACCCGCAGAACCTTGCGGACAACATTCTTGCGGGCGCAAAGGAAAGGTCGAAAACCGTTTCCGACGATATGACCGTGCTCTGCACCAGAATTTTCGACAAGTAAATAAAAAGCCGCACGCAATAGCGTGCGGCTTTTTATTTATCTTTTATATTCGTCAATCGTCTTTCTTAAAACCGCCCAGTGTTTTCTGGAAGGGAAATCTTCCATACGGTATTGCCAGTTCCCGAACGCCGTGGACGGAACGTTCATTCTCGCCTCGCCGCCCTGCCCCATAACGTCCTGCACGGGCAATATCGCAATCTCCGCGTGCGACGCAAGCGCGCAGACGTTCATTGCCTCCGCCGCCTGACTGCGCGTAACGAACGGACACACGGCCGCCTCGCTACCGAGCGCGGCGCGCAACCTCTTTTTGAACGCCCTGAACCGTTCTTCGTCCATAGCCTCCAAAAACCCAAGCGTGGTGTCGTTATCGTGCGTGCCCGTATAGACGACCGAGTTGCGCTCTATATTCTGCGGCAGATACGAATTGTCCTCCACGCCGTCGAACGCGAACTGCAAAATCTTCATACCGGGGTAACCCGTGCGTTCTCTCAGCCTGAGCACGCCCGCGTCCATAACGCCCAGATCCTCCGCGATAATGCTCACGTCGCCCAGCCTTCTTCTTACCTCGCTGAAAAGCCTTACGCCGGGACCGTTCAGCCACTCGCCGACCTCCGCCGTATCGTTTTCGGCAGGTATTGCGTAATACCTGTCAAGCCCGCGGAAATGGTCGATCCTTATAATATCGTACAGCCGCGACGCCCTTTCTATGCGGTTGACCCACCAATCGAAATTGTCTGCCGCCATAACCTCCCAGTTATAGAGCGGGTTGCCCCCAAGCTGACCCTTTTCCGAAAAATAATCGGGCGGAACGCCCGCGACCGTGACGGGTTTAAGGTTCGCGTCCAGCTTGAAAAGCGACGGGTTCGCCCACACGTCCGACGAGTCGTACGCAACGTAGAGCGGAATGTCGCCTATGATTTTAATACCGAGCGAGTTGACGTAGTTTTTAAGTTTTTTCCACTGCCTTGCGAAAGTGTACTGCAAAAACTGCCAGAACAGATAATCGCTCTTATACGCGGAACGCCTGAATTCCAGCATAGCCAGCCTTTCCCTGTTTTTATATGCGTCGGGAAAAGTATCGAACGTGCCGCCGTATCTCGATTTAAGCGACATAAACAGCGCGTAATCGTCGAACTCGCCCTTGTCGACGAACGCGACGAAGTCCTTGTCCTTGACGTTGAACCGCGCGTAGGCAAGGCGCAACAGCGTAAAACGGTTGTCGTACAAATCCGCGTAGTCCACTTTACCCGCGGGCCTGTACGCGGACTGCAACTCCTCGTCGTCGAGAAGTCCGTCGTCTTTCAGCGCCTCCAAATCGATAAAATACGGATTGCCCGAGTTACAGCAAACCGACTGGTAAGGGCTGTCGCCGAACCCCGTCTGCACAAGCGGCAGTATCTGCCAGTACTTGACGTGCGCGCGTTTAAGGCGGCGCGCAAATTCGTACGCCTCGTCCCCGAGCGAACCTATGCCGTACTTATTCGGAAGCGACGAAATGTGGCAAAGTACTCCCGCGCCCCTCTCGTATATTCCGTTCATAATACACCTACTTCTGAGATAATAAAGTCTTTATTCTCGAAACGGCCTCTTTCGTCGCGGCGTGGCTGCCGAACGCGGTCAGGCGGAAAAAGCCTTCGCCGTTTTCGCCGAACCCCGCGCCTGGCGTTCCCACAACCTGAGCGCCGTTTAAAAGATAGTCGAAAAACTCCCAACTGGACATACCGAACGGGCATTTGAGCCAGATATACGGCGAGTTTTTACCGCCCGTATACCATATGCCGAGTTCGTCCATACAATCGGCGATCATTCTCGCGTTTTCGCGGTAATAGTCGATATTGCCGCGTATCTGCTTGCGGCACTCCTCTTCAAAAACGGCCGCCGCGCCTTTCTGGACAATGTACGGCACGCCGTTGAACTTGGTCGCCTGTCTTCTCAGCCAAAGCCTGTTTGCGTTCAGCCCGCCCGCCTCCAACTTGCGCGGGATAACGGTATAGCCGCAGCGCGTGCCCGTGAACCCCGCCGTTTTGGACAGCGAGCAGAACTCGATTGCGCAGGTTTCCGCGCCCTCTATCTGGAATATCGAGCGCGCAAGATTGTCGTCGGTTATAAAGTATTCGTAAGCCGCGTCGTATAAAATTACCGCGCCCATAGCGTTTGCATAATCAACCCATTCTTTGAGCTGAGCCTTGGTATAGGCCGCGCCCGTGGGGTTGTTGGGCGAGCATATGTAAATTATGTCCGCTTTGACCTTGCCGTCGGGCATAGGTAAAAATCCGTTCCGCTCGTTAGCGGCGGCGAATATAACCTTTCTGCCCGCCATAACGTTCGTATCGACGTAAACTGGATAAACGGGGTCGGTTATAAGAACGGTGTTGTCCTTAGAGAATATGTCGAGAATGTTTCCGAGGTCTGACTTCGCGCCGTCGGAAACGAAGATTTCGTCAAGCCCCACGTCAACGCCGTTTTCGGCGTAGTATTTTTTAATACCCTCGCGCAAAAACGCGTAACCCTCGTACGGGCCGTAGCCCTTGAACGTTTCCTCGCGCGACATATCCTCGACCGCGGAATGCAGCGCGGAGATAACCGCGGGCACGAGCGGCAGAGTCACGTCGCCTATGCCGAGCCTGATAATCTTCTTATCGGGGTGAGCGGCCGAATACGCCGCGGTTCTTTCCGCAATCTCCGCGAAAAGATAGCTCTCTTTTATGTTTCTGAAATTGTCGTTAAGTTTCATTTATCTGCCTTTTTACCGCGGGAATTTATCACCGCGCTTTTTATAAACTCACGGAACACGGGGTGCGCCGACTGGGGGCGCGACTTGAATTCGGGGTGGAACTGCACGCCGATAAAGAAATCGTTAGCGGGTATTTCCACTGCCTCGACAAGAAGTCCGTCGGGCGAGGTGCCCGCTATCTTCATTCCCGCCTTCTCTATCTCTTTACGGAACTCGTTGTTAAATTCGTATCTGTGACGGTGCCGCTCGGAAACCTGCTCTTCACCGTACGACTTTTTCATAATGTCGCCGATTACAGTGCAAGGATACGCGCCGAGGCGCATCGTCCCGCCGAGCTTTACGCCGTGCTGGTCGGGCATAAGGTCGATAACGCAGTGCTTGGAATGGGGGTCGAACTCGGAAGAGTTTGCGTCCGCATAGCCCAAAACGTTTCTCGCGTACTCTATAACCGCCGTCTGCATTCCCAGACATATGCCGAAATACGGCACGTTCTTCTCGCGCGCATATTTAGCGCAGACAATCATACCCTCGATACCGCGGTTGCCGAACCCGCCGGGGACGATTATTCCGTCCACGCCGCCGAGCGTTTCTTCCGCGCTCTCTTCGGTAAGCTCTTCGGTGTCAACCCATTTAATATCAATCTTCGCGCCGTTCTCATATCCCGCGTGCGCAAGCGATTCCGCAACGGATAAATACGCGTCGTGCAACTGCACGTACTTTCCGCAAAGCGCAATCTTAACCGTCTTATCCCGCGCCGCGATACGCCCGAGCATCTTGTTCCATTCGGTCAGATCGATAACCCTCGGGTCGAGTTTAAGCCGCTTGCAGACAATCTCCGAAAAGTTGCTGTCTTCGAGCATTATCGGGCACTGATATAATACGGGGAGAGTTAAATTTTCGATACAACATTCGGGCTCCACGTTGCAAAACATAGCAATTTTCGCCCTTACGTCCTTGGGCATAGGCGCGTCCACCCTCGCCATAATGATATCGGGAGTGATACCCATACCCTGCAACTCCTTTACGGAATGTTGCGTGGGCTTTGACTTGAACTCTTCGGAACCCGATATATAGGGCACAAGCGCAACGTGAATGAAACAGCAATTATCCCTGCCCACCTCGCGCGCGACCTGACGGATAGCCTCAATAAACGGCTGGCTCTCTATATCGCCGATAGTCCCGCCTATCTCCGTGATAACGACGTCCGCGCCCGTGGTCTTACCCACGTTGTAGATAAACGATTTTATCTCGTTTGTAACGTGCGGAATAACCTGAACGGTCTGGCCGAGATATTCGCCGTTGCGCTCTTTGTTTAACACGTTCCAATATACCTTACCCGTGGTAAGGTTGGAATATTTATTTAGGTTTTCGTCTATAAACCTCTCGTAATGGCCGAGGTCGAGGTCGGTTTCCGCGCCGTCGTCGGTAACGAAAACTTCGCCGTGCTGAAAGGGGCTCATAGTGCCGGGGTCGATGTTGATATAGGGGTCAAGCTTTTGCGAGGCCACCTTGTATCCCCTGCATTTTAACAGCCTGCCCAGCGAGGCCGCCGTTATGCCCTTGCCCAGTCCTGAAACCACTCCGCCCGTTACGAAAATGTATTTAGTCATAAAGTCACTCTCCAAACTTTTGTACGTAATTATAATCTTTAATATTATAACATACAGGCGGCGCAATTGCAAGAATTGCGCCGCCTGTATTATAAATAATTTTTACCTTATAGCTCGTCCTTCCCCATTAATGAAAAAATGGCTTTTAAATCTTCTTTGGCTTTCTCGAACCGTTCGTCGGAAAGGTCGTACTCGCGCCTGCCTTTTTTAACCCACCCCTCGCAACAGTCGCTAAGCTCTGTCAGAACTTCCTTTTTCGTGCAGTAGTGTAAGTCGGTTATGTCGAGAGAAGTGTCTTGTACGTAAATAGCTTTACAGTAGGCACAGTTTTCACACCTCTTCATCGTCGCCAACTCCGTTTAAGTTGAAATCCAATATTTGGCGTATTGCGCTCAACTCGTTAAACAAATCGTTAAGTCTGTACTTCACGCACGGTTTTAATACCTTAATAGGCTTTTGCGCCGCGTAATGAGGGCAATTGCACGCTGATTTGACTGTCTGTTCCTTCTTTAAGCACCACCCTAACTTTGTCGGAATAAACCTTTTAACGCCCATAGTAAAGTATCGACTGAAATATTTGCACCTGTAACACATTTTTTTGTTTTCTTCCATTTTATCTCCTTTGGTTCATATACATAAATAATAGTACGTGCAACACACGTATGTCAAGAAAAATACGTGCATACCACGTACTCTTTTATCAAAGGAGCTCATTATGATAACACTTGACGAAATACGCAAAAGAATAGTTGAAACAATAAAACAAAGCGGACTTACACAAACAGAAATTGCTAAAAAACTAAATATAGGGCAACAAGTAATTTCAGAATATGTCCGTGGTAAATCATTGCCTGCGTTGGACACTCTCGCAAATCTTTGCAGGATTTTGGACGTGGACGCAAACTATATTCTTTGTCTGGTAGATTAAACTATGATAACTTTATCGGATATTCAAAAAAGATTGGCCGAGGCAATAAAACAAAGTGGTATGAGCCAGACGGCAATAGCAAAAGCATTGAATTTATCACCGTCAAGTATTGCGCATTATGTACGAGGTGCAAAGCTACCCGCCCTAGACACTCTCGCAAATCTTTGCAAAGTTCTGGACGCGGACGCAAACTATATTCTTTGTCTGGAAGATTAACTTATGATAACTTTACCGGATATACAAAAAAGATTGGCCGAAGCTATAAAGCAAAGCGGTTTAAGCCAAAGCGAAATAGCAAGGCAATTAAATATCAAACAACCTCAGATTTCCTGTTATTTACACGGGAAAAAGCTACCTGCACTAGACACTCTCGCAAACCTTTGCAAAATTCTGGACGCGGACGCAAACTATATTCTTTGTCAGGACCAATAAAAACTTACGGCGGCGGATTTCCCTAGGAAATCCGCCGCCGCGTTTCATATTTCTATTTCGCCCGTAAAAACAAGCGTTGCGCCGCCCGTCATCAAAACACGCTCGTCCGAGCAGACGATTTTTAGCTCGCCACCCAAAAGCTGTACGGTTATCTCTTCGCCCTTGCCGCAAAAGCCGTTCAGCACCGCCGCCACCGCCGCGGCGCACGCGCCCGTGCCGCAAGCGAACGTTTCGCCGCTGCCGCGCTCCCACACGCGCATTTTCAATTTATTGCGCCCGATAACTTTAACAAACTCCGTATTCACCCTGTCGGGAAAAACTTTGTGCGTTTCGAACTTCCTTCCGACGGCGCACAGGTCAAGCTCGTCAGGGTCGGAAAACACCACGCAGTGCGGGTTGCCCATAGAAACAAGCGTTACCTTATAAATCTCCCCGTCCACTTCGAGCGGGTAATCAACTACCTTGTCGCCGTCTATCAGCGAGGGAATAAGCTTTCCGTCCAGAACGGCCCTGCCCATATCCACCTCCGCCTCCGAAACCGTGCCGTCGCGGCCGAGCCTGAAACTGAGTTTTTTCACGCCCGACAGAGTTTCGATTGTGCAGTCTGTCCCTTTAACGTAGCCCAAATCGTGCGCAAGCTTGCCAACGCAACGTATGCCGTTGCCGCACATCTTGCCTTCGGAGCCGTCCGCGTTAAACATACGCATTCTGCAATCCGCAATTTCCGAGCGGCAGAGCAGTATAACGCCGTCGCCGCCGATACCGAAATGCCTGTCAGAGAGCTTTATCGCAAGCTCGGCGGGATTTTCGGGTTCGCCGTTCATACAGTCAAAATAAATATAATCGTTGCCGATACCGTGCATTTTATAGAATTTCATATGATTATTATATACTCCCGACAAAATATTTGCAAACAAAACTATTGACAATTCGCACAACCTGTTTCAAAATATAAGTATGGATATGAGCGACGGCGAAAAACTTAATAGACTTATATGCGCCGTTGCCGACGGCAACGCCGACTGCCTTGACGGTATTTACGAAATTGCGGGCGGGAGAATGTTTGCCGTTGCGCTTTGCGTTGCGGGAAAGGACAACGCCGAGGACGTTCTGCACGACAGCTTTATCAAAATTGCAAGGTTTGCGAAAAAGTACAAAAGCGGCACCAACGCGTACGGCTGGGTACTCAGAATTGTGAGAAACACCGCGCTGGACTTCGTGCGCGCCAGAAAGGCGCGCGGCGAAGTCTGCGCGGAAAATTTTTTCTCGCTCTCCTCTATGCAGTATTCGCCCGAAAAGCGGAACGACGCGATTATGCTCGAACAGGCAATTTCAAGGCTGGGCGGGGACGAAAAGAGAGTTATCTATTACAGGTATTATCTGGATATGGATATACGCGAAATCGCGCGCGAGCTGGGTTGCGGCAAGTCCTCAGCGCACAGGTTGCTTATAAGAGCGACCGAGAAACTTAAAAATTTTCTGGGAAACGGGACAAAAGACTGAGATAGTTCGTTTTTAAGGTAAGAGATGAAAGACGATAAACTTGAACAACAATTCAAAGAGTATTTCAACGGCGTTGAAACTCCGAAAAACATCACGGGAGATGCGAAAAAGCACGTGCCCGAAAAGCGTTCTGCCCTGCCGAGGTTTGTTAAATTCGCGTCGGTTGCGGCAAGCTTTGTCATTGTCTTTGCGGCTACGCTTGCGGTAATACTGCGCGGAAATTTCCCGTCGGGGCCCGTGCCCGACGAAACAGATACTCCATTCACTTACTACGACGCCGCGGAACTTGTCAGACGGGACGAAAACGCGTATTCGGCGGCGGAAACCCACTCTTCTCTCAAATTCATACAGAAACTGGCCGTAGGCAACGCGGCGGTCGGCGACTGCGCGGCGTACTACGACGGCGAAAACCTCACTCTGTACGAGGCGTCGGTAAGCCTCATAAACGGACTTTACAGACACGACACGCGCGTTTACGTCGAGTTCACTCAGCCGCGGCTCGTATACTCGGAAGTGGGCGACTTTTACGACGGCGAAAAGTTCAGCCGCGGCGGCGCGGAATACTATATTACGCAAGATTTCGCCGACAACGGAGAGCCTGAGTATAAACTCTGCATTTTAAACGGCGGGGTGAAGTATTATTTCCGCATACTCTCCGCCGACCGCGCGGCCTGCGAGAAGTATATAAATATGATTTTGAAATAATTTCGAAAAAGGCGGGACAAACGGCCTTTCGGCATCGTTATTATTGTAAATAAACAGACCGAGGTGGAATATGAACAAGAAAATTTTATCGGTTTTGGCGGCTCTGTCCGCGCTGAGTGTTGCGTTTGCGGGTTGCTCGGCGGCCGGCGACGGCGCACATTGGCCGTCGGAGCCCGACGCGCCGCTTTACGAAGACGAAAACCACGGCGACGGCAACTATGTATACGACGGGTTTAAAGAGCAGGATTTCTCGCTCGTTTCCGAAAAGCCGTCCTCTTATTTCTCGCTTGACAGAAACACTGCGGGCTACTCGCTTATGCGGTCGCAGATTAACTACGGCACGAAAATAATGCCCGATTCGGTGCGGATAGAGGAACTGATTAACTATTTCGACTATTCCTACCCCGCCCCCGACGGCGCGGCGGTGAACGTTTCGACTTATCTTTCCGACTGTCCTTGGAACGATAGCTCCAAACTTATGCTCGTCGGGCTTAAGACAACGGAAATGAACCTGAGCGGCAGCAACGCAAACTATGTGTTTCTGATAGACGTTTCGGGCTCTATGTCGGGCGATTCGCGGCTCGAGCTTGCGAAAAAAGGGCTTAACACGCTTGTTGACAATCTCGGCGAAAACGACCTTGTGTCCGTTGTAACCTACGCGAACGGCGTTAAGGAAGTGCTTAACGGCGAAGAATGCTCCGAAAACGGTAAGGCGATAATTAAAGAGAGTATTTCCTCGCTTGTCGCAGGCGGCGGGACAAACGGCGGCGACGGGCTGGAACGCGCTTACCGCATTGCGGCGGAGCATTTTATAACGGGCGGAAACAACCGCGTTATAATTATTTCGGACGGGGATTTCAACGTCGGAATGAGCAGCACGGAGCAGCTTAAAGAATTTATACAGACAAAGGCGGAACACGGCGTATACCTCTCCGTGCTGGGCGTGGGTATGTACAATATGCGCGACGACGTCTTGCAGACGCTTGCGACCTGCGGAAACGGCAACTACGCTTATCTCGACAACGAAACGGAAATCAGGAAGGTTTTTACCGACGAGATAAACGCCACGCTGAAAACCGTTGCAAAGGACGCGAAAGCGGGCGTTACGTTTACGCAAAGCGTTGAAAAATACCGACTTATCGGCTACGACACAAAGCTTATCTCAGAGGACGATTTCGAGAACCCCGACTCCGACGCGGGCGAGCTTGGCAGTAACCTCTGCGTTTCCGCGCTGTATGAAATAGTGCCCGCCGAAAACGCCGAAGGCAAGCTTGCCGACGTTACGGTAAAATATAAGGACGTTACGGGCGAAACGCAGACGGACGAAACGGCGACCGCCGAAGTAACGCTTGAAACCCCGTCCTCGCAGGATTTAAGCTTTATAAGCTGCGTTGCGGAATTCGGGCTTGTACTGCGCGACTCCCAATACAGGGGAACCGCCGCAATCACGGCCGTCCTGCAAAGGCTTGACGGACTGGGTGCGTACACGGCAGCCGACGAGTACAAGAACGAATTTGTAGGGCTTGTCGGAAAGGCCTCCGAAAGCGGATTTTACGGAGGAGGACGGCAATGAAAAAATTTGTTATCGCAGCTATCGCAGCTCTTCTGGCGGCGGCATTGCCGCTTGCCGCGGGTTGCACGGACGCATATAAAAAGTACGCAGACAGGATAAACGAAAACGCGGATTTCGAGCTCGGGTTTCTCAAAAACAGCGAAATGTGGGATTTATCATTGCTTGTTCACGAAGACGGCTGGTTCGGAGCGGAGGCGTATTATAATTCGGGTTATACGGACGGTGATATGCACTACGTTAAATATATCGTAACCGCCTATCCCGATTACGCCGACGGAGGCGCATATGTTACGCAAATCATATGCACCGATCCCGAAGTGACGTTCTTCAACGGCTGTACGATAGGCGACTGCGAAGAAATGTTTGATTACCTTTCGGAGCAGGGCTTTGAAATAACCAACACGGACGACGTGCCGTGCTCCGTCACAACCGCCGTCAAAGGCAGTCTGAAAATCACGCGCGAGCTCGAAAAAAGCGTTGGCTTTTACTACGAGGTAAGCAACCGCGAAGGCATAGATTTCTGAAACTAAAAAGAGAGCCGCCCGTTTTCACGGGCGGCTTTTTTCGTTATAACTGTTGTCTACTCCCTGACAAACACCGTTAATTCACTCAATAATCTATTACCTTTCAAGATAGACACTTCGATTAACCTGTCGTGAGGGCCTTGCGATAACGGCGCATTAGCGTTTATTACCAATGTTCCGCCGTAAGATATTTGACAGTAAGGAGAATGGTACATACTGAAAGTCAACCCTTCTATCTCCTTGCCTTCGGCAGTCAACTTAATGCTATGTTCGCTCCCCCTTGAAAGCCAAACCGAACTGCCGAGTATCTCTTCTCCGTCGATAACAAACGTATATTCCTGCGTAGTCGCCTCAAACCTTATCGTTGCACTGTTCGCACAGCTGACTTTAATCCATATTTCTTCATTTTCGTTTAACGCAAAATTATAAGTTTCCACGTCCTGACCGCTATCGGGCCTTAACGCTCCGGCATAATTATAATACGTTAATTTAAAGTATGCGTCCGCCCCAACAACGGTAATTGCATAAGCACTTGTCTTTTCGGCTTTGAATTTGTAATAAACCGTCGTTCCGCCTTCCACGGCATAATCTTTCCCTGCGTCGGAAAGCCCGACAGGCGTTATGTTCAGGTTAACGTCAACGTCTTCCGAAGACGGATTGTGTATAAGCAGATAATAGTTTTCCGCTATATAAAACTCCTCAACTCCCGTACTGCCGCTATCGATTTCCTCGAATTTTTCGTTCAAAATCTTGTACGACAGCGTTGAAGGCGCCGTGAACTTATAGACGTCAGTCTGCAATTCTTTAAGATTTAAGATAGTATCACCGCCGTTATTGCCGCTGATATGAACGCTGTTATCACCCTTTTTCACCGTACTGTAAGAAAAATGCGCCTGAAAATCCGACTGTATTGTTTCATTCTGGTGATAAATTTTAAAAGTATAGGTCGTTCCGCCCTTTAAATCCACGGTAACACCGATATTCGCATCCTCGAATTTCAGCCCGAGCGGTTCCACCTCAACAATTTTATCGAAACCGGAATTAAAGTCAAGCCCATACGTCCCCGAATACTCAGGTGTAAACAGTATGCTTTGGTCACCGTGCGGCAGTATCCCTACCTGGATTATTTCTTTCTCGAAATCTTTTCCGCCGACAGTAATCATATCCTCGTCACGCAATATAAGCCTGTTGCTTATGGTAAAGCTGCCGTCGTCACCGTCGCCTCTCACGCGCTCGGGCTTTCCCGAATTTGTGCGGGCAACAATATCAAAATCGCAAAGCCGCGTAATTCTCGTTCTCTTACTTTGACCATCTGAAACAATAACCGAAAACTGCATAAAAGCGCCGTTATCAGCGGAAAGAAGTACGTTTTCCGACGTTGCAACGCCGACTACGCGCGTAAACCCCGAACAATCGGGATCGTCAATCTGCACCGATTTTGTATTAAAAGTGTAGCTATTGTTGTCTTTTAAATTAATATCTTCCGCCCCGCCGCGCCTGAAAATTTCCGATACTATTCCTTTGCTTCTTTCCGCGTCTTTGAAATCAAAGTAGTCGTGGTGCACAAGCATTTGCGCGTCGAAAGTTTCAAGCTTTTCCGATAATTTACCGTTCGCGGCCGATAAGTTGTCGTAAGTGAGATTTACTTGATAAATTATGTCACCCGTATCGTCGGCTTTGGAATAACCAATATCCCCGTAATTGCGCATATTTTCGTTCTGTAAAACAGTAAGGAACCGCGGGTTGGTCATATAATATTTCTTTCGCGAACCTTTGCTATATTTATTCCAGCTGTATCCGCCTTCGCTTAACGCCACGCGTTTGAACGATTGCTGTAAAATAGGTACCACCCGCATATGCTCGAAATTAAGCGACGTATAATCAAAATCTATAAGCAACAAATCGAAAATGTCACCTTCTTTCGCCAAATAAAATCCGTATTCAAGGCCGTTATAGTAAAACTCCGCATTCTCTTTCTCACTTTCGAGATATTCGAGCGGCACAACCCCCGCAAGGTCGAAAAACGCCGAGCCCGATTTTGCTGCCTTGACTTCTTCCGAAAACTTTTTTATGGTCTTTGCCGACGGTTTTCCGTCGGCGCTAATTAAATAATCGCTGTCCGTATACCTTTCAACCGAGTAATATTCCTTTACTCCGTCTTCGGGATATGTAACGTCCTTAGGGTTGCACCCCGTAAGAGAAATTGCACTCAATGCAAGCGCAAAAGAAAGCGCCACGCCTATACTTTTTATTTTATTTCCCGACATATCGCCACCTCCCCGATGTTTTCTGTTCGCTATTTTACCGTTATATATAAATCGATATTTCTGTAATTCCAGATATTTGACGTGCTACTTGCCGCTACGGAAAAAAGATACTCCCCATTTTCACATACTGTTTTAGGTGCTTCATCTGCGGGTAAATATACGTGAACCCAATTTAAATAAGAAGTAAACACATTCGCTCCTCCAAAACCCGGTTCTATCCATTCATACCGCAATTCGGGGTGGTCCGGCAGATTGTATTTTTCTAGATAGTATACGTATTCATTCCCGTCGTACTCCCGCTCGATATGCATTTCCTCGATATCGGGCGTGAAAACATACTCGCCAAATCTCCCAACGCGTTCACCGTCTATTAACTGACTGCAAACTATTCGCATTGACACGTCATACTTCCTGTCCTTGTCATTACAGCCTGCCGCGCACGTTATCAAGCATAAAGCAAACGCTACGCACAACAAAACGCCAATCCATTTCCTTGCTTTTGACATTTCTTTCCCTCCTTTCATATACTCTTTTATTCAATTGTATCATACTTTTGAGAAATTGCAATAGCATATGCCAAATTCCGCAAATAAAATCCGCCCCGCGGCTTGGGCCGCGGGGCGGGAATTGTATCAGTACATTTTTATGCAGGCGTCGCGCTCGGCGCCGACCGACACGTATTTAATTTTACAGCCGCAAAGCTTTTCCAGAAGTTTTATGTAATCCACTGCTTCTTTGGGTAAATCCTTTACGGTTTTGCACTTGGACAAATCGCAGTTCCAGCCCTTTACCTTTTCGATTACGGGCTTGCACTCGTCCAGAACGTCGGTAAAAGGAAACTCGTCTATCACCTTTCCGTCAAGCAGATAGTGCGTACAGATTTCTATCTCTTCGTATCCGTCCAGAATATCGAGCTTAGTCAAAGCGATTTCGTCCGCGCCCTGACAGCGTATACCGTAACGCGACGCAACCACGTCGAACGGCCCGACCCTTCTGGGTCTTCCCGTCGCCGCGCCGTACTCGCCGCCGAGTTCTCTAAGCTTATCCGCCTTTTCGCCGAAATACTCGCACGTGAACGGGCCCGCCCCGACGCAACTGGAATACGCCTTCATAATACCGATTGAATTTGTAAGTTTCAGATTGGGCACGCCCGCGCCAATCGGCGCGTAGGCCGCAATCGTGGACGAGGACGAGGTATATGGCACAATTCCGTAATCTATATCGCGCAGAGCGCCCAGCTGCGCCTCAAACATAATGTTCTTGCCCTCGGCGTTTGCCTTATTGAGATAAAGCCCCGTATCGGTAACGTACTCAGCAAGTTTTGTTCCGTACGTTTCGAAATACTCTATCATCTGCTCCACGGTCACAGGCTCGAACCCGTACGCCCTAATCGTCATATTCTTCCACTCGACTATATCGGGCAGACGCTTATACAACAGTTTAGTGTTTAAAAGCTCGCCCATACGGAACGCCTTCTTCATATACTTATCCGCATACACGGGCGCAATGCCGCGGCGGGTGGAGCCGTAGGGCTTGCCCGTAGCTTTGGTAAGACGGTCCTCTTCCATCACGTCCTGCAAAACGTTGTACGGCATAGTAATAATCGCCTTGTCGCTTATTTTGAGGTTGGCGGGAGAAATCTCTATTCCGCCCTCGCGCAGGCGCGCTATTTCCTCGCAGAGGTGTTTCAAATCTATAACCATACCGGGGCCCATAACGTTGACCACGTCGCCGCGCAGTATGCCCGAAGGTAACAAATTCAAAACAAACTTACCCTTATCGTTGATCACGGTGTGTCCCGCGTTGTTGCCGCCCTGATAACGGCACACGACGTCGAAATCGCGGGAAAGAAGGTCGACCATTCTTCCCTTTCCTTCGTCGCCCCAGTTAATTCCACATATACTTGTAAGCATTTTCCTTACCTCCACGTTCCGCAAAGCGGTATTTAACAAACATTCTATATTATAGTTCAAAACGCGAAAATAGTCAAGTTTTATTTAAAAAAGCGCGCATTTTATTTTGTAACATAAAAAACCGCGGACTGTCCGCGGTTTAATTTCAGCGTTCGGGCTTGCCCGTTATGCCGTAGATATACTCCTGCAACTCCTCTTCCGAGTCGGTTTCGCATTCGAATACAATCGTCTCGCCCGCGCGCATAACCGTTTCTCCGTCGGGAACGTTGACCTTGCCGTCCTCCGTTATTACCTGTACTACAAGTCCGTTCGTGGGCCAGATTATCGTACGGATATTCGTTCCGTCCGCCCTCGAATGAGCCTGAACCACCGCGGAAACCCTGATTTTTCTGATGTTTTCGTAAAGCTTTTCTTCCGCAATGAACCCTTCCAGACTCTTTTCGTATATGGCCTCCGTCTTGAACAGCATACCGATGAGATAGCCGACGGCTATTCCTATCAGCGCGGGCAGGAAGTTGGTGAACTGACCCGTAAGCTCGAATACCATAACGATGCCCGTTATCGGAGCTTTGACGACGGTTGTGAAAAACACCGCCATACTTATTATGACGAGGTAGTCGCCAAAGTCCGCGCTCATACCCAATTTCTGAAACGACAGCGAGAACACTGCGCCCACACCCGCGCCTATCGCGAGCATTGGGATAAACACGCCGCAGGGCACGCCGCAACTCATTGCAAGAACGCCCGCTATGAATTTAAACAGCACTACGATTAGTATGCTTGCGACGACCGAAATCCCGAAAATTTCAGTTATCGAAACCGCGCCCGTTCCGTTCGTGCCCAGCGCCTCTATGAACGAATGACCGCCGCCCATAGAGTAGGCAGTAATCAGGCCGAACGCGCCCGCAAGCGTGAACGGGATTATATATTTACCCGCGCCCTTTAAGAAAGTTACGCGTTTGAAAAGCTTTTTGGATGCAAAAACCGTGTAGTAGAACGCAACGCCGACCAGAGCCGCCACAACCGCCGCGGGGATTGCCCACAGGCAGTACGAAAAACTGAATCCGGACGGAAACAGGAACGTGTCGAACGTGAACCCGACGCCGTAACCGAGCGGAGGACGGATGGCGTTGCGAGTAAAAAGCGCGGAAACGACGCTTATCGCGGCGCAGACAAACACCTGCGGCGAGAACGAGCGAAACGCCTCTTCCATAGCAAACACGAGGCCCGTTATCGGCGCGTTGAACGCGACCGCAAGGCCGGAGCTGGAACCCGCTGCAATCTGCAATCTCCTCGTCATACGGTTGCGTTTCAAAGTAACGCCGACCGCCTCGCCCGCGCAACCGCCTATCTGCAACGACGGGCCTTCCGCACCCGCGGAAAGGCCGAGGAAAATACACGCGAGCGACGCTGCAAACATAGAGCACATAGTGACGTACCACTTAAAGCGGATTATACCGCGCGCCGCGCCCTCTATCTGCGGAATGCCGCTGCCGCGTATCATAGGGACGAACCTTACCACCGTGCCGATGACTATTCCGCCCGCCGCAAGCCCCAGTAAAAGCAACGGAACGAACGCGGGATTTTCCAGAACTAGCGAATACAGCTTTACGGAAGTATGCTCGCCGACAGAGGCGAGAATGTTATAGAAGGTTACCGCCACACCCGCGAATATGCCCGTAAGCAGGCTTATCAGCACAAGATTTATGCCGTTATCCGCGAATGCGCGCAAATTTTTTCTCAGCTTTTCGTTTTTCATACCGACAAATTATAACATTATTATTTTATTTTGTAAAACAGCTTTGGGTGCCCTGCGGTAAAATTTCAAAACCCGCGGAATAAATCCGCGGGTTTTTTGATTATTTCACGCTGTAAAGAATATCGAAGTACGTGGGATACGGCCAGTAGTCCGAGGAGGTGAGCGTTTCCATTTCGTCCACAACCTTTCTTACCCGCTCCATATCGGGAATGACCTTGTGCGCCATAGCCTGCGAGGCGGGCAAAACGTCTTTCTTGTCTATTTCTTTCAAGTGCTTTTCAAGCCCGTCAACGGCCGCGCCGGCCTCGTCGTTGAGCGACGCGAGCCTGTCGATAAGGTTCTTCTCGGTTTTGCAGGGAATTCTGTCCGATACCGCAAGCTTTGCGGCTAGGTTCTGGCAGAGCACGCCGACGAAATCGGATACGGCGGGAATAACGTCCTGCCTTACCATCTCGATCATCGTAAGCGCCTCGATATTTATATTTTTAATATAATTTTCAAGCCGTATGTCCGCCCTTGCGACGGCCTCTTCCCTCGTATAGACGCCCTGCCTTACGTACACGGAAATATTGTCCTCTTCGTAACATACTGGTACCGCGTCCGCAGTGTTTTTGTTGTTTAAAAGCCCGCGCTTTGCCGCCTCGGGTTCCCATTCGGGGCCGTATCCGTCCAGATTGAAGATAATGCGGTAATGCGCTTTCAGCTCCCTTTCGATAACCTCGTTAACGGCCTTTTCGAAATCCGCCTTGCCTTCGAGTTCGTCCGCGAACTTGGAAAACGCGTCCGCAACGATTGTGTTTATACATATATTTGCATCCGCCACGTTTGCCTGAGAGCCGGGCATTCTGAACTCGAACTTATTGCCCGTGAAAGCGAACGGCGAGGTCCTGTTTCTGTCTGTCGCGTCCTTGGGGAAAATGGGCGACTCCGGCACGCCGATAGAGCCCTGCTCCGCCGCGCCCGAAACGTAGTGCTCGCCCTTGACGATACTGTCCACAATCGCGCCGAGCTGGTCGCCGAGATATACCGAAATAATCGCGGGCGGCGCCTCGTCCGCGCCCAGTCTGTGGTCGTTCGCGGCGGTCGCCACGGTAGAGCGCAGAATGCCCTGATAGTCGTCCACCGCCTTGATAACAGCCGCAAGCACAAGCTTGAAAAGCGTGTTGTTTTCGGGCGAAGGGCCGGGGTTCAGAAGATTGAGTCCGCCGTCCGTGGACATAGACCAGTTGTTGTGTTTACCGCTGCCGTTAATGCCCTTGAACGGTTTTTCGTGCAAAAGGCAGACGAGTTTATGCTTTCTGGCAACCTTTTTCATAAGCTCCATAGTAAGCATATTCGTATCGACCGCAATGTTGGTTGTGCTGTAAACGGGCGCCATTTCGTGCTGGGCGGGCGCGACCTCGTTATGCTTTGTCTTTGAAAGAATACCGTAGCTCCAAAGCTCCTTATCCAGATCGCGCATAAACTCGCCGACAGCGGGCTTTATCACGCCGAAATAATGGTCTTCGAGCTCCTGCCCGCGCGACACGGGCGCGCCGAAAAGCGTTCTGCCGGTAAGCTGTAAATCCTTGCGCTTGAAATACGCGTCCTCCGAAACGAGGAAATACTCCTGCTCGGGCCCGACCGCGGTCGAAACCTTTTTACAGTCTATACCGAAAAGTTTGAGTATTCTCTTCGCCTGTTTATCGAGCGCGGTCATAGAGCGCAGAAGCGGCGCCTTTTTATCAAGCGTTTCGCCCGTATAAGAAACGAAAACCGTAGGTATGTAGAGCGTGCCTTCCTTGACGAACGCGGGCGACGTGGGGTCCCACGCGGTATAGCCGCGCGCCATATGCGTTGCGCGCGAGCCGCCCGAAGGAAAGCTTGACGCGTCCGACTCGCCGATAATAAGGCTCTTGCCCGTAAGGCGCATAATTACCCTGTCGCCCTCGGGCTCTATGAAGCTGTCGTGCTTTTCCGCGGTAAGCCCCGTAAGCGGCTGGAACCAGTGCGTATAGTGCGTCGCGCCCTTGGAAACGGCCCACTTTTTCATTGCCGAGGCAACCGTGCCCGCAATTGAAACGTCAAGCTGTTTCCCCGCCTCGATAGTCGCCCTCAGCGCCTTGTAAACCTCGCTGGGAAGAGTTTCTTTCTGAACGGAATCGTTAAACACGTTCTCGCCAAACATCTCGGGTAATCTCATTTATACTTCTCCTGAATATATTACGGTAAAATTATATGAAAAATTTCATTACCTGTCAAATTAATTAAAGCTTTTTGCGCTTTGCAAGTTTTTATGTTTGATATAAGCAAAACTTATACCGCATTTAACCGCGGCTAGTCCTCTTCGGGATAATCGATCTTGGCAGGCTTTATAAGGTGCGTGCTCTTGACGTCCGTGTGCATTTCCACGGGGTCTTCCGCCACAATTCCGCGTTGAAGTTTGTCGTAACCGTGCTTTTTTCGTATCGCGTCCACGCACCGCTCCACCGCCTCGCGCTTTCTGTAGTTGCCGCAGGTTTCGTCGAAAGTCAGCTGCGACGAACCGTTGTCGAACCCCGATACCGTAACCCCGAGCGAGCGGATTTTAAAAGGCGGCTTGATATTTCTTTCAAACAGGTCGTACGCGTGCTCGGCTATCTCGCCGCAAAGCGCGGTGTGCCGCACCTTTTTCTGCGCGGCGAAATCTTTTAAATCTGCGTCCCTGACCCAGAGATGCACGGTGTCCGCAAGCCCCTGACCCGACTCTCTCAGCCGCGCAGCAACGCTTTCCGCCAGAACGTACAAAAGCCTTTTAATCCTGCGCGGGTTTGTTATATCCTCCGCGTAGGTGCTGGAATTGCCTATCGATTTCATTTCCCGCTTATCGTCGATATGTTTAACGGGGTCGTCGTCCTCGCCGCGCGCGTTTTTAAGCAGCGTCTGCCCGACCTTACCGAAAGTTTTAAACATAAACTCCTCGTCCGCGGCGGCAAGCCTGCCGATAGTGTCAAGCCCCAGCGCGCCGAGCTTTTCTTTCGTCGCCTTGCCGACGAAGAGCAAGTCCTCCACGGGCAGGCCGTATATTATCTGTTTGAAATACGCTTTGGAAATTACCGAGGTTGCGTCCGGCTTTTTCAGATCCGACCCCAGTTTCGCGTACACCTTGTTGAACGACACCCCGCAGGAAACCGTAACGCCCAGCTCCTCGCGCACGGCGTTGCGTATCGTATCGCCGAGATGTCTTAAAAACCCTTCCGCATAAAACCTTTCGCCGTCCTTTTCGATATACTTCTCTCCTGCGTACGCTGGAAAAAGCAGAGTGCTTTTGGAAATATCCAGCCAGCACTCGTCAATGCCGTAATTCTCTATAAGGTCGGTATACCGCGCGTAAACGCCGCGAACACGTCTTGAATACTTTATATATAAGTCGAAATGCGGGGGGACGATTACAACCTCGGGGCATTTGCGTTGCGCCTGCCAGACGGTGTCGCCCGTCCTTATGCCGAATTTCTTCGCCTCCTCGCTCTTGGCAAGCACTATGCCGTGCCGTTCCTCCCTGTTGCCGCACACCGCAACGGGTCTGCCCGCAAGCTCGGGATTTAATTTTCTCTCAACCGACGCGTAAAAATTGTTTAAATCGGAATGAATGATTATCCTTTCCATACTAACGGTTATTATTGCCTGAATTTATTGAAATTAACTATTTCGTAAGCTTTCCGCAAAGTTCGTCCATAACGCCGAAATACTCCGCGAACGTTTTCGAGCACACTTCCGCGTCCTTTATAACCATTCCGTCCGCGCGCAGGCCCGTTACCGCAAAACTCATTGCAACGCGGTGGTCGCCGAACGTATCGATTTGCGCGGGTTGCGGAACGGAAGGATATACGATTACGCCGTCTTCGGTCTCTTCGCACCTGACCTTCATAGCGGTAAGATTGTCAACTATCGCGCGTATCCTGTCGCATTCCTGACCGCGGATATGTCCCACGCCGCATATGCGCGTGGGTTGCGAGAAATAGGGCGCAATCGCCGCCAGCGTTAAGGTCTGGTCGGAAAATTCGCGCATATCGAGTGTTCCGCCGTCGAAATTACGTAAAATATTTATAAACTTCAAATCGCCCTGCATAGAGCGGGGCGTAACTCCCCTTACTTTTATATCAGTGCCCAGTATCCTGTTTATAGCGTAAAAATAGCACGCCGCAGAAATATCCGGCTCTATTTCGTACTCCCTCGCCGAATACTTGCCCCCGACGAGATACTCCGCGCCCTCGTTATTAACGCTTGCGCCGAACGCCCGCATCATATCAAGCGTCATTTTAACGTAGTCCAGCCCGTGCTCTCCGATTGCCGTTACCCCGAACGGCCTGCCCGCGCACACCGCTGAAATGAGCACGGCGGACAGAAACTGACTGCTTTCGGTAATATCCGCACTTACCCGCGCCGCGGGCTCCGCCGCGCCGCGTATCGTGAACGGATATGAATTTTCCCGCTCCGAAAACCCGAACTCCGCCCCGACCTGTCTGAGCGTGTCTATGAGCGGCGCGACGGGACGGCGTTTCATCTGCTCCGAGCAGTTGAGAGTAAACTCCCCCCTCTGAAAAGCGAGAAGCGCGGGTATAAAGCGCGCGGCCGTTCCCGCGCTGCCAACGTTCGTTTCCGACCTGTCAAGCGCAAGCTTGCCGCCGCAACCTTGTACTTTTACAATCGTTCCGCAAACTTCTGTCCGAACGCCCAAGTCGTTAAGGCATTTCAGAAACGTTTTGCAGTCGTCCGAGAACTGGGCGTTTATAAGCGTGCTTTCGCCCTCAGCAAGCGCGGCGATAAGCAGCGCCCGCGCCGTTATGCTTTTCGACCCCGGCACTTCTACCGTAACGCTTTTGTTATTGATTTTTCCGTGGATGTTTTTAACGCGGTAGTTCATATCTTTTTTCTTCTGCGCAGTATGTCGCCCGCGCCAAGCGAGTACGGACAGTTTATTTTATATATCTCCTGTACGAGTTTGCAGTCCTCAACCTCTTCGCCCGCGCTATTATACGCGCTTTCGACGGTAAAGCTTTTACCGAAATTCCCGCCCGGCGACAGAACTTCCAGAACGTCGCCCTTTCCGAAACGGCCGCGCATCTCCGCGTAAATAGCGCCGTTCTCCGCGCCCGTTACGTTGGCTATGTAGTCGCAGTCGCCTTTTGCCTGACTGTCCGTATAGTTGACGGTATCCCCGTTGTCGCCGAGATTATACGCCGTGGTATAGTCGCGGTGGGCGGCCGTGAGCAGTTCGCGCGCCACAACCTTATCAAAGCCGCCGTCCATACAGCGGCGGTAAGCGTTGATAACGGTGGCAAGATAGTATTCGGATTTCATTCTGCCCTCTATCTTAAACGAGCTTACGCCCGCCTTTTCCAAAAGGCCCAGATGCTCCGACATATTCAAATCCTTGCTGTTGAGTATGAACGCGCCGCGCCCGTCCTCCTCCAAGTCCAGCCAGCCGCTGTCCGAAAGCGCGTCCTTTTTGCGTATCTGGTAGTTCCACCTGCAAGCCTGAACGCACTCGCCGCGGTTGGACGGACGGTGCGCGAGATAGTCGGAAAGAAGGCACCTGCCCGAATACGATATGCACATCGCGCCGTGTACGAACGTTTCCAGCTCGATTTCCGGAACGAAATCGTGGATTTCCGCTATTTCGTCTACCGACAGCTCGCGCGCCAAAATTGCGCGGGTCGCGCCCGCGTCCGCGAAAAATTTAACGGCGTATTTGTTGGTGAGATTTGCCTGCGTGGAGATATGAACCTGCAACCGCGGCGCGTGTTTCCTTGCGGAGGAAAACGCGCCCGCATCCGAAACAATCGCCGCGTCCGCGCCTATCTCCTGCAAATACGCGAAATAGTCGTTCAAAAGCGCCAGATCAGAGTTTTTCGCAAATACGTTTACCGTAACGTAAACCTTTTTACCCAGTCCGTGCGCATAGTCCACGGCGGCGTTCATCTCCTCGCGCGTGAAGTTGTCCGCAAACGAACGCAAAGAAAATTCCTTGCCGCCGATATAGGCCGCGTCCGCGCCGAAATAGAACGCCGTTTTAAGTTTTGAAAAATTGCCCGCGGGGGCGAGAAGTTCGGTTTTCATAGTCAGATTTTCACGCTGAGGGCAAGTCCGTCGCCCGAGTTTATAATCGTCGTGTTAAGTTCTTTATCGCCGACAACCGCGTCCACGTACTCGCGCACGTGCGCGGCAAGCATTTTCCGCTTTTGCGGGACGGGCGTTTCGCCGGTAATCCAGCCGTACAAAAGCACGTCGTCCGCCAGAAGCACGCCGCCTTTATCGAGGAGTTTTTTCAAGACGGGCAGATATTTAACGTACTGAGCCTTCGCGCAGTCGAGAAAAATAAAATCGTATCCGCCGCAAAGCCCCGCGATTATTTCGCCCGCGTCGCCGCAAAGCGCCGTCACCCTGTCCGAAAGCCCGAGCGAACGAAAATTTTCAAGCGACTCCGCATAGAACTTTTCGTCGCGCTCCACCGTGGTCAGCCGCGCCGACGGACATACGGTTAAAAACACCGAACCCGAAATACCGATTGCCGAGCCCAGTTCGAGTATGTTTGCGGGCCGCAAAGCGGAAAGAAAGGTAACGAGGAAATTAAGCGTTTCGTCGTCTGCGGTGGGTATGCTTCTTTGAAACGCGCCCTGCCTGAGCGCGCTTATTTCGGCGGGCAGGCGGGGGAAATTGAACTGCGCCGTGGGCGTTTTTCGCTCGCCGACGGACGTGTCGTTGTGCGCGTAAGAGTAGTCGTCCATATTCCTTTAAAGCTCCACAACCACGGGAACGACCATAGGCGACTGCTTTGTCTTGCGCATAAGGTAGTTTCTCAGGTTGCGTTTTATAACGCGTTTAAGCTCGTCTACGGTTCCGCGCGACAGGTCGTAACCGTCTATGGCGCGGAGAATGACGTCGCGTATTTCCTTGTTGTAATCGCGGTGGAAGTCAAACACAAACCCGCGGGAATTGATTGCGGGTTCGCCTATGACGGTTCCGCCCGAAACGGCAATAGAAACGATAAACAACCCCTCTTCGGAAAGCTGGCGTCTGTCGTCTATAACCGTGCTGGCCTTTTCGTCCTCGATACCCTCGCCGTCTATAAGCCGCGAGCCAGAGGCCACGTTCTCAGCGCGCCTTAATCCGTTAGCCGTAATCTCGATACAGTTGCCTATATCGGGAATAAGCATACGGCTCGAAGGCATACCAAGCTGCTCTGCAAGCTGCAAATGCCGTTTTAAATGACGGTATTCGCCGTGCACGGGTATGAAATATTTGGGCTTTAACAGCGTATGCATAATCTTATGCTCTTCCTGACAGGCGTGCCCCGAAACGTGAATGTTTTCAAGGCTTTCGTAAACCACGTTCGCGCCCTTGCGGTAGAGATTGTTTATCACCCTGTAAATAAGCTTTTCGTTGCCGGGGATAGGCGACGCGGAAATAATGACCGTGTCGTTCCTGTCAATAGTGACCGCGTTGTTATCGCCGTTCGCCATACGCGTGAGCGCGCTCATCGGCTCTCCCTGACTGCCCGTGGAAACAACGACGATTTCACCGTCGCGCATATTCTTGATTTTGTTTAAATCCACAAGCGCGCCCTCGGGAACGCGTATCTCGTCAATCTTTTCCGCCGCCTCTATGACGTTGTTCATACTCCTGCCAGAAAGCGCGACTTTGCGCTTATATTTAACGGCAAGGTCTATAATCTGCTGGATACGGTGCACGTTCGAGGCGAACGTAGCGATAATAAGCCTTCTGCCCACGTTCTCCGCAAACAGCCTGTCAAGCGTCGCGCCGACTACCGTTTCGCTCATAGTGAAACCCGCGCGCTCGATATTGGTGCTTTCGCCCATATACAGAAGAACGCCCGCGCTGCCTATATCGGAAATAGTTTTAAGGTCGATTGGCTCGCCCGCGACCGGGGTCAGATCTATCTTGAAATCGCCGCTGTGGAAAATTACGCCCTGCGGCGTTTCTATCGCGAACGCCAAAGAGCCCGCGATTGAATGGTTTACGTTTACGGGCCGTATCTTGAAACAACCCATCTGCAAGGGCTGGCCGGGCGTAAGCGTAATCATCTTCGCGTCGTTTATTCTGTGCTCGCGCAGTTTGTTGTCGACGAGCGCCAGCGTGAGCTTTGTGCCCGCGACGGGGATTTTAAGCTCCTTCAAAAGATAGGGCACGCCGCCGATATGGTCTTCGTGTCCGTGCGTGAGAATAAGCCCGCGCACCCTCTTCGCGTTTTCGACGAGATAGGTTATATCGGGAACGATAAGGTCGAATCCGGGGGTTTCTTCCGTGGGGAAGATTGCGCCCGCATCGATTATGATAATGTCGTCGCCGCATTCGATTGCGGTCATATTCTTTCCTATTTCGCCAACGCCGCCGAGATAGATGATTTTTACGGGCTTGACCGCGCGCTTGACGCGCTTTGCGGGTTTGCGCTGAGCGGGCGCGCTCTTATATACCTTTTGCTCCGCCGCCACGCCTGATTTTTGTGCTTTTTGCTCCGCCGTCGCGGCCGTGCTTTTATATGCCTTTTGTTCCGTCGCCACGGCGGGTTTTTGCGCCTTTTTCTCCGTTGCCGCGGCGGGTTTTTCCGCGCGCGGTTTCCTGACTACGCGCCTGTCGTTACCGCGGCCGCGCGCCGCGCCGTCCGCGTGGCGCCGCCTCTGATTGTTCTGATTTTCCAAGTTAATTCTCCGTTTTGAGTGTATTTACATTAAACAGGGGTTGACAAAAATCAACCCCCGAAAGTTTATTATCCTGCGTTACTTCTTTCTTACGTCCTTGACAAGACCGTCTTCGATAAGTTCTTCGATGGTTTCGTAAGGATACATCGCCGCATAATCGCGCTCGGGTATTTCTTTCTTTTCGCCGTTGCGCATTGCAAGCATTTCGTCGATAAGCCTTATCGCCTTTCTCACGCCGAGATTGCTCTTTATCTTGACCATCATAGGCGTGCCTGCTACGGACTTGTTGTCGGACACGTCAAGGTGGTGGTAAACCGACGTCTTGTATTCGTTGGGGTCGAGCGCGAGATACAGACAAAGCGTCTTGCCGCGTATCTTCATTCTCGCAATCGTTTCCCTGCCCTTATTGAACCGCTCCGCTCCCCAGGCCACGTTGGAGTTGACCTTCTTGTACGAGAGCAGCGCGTGCTTGACTTCGCCGTAATACTGCTTGTATTCGTCGTTGCTCTGGATAATGCGCGCAATGAAACTGCGTTTGAATTTCATCATATTCGCAAAATCCACGCCGCCCGCAAAGTCGGACATTTCACCGGGCATAAGCTCGTTATCGCCGAACCTGTCCATATCCAGCACGTCTATAAGGAAGTCGTCGTCATCTTCGCCGTCGTCGCTTTCCTCGTCTTCTTCGCCTTCCTCTTCGTCGGCGTTCTCTTCTTCCTGCTCCTCGGGCTTAACCAGATCGCTTACGGTTACAAGCTCTTCCTCTTCGCCGTCGTCCGCGGTCTGCTCCGCAACGACCTCCGCCGCCTGAGCCGCCGCGTTAGCGGCCGCTGCCGCCGCCTCGGCCGCGGCAAGGTTTGCCGCCATTACGCCGTCCGTAATCATTTCCTTTATCTGGGCGATTTCTTCCTGCATTTTCTCGAAACGCCCGTCCTGCGCGCTGTCCGCGCCGTCCGCTACGGAACGATTGCCGAGTTCTGCTATCTCCTGACGGATTTTGTCCAGAAGTTCGTTGTTTGCGTTCGCGTTCTGCGCGTCTACGACAGCGGTTATCTTTGCGATATTGTCCTCCACGCCGTCAAGCCTTGCGGACACTTCTCTCAAAATCCTGTCGGCCAAGCCGTCCGTAGTCGCCGCATTGACCGCCGCGTCCGCGGCGCGGGTCTGCGCCACTTCGCTTGCAACCGTACGGTTTATATCGGCTATTCCGCGCTCTACGCCGTCAAGCCGCTCGGAAAGTTCGTTCAATATTCTTTGCGCAACCGCGTCGGAACTCGCCTCGCCTTCAACAGCCGCACGCCCGTCCGCGTTCTGCTCCGCAACGGCGTTAGCAACCGTTTCGGAAATTTTGGCCACGCTCTGCTCCACTCCGTCGAGTCTTGCCGCGATTTCGCCGATTATCCTGTCGGCAAGCGCAACCTCGTCCTCGCTGTCGTCCGCAACGCGGGCCGCCTCGGAGTTCTTTACAAACTCTGTAATTTCGGCTATGTTGCGTTCCACGCCGTCAAAGCGGGGCGCAACCCCTCTCTCTATCTCCGCGGCAAGCACTTCGGAAATGGCCGAATAATCTTCCTCGACCTTCTCCGTAACAATCTCGGTGGCAACGCCGCCCGCGACTATGTCCGCAATACCCGAAATACTCTGCTCGACTTCGGCAAGCCGCGCGGAAACTTCCTTCGCAATACCCGCCGTTACCGCCTCTGACAAGAGCTCGTAATCAATCGTAGCCTCGCCCGACTGCGACTGCACCGCAACGCCGCCCGCAATCAGCGCGGTAACCTTTGCGATACTGTCCTCTACTCCGTCAAGCCTTGCGCCGACCTCTCTCGCCGTCTCGGCCGCAACCGCCGCCGAAAGCGCGGTATAGTCTTCCTCGACTTCCTCCGCCTTTTCGCTCTCCTGCGCGTTCGCGGTGATAAGCTCGGTTATCTTCGCAATGTTTTCCTCTATTCCGTCAAGCCTTGCGCTAACCTCTTCAGAAACGCTGTTCTTCACGGTCTCCGAAAGCGCGGTGTAGTCTTCGACCTCTTCCGCCTTTTCGCTCTCCTGCGCATTCGCAGTGATAAGCTCGGTTATCTTCGCAATGTTTTCCTCTATTCCGTCGAGCCTTGCGCCGACCTCTTTCGCAGTCTCGGCCGCAACAGCCTCGGATATAGCGGTATAATCCGCCTCGACGTCCTCGGTCTCGGTTTCTTCCTCTTCCTCGACATCTTCTACGGTCATAAGCTCGGTCAGCCTGCCGATGTTCTCGTCGACCGCGTCAAGCCGCGCGGCAATAACCTTTTCGACCTCTGCCGCGACCGCCTCCGAAAGCGCCGTGTAATCTTCCTCGACCTCGTCGTACTCCTCTTCCGTTTCGTCGTATTCCTCGGTCTCTTCGCCGGCTGAAATAAGCTCGGTAAGTTTTACGATATTTTCTTCTATGCCGTCAAGCCTTGCGGTAACTTCCTTGACCGCGTCGACGGACAACGCCGCGTAATCCTCTTCGGCCTCGTCGTAAACTTCTTCCGTTTCGTCGTACTCTTCTATCTCTTCGCCGCCCGAAATGAGTTCGGTAAGTTTTACGATGTTCTCCTCAACGCTGTCAAGCCGCGAAGAAACGCCCTTTTCTATCTCCGCCGCAACCACTTCCGAAAGCGCGGTGTAGTCTTCCTCGGTTTCCTCGTAATCCTCTTCGTACTCTACGTCCGAAACCGCGCCCGAAACAAGCTCCGTAAGTTTTGCAATGTCTTCTTCCACCTTATCGAAACGCTGGGAAGTTCCCTTCTCGATTTCGCTTGCAATCGCCGCGGTAAGCGCAGAATAATCTTCCTCTGCCGCCGCGACCTCTTCCGTCTGCTCCGTTTCGGCAGCTTCCGCATCCGCGTTCTCTTCGCGCTTTGCGAGCATTTCCGTGAGTTTCGCTATGTCTTCCTCGACCTTATCGAAACGCGCGCCCGTTTCCTTGCCGATTTCCTCGCCGACAAGCTCGGTTATTCTCATTATGCCATCGTCGTCGATGACAATGTCGTAATCGTGGTCTTCCTGCGACTCGATAAGCCGTTCGGAAATGGTGTTGCAGATAGCCTCTCCGTCAACGGTGGGCTGGGGCATTGCGCTGACCACGTCAATAACCGCGCCCGTGATTTTATCTGTAATTTCGTCCGTATCGAATTCGGGCAGGTAATTGGAAAGCACTGCCGCGGCCTTGTCCGCGATAGCGTCCTCGTTGATGCCCGCAACGGTAATTTTTTCGCTTATGCGCTCCGCCATTTCTTCATAGTCGGGTGCGTTGACCGCCGCAAGGTCGAGCGCCTCGCGCAGTTTGTCCGCAATGATATTGGATATTTTTTCGTAATCGAGCGTATCGGTTATTCCCCTCGAAATCGAAGTGCAACCGTCGTCGTCTACGAGTATTTCGAAATCTTCGGCTTTCAGACTGCCGACTTTGAGCGATATAGCGTCGGCGAGTTCTTCCTCGTCGATATTCGCACCCGCAAACACGGGCGCGGAAACTTCCGTTTTAACGGCGCCGACTTTGCTTGCAATTCTTTCGGCAAGCGACTCTTCGTCGATAACGGGCGCGGCCGACGCAACCGCCGTTTCCTCGACTCTAAGTCCGCCGAGTTTCTGGGCAAGTCTTTCGGCAAGCCCTTCCTCGTCAATATTCACGCCTGCAACGACGGGCGCGGCAGCCTGATAGCGCGGCGCGCTGTTGCCGATATAGTCGGCGACCTGTCTTGCAATCTTTTCCGAATCGACCGAAACGTTAACGTTAGCGGGCTCTGCCTCGGGAATTATAATCTGCTCCGCAACCTTGGAGGCGATATAGTCGGGCGAAACGACTTCACGCGCGGATATGAGCGCGGCGACCTTTTCGGCAAGCTTGTCGTAATCGATGTCGACCTGCTCCTTTACGACCGTCTGCACCGGCACAGTCTGCACGGGCGCGGGATAAGCTACGGGCTGAACCACGGGCTGTACGGGCGCGTGCTGATATGCGGGCGCCTTCGCGCTTTCGAAACCGAACTGCTCAACGCGCATAGAGAGAATTTCGAACCTGTCGGCAAGCATAGAGTGCGCGCCGTCGCTCCTTCTCAGCTGTTCGGAAATGAAGTTTATCTTTTTGAGAATTTCGGTATTGTCGACCTCAACGGGCTCCTGTTTCTCGGAAACGCTTGTCATCTTCTCCGACAGCTCGCCGTAGGCCTTCTCGTTCTTCTTGTTATGCTCGGTAATGGCGTCAAGCTTTTCGTTAAGCTCGGCGTATAATTTTTCACTGCGCTGATTCTGCTCGGCAAGCTGGGTCAGCTTGTCTACTATATTGGAATAGACGTCCTCTCCGCGGCGGGTCTGCTCCGCGACGTCGTTAATCCTGTCGGCAAGGCCGTTGATAACGTCTTCGCGCGTTTTCGCCTGTTCGGAAAGCTCGGTAATTTTCTCGGCGAGGCCCGCGTAAATATTCTCGCTCTGTTTGGCAAGATACAAAAGCTCCTGCTTTAACGCGGAGTTTTCGCCCTGCAACTGGCTGAATATTTCGCCGCTCTGCTTAACGACGTAAGAAGCGTCCTGATTGTTTTTCGAAAACAGCTCGATAGCCTCGTCGATACGGGCAAGAGCAAGCCTTGTCTGCTCGCTCAGCTCTTCCTGTTTCAACGCAATATGCTGGGTACTGCGTATAAGCACGTCCGCTTTTTTGGGCGCGCCAGCTTCGAATTCGATTTTATTATCGCCGTATGCCATAATATACCTCTATAAAAATGTAATTTTCCAAATTACACTGAAAGTCTATTATATAGTTTACACCAATAAAAATAAAAAGTAAATATAATTATCAATTTTTTTTGACGATTTTTAAAATTTTTCCCTTTAACCGCGTAATATTACGGGGTGTAAATTTTTTTTGCGGCGTTCGGGCGGGTAGTATAAACGGCGCGGCTCAGGCGCATAATAATAAAAACGCACGGAGGTTGCACCTGTTATGGCAAAGAAAAAAATAGTAAAATTGACTGACGCGCAGTACGTCGAATACATTATGAGTCTTAAAGACGAGCCCGCGCTTTACAGTGCGAAAGGGGAATTGACCGTTCCCCGCAGCGTGGATAAAACCGAAGAGAAAAAGAAAGGAAAATAACGAAAAAGATATGCGGCGGGCGCAGAATACTGCGCCCGCCGCGTTTGTTTTTTGTCAGAGCAATATGCAGATAACCCCGCCCTTGCCCTCGTTTATTATTCTCGTTATTGCGCGGCGCATCTTCGCCTTCGTATCGTCGCGCATACCCGAAACCTTGCCCGAAAGCCCTTCCTTGACCATACCGCGGAGCGACTTCCCGAACACGTTCGTTTCCCACATCCCCTCGGGATTGTTTTCGAAACCGTTCATCATACCCTGCACTATGCCTTCGCTCTGCTGGGCGTTGCCCATAATGGGGCTGACCTCGCCCGTGACGTCAATCTTGACTATGTGGTAGCTGGGCGCGGTGGCTTTAAGCTTAATGCCCACGCTGCCGCCCTGACGCACCACCTTGGGCTGTTCGAGGCTCATATCGGCGTCGTCGGGCTGAACTATGCCGTAGCCGTTAACCCTTGCGCACTCGAAAGCGTCCTTGATTTTATCGTAACTGTGCTTAGCCTCCGCCGTGCCCCGCACGTAACGCATAAGCGTGCACTCGTCGGAGATACTGTCGCCCGCGATTTCGGAAAGCATATCGAAGAATATTCCGTCCTTGGCGTACGCGGTTATTTCGGCCCTGCCCTCCGAAAGGTTGAGGCTTACCGAAGTTTCGGCTTTCCAGTAACCGCAGTCGCCGAACGCCGTATCGAACGCGTTGCAGTCCTTCATACGGCACACCTTCGGCGCGGCCGCGCGGACTCGTTCCAAAAGTTCCGAAAGCGCCGTGGAATCGGGCGCGAGATAGCGCATCCACTCGGGAATGTTTACGTCGAACGCGACGACGGGGAACTCGAAAAGCACCGCTTTCAGAATATCCATAAGTCCGTCCGCGCCGAGCTTTTCGCAGTTGGCGGCGATTACCGTGTTGTTATATTTTTGTTCGAGCTCCACCTTCAACGCCCGCGCCGCCGCGGAATCGGGGTTCGAGCAGTTGAGCACGATTACGAACGGCTTGCCTATTTCTTTAAGGCTTTTCACAGTCCGCTCTTCCGCCTCCACATAGCCGCCGCGGGGAATTTCCGCAATGCTGCCGTCGGTCGTAACGAGTATGCCGATTGTGGAATGCTCCTTTATAACCCTTTCCGTGCCGAGCGCCGCCGCCTGTGCAAAGGGCAAAGGATTATCGCTCCAGGGCGTGTTTACGAGGCGGGGCTTGCCGTCCTCCTCGAAACCGATCGCGCCCTCGGTGACAAAGCCCACGCAATCTATGAGTCTTACGTTTGCCTGAGCGTTATCTATTTTTACGCACGCCGCTTGGGCGGGAACGAACTTCGGCTCGGTAGTCATTACGCTTTTACCGGAAGCCGACTGGGGCAATTCGTCCGTCATAACGTTTTTGGAATTTTCGTCCGTGACGTTGGGAATAACCAGCTCGGTCATAAATTTTTTTATTAATGTGGATTTACCCGTCCGCACGGGCCCGACCACTCCTATATAGATATCTCCGCCGCTCCTTTTGGCAATATCCTCGTAAACGTTGTAATCAACCATATCCGCCTCCGCAAAAACTATGTGTACAATAACTTATTACGCGGATTTTCAATTTAGAACGGCGCAAACGAAAATATTTATTATCTTTAAAGCGCGGCGCAACAAACGACCCGCCCGCGGGCGCAAAGCCCGCGGGCGGTTATCCTTATTGTCAGTGCGTTTTCATAACGTCCGAATAAAATTCCTGAAGGTGTTTCTTCGTCTTGAACGCGGCCACGTACATAGTATCCGCCATAGCGCCGCTGAGCGCGCGCGGCACCCTGCCCGTCATTCTCATTTCCGCGGCGTACTTTTCCAAAATTTCGCTTTCGGGCATAACGAAATTCTTTCCGTCCCGCCTGCCTGCGAACGCGCAGTAATATCTCTCGCCCGTCTTAATCTGCGTACTGCCGAAAGCCAGCACGTCCGCCCAGATTTTATATACGTCCACGCTGTTGGCGTAGTTCATCATATCGGGCGAAATGCCGCCGCTCGGCCGCATATTGACTTCCAGCGCGACAAGCTCTCCCTTCTTCCCCACGCTCTGGTCGCGGGAAAGACGGAAATACTCGAAATGTACGAAACGGTTCTTTACGTTGAAAGCTTTGACAGTCTTTCTGCCCGCCTCGCGCACGTCCGCATAGGGCTCGTCGAGGATATAGAACGCGCAGTTGCCGTTCTCGTTCACCACGTCCATAAGCGAAGAGGGCGTGACGTTTCCCGTTTCGAAAACGGGCTCTCCGTTGCCGTCTATGACCGCGTCGTAAGTAAGCACCTCGCCGTCCACGTACTCTTCCATAATGTACTGTACTGGCGATTTATGCTCCAAAAATTCCGCAAGCTGCTCGTCGTTTTCCAATTTGCGCGTATCGTTAGCGCCCACGCCGTTATCGGGCTTGACTATCACGGGATAGCCGACTTCCGCTATAAACTTTTTGCAAACGTTGAGCGATTTGACTATGCAGTGCCTTGCGACCTTCAAATCGGCTTTTACAAAGCACTTCTTCATCTGCGACTTGTACTTTATCTTCTTTACGTCTTTGGATAAAAAGCCCGACTTTATGTTGAACGCCGTGCGCAACGCCGCGTCGCGTTCCAGCCAGTACTCGTTATTGCTTTCGAGAAACTCTATCTGTCCGTACTTGAATATGTAGAAAGCAACGGCGCGGTAAACCTCTTCGTAGTGTTCGAGGTTCGTGACCCAGTAATACTCGTCAACGGAATTTTTAACCTCGTCTTTGAGCTGTTCGTAAGGGCAGTCGCCTATACCCAGCACGTTAAACCCGTCGTCTTGCAACTGTTTGCAGAATTTCCAGTAATTCTCCGGAAAGTTAGGTGAAATAAAAACAAAATTTCTCATAAAAGAACTCCTTTATTGTTCTGGACAAAAACCCAACGCGCGCATAAAAAACGGGATTTGTTTTTCCCAGCTCGCCTCGGAATGACCTCCTCCCGCAATTATGCGCGAGGTCAGATACACGTTTTTCTCAACCAGCGCGGCGCAGGTATCGCAAAACGCCTTTTTCTGCGGCGCGTGATTGATAAACTCTTTACTTCCGTAATCGGTATACAGGTGCGTATCTCTGCCGAACCTGCCCTTTATAACAAAATCGGGCACCTCTCCGCCGTAGACCCAGAAACTGGGCGACAGCGCCGCGCCGCGCGAAAAGTATCTGTTGTATTTAGAAAGCGCGTAAACGGTCATAAGCCCGCCCATAGAACTGCCGCCTATCGCTGTGTGCGCCCTGTCCGCAAGCGTTCTGTAATTTGCGTCTATATACGGTTTGAACTCCGACACGAGCCAGTCCATATACTTTTTACCGCGCCCCTTTATCTTGACCTCGCCCCTGAAAACGAAATCCGCGGGGGAGTATTCGGAAAGTCTTCCGTCGCCCTCTCTATTGCACTCCACCGCCGCGATTATAAGCGGGGTGCGCGTGTTGTCGAGGTAATCTTTAAGCCCCCAGCTCTTGCCGTAAGTCGCCTCTTCGTCGGAAAACAGGTTGTGCCCGTCAAACATATACATTACGGGATAGCGCCGCGTTTCGTCAAACCCGTAGTCCGCGGGCAAGTACACGTACGCCTTTCTCTCCGCCGCGCCCGTAAGGGTCGGGATTTGTATAAGCCATTCCTTTATCATCGGTTAATACGCCGCCTATATTATATATGCAGGTTGATAAATTTAAGTATATCGCCCATAACTTCGTCCTTGCAGAAATCGTTTAAAATTTCGTGGCGGCCTCCGTCGTACAGCGTAATGTCAACGTCCTTAACGCCCGCCTTGACGAACTTATCCTTCGCCTTTTTCACGCCCTTGCCGTAGTCGCCGACGGGGTCGTCCGCGCCGGCGACGAAATAGACGGGCAAGTCCTTGGGAACGGAATGAATAGTCGAGTGCGCGCAGGCCTGTTTTATTATACCGAATAATATATAGTAGCCGTTGTTTGTGAACGGGAAACCGCAAAGCTTGTCGCGCTCGTAAGCGTCCACGTTCTCGGGATTTTTCGAAAGCCAGTCGTTTTCCGTGCGCGCGGGCTTGAACTTTTTATTGTAACTGCCGAACGCAAGCTTTTTGATAAGCTTGCTCCTGTGCCGCCAGCCGCAGAAAAGCGCGTTCAGCCTGACCGCGAAAAGCGCGGTGTCAAGCGTGAGCTTGCTTTTGAACCCGCTGCCCATTATTATCGCGCCGTTGAAATCCCCGCCGTACAGCGAGATATACTTGCGGCAGAAAAACGAGCCCATACTGTGACCCATTATAAAATAAGGCTTACCCTCCGTCTGCTTTTTGACGGCGAGCTGCAAGGCGCGTATATCGGCGATTATTGTCTGAAAACTTCTTTCCTTATTAAAATAGCCCAGATAATCCTCCGACCTTACCGACTGTCCGTGACCGAGGTGGTCGTCCGCGCAGACGAGAAAGCCCTGAGCGTTGAGAAACTCCGCGAACGGCGCATAGCGCTCGGCGTACTCGCACATACCGTGAATAATCTGCACAACTCCTTTAATCTCGCCCTCCGGTTTCCAGATACAGGCGTGTATGGTGGTCACCCCGTCGTGCGAGGGGAAATAAATATGCTCCATATTACTATTTTATACCTTTAAAAGAATTTTAACGTTATCGCGCGAAATACTTCTCTCTCCGCGCTCTATCTCGTGCGCCATTTTTATAACCGCGTCCGTCATCGGCGTGTGCGCGTCGAACTTTTTTCCAAGTCTCTGGATAACGCCGTTAACGAAATCCACGTCGCACTTCTTGCCCGCGTTCAAATCCGCGTACATACCCGAAACGAGTTTCTTGTGCCCGAGCGTGGCAAGCGGCAGAAACATCGCCGCGAAAAATTTCTTTGCGCCGTTTTTATACCTGTACAGCCCTACGATGTTATGGCCCTGCAACCTGCCTATCTCCACGCCGCACTTCTCCGCAACGTCGAACGCCTCGTTTAAAAGCCTGAGCGCGATGCCGCGCGTCGCGCGTTTTTTCGTAAGCTCCCCGAACGTATAGCCCGTCACCGCGGACAGCGGTGAAAACGCCGAGTTTATGCAAAGTTTGGCCCAGCGCACGCTGAAAAGATTTTCCTCCACACTTACGCGGCCCGCGCAGTCCAGATATTCCTTTACGATTTCCGCACGCGAGTTGTAGCCGTGCATAGACCCGAGCATAAAGTTCATCTTGCTCTTTTTGGAAGTGAGTTCGGAAATGCCCTCCGCAACCGTGCTCGCGCCCCAGGTCGCAACGCAGCCGAGACAGCGCCTTGATCCGACAGCCTCGATAACCGACGGTTCGGGCAGGCCGTTCTGCAACGTGCAGATAACCCCGTCGTCCGCGAGAAAGTCTTTAAGCGTGGGCAGAATTTTGGGATTTTCGCGCTGTTTCGTCATTAAAAATATAATGTCGTAAACGCCCGACATCTCGTCCGGCGTAAGCGCGTTGACCTTGACCGTAAAATTAGCGTTGCCCAAAACCTGCGCGCCGTGCGTTTTAATCGCCTCGACGTGGCGGACGTTGCGCGTAATCAAATCTATCTGTTTTCCGCTTGCCGCGATATATGCGCCGAGAATAGTTCCCATAGCGCCCGCGCCGTAAATAGCCACTCTCAATTTTTAAGCCCTCCGAACGCGGCCTCCGCCATCGCCCTGTATGCGCTTTCCGAGGGGTGCAGATGGTCGCCGCTGTCGTATCCTTCGGCGAACGCTGCCGCGTTGTCGTCGGAACGTAATATTTTGTCGAAATCGATAACTCCGTCCGCAATGGTCTGCGTACGTATCCAACCGTTGAATTTGTTTTTAAGCTCCTCGCGGAACGGCGCGTACGTGCGCCAGCCGTAAATGGGCAGAAGCGTGCCGAGGTAGACTTTAAGCCCGTACTTCCTCGCTATCGAAACATAATAGGCTATGCCGTCTTCCAGCTGCCCGACTTCGGGCAGGTCGGACATCGGCCTGAACGGGTTTACGTCCGTGCCCACGGGGTGGATTATGTCGTTTATGCCCTGCTGGATAATAACGGCGTCCGCGCCGTTTACTGTGGCTATCTCGCGCTCGAAACGGTGCTCGCCCGAAAGGCCGTAGCTTTCGTAGGTTATACAGCTGTATTCCCTTAAAATTCTCGTCCCGCTAGCCGCGCGCCTTACCACCGCGGTATTATTATACGGGTCTGACATACACTTTATGGCAAGATAGTCCGGCCAGCTCTGCGAGGTAATGGAGTCGCCGTAGCAGATTACGGCGCGGTTTTTATCGTCGGTAAGAACGTCCAGTCCCGTGAAAAAGTAGAACGTGCTTGTAGTGCGCGTCGCCTCCAACGGCAGAACGCCGCTGAAAGTCGCGTCGCCGAGCGAGAAAAAGCCTTTGGAAAGCGGGCCCGTTATCACCACTGCGGAACGCATAAGCGTAAATTCTTTCAAATAAAAACTGACGGTAACCGTGCCCTGCGGCTTGACGCGGAAATTTATCTCGTCGGAACAGATTTCGCCGCCCGCGGGGATTGTAACGCCATCCTTTCCGCCGAATGTCACGATTGCCGCGTCTTTTAAGTTGATTTCCCTGTCCGACAGCGCTGTGGCGACCGTGACTCTGCTCAACGTAACGGGCTCCGTTCCGCAGAAGTTGGAAAAGTGCAGGCGCACGGCGTTTCCGCCGAACGCGCTCTTTACGGGATAACGAAGCGTGATATTTTTAGCGTAAGTTTCGGGTCTGCGGTCGGCAATCGACGTGGCGTTGCCGCAAACCGTTATCCATTTAGACATTTATATTCCTTCACCGCGCATATGCGCAAGACATAAACTTAATTACCGTTCATATCAGGCGTCACGCATATGCGTAAACATTGGTTTTTGCGCGTATTCCGCGAAAAAGCGTATATTTTCCGCGTATTATACTCCACGTTAAGTATTTTAACATATATATTTTCAATTTGCAATTATATGAAAAAAATTAAAACAAAAAAAACGGCGCGTTTTTAAAAAACGCGCCGCGGAAATTACTCCGCTTTCTTCTCTCTGTGCTTTAATCTTAAACCGTGTCCCGATATTATCGGCGAAATGATAAGCCACAACGCCGCAAGCGTGATGATCACGTAAACGACGATTGCGCCCGCGGTGCGGGGGCCCTGAAAAATCCAGCCTACGAGGTTGAAATCGAAAATGCCGAAAAGTCCCCAGTTTACCGCGCCGAGCAATACAAGCACGTAAGAAATGATATTTGCAACTACCATAAAAATCTCCTTGCATACAGTTTAGGCATATACGCGGAAATTATACGGCGGGCCTTGCCGCAGTCAGAATTGCGACTGGGTTATTTTTCGTAAACGCTTCTCTTCAATATTCCTATGTACGGAAGCGAACGGTAGTGCTCGTTATAGTCGAGGCCGTAACCGATAACGAACTCGTTCTCTATATCGAAACAGTTGAAATCGGGCTCGATGTCGTACTCGCGGCGTTCGAGCTTGTTTAACAGCGTGACTATTCTCACCGACGCCGCGCCGCGCTCCGAAAGCAGGACTTTGAGGTTGGCAAGAGTGAAACCGCTGTCGATAATGTCCTCTACGATAATTACGTCCCTGCCCTTAACGTCCCTGTCAAGGTCTTTCTTGATGTTGAGCTTGCCCGACGAAACCGCGCCAGAGCCGTAAGACGAAACGGCCATAAAGTCCAGTTCCACCGGCACGGTAAGGTGGCGGATAAAGTCGGAATAGAAAATTATACTGCCCTTTAAAATTCCGACCACAAGCGGGCGTTTCCCTTCGTACAGTTTGTCGATTTCCAGCGCGACTTCCTTTACGCGTGCGCGCAACTGTTCTTCCGTGAGCATAATGCGTTCACAATCTTTGTGCATAAATCTCTCCTTGGTAAAAATTAATATTCGTTATTAAAAATTTGCGCCGTTCCAGCCCCAGTCGTTCACGCCGTGATAAGTGACGTAAACTTCGGAGCCTGCCGCTCCCAGCTCTTCGCCGAGAATATCGCAAATAATTCCCGTCATTTTCTCGTACGCCGCGCTCGTTGCGGAGCCGAAAAGGCTTACCGAAACGTACGCGCCGTTTTCAAGTTTTTTACTGCCGAAATACAAATCGTATCCGTCGGCTATTCCCACCATAAGATAGCTTTCGGGCTTGCCGAGAACGCGCACCGCCTCCCCGAGCCTTCGTTTTATTTTGTCCTTTTGCTCGCCGTCCAGTTTGCGGCTTAATTTACAGTCGATAAAAGGCATATTCCCTCTCCTTTAATTTATTTAAAACCCAAACAAACCGTCGCCCTTTTCACTGCGGTGCGGACACGCCACGTAAAAACATCTTTCGGCATTGCAAAGTTTCCGTGATTTTCCGTCCTTAACCGCAAAAATGCGCCGCCCGTTCGTCACTATAAATGTTCCGTCCTCGGTAATGTCGTAGTCGGCTACTCCGCTTTTCACAACCTTTCCGCTACGCACGTCCACAAGTTGCCACCCGAGAGGCACGAAACCGTAGTCCTCTTTATCTTTTTTCGCGTTTTTCTTAGTCTCCTTTTCAACGTTGATAAGGTTGCCTTTAATATATTCCTTTCTGCTGTCGTATTCTCTGCCCTTTGCGGGGTTTTCCCCGCCGGAAGCAAGACTTTTACCCGTAAACGCCGTGACGAAAACATTTATGAAATTCGCAAGCGCCTGAATTATACGGAAAGGTATGAGCAGAATTTCCACGATCGGGTTTGTTTTTTTCTCTTTGCACGGCGTCCGTACGGCAAATAACGTATTGTCGAAAAGCATAGGCTTTATGTAATTGTATTTATCCGATGCCGCAATCTCCTCAACTTCCAGCGCCGAAATATTCAGCCTGTATATCGCGGAATTGGAATAACCCGCAAAGTCGCCGTTTAGCGTGCGCCCCACCCCGCGGGAAGAAAAGTATATTATATTACTGTCCTGTGGGCATACAAAGGGGTCGCTGTCGAGAGTGTCGCCGTCGGTGACCGTTTTGTAGTCGCCGTTTTTCAAATCCAGCACGGCAATATCGGAATTTAAATAATTTTTCGTTATCTTAGTCGCAAGTGTTCCAGCCCCCGCGTCAAGACAGCCGCCGCAGAACTCGTAGTCGACCGAATTGATAACGTGCGTTTCTTCGCTTTTGACGTCACCGAGCTTCATTTTGTATATGCCGGAAACACTACCGGCTTTAAAGGAATAGACCGCCTCGCCCTCTTCCGAAGTGAAATACACTCCGTTTATTACCGCGGCGATGTCTTCCCGCGCGCCGTGAGGATTCACGTCGCCGCGGAACGCAGCGCCCTCGCCGCTATGCTTCCAGCTTTTGGAACGCTCCACATTATCCGCGGCAGCCTTGAATTTTTCTATATATTTGCTATGCTGTCTTATTATTTTACCGCCGTCGTACAGACAGACGTCCTCACCGTCGGCAAATAAGAATTTACACATACGACCGATTTACCTGCCTTTAATCTGTCTGAACGCCTTGTCGAACACAAACTCGTTTTCGCCGAAAAAGTCGCCGAGTTTCGCGAATACGAACTCTATGCCGTCCGCGCATTTCTTTACCGCCTTGCGCGCGTTTTCCGCAGTAAGTTCGAAATTGGCCACGCCCGAATAGTAGTCCTCGCACTCGCCGTCGATATTGAAATATTCTATGTCAACGGCCTTGTCCATCACGGCATAAAGCTTTTTAATAAACGTTTCAAGCCCCTTTTCGGTAAGGTTGCCCCATACGCCGTCCTCGTCGGAATAGTCGTCGTCAACATAGTCCCAGAACCTGACCGTTTTGTCGCCGCCGTCTATTCTAAGCGCAATCGTCTTGTCCGTCTTTACCGATTTAACGTAAACGAAAAGCGGTTCGGGATACTTGAAATCGGGGCAGGACAGAGAAAGCCTCTCGTCCGCGCTTAGCTTGTTCATAATTATTTTTTTGTATTTTTCCTCGGTTTCGAGTATTTCGCTTATATCTTTCATTGTTTACTCCTCGGTTTGGGCGCCGTAGTCGGCGCATATTAAATAAAGTATATCTTCCGTCTTCGGGGTAATTTTTATTTTATCCGATATTTCCACGCCGCCAGCCGCAAGCACTTCGCCGCCGTCGGCGATAAGCGGTATGCGTCTGCGCAGACGCAGAGGTATTTTCCTGTCGGTGAAAAAATCGCCCAGATTCTTTGTGCCGCCGCCGAATTTGGTTATTTTATCGCCCTCTTTCATAAAACGTATAACGGCCGTGTCGGGAACCGCGTTACGATCGAATTTAAGAATTTTGAATTTAGTCGGTATTCTCCCGTCGCTCTCGGCCGCCGCGGCATAAGCGGGCAGTTTACCCTCCGCCTCTTCGTCGCAAGCTATATGGATAAACGCGTCGCCGAAGAACGCGCTTTCGGTATTAAAATGCTCGGTAAACAACACCGTGTCACTGTCGGCATCGGCCCTGCCTTCTTCGCACAAAACAAGCCTGCCGTCCTCTTTATAAGCCGTGTAACCGAGAAATTCAAAACGCTTGCCTTTCTCCGCAAACTGCAACTCGTAAAGCCTGCGCACCTGCTCGGAAGTGTAATCCTTTAAGTTCAGGGTCACCAGCGCCTTAACCGCCGCGCGCTTGAATATAACCTTTTCCTCGCACCGTGCCAGCTCGCAACCGTGACGGGTGATTTTAATAAGCTTGCGCTTTGCGATAACGCCGTCGAAATACTCCTCGTCGTCCGCGGCAAGCCGCGAAAACCTGTAAATGGCTTTCGCCGCGCCCGGAACAGCCCTTTCGAGTTCGGGGAGTACGTTCAGCCGTATTTTGTTGCGGGTGTAACGGTCCGTAAAATTCGTTTCGTCCTCAACGTACGGGATTTGGTTTACAGATATATATTCGTCTATCTGCGCGCGCGTCCAGCTTATAATGGGATGAATTATTCTCACCGTCTTGCCGTCGGACGAGGTTTGCACGGAGTCGGTAATCCCCTCCATACCGGAAAGCGCCGTGCCGCGCGCCAGATTGAAAAGAACGGTTTCAGCATTGTCGTTTAAGTGGTGCGCCGTCGCCACGGCGTCCGCACCCGCCCACAACGGCCCCTGCGCGGCCGCGGCCGCATAGCAGTCCAGCCGCCACTGCCTCGCCTCGTTTTCCGTTTTCGGCGCGTCGCCTTCGCGGATAAAGCTAATAAGCGGAATTTCATATTGCGCGCATAAATCTTTTACGAACGCGCTGTCGCGCGCTGACGAAAGACCGCGTATTTTGTGGTCGCAGTTCAACGCGGTTACGGTGATACCGTACTCCCGCGCGTTCCGGGACAGATAGTGCAAAAGCGCTACGGAATCTTTCCCGCCCGATACGGCGACGCATATTTTTAAATCGGCATAAGCGGCAAGCTCGTTCATACTAGAATTATAACATATTGTTTGCCGCCTTGCAACACTCAAATTAAAATAAAATTATTTATAATATCCCTAAAAACAGTTGACAAACGGCATTTTATTTAATAGAATAATAAGGCTTGAAACACGGCACATATCGCGGGGTAGAGCAGCCAGGTAGCTCGTCGGGCTCATAACCCGGAGGTCGCGAGGTTCGAATCCCGCCCCCGCAACCAAAAATTTAATTTGAAATGATTTCTACAAACGAGACAACCTCAGCCGTATGAACCATTTCAAACATATGGCGACGTAGCTTAGTTGGTCTATAGCGGCCGGTTCATACCCGGCAGGTCGGCGGTTCGAATCCACCCGTCGCTACCATAAATAATAACGCCCTAGGGCGATTTTATAAAGCATTTAAGCGCACCGCCGCTTATTTTGCGAGACAAGGCCCCTTGGTCAAGCGGTTAAGACATCACCCTTTCACGGTGGTATCATGGGTTCGATTCCCGTAGGGGTCACCAGTAAAACGAGGTAAAACGAGTGGTTTTACCTCGTTTTTTGCTTAAATTTGCTCAATTTTAAGAATTTTGCCCCAATCTTGCCCCAATTAATTTTATTTCAGAATTACGTCATTTCCGTCCGGCTCCGTTGCCGGACGGTTTTTTTGTTTAAAAAGTTGACAACCTAAAAAATTGGTGATAAAATAAAAACACAACAAGGGCGGGCCCCTAAACGGTTAGCCCAGTTTATAGCGAAATAGCCGCCAACTGTCAGCTAAACGGGGCGGCTATTTTTTTATGCGTACAGTTACCGTAGATTTTGTTACGGTAATCGAAGTGACTTTGTCGCTCTGAACGAGGTTCAGAAGTAAAAGTAAATATTCGATACTCATAAATAAGTACCCCCTTTCGTGGAATAGGTTCTCACCATTCCCCCAGGGGCTAACCGCCTAAAAGGTCGTTCCTTGTTGCGGGTGGCTTTCGCCACCGTGAATATAATATCATAATCGCCGCGGGCTGTCAAACGAAAATTTAAAGCTACGCCGCGTTCCCGGGCCAAGAACCGGAGCTAAACGACGTCGTCAAATTTCGAGGTCAAAATCCTTCGTCAACGTTCTGAGCCGTCAAGCTGCGCAATCAAGCGCGGTTAAACTTCGAAGTCAATTATCAACGGCCGAGGTCGGGCTATACTATACCTTTACCTTTATCAGCTCCCGCGGCGCAGACTTGTGCCGCGTTCAGATAAAAAGCCCGCGCTGCTGAAAAAACCGTATTGCCTGCCCTGCATCCGCGCGGGCGCACACCGCACAACTTCCAAACGCTCCCGCCGCATACCCTGCCGTATTACTCGCACGGCGGGGTTTTCTGTTTATCTTATATAAGGACTGTTTTAGTCTTATATTATAGCCCCACGGTTGTTTACTTTTCACATTCGGTTATCTGACTTTTACATCCGGTAACTTGAACTGTCTTGCAGTGTTAAAGTTAAGTAAAAGTATGATAGAAAAGGACAAAATAAAAAACCTCTTAAATTCAGAGGTTTTCAAGCGGTTTAAAACGTTCCGAACGCTGCCGGGGCGGGCGTTTAGGCGCGATTTTCCATTACCGCGCAACGACTTAAAGCGTAGATTGCTCTACGCTTTTAATTTTTATGCTACGTCTTTGTACTTATCGGAATCAAAGGTTCCAGGCGGCAAGTTGACGGGTTTTAAATGCCGTTTACGTATGTATTCATACATTAACGTTTCAAGCCGTTCCAGCTCGCGCGTCAACGGCTCTGTATCGGTCCTGTCGAATAAAGCTTTGACGAACTTGTTTCGCACGTCGTTACGCTCGGCATAAAGCCGTTTGAACTCTGCCTCGCACATCAGAAGATTGAAGTTACGTTCCTGACGGCGTTCCTGCTCCTGTTGGGGAGTTAACGCGGCGAGGTCTTCGAGCGCACGTTTGGAAGTCTTGCGCCGTATGCGTAAGTATTCTTTCGTTACTTCGTATTTAGTCAGTTCGTGCCCGTTCCTTGCCTTGTCGCAGGAAATAAGCCCCGCCTTATCCAACCAAAGCAACGCCTCGCACATAGTAGACGTCGGGCGATTTAGAGCCTTGCCTATTCTCTTCGGAGAACTACCGAACTTGTCCTTTGCCTTTTTATTGTGGCCGTGGCGGTTTATAAGTGCATAGGACAATTTCGCGCTATGCGGCATTTTAACGAGCTTACCGCCTACGGTGAAATGTTCGGAGTGCAGATAATCGTCAATGTAGAGATACGGTTCGCGTTCGTACTCGCAAGCAATTGAGTGCCGCGACTTACCCTCTTTTTTGAGAACGCCGAGTCGGCGGAGTTCTGAAAGCGCGTTCCAGACCGCGGGGCGTGAGATGTTAAAGCGGGTCATAAACTCTTCGTACGTTACTTTAACGACAGGCACGCCGAACGCTTTGATTTTCGTATAAATAAGGCTTACCACAAACAGCATAACGGAAGATAAACGCCGTCCTTTAAAAGTACTTAAAAACGTTTCAGGCAACAGCGTGTACGTCGTTTCGGTGATATTAAGTTTTACCGTTGCCGCAGCTTCAACCCTCATATATTTACCTCGTTATAAAGCCGTCTGACGCGCATCCAAGCGGCGTTACACCCGTTCTTATTCTATTCTGATATTAGATTACCGTTAATTTTGATTTTAGCATCAATAATTACAATTACCTTAGAATCAGCAAGCTGGCCGACGAACCTGGTCACGGTTTTACGCGACACCAGCAAAGCGGCCGCCGCCGCGTTATAATCCAACCGTCTTAATTCCGCGCCCTGGACCTTGAATATATACTCCACCAGCGCCGCCCGTGCATCCATTACGCATAATCGCTCGTTTAACGCCTTATAATCTATTTCCATTCCGTCCGCCCCCTGCTCTACCAGACTTTTCCTCACGCCGGCCGTATTTTTTCGGCGCGCGGCGAAATTGCGCATTCACGCAATTTCGCCGAAATCTTATGCGGTCGAAATATTTTCGCATATGCTCGGCATATGCGGAAATATCCCGGACATTGCATATCTGATTACCCCTTCCGTGCCGTTCCGGAATTGCCCCCGCGTTCCCGACCTGCCACCCCGCACCCGTGCGGGGTGTTGCCACAGGTTTTTTCAAAGTCGGGAACGCCGACAAGGGGGGCAATTCTTCTTTTGCTATTAAAGGGGTAATCAGATTATAGACCGTCGCGCTATGCCGTTGCTTTATCCGCAACGAGCCGGTCAAATGCTCCGTGTGTGCTCTCGTCCACTACAAGCTTTTCCCAACCCGCAAGGTCTATTGCTTTATCCTTACATTTATATAAGTTTCTATATGCCCTGTCGTCATAATCTAATCCGCCGATAGCAGGGAATATATATTCCCGTTCTTCGCCTACCGGTTCTCCGCTCGTAGTCGTCAACCTGTGTCTTACCCGACGGAACCCTATCGTTGCCGCATATCGCTTTAAGTAATACAATTTCTGACCCTTCTTATACGCTTTTCCCGTTAAATTATGTCGATCAATATATTTGTAATATCTTCGTTCACGCCTTGCTATGCGTTTCTCCAATCTTACGGGCCTCAACAGCCACTCCTGACCTTTTATATGGTTCAGGTAATCTGTACTCCGCCGCATAAAAATTGCGTTCTGAGCCCCGTCCTGGTTCGTATTCACAAAGAATCCGTCGAAAAAATGCCTCGGAAACCGCCAGAATGACAGTACGTCCTGGTCGTCCGTCTTCGATTTATCCGCGCCTTGGCCGAGTCCGCTTTCGTCGTTGAAAATTACCGAATATTCCGGACATCTGTCTATCTGTAAAAATATTTCAGCCGTAAGCTTATAACTCATTCTTTGTGTTCCGTATTCTTTTAACGGTATCGAAGACACCAGACACGGTATATGCGTTTGCTCTCTGTCGCTGTAATACCTGTAACTTTCTTCCAAGGCTCTAAACGCCGAAAGCTTATCCGTATCGCCGTGTTTTATCCATTCCGCTATCATTGTCCGCTGTGTGAAATAATCGCTTTTGAGCTTGTCCCACTGTCGCCGGGCGAGAAAATATGCCATTTGCGCGCCTGTAAAAGTCTTACCTGCTCCGGGCGCGCCGTCGTTGGTTATTGCTCTACCATTTTCCAGACATTCATTATAAAACTCTATATATCTGGATAAATATTTCTGAACCCGAACCCATTGAACTATTCCCCATATTATCAGCGGCGGAATACAACTGCATATCTTTATAAACGCCCTGCGGCCATAATATCGTTTCGTATTGCGTATAGGCTCCTGTAACTCCCTTTCGCGTTTCCCATACCACTTTTCCGTATATATTTTCCGCATCGTTTTAACTTTACTTTTTTGCTTGACTTTTAAACTTTTCTGTGCTATTGTTATTTCAGTAACGACGATTTCTTTACGAAATCGGGCTGATGGCATTGCAGGTTTGGCACGTCGTTACTTTTTTTTATGCTTTTTTTCTATGTACTTTTCTTTTGCCTTTTCACCGTAAGCCTTTGCCTGCGTGTAATCCTTACTCGTCATTTCACCCGTTCTGGAACCCGTATACTTTTTTTTGGGAGCTAAAAATACTGTTTCTTCGTGGAGTTTGGCTTGCTTGTAAAACGCCCTGAATTCTTTGTAGTTGCTAGTGTCGATGTAAAGCTCGTCGCACGTTTTCTTTTCATCGCTTTTAAAGTCGTCGTCTTCTACTGGGTATATCGCCTCGATGCCGTGATACTTAGTACTGCTCTCAACCTGCGTTCCCGGAACTTTAAACAACTTTTCCCACCAGTGCTGGGTTATTTTCTCGCTCGTCAGACTGTATTTGTCGTCCGCGCTGATTGTTACGTCGGTGTAATCTTTGTCATAGCTTTCAAATAACGATTTCTTATACTTGCCCGCTACTTTTATCTCGGTCGGCCCGCTTATTATTCCGCCCGTGTATTCCTGCATATATTTGAGTAATTCCGCGCCCGATAACCGATAGTGGTCCGCGCTGTTTTTATCGCCGTTTCCGCCTTCCGCATAAAACAGATAATGCAAAGATATATATTTGCTTTTATCTATATCTCCCATTCCGCCGTTCCAGATATTAGGCGTATCGCCGTAATACATATCGCCGCTCCATCGCCCGCCGGCTATCTGACTGTATCTGGCACGCGCCGCCCAACAATATTCCAGATTCATTGGTATTCCGTTCGAACCGTGCACCGGGCCGTACATCGCATCGTAAACTTCTTTATTGCCGGTAACGAATATCGGCGCTGTACGCGCATTCAGCCACGTTGCGTGCACGGACGACAGACCGCCGTACTCGGTGAGAATCTCATTAGGTATTGAAAAATACACGCTGTGCAACATATCCTGCGTATACTCGTTTTTACCGTTTGAACCGTCTGGACGATACTGGACCGGATGCACGTCCAGCGTTAACGCCGTCAGGCCTGTGCTCGTGCATTTTAGTGTTGCTCCTGCCGCGGCGGAACTGCCGTATCCGTTTGCATAACCCGTGTACTTGTATGTATTTGCTACGCTGTATGCTACGGCTGTTCCTTTTCCGTCGTTTAGTTCTATTTCCCCGACTTCATATATCCTTTCTTTGCTCGATAAACTCGTTATTATCGCGGCTCGCTCTGTTTCCGATAGCATTAGCTTGAACTTATAAAATAAGCCTTCTTCGCCCGTTTCTTTACTGCAATTCAGATATTTCAGATTGTATTTATTGAACTCTACATTAGCCTTGCCGCCGCATCTGAGCTGAATTTTGTTAAGCTTTTCCTTGTCCGTCCAATCCTGTCCGCGCGGATTATATACATACACGTACAACCCGTAATCGCCTTGCTTGTCCGGATTTGCTGAATAGCAAAACTCCACAAACGAAATAATCTCCACTTTTCGCTTGTCACTGAACTTGTACGCTGAATAATCCGACTCTTGGCCGTTCTCCGTCGCGCCTTTCAAATCGTCCGTTACGTTGCTTTGCTCGTACACTGCTACCGGGTCCAGGTTCTCCGCTTTCGCTGTCACGCCGATTGCGTTTAACGTGGAGATTAAAAAAACAGCGATAAATAACATTGCGATTGCCTTCGCAACGTTTTTTACCGCTGTTAACTGCTTTTGGGATTTTTGCATAAAATTCCACTCCTGTTTTGTGAGTAGTTTATCATACGATATAACATTTTGTCAATATCTTCACACAAAAAAGGAGTAAAAAATTTAAACTATTCCACAAAATAACATTTTGTTATATTATGCATAGGGAGGTGTTATATGAGTTTTGCTCTAAGATTAAAAGAATTGCGAGAAAAAAAGGGATTTTCACAGGCCCAACTTGCAAGCAAATTGAATGTTGGAATTGGCAGTGTAGGAATGTGGGAAAGTACACAAAGAACCCCACCAGCAAAAAGGTTAAATCAAATAGCAGATTTCTTTGGAGTTTCCGTAGACTACCTGCTTGGCCGCGAAGAAAAAATCACACCCGACGAAAACATCAATAGTGCAATGAGCTCTTCCGATGAAACACGGTTACTTGAAATTTACCGTACTCTTTCTCCTGATATGCGTTCAACTCTTTGGAGCTTACTTGAAACGTGGTGCCCTTCCTCTACACGCAAAAATAAAGTATAACCATACTATTGCTTTTTGATTTTTTAATAGTAAAATACCCCTACTTAACTTAGGGGGAAAATTTATGCAACACACACTGTTTATCGAAGACGAGGACTATCAGAATTTAAAAAGCTTTCTCGTTCTTTTGGGAAAGCTGATTTATTCGATAGACCAGTCGAAACAAGAGGAGGAATTATTATCAAGATATAAAAATTTTAAAAAAAACGTAATTCTGAAAAGTATTTCTCAGGAGGATATTTCAGAATTGAAACCAAAAACTTTTAAACGCACAATACATATTGAAGGCTGTGACGTACACCTGCGCACGCGTAAGTGCGGCAACAAACTCACGTATGAACTGCGCTATCGGCGCGGAGGCCTGAATATCAATGCCTCCAATCAAAACAGAAATGCAGCCATAGCAAAATTCACGGAAAAGCTGAAACGCGCTTTATCGGCAGCGAGCACCCAGAAGGTGCCCGACACATTCCACGAATTTTCTATGTACTATTTTGAAACGTTCCGAAAAAGGAAAGTCGCCGCGAAGACTTTTCAAGCCGATTTAAACCGATATAAACTTAATATCTTGCCGCGCTTTGGATCTACTCTCTTGCGACAAATCACGCCGGGGCAATGTCAAGCTCTGATTGACGATATTCTGAACGCCGGACACGAAAAAACCGCACAGGATATTTTTTCGCTTATGAACTTGATATTTAAAATGGCTATTGCGCACGGCATCATTGAACGGAATCCGCTCGCAATCGTTATTCCGGTAACGCACGAACGGGAACACGGCAAGGCTCTTTCCAAAGACGAAGAACGCAAGCTGCTTGACAAAACTGCCGGCACGCCGTATCAGTTAATGTACGCCGTTGCTCTATACACCGGGCTACGTCCGAACGAATACTGTACTGCCCGTATCGAAGGCGCGTTCATTATCGCCGTTAATAGTAAACGCAAAACAAAGAGAATCGAATATAAAAAAATTCCCGTTACGCCTATGCTCCGCCCCTTCCTGGCGAACGTAACGGAATTAAAATTCAGCAGTCCTGACTATTTGCGCCGTAAATTTGCATCGGTATTACCCGGTCACAAGCTTTACGACCTGAGAACGACATTTTACACCCGCTGTCAGGAATGCGGCGTTGCAGATGTTGCACGTATGGAGTTTGTCGGCCACTCTCTCGGAAAACTCGGCGATACTTACACAGACCTTTCCGACGAATTTTTACTGCGTGAAGGTGAAAAACTTAACTATTAATATAATCTTTCGCCCATTTTGCCCCAATCTTGCCCCAATGCGGCGTAACAGAGCGCACTTGGCAGTCAAAAATTGCCGTTTTTAAGTGCATTTGCCTTGATTTTACCCCCCTTTGTCGAGAATTTTCAGCCGGTCGGCAGTTCGATTCCCGTAGGGGTCACCAATCTCAGTCTAATTCGAATATTTCACAAAAGTATTCGGTTAGACTGATTTTTTTATGCTTATTTTTACGTTACGGCAACTTTATGCCTCAGAAGCCGCTTGATATGATTACGGGGTGCGTTAGGCTATTATGCCAACGTCAAACCAAAACTACTAGATTTATATAGGTTACGTTTTTGCCCTTATTTTCCGCCTTAATATACACCGCAAGAAATGTTCCTTTAAGTCGAAAATTCGGTTCGACCATAGCGCTGTCGGAGTTATGTATGCCATATCAAGCAATAAAAAGCGGCGGGATATTTTTATCCCGCCGCTTTTTATCCGCTTTACAATTGTTTCAACGCGGGATACAGAAGTCTGTACTTCCCGTATTTCGCGTCGTATTTCGCCGCAAGCTTTGCGTCGGGTCGGGCCGCCGTCTTCTTTTTCACCACGGCCCGCGCCGCGACCTCCGCGCTTTCGTATTCGCCGCACGCGACCATTGCCAACAGCGCCGCCCCGAACGACGGACCCTGCTCGGTTTCCACCGTCTGCAATTCGAGGCCCAAAACGTTCGACAATATTTCACGCCACAACGCGGACTTTGCTCCGCCGCCGCAGACCGTGGATTTTGTTATTTTTATGCCGTTCTCTTTAACGAGTTCCAGACAGTCGCGGAACGCGAACGCAACGCCCTCCATTACCGCAAGCGCCATATCCTCTTTCGCCGTATTAGCGGAAAGCCCCGCAAACGCGCCGCGCACCGCTACGTCGTTGTGCGGACAGCGCTCGCCCGAAAGATATGGCAGAAAAATAACGCCGTTGTCGCCCATACGCCCGCGCGCCTTTTCCGCAAGCGCGTATCCGTCGCCGAGAATATCCTCTATAAACCATTTGTTTGCGCTTGCCGCGGAGAGGATACAGCCCATAAAATGATACTTGCCGTTCGCGTGCGCAAAGCTGTGCAAAGCGTTGTTGCGCGGCAGAGAAAAACCGTCGCAGCAGACAAACAGCGTTCCGCTCGTCCCGAGCGAGATATTGCACTCTCCGTCCGAAACCGTGCCCGTTCCTACCGCGGCCGCGGCGTTGTCGCCCGCGCCCGCCGCAACGGTTACCTTGCCCCAGCCGAGACCGCGCGCGACTTCTTCTTTCAAAATCCCCGCTTTCTGATAGCTTTCCGAAAGCGTAGGCAGCTGTTTTTCGGTCACTCCGCAAACGCCGAGCATATGCGCGCTCCAACACTTGTGCTCAACGTCAAGCAAAAGCGTTCCGCTCGCGTCCGAATAGTCGGTTACGAACTCGCCCGTCAGCCTGTATACGATATAATCCTTGGGCAACATAATCTTGTCTATGCGCCTGAAATTTTCGGGCTCGTTCTCTTTAAGCCACAGTATTTTTGGCGCGGTAAAGCCCGCGAACGCGATATTGCCCGTATACCGCGCGAGCGGCAGGGTATTTAGATACTCCGTCTCCTTCGCCGTCCTGCCGTCGTTCCAGAGAATGCACGGCCGTATTACGTTGTCGTCCTTGTCCAGAACGACAAGCCCGTGCATCTGCCCGCCGCACGCTATCCCCGCAACGTCCCTCGCGTTCAGTTGTTTGAGTCCGCGCAATACCGCCGCATACCAGTCCTCGGGGTTCTGCTCGCTCCAACCGCTTTTGGGATAGGACACGGGATAGCCCTGCGTGACTTCCCTTAAAATTTTTCCGTCCGCGGAAACGAGCAAAATCTTAACCCCGCTCGTTCCCAGATCTATTCCTATATAATTCATATATACCCCTTTTGTTTTATCCGAAAATTATCGAGTTTATAAGCGCCTGCAACTTTTCCTGCCCGCCGCCTGACGGAAGGCGCGGCTTGCCGAGGCCGCGGGCGCGCTCAGCAAGTTCTTCGAGAGTGCAATCCCCCGAAAGTATTTTTCTGCCCGTATCGGTATCGCGGTATGCCGAATATCTTTCTTTAACGAACGCGTCAAGCCTGCCGTCCTCGATTATTTTCGCCGCGTTGATAAGTCCCAGCGCCCAGGTGTCCATACCTAGTATGAACGCGTGAAACATATCTTCGTAGGTATACGAAGGGCGGCGCGTTTTCGCGTCGAAGTTAATGCCGCCGCCAAGCCCGCCGCCGCGGAGGATTTCAAGCATTGCGAAGGTTGCCGAATAAACGTCGAACGGAAACTCGTCCGTATCCCAGCCCAGAAACATATCGCCCTGATTTGCGTCAACCGAGCCGAGCATTCCGTTCATTGCGCTGACGCGCAGCTCGTGCTCGAAAGTGTGGCCCGCAAGCGTGGCGTGGTTCGCCTCTATATTGAGTTTGAAATGTTTGTCCAGCCCGTGCGCCTTCAAAAACCCTATCGCCGTAGCCGCGTCGTAATCGTACTGGTGTTTCATAGGCTCCTTGGGTTTGGGCTCCACGTAAAAATCGCCCCCGAACCCAATCTTTCTGCCGTACTCCACGGCCATACGCATAAGCCGCGCGATATTCTCCTGTTCGAGCGCCATATCGGTGTTAAGCAGTGTTTCGTAGCCCTCGCGCCCGCCCCAGAACACGTAGCCGCGGCCGCCGAGCTTGACCGTCAATTCCAGAGCCTTCTTAATCTGCGCCGCGGCGAAACAGTAAACTTCGGGGCTGTTAGAAGAGCCCGCGCCGTTCATATAACGCGGATTTGAAAACAGGTTCGCAGTGCCCCACAGGCATTTTATGCCCGTTTCTTTCGACTTTTCAAGTATATAATCGGTAATTTCGTCCAGCCGAGCGTTGGTTTCGCTTATATCGTCCGCCTCCTGCACGAGGTCTACGTCGTGCCAGCAATAGTAGCGTATGCCGAGTTTGTGCATAAACTCGAACCCCGCGTCTACCTTGGCTTTCGCGTGCTCCATTGTGCCTTTCCTCGCCCCGAAAGATTTGTCCGCCGTAGCCGAACCAAACATATCCGCGCCCTCCGCGCACAGCGTGTGCCACCAGGCCATAGCGAACGGAAGATGCTCGCTCATTTTCTTGCCGAGAACGACCTTGTCCGCGTCGTAAAACCTGAACGCGAACGGATTTTTACTTTCCGACCCCTCGAATTTGATTTCGGGAATTCGTACGAATATTTCTTTCATAGCTCCTCCTTTTATATGTTAATTGTATCACGGCGCGCACAGAGTTTAAAGGGGGATTTGTTTCCGAATTTTGCATTTTTGTGTCAGTGCGGATTATTCTTTACATTTCCGTTTTTTTGTGATATGATAAAGATATGTTAAGTTACTTCGATAAACCAAATCTGGACAGATTGCTTAAAGATTTCCATACCGTCGTGGGAATAAGAATTTCGGTTTTCGACGACAAGTTTAATCTTGTTGCGGAATACCCCGAAACCCCGCCCGAGTTCTGCGCGGGCATACGCGCGACGCAAAAAGGCCTGAACGCGTGTCGGGACTGCGACCGCGCCGCCTTTTCGAGGGCGAAAAATTTACAGAAGCCGCACGTTTATACCTGCCACGCGGGCCTGACCGAGGCGATTACGCCCATAATAATCAGCGGCTGGGTTATCGGCTACGCCATTCTCGCGCATATGATGCCCGCGAACGGTTACGTTGCGGCCGCGGAAAACGCCTGCGGGCTTGCCGAAAACTTCGGAATCGAGAAAGACACCGCGCGCGCCGCGCTGGACAAGCTGGGCGTTTACACGCCCGAACGCATTAACGCCGCGGTGAGCATTCTCGACGCAATTGCGGGCTACGTCAGCCTGCGCAACTTCGCGAAATGGAAAAACAACTCTTTTGCGGACAGCCTTACGGATTATATAGACAAAAATCTCGACAAGCCGCTTTCGTCCGACCTTATCTGCAAACAGTTCAATTGCTCGCGCTCCTCTCTCTACCGCGCGGTTTCGGAATGTTTCGGGATAGGCATTATGCAATACGTTGCAGACAGGCGGATAGCGAACGCGAAAAAAATGCTTGAACGCGGCGAAGAGGTCACGGCCGCCGCCGCCGCGAACGGGTTTGACGATTACAGCTATTTCTGCAAAGTGTTTAAAAAGAAAACGGGCGTTGCGCCGCACAAATATAAAAAGAGTTTTTTAAACGGCTCCTACATTGACAATAAGTGAAATATAGTCTATAATTGACGTAATTAATATGAAAGACTTCCTTGCGAAATTAAAAAACAACGGGATTGTAAACGATTTGAGATATTTTCTCTCTTCGAAATACTTTCCGTTCATAACCGCGGCGGTCACGCTTTTGTGCTACTATCTGGGTTGGGACATAGTTTTAATCTATTATATCTCGATTACCGGCGCGCTTATGGTGTTGTTTCTGGACGACCTGACGCCCGTAATTTCGCATTTGCTGTTTATGAGCGTGGCGGTTTCCTACAAAAATTCGCCGTCGCCGATAATGGAAAGTTCGGACTACTTCACACGCACGGAAATTCTTGTCCAGACGGTAATTATGCTTTCGCTGTTCGCGCTGGCGGCGGCGTACAGAATAACCCACACGTTCGTAAGGAAAAAGTTCAAATTCACCCCCGCGTTTTTCGGTATCGCCGCCTTTTCGTTCGTACTTCTGTTAAACGGCGCGGGCGCAAAGGACTACACCGCGCAGAACTTTGTCTACGGACTAATTCTCGCGCTGTGCTTTATGTTCATTTTCGTAGGGCTTAAAGACAACATTACTACGGACAAGACCTGTTTCGAAAAGCTTAACCTCAGCTTTATCGCGCTGAGCGTTCTGCTCGTAATCGAACTGACGGTGAAGTACTTCACCGTGGACGGAATAATCGTAAACGGCGAGATTGTAAGGACGAAACTGACCTTCGGCTGGGGTATGTGGAACTCGATGGGTATGTCGCTGCTTTTGTGTATTCCATCTTCGGTATACCTTGCCGCAAAGAGTAAATACGGTTTTATTTATACGCTGTATTCGGTTTTGTTGCTGGTTGCAACGTTTATGTCTTGCAGCAGACAGGCTATGCTCACCGTTGCTGTAATCTATCCCGCCTGTATTTTAATTCTTCTCATTAAAGGAAAAAACAAGATTGCGAACGGCTGTATAGTCGCGGCCGCTCTGCTGGCGATTATAATACTGTGCATAATCTTCCGCGACACCGTCGTGAAATATTTCGTTGAATTTATCAAGAAACTGTTTGCGGGCGGCGACAACAGCGGCAACGGCAGGGGCAGGCTGTGGCGCGAGGCGCTAAACTATTTCATATCCTATCCCTACCTCGGCGCGGGTTTCCACGTCAAATATTCTTCGCCGGACTTCAACGGGCTTTCGTTCATACCGCTTATGTGCCACAACACCGTACTGGAAATTATGGCCGCCTGCGGCGTGCTGGGCCTTATAACTTACGCCGTGCACCGTTGCCAGACCGTTGTAAGCTTTCTCAAAAACGTGACTATGGAGCGCACCTTCCTGGTACTCACCGTCGCGGGACTTCTGATAACCTCGCTGTTTGACAACCATATCTTCTATATATTCCCGACAATGATTTACAGCGCGCTCTTCGCGGTATTTACCAAATCCGAAAACAAAAACTGATAAACAATACCGCGGGGCGGACTTAAATTAAGTCCGCCCCGCGGTTTTTGTTTACTCGCCGCTATGGTCGAAAATTACCATATAAGCGCCCTTGAATATGATTTTGGTGTCGAGCCACAGGCTCTGTTTCATTATATAGGTCAGATCCAGCCTTATCCACTCGTCAAACGAAAGCGCGTTTCGGTTTTTCTGTACCTGCCACAGGCACAAAAGCCCGCCTTTTATATCCAGACGGTGCATCTGCTCTTCGGTGTACTGCTTGACCTCGTCGGGGAGGGGCGGGCGCGGGCCCACCACGCTCATACTTCCGAATAAGATGTTGAAAAGCTGCAACAGCTCGTCAATAGAGAACTTTCTGTAAAACTTTCCCACCGCGGTTATTCTCGGGTCGTTCTTCATTTTGAACGCGGGCGGGTCCGCCTCGTTCAGTCCCGCGTCGATAAGCTGTTGTTTCATCTCCTCGGCGTTGGGAACCATAGTGCGGATTTTGAGTATTTTGAAATGCTTGCCGTTCTTGCCCACGCGCGTGGAAACGTACACGGGGCTTTTGAAATCTTCCAGCCACTTGATAAGAAGGCATAAAAGTATAAACCAGGACAGCAATATAATAGCAAGCCCCGAAGAAAGTATATCGAATAAGCGTTTTACAAACAGGTAACACCCGTAACGGAACCCCTTGCGTTTTTTATATACGAACGGCTGTTCCGTGTCAACGCTTTCCTGTATTTCAGCGCCGTTTTCTTCCATAAGTAATCCTCTTCATTTAATCGCCGCGCCGCCTGCAAACGCAACCGCGCCCCTTGAAAACACTGTCCGCCGCAACCTCTCCGCGCACGCAGGACAGCGGATAAATAATCGTGTTTCTTCCTATAACCGCACCGGGATTGAGCACGGCGTTACAGCCGACCTCCGCCCCGTCGCCCAGCATTGCGCCAAGCTTTCTAAGCCCCGTATCTAAAACTTCCCCGCCGCACACCGTCTTTACGGAAGTTTTGTCGGATTTTACGTTCGAGGTTATCGCCCCCGCGCCGAGATGCGCCTTATAACCCAGCACCGAATCCCCCACGTAGTTGAAATGCGGAACCTGAACGCCGTCGAAAAGTATCGCGTTTTTCAGCTCCGTCGAGTTGCCGACAACGCAGTTTTCGCCGACCAGCACGCCGCCGCGGATAAAAGCGCAGTGCCGCACCTCCGTTCCCGAGCCGATTATTGAGGGCGCGCAAAGATATGCCGAGGGCGAAATTTTCGCGCTTTTATGTACTAACACCATAGGCGCCGTTTCGACAAACTCCTGCCTGTCAAGTCGGACGCAAAGCCCCCAAACGAAGTCTTTTATGCCTTTCACGGCCTGCCACGGGTATGTAAACTTACTTAAATATTCGCCCGCGAGTGTGCGCGACAAATCGAAAAGACTTGTAACGGTCATATTTCGCGCCCCCGCAAACAAACGAGTTTATTTATAACATTAATTTTAACATTACAGCCAAATATTGTCAATTGTATCGAAAACATTTTAAAAAATTCCTATACCTGAAATATATTATGCGTAAAAACGGCCAAATAAAACACGCGGCCGATTAATATAATTGACAACCGCCGCCGTTTGAATTAAACTTATCCGTATGATAGAGACAAACGTTAAAAATCTTTTGAACGCAATCCCCGAAACAAACGCGTTCGGCGAAAAGGTAGTTTTAGTCGCCGCGGTGAAAACGCGCACTGCGGAAGAAATAAACCTTGCCGTCGCCGCTGGAATAACCGATATAGGCGACAACCACGTTCAGGAATTTAAGGACAAGTACGCCTATATAGAGGGCAATCCCCGCCGCCACTTTATCGGGCGGTTGCAGACCAATAAAATAAAGTATCTTTTGGGTAAAACCAACCTTTACCACTCCGTGGACAGATTGGGGCTTGCCGAAGAGCTTTCAAGACAGAGCGAAAGAGCGCAGACCGCGTCCGAAATTTTAATTCAGATAAACATCGGCGACGAGCTTACCAAAGGCGGATTTTCTTACGGCGAGGCGGAAAAAGCTTTCCGAGCCATAAGAAATCTTCCCGCGCTTAAAGTAAAAGGGCTTATGGCGATGCTGCCGCTTACGGACGACGTTGCACTTCTTAATCGGCTGGCGAAAAAAATGCGCGCGTTGTACGACGGGCTGAACGACGGAAGTTTTGAACGCCTTTCAATGGGTATGAGCGGCGACTGGCGGCTGTGCGTCGACGCGGGCAGCAATACGATACGACTTGGAACGGCAATATTCGGGACAAGAAACTATAATAAATAAAAAAAATCCCTGCACTCGGCAGGGATTTTAATTTTTAAATTATTCTGCTTTGAAAGGAAGCAGAGCCGCGACTCTCGCGCGTTTGATAGCCGTCGAAAGCTCGCGCTGGTGCTTTGCACAGGTGCCGCTCATTCTGCGGGGCAGAATTTTACCGCTTTCCGCAACGAACTTCTTTAAACGGTTTACGTCCTTATAATCGATTTCCGTCACCTTTTCCTGACAGAAAACGCAAACCTTCCTGCGCGGCATTCTTTTATAACTCTTTTTGGGAGCAACTGCTGTTTTATTTTCTTCCATAATTATTCTCCTGTTATTTTAGAAGGGAATGTCGCCGTCGTCGTCAAACGCCTGTAAGCTCGCCCTCTTCCGCTCCGCGGGGGCGGGCGCGTCGCTTACGTATCCGCTGTCATGCGAATTTCTCGGCGTCAAGAACTCGACGTCCTGCGCGACAATATCTACGCCCGTGCGTTTTACGCCCTGGCTGTCTTCGTAATTGCGAAGCTCAATCGAACCGCTTACGGCAACCTTGTTGCCCTTTTTTGCGTATCTAGACACCGTTTCGCCCAGTCCGCGCCACGCCACTACGTTGAAAAAGTCTGTCTTTCTCTCGCCGTCCGCGCCGCCGTAGTTCCTGTTTACCGCTATCGAGAAACGGCACAGCGCCACTCCCGACGTCGTTTCCGATAACTCGGGGTCGCGCGTTAAATTACCTATTAAAAATACTTTGTTCATTCTTTTTTCCTTAATCTTTTGCGGTTACAACTCTTCTCAAAACTTCGGTGGAAAGGCCTGCGACTCTGTCAAGCTCTTTAACTACCGAACCTTCCGCTTCGAAAGTCATTAAAACGTAATAGCCGTCGTTCTTGTAGTTGATAGGATACGCCAGCCTTTTTACGCCCCACTTGTCAGTGGAAACGACCTTACCGTTTGCAGCCGTTACAACGTCTTCAAACTTTTTGACAAACGCCTCTTTTGCATCGTCTGCAAGCGCGCTGTCCAAAACGTAAAGCATTTCGTAAGTTTTCATAATTTCACCTCCCGGACTTAATCGGCATACCACCCGCGGTATGCAAGGTTATTTGATTTTACTATAAATAATTGCAATTGTCAAACGTTTTACAACCGCCGTCCGCGCTTTTTACGGCGTTGGTCTTAGCAATATTGACGGATCCTTCGCAACCGCTATGAAGAAACTTACGAAATCTTCAAGCGTTAATTCGCCGATCGTGGTAAGTTTGCCGTTATAAACGATTTTGGTATCGAGGTCGTTCTCGTCCGAAAAAGTCATAATCCCCGCCTCGTGCAGCTCCCGCATTGTGGTTTTCTGCGTGTTGTCCTTGACGTTTGAAATCATAGAAGTGAGGTTGTTTACCGAATACGCGACCTCGGTCTTGACACCGTCCTTCTCGGCGTACAGCAAAATCTTCCACATAGCGTTCGCCGCGCCGTACGTATAGTAAACGTTTTCCTCGAAAAGGCTGACCTTTCCGCCGTTTTCCGCCTGTTTGAACTTTCCGTCCGTCTGCGTGTAATAGATATATGCCGTATTGAAAAGTATCTTACCCTCGCCGCAGGTATAGTAGGTTTTATCCGCCTCGAACCCGCTTATCTTGCCCGTAGTGCTTGCAAGCGAATACTCGCCGTGTTCATAGAAATAGTAAACGCAGTCTGCGGCGTACTCGTCCGCCCTGTACATCGCGCTTTCGCCGACCGCGAGATACCTGATTGCGGGCCGAGCGGGCTCTTCCCCCGCCGCGGCGTTGCCGTAAATGTTGTCGGCGTACAGCTCGTTGATTGCAAGATTGTTTATATCGTTCGGCAGGCTGGACACCGTGGAGTCGCTTATCGCTTCCAGAAGTTTATTGCCAGAAACGTCCATAAGCTGGCCGATTGTTATGTCCTCCGTAACGCCCGAAATGCGCTCGTTCACGTTCGTAACCGTGGTTCCGCATATATCGACCGCGGCCCCGCCGTCGACATAGAACGCGCCTGTTACTACCGAGTGTTCGACGGTAAGATAACAGTCGGATTTTCCGCCGCCGATATGGTTGTAAACTGCCCTGTGCGTGTACGCCCTGTCCGCGACAACGCCCGCCTCCGCGCGTATTCCGCTGACGCCGTACACCACGTACGCAAGCACCACCTCGGAAGTTACGGGGGTATCGCCGCTGACCGTAACGTCAATAAAGTCGTCCAGCGTCAGCTCGTATACCGCGTTGCCGACGGTCGCCACGGTGTACTCGCCTATCTTGGCCATAACCTTGTTGTCGGGGTCGATTTCTATTATATCCTTTAATTTAAGCCTGTGCGTAAGCCTGTTGACCTGAGTGGACACGTCCGCAATTGCCGTCTTCCTGACGGACTGTTTTACGCCGTTTTCGTAATAATACGCGTCGGTAATTTCGCCGTTCGTGCAGATAAGATAACAGTCCGCGTACTCTTCGCCCTCGCCGAAATAATACCTGCCCGTATAGGAATACTCTTCGCCGTCCGCCTTTTCCGCGTCCGTTATGCTGAACGCAAGGAAAATCATAATCGCGTTGCGGTTATATTCCGTCGGCTCGCTCACCGTCATAAGGTCGGAAAGGGCGATTTCTTCCGTAATGCTTTCCAGTCTGTCGCTCATATCGCTGACCACGGTTGCGGGAAGTTCCTCGCGCGCGCCGTCCGCGGCGGTATAGTAAGCGCCCGTAACCTTATTCACGCCGTCCTCGTTCTGCGTTTCGAGAACGCAGTCCACGGTAGTTCCGTCTTTAAAAGTATATTTACCCGAATAACTGCCGTCCGCGTCCTTAAACACGTCCTTTACGCCGTACGCGAGATATACCATAATGTGGTTGTCGGGGTCAATATCGACAATTTTCGATATTTCTATTTTATTTATAATCGCCTCGAAATCGGCGCCGTCGAGAAGTTCGCCGAGCGTGAGTTCGCCGAGAATGGCCTCCGTTATCTCGTCGCAATTATCGCCGAGAAGTTCGGTGACGTACACCTCGTTGAGCGCGGTGAAGGCCGTGCCCTCCGCGAACGAGCGCAACGTGACGTAATCGCCCACCCTCTCGCCGTTGTTGTCGATATAGTAAGTGCCCGTAAGCGTGGACGCGGAACCGTCGAAATTGTCGTATCTGTCGGAAGTGATTATATACTCGTTGTCGTCGCCGCGGCAGGTAACGTAGTTGACGCCGCTTACCCTGTAAAAGTAAAGCCTGTATTCCTCGCCCTTTTCCACAAGATAACCCTCGTGTCTGGGATTGAGCGGCGTTCCGTCCTCTCGCGTATAACCCGAGTCCGTAAGCGTGTAAATATCATAAAACACGGGATACCGCTCTTCGCCCGAATACGCGTACTCTGCCTCTTTACCGTTTAAAATAATGTCTATAAGCTCGCCGAACTGGCCTTCGAGCAGACTGCCGCCGCCGACAAGGTCTAAAAGTTTTGCGGGTTGCACGTCCATAATCTTTTCCTGCAGGAACGTGCCCATCTCCCCGAACGCGACTTTCTTTACGTCTTCATAGCCTACGTCTATGTATTCGCCGAGCGAGTCGAATACCTCGGTCGACAGCTTTTCGGCAATGGGGAAAATTTCCGATATTTTTTCAAGACACAAAGACTCGTCGCCCGCAAGCCCCGCCAACAGAGTTACAAGCTCCAAAACGTTCTTCGCGCCGCCGCTGTCGGGGTCGCCGTTTACATATATGTACTTGCCGTCCTCGTCCTTGTTTGCGCCTATGTTGTCAATCTTATAGTTCAGCGCGAAAAACACGCCGCCGACTACCGCGCCGACAAGCGCTATCAGGCCAAACAAAAACCCGAGTATGAATGCTAGAATAGGGTTGAAACCCCTGCGTCTTGATGTATCTGACATATTATCTCCGCGCCGAACGGGCGCAATTTACTATTTAAGTCTATACTATTGTAACGGTATTATATTACAAATACGTTTAAAAAGCAACTTTTTGACAAGTTAATATTTTCCTTGCGCGCAAAGCGACAACGCGCAGCGGACAAGCTTTTCCTTTACGTTAAGCTCGGGGTTAAGCGCGCACTCTTCGAGGAGCGCGTTTAGAATTGCGCCCGCCTGCGGCGCGGGCACGCCCGCCGCGATAAGCTCGTCGCCCCTGACTTTTAACTGCTTTAAGTTCAAAGGCGCGCCTTCGTCCGACATTGCATTGTAAATTCCGCGCCATTTTTCAACGCAGGGCGCTGCACCCGAATCGTCGCGACAGGCGGAATAATCTGCCTGCTTTAAAAGAAGAAGTTTGTCGAAAACAGAGAGATTGCGCACTATAAAACGGCGAATTTTGCTTTCGCGTGCGTCGCAACGCATATCGTACATATGCAACGCGCACAACGTGACCGTTTCCGCACTTGTTTTCTTGGGCACTTTTAAACGCGTGCAGATATCCCGCGCTATCCGCGCGCTGTACTCTTCGTGATTGATATAATTGCCGTTTTCCCGCATACACTGCGGCTTGCCTGCGTCGTGCAGAAAGGCCGCAAGCCTTACCGTCGGGTCGGCGTACTTCACCGCGCGCAGAGTGTGCTCGTACACGTCGTGGTTATGGAACGCGGCGTTCTGCGCCATTCCCCTGCCCGCCGTAATCTCGGGAAACAGCAAATCCACAACGCCCGTTTCGTCCAGAATTTTAAGCCCCGCGTACTGCGCGTGCTCGATACCGTAACGCAAATCGGCCATTAAAATATAATTAAACTCGGTGTAGATTCTTTCCGCGGAAACGTCGCATATAAGCCGCGCGTTTTTAAGCGCGCCGTCCAGCGTCTGTCCGTCGGGCGTAAACCCCGTCTGCGCCGCCTGTCGCGCAAGCCGCATAAGCCTCAGCCCGTCCTCACCGAAAACCTTGTCCGCGTCCGCAACCGTGGTTATTCTTTTATGTTTAATATCCTCCGCGCCGCCGAGCGGGTCCTCCGTTTCGCCCGTTTTAAGGTTGAAATACACCGCGTTGCACTTGAAGTCGCGGCGGCGCGCGTCAAGCATAATATCGTCGGTGAAGAAGGTTTTCACGGGCGAGTGCACGCCGCGCACGTATTCGTCCGAACGGAAACAGGCGTACTCGTACTCCTCTCCCCCTACGGAGAGTTTGACAGTGCCCGTATTTTTATAGACCGAGCAGATGCGCGCGCCGCACTTTTCCGCGGCCGCGACAAAGCTTTCCGCGCTTGCGGGAGCGCAGATATCGTAGTCGCCGTCGGCAGAGCTAAGGCCCGCGAGGCAGTCGCGCACTGTTCCCCCCACCAGATACAGCGGGAAAGGACAGGCCTCGGCCAGTTTATTAAGATTTTCGGATACGGGAATATTCATTTTCAATACAATAATATTATACCGACTTTTTAAAACAATTGCAATAATTTGAGATTTGGTTTATAATGTTTGTAATGTACTATATTTTAGTCCATAGAGACAATTTGAAAAAGAGAAAGAACCTTAAAAAACTGGATAAGGTGGAGAGAGAATTCAAAAGAGCGGAAACGGAGTATTCGGTTATAAAGACCGAAGGAAAACGGCATTTGCGCGAGGTTACGAAAGAAATTACTTCGGGTAGCGGAAACACGGTGGTCGTTATGGGGGGGGCGACGGGTCGTTGCACGACGTTTTGAACGCTTTTGAAAATTTCGAGGAGAACGCGCTGGGGCTTATACCGTTCGGCACGGGAAACGATTTCGCCAAATCCGCGAAAATCCCGAAGAACGTTGAAAAAGCGGCGAGGCTCATTATCGGGGCGCCGCCCAAGCGCATTGACTTTATCGAGTTCGAGTCCGGACTGAGAAGTATCAACTCGGTCGGTATGGGTATCGACGTGGACGTTTTAAAACGCGCCTATTCGGGGAAAAACAACAAAAAATCAAAATATTTACACAGTCTTATCATAAGTCTTGCCAGGTTCGAGAGTTATAATTTCACCGTTAAGTACGCGGGCCGCGAAGAGGAGCATTACGGTCTTATCGCGGCGTTCGGCAACGGCTCCTACTTCGGCGGAGGCATAAATATGTTTCCCGAGGCGTCGATTGCCGACGGGGTATTAAATCTCGTTATCGTAGACTACATATCCAAGTTCGCGACGATCGGCGCGTTTATAAAACTTATGCTTGGTAAAGTAAACAAGGTAAAGCAAGTCACCGCGGTCGCGGCCGAGCAGGTGGAGTTTGTGCCGCACTGCGAAAATTACACCATTCAGGCCGACGGCGAGCTGTACGAAAACCACCCGTTCAAGGCGGGGATTGTAAAGGACAAGCTCAGTTTTCACACGGCAATTTAATTTTTTATGAAGATAGACAAATATTACAGGCGCATTATAGACGGCGTTCCGACCGCCGTCGTAGTGGCCGACAAAAACTTAAAAGCGGTTTTCACCAACACCGCGTTCCGCACGCTTTTCCCTATGGGGCAGGCGGACGGAACTCTTGGCACGGTTACGGGCTGTATTTACGCGCAGAAAAAGTGCGGCGGCGAGGAGTGCCGCGGCTGTCCGCTGTTTGACGCGTTCGAGGACGCGTTCTGCTCGAATCAGGCAATCGACCGCAGGATTTACCAGAAAGTAAACAGCGAGGGCGTTACGCACGACGTGTCCTATTCTCTGACCGTAAAGCCGCTTGGCGGCGGGCTGTGTATGGGAACGATTGACGACGCGTACGAGCTTGAAATCGCGCAGGAGTTGCAAACCGCGAAGAGCATTCAGCAACGGCTTTTACCCGCGGGCAACTGGGCGGGCGGAAAGCGGTATTCCTATATGTATATACCCTGCCGCGACATCGGCGGCGACCTGCCCGACGTGTATACCGTGGACGGCTCCGCCTGCGGCGTGATTGCGGACGTTTCGGGTAAAGGCATTTCCGCGGGTATGCTTTCGGCGTTCGTAAAAGCGGCTTACGACAAAAACGAGTATTCGCCCGCGAAAGCAATAAGCAACCTCAACGCAAAGTTTTCGGAGCTTAATCTCGACGAAAGAAATTACGTAACGGTGGCCGCGGTGCGCATTGACGGCGATTCCATAACCTATTCTATGGCGGGACACAACGTGCCCATACTTCTCAAAACGGGCAGCGGCATTACGAGAATTATGCTCAACTCTCCCCCCGTTTCCAACTGGTTCGAAAACCCGTCCTACTACGAGGACGTAATCCACTACCGCAAGGGCGACATCTTAGTGCTCTTAACCGACGGCGTAACCGAGTGCAAGAATGCGCGCGGCGAAATGTTCGGCGCGGACGGCGCGATTAAAACGCTTTCCGTTTCCCGCACCGCGGACGAGTTCATAAAAAACCTCGAATACACGCTGAAAAAATTCAATAAAAATCTCGACGACGATATAACCGCCATAGCGTTCGATTTATAACTCAAAACGAAGTGCCGCCGCGCCCTGTGGGCGCGGCGGCTTTTATATTACACGGTATCCTTAATCTTAACCATTGCTGCGGCGCGGCTTTCCACGCCGAGCTTGGAGTAAATGGAGCTTATATAATTGCGCGCCGTTCCGTCCGAAAGTTTCATTGCGGAGGCAATCTGCCTGTTTGTGAACCCGTCGTTGAGCATAAGCGCGATTTCCACCTCCCTGTCGGAAAGGTTATAAATTCTTTTCAGCTTAATCTCCTTGTCAGACGAAACCATCATCGCCGCGTCCGTTATCTTTTTGGCTATCTTGGACGGAAGTATGGTGTCGCCCGCGTACGCGTTCTTAATCGCGTCTATAAGCGCGGTGGAGCCTATGTCCTTTAAAAGATATCCGCTTGCGCCGTTGTTTATCGCGCTCAAAATATAGTCGCTGTCGTCAAACGTGGTAAGGACGATAATCTTGATGTTTTTGTCTATGTCCTTAATACGCTTTGTCGCGACCACGCCGTTCATATTGGGCATACGTATGTCCATAAGCACCACGTCCGGCTTAACCTTTTCCACAAGCGAAACTGCCTCCGCCCCGTCCGTTGCAATGCCGCATACGAGGAAATCGTTGCACGTTTCAAGAACGCTTTTTATTCCCTCCGCAAGTATCATCTGGTCGTCAACAAGCAAAATTTTAATCATATGCCCCTCCTTTTCTTTAAACCTTGTCCAGCGGCAGGGTGATTTCCACTTCGAACCCTTCCCCCTCCTCGCTTGAAATACTGCATTTACCGCCCAGCCTTTCCGCTTTTTCGCGTATGCCTCTGAGTCCGAACCCCTCGGTCACGGGCCCGTCGAAACCGCAACCGTTGTCGGAAATGAGCACTGTCATACCCGAAAGCGACTTTTTCATTTCGACGTAGAACGCCGTCGCCTTGCCGTGCCGTATCCCGTTCGCAATACATTCCTTTATACTGTTGCATATAAAGCGGAACTTCCCGTTATCGACGGCAATATCCTCCAAATCATAGCGCATTTTCAGCTCCGTGCCGTCCATCGTCTGCGCAATAATCTCCTCTATCTCCTCTTTAAGCGTGCGCGGCTTATCCCTGCCCGCAAGCAAATGCACGCTCTCGCGCATCTGTTCGAGCGCATTCTTCGCCTGTATATTGGCGGAAACAATGCGGTTCTTCGCCTCTTCGGGGTTGGTGTCCACCAATAGCTTTGCCGCCTCCGTCTGCATAATGACGGTCGTTATCGAGTGACCCGCGTTATCGTGAATATCCTTCGCGATACGGTTCCGCTCTTCGAATACGGCGGTCTGGGAAAGCTGCTCGTAAACCTCTTTAAGCTGCGCCTTGCTCTCGTCCGCCTCTTTGAGCGCAAGCCTGAGCTGGGCGTTCTTGCTGTAAAATTTGAGTATGAAATTAGTGACGACGAAATGCAGGGCTAGTATAAAAACACCGAATAAGCAGTCGCCGAAAATCTGGACTATGCTGTGATACAGCGAAATAAATTCGTTTACGATTACCCAGCCCGTTATAAACGAGATTACGAAAAGCCCGCAGCTCACGCCGAAAAGGATTATATTAGACTTGAAATCTTCCACGGACACATAGAACTGCGTCAAAACTATACAGTACAGCGTGGAAAGATAGGTGTTGCCCGTAAGTATGCAAAGTATCAATAGAAGTACGGAATCCACGCCGTAAAACACCATCTTTACCGCAAACCGCTTTATAACGAGCGAGTCGATAGTTTCGAGCACGCCGAGCGCAAGACAGCTGCCCAGCACCGCGATAAGCCGCAAAAGGCTCCCGTTTGTAACGTAAACCGATACGTACTGCACGCAGATTATGATTTCCGTTATTATAAGCAGCGACACGATAACGACTTTGATAAGCCGTATCGCCTGTTTATGGTTTAAGTTGAGTTTGAAGTCTTTGTCCATTTCAATACGCTTTTCAATGTATAGTTTGCGCTGATGCGTTCCAGCCTGCCTGAATCCTTATAGCTGAAAACTTCCCCCGCATAGATTATGTGGTCCCACAAAACCACGTTGTTCATATTGCAGATAAGCTGCATAATCTTCGTGAACTCGTCGTCGTTCTCGGAAGGACTTGCGTTCCCGTTAACGTGGTTGTGCGCAATCAGTATTCCGAACGGCGCGGAGTTGACTATGCTCTTCAAAATTTCGCCCGAGTCCGCCGTGACCCTGTTTCTGTCGGCCGAGGTGTAAGTAAACACTCTTGTCACGCACCCGCTTTTATCGAGCATATACAGTTCGAGAAACTCTTCCTTTCTGCCCTTTAACCGCATCGAAACGAACTTTATGCAGTCGCCGAGGTTTTTCAGGGTTGCAAGCCCCTGCGTCTTTCCCGCGCGGCCCAGACACAGACCGACGGTTTTGAGATACATAGCAACGTTCTCGCCCACGCCCTTGACCTCTTTGAGTTCGGCCACGGACGCGCCGAGCACGCCCGACAGCGAGCAGAACCGTTCCAAAAGCGCGTGCGCAAGCGGATTTGTGTTTATGCGCGGGCAGGCGTTGAAAAGAAGTATTTCCAAAACCTCGTGGTCGTACAAAAGAGCGCCGCTTTCAATCTTCGCAAGCATACGTTTTCTGTGTCCTTCGTGCAAAATTTTTCTCCGTTTCGATTTTTATGTCAATTTTATTTTACCATAAAAAAATAAAAGTGTATAATGATTTCAATAAGTTTTTAAAAAAGGTAGCGCAATGAATTCTTTGTTTGAGCAAACTTTGAAAAGTATTTCCGAAATAGTCAGATACGACTCCTCCCAGACCCCGCCCGAAGAGGGTATGCCGTTCGGCAGGGCGACCGCCGAATGTCTTGAATACTTCCTCAATCTAGCTAAATCGTTCGGGTTCGAAACCGTGAACTACGACAACTACGTCGGCGAAGTGATTTTCGGCGAAGGCGAGGATTTCGCCGTGCTCGCCCACCTTGACGTAGTGCCCGCGGGCAGCGGCTGGACGCACGCGCCGTTCGGCGGGGAAATAGACTACGCGGCGCGCAGAATCTGGGGCAGGGGCACTATGGACGACAAGGGCCCCGCCGTTATCGCGCTGTACTGTATGAAGGCGCTCAAAGACGAGGGCTTTATGCCCAAAAAGAAAATCAAGCTGATAGTCGGCTGTAACGAAGAGAACGGCTGGGAATGTATCAAATACTACAACACCCGCGCGCGTATGCCCGAAACGGGCTTTTCGCCCGACGCGGATTTCCCCGTAATATATGCGGAAAAGGGTATTTTGCAGGTCAGACTGTCCTTCCCCGTTCCCGACGGTGCAACGTTTACGGGCCTTCGCGGCGGCGAGCGCGCGAATATGGTCTGCGACTACTGCGAAGTGGCCTGCCCGTACGACGCGGATAAAGCGGAGAAATACGGCCTTTCGTTCGAGCGCGGCCTGCTCTGCGCCCGCGGCAAGTCCGCGCACGGCTCCACGCCCGAGCTTGGCGTAAACGCCATTGCGCCCGTACTGAAATATATCGGACTGGACGATATGCACGCCGTGCTTTTCGGCGACAACGCCCTTCGCGCGTTCGAGGACGAAACGGGCAAGCTCACCTTTTCGCCCGACGTAATCGAAGAGAAGGACGGCGTTATCGAAGTGGTCTGCGACATTCGCTATCCCGCAACGTTCGACAGGGAGCGTGTTTTGCGCGAGCTGGACGGCTTTAACGTTGATTACGAAATTCTGCACGAGCAGGCGCCGCTGTATAACGACAGGCAGTGCAGGCTTATACAGACGCTTTGCGGGGTGTATAACGAAGTTACTGGGAAACATATGCGCCCCGTTGCAATCGGCGGCGGAACGTATGCGCGCGCACTCAAATGCGGCGCGGCGTTCGGGCCCGAGGAAGAGGGCGAGGAAAGCACTATTCACAAGCCCGACGAGTACATCACCTTCGAAAAGATTGAAAAATGCCTGAAAATTTATAAACTCGCTTTAAGGCGGCTCACGGACGGGTTATGAGAAGACTCCCGAAGAAAATTATCGCCTTGATTACGGCGGGCGCGATAGTTCTCCTGCTTGCGTTCATATGCATAGGAATGCAGATTGCGTTTGTTAAGGCGGACAAGATTAAATGCTGGCGGCCCGAGTACGAAAGAACGGACATCGGCGCTATTTTAGACAAACCCGAACTGACCGCGTTCGACTACGCCGAGCTGTACAGACAGACGGGGCTTACGAAGTTGGGCGTGGACAGAACGCTTAAAACGTACGGTAAAGACCGCGTTCTTAGGATACAGGACGATTTTTTTACCGAGCACGAAGTTAAAAACGACTTTTTCGCGCCGTTTGTGTGCACGGATTTTATCGACGAGCATATAACCTATGCCGCGCTTGAAAACGGGGATATTATAGTAACCTCCTCCACCCACCTTTCGGGTTGGCGTATGGGGCACGCGGGGCTTGTTACCGAGGCCGCGACCCAGAGCGTTTTGCAGGCCAGCGCCATCGGAAGTTCGAGCGCGATAGGCAGTATACGCGACTTCACGGACAGAGTGAATTTTATGATATTTTCTCCCGTAGCCGACGAAGAAACGAAAGCGCAGGTCGTCGACTACGCGGTTAATAATCTCACCGGCATTGTCTACGACCCGACGGCGGGCGTGTTCAGCAAGAAAAACTCTCTGACAAAAACGCAGTGCGCGCACCTCGTCTGGTATGCCTATAACTATTTCGGAATGGATCTGGACAGCAACGGCAGGCTTGTAGTCACCCCGCGCGATTTGGCGAACTCGCCTCAGATGCAGCTGGTGCAGGTGTTCGGGTTCAACCCATTCACTCTCTGGCGTTGAAATTATAGAAAAAAACAGATATAAATCAATTGACAAAGAACTTTATTTTTACTATAATAATTAGGCTTGATATTCAATCGGCCTGCGCTGTTAGCTCAACTGGATAGAGCGTCGGTCTACGGAACCGAAGGCTAGGAGTTCGAACCTCTTACGGCGCGCCAAAAATGCAACGGATATATATATCCGTTGCATTTTTTATTCTGAATGTTTGACAAGCCGTATAACATATGATAATATAAAGCCAGAATATCCAAGGAGAAAATTTTATGGACGACGGCCCAAGTTCTAACGCCGCCGATTATTCAAAACTTAATTTTATCCCGAGCGGCATAGTCGGCGCAAAGCGACCGACTGTGTTTTTTTGCTTTTTACGGAGGTGCACGGGCGTGTGATACTCAACTGCGTTAAAGTAAAAAAACAAACACGGAGGGAAATTATTTTATGAACTTATACACTGCGATAGCGCTTATTGCGGTATTATTTATACTGCTTGTACTTTCTGCGTACTTTTCCGCGTCCGAAACGGCGTTTACAAGTTTATCGCAAATCAGAATAAAAAGTCTTGCGCAAACCAAAAAGTCGGCTAAGCTTGTTTTGAAGTTGAGCGCGAACTACAACAGACTCTTATCCACACTGCTTATTGGTAACAATATCGTCAACATAGCCTCCGCCTCGCTGGCGACGATACTATTCACGTTCTGGTTCGGGGATTTGGGCGTAACGCTCTCGACGGTAGCTATGACCGTGCTCGTACTCATTTTCGGGGAAATAACGCCGAAAAGCATTGCAAAAGAACGCCCCGAGGAGTTTGCTATGTTTTCGGTAAGGATTTTATATTTTTTCCAGATAATATTTACGCCGCTCAACATCATTTTCGACGGCTGGAAAAAACTGATTAACAAACTGTTCCGTCTGGATAAAAAGCGGCCGACAATGACCGAAGAAGAGTTTTCTATCATTGTCGAGGATATAACCGACGAGGGCGTGCTTGCGGAAACGGAGGCGGAAATTATTCAAAACACAATAAAGTTCGACGAAACGAAAGTAAGCAAGGTTATGACGAAAGCCGAAAACATCACTTCCGTATGCGTAACCGACAGTATGAAACATATCAAAAAGATATTCGTCGACACCAACTATTCGAGGGTGCCCGTGTTCGACGCCGAACGGAAAAACGTTTCGGGCATACTGTACAGGGCGGACTTTTACGAAATGCTGCTTGGCGGCAAGACGGATTTAACCGCCATACTCAAACCCGTTCTGTACACCGTTTCGGATTGCGTGATTTCAGATCTGTTCGAAACCTTGCAGGAGCAACGCGTTCCGCTTGCGATAGTCAAAGACGGCGACGATATCACGGGCCTTATATCTATGGAAGACATTCTCGAAGAGCTTGTCGGCGAAATAGACGACAAATACGATTACTGACGTTAAAAAACCTCCCTTGGGGGAGGTTTTTTCTGTTTTGTTGTGATTTGGGATTATTCCGCAACGGTAATCAGGACGTTCGCATATGCGTCTTCGACTCCGTCAATGCCGAATACGATAGAGTTGTCTCCGATGTTGACAGGCACGGTAACGGTAAAATTGTTAGCCGCGTTTGCTATCTCCATCGTGCGGTCGTTTACCCTTATATAAACAGCGCTTACTCTCGAACCGGGATAAACCTGTAACGTAATTACTACGTTCCCCGACGCTTCGGCGTTGAGCGTAAAGGCAGAACCGTCCTCGCCCGCAGATATAACTACTTCGTTAGGTTCGTCGATTATAAGCGTATTTTCTTCGTCCTCTTCTCCGCCTCCGGCAGTTAATTCTATATTAACGCCGTACACTCCCGCGTTGCCGTTAAAGACCAATTCGTTTACACCTGCGTCAAGGTATACGCTGCCGCTCGTCCCGCCGTCATTACCGTCGATAAAGGGCGCTCCCCAGCCGTCCCACTTCGCTTTCGTAAATATCGATACGCCCGCTTTATCCAGAGTGAACGTGTACTTTCCCGCTTCCGCAACTTCAAACGTATAAACGATTTCATTGTAATCTTCGATTGTAACGCTGTTAGCTCCTAAGTTAAGCGTCGGACCTTCGGGTTTTTCATCACCGCCCGAACTTCCGCCCGCAGGCGCTATGGTATACTTGTTACCGCCCATAGGCGACCAAGCCAGAACTTTCCAACCCTTTTCAAGGTCTAAATCGGTTGCGCTTTGCAACATTTCCTGCCGCCACGTTTCACCGTCTTCACAGATTTCTACGACAAAGTAAGTGTAATCGGTAGCCGAGAAATTATATTTACCCGCCTTATTAACGGTAAGCACGTCGGCCGCGCCCTTTGAACCGAGCACATAAGTTCCCGAAACGCCGTCCGTCAAATCCTCTTTTTCGGTAACGACGTTAGCCCTGACGGACTCGCCCACTTCGTCCTTATAGATTACAAACAGATTGTACTTGGGCGAAAGCTCAAGCGCGTAATCGAACGGTATGCCGCTGGTATGCTCCTGCGCGCCGCTGACGTAGTCGAGCGCTATTTCACCCGAATCGGCGTCATACGCATAGTCATAAACAGTGCTATAATCGCCGAAAACAATTTCCGCCGTGCCGTTTGTCGCGCCCTCGCTTGCGGGAGTAAAGGTTACCGCAAGGTCGTTGGGATTGGTGTACTGTCCTTTAAGCACATCGGAAACTTCGGGAGCCTGCTCCACCGTAATATTAAGCGTTGCGGTAATATTGGAGCCCGTATACGAAGATTTGAGCGTAACCGTGTAAACACCGGCCGTCTGAGCTTTAAAGACTTTGACGGGAACGCCTTCGACATATCCGTCGGTCAGAACCTGCGCCGTAACGTCCGCGCCGCTCGCGTCCTTAACGGTAGCAGTAAACGCCGTTTCCTCGTAAACGGGGTGCGGGACTTTCGCGGTGAAATTGAGTTCGCCGCCGGTATAAACCGTCGCCGCGTCGCTTACTTTCCAGCTGTCGGTTTCACTGACTTCGTCAAAATCGTGAACGTTAGCGGAGAAATCGGAGGGGGCTTTCACGGGCACGTGCGCCGTGAACTTAAACTCGTACTCTTCCGTAGCGATAACTATATCAAAATCTCCCGCAACAAGGAAGTTCAAAACAGCCTTTTTCTCTTCCTTATTATAGAAAACGTTTATATCGCCGTCGGTTGCTGTCACTTTAAACGAAAGCTCTTCGCGCTCCCCGTCCTTTTCGACGTAGAACTTAGGCACGTCAAAACTGAGATTTGCCGTTACGGGCACAATTTCGTCTAAATATAACGTTTTACTTGTAGCGGGCGTAAACGTCAGGGTATCGCCGTTTTCTATTTCCGTTTTATCCTCGTTTGCGCTGTCGTAGACTTTGAACGACTTAACAATCATTTCATCGTGGATATAAGGACTTACGGGTGTCTCTTCGCCTTCGCCGAGAGTAGATTTCTGAGTGAAATCAATACCCGCGTACGAATCGTACTCTGCTTCTTTACCCTCTTTCAACTTATAACCGTTTGCTGTTTTTTCGATAAGTCCGGTATCGGCGAACCCGCCCGAAGGCTCACCGTCGCTATTGGGAGGACCTACCTGATTGCTCCAGGCAACCGACGAATACATATAGCAATCGATACTGACGTCCGTCATAACGCAATTTTCGTCAAGAGCGAACTCGACGGTTATCGGATAAAACCTCGTGGTATAAATATCTTCCTCTTCATCAGTTTCCGACGCCTTTAACAGGATTTGCCTGTAATAGGAATAGCTGAAAGAATAAACTGTTTTTCCGTCTACCTTTTCGCTCTTTTCGTCGAAATCGTGATTTATGTCGGTTAAGCCCAAGTCATAGAAATATTTAACGAAATTTTCAAGGCCGTATACCGTTTTGTCATCCATCAGCGAGAAAAAGTTGAAACCGAACCCCTCGAAAGATTCTTCCAGATCTTTGTATTCGGCTTTCTCGACCTGCGTTGATTGCGAACTGTCTATACGCGAACTTACCGCGAATATATCTCCGTCTTCAAGCCTGGTATACCACTTTTCCACGTACTGCGTTCCGTCTTGAATGTGAACGTAGTCGTCTCCGAATTCATAGAAAATGTCGGCCGTAGACATACCAGTAGTACTGTATATCTTGGCATACTTCTTGCCCGTCCCGCTTATAACTTTACTCTTGTTGGAAAGCGCAATGTTGAGCGCGCCGCCCGCCGTCAGAGGAACGGTGAACGTAACGTCTCCGTCTTCGGTCGTGTACGTATACGTTATCGCGTCGGTACCGACTTCCGTTTTATAGTCCTTATCCGTGAGAACGGGAAGCGTAACCGTTATATCGTGTCCGTGAGCGGAATCGTTCTCGCAGACCTTCTTTGCCGTTCCCTCCGCGGTATCCGTAGGCATTTGAGTAACCTCGAATTCGCCGTACTTGTGCCCAAGTTTGTTGACGGGGCGCTTTTCCTGTTCGTCGCAATCGCTGCATTTGCGGGATTCTTCTCCGTCAGCGGAGCAGGTCGGCGGGGTGGTAACTTGCCAGTCGCCGTATGTATGCGTATGCGTTTTATCACACGCAGCCATTGCAAAAGACGTTGCGCACATCGTTATTGCAACTGCGGCCATAGCAATTTTTTTGCTCAGTTTCATATCTCGTTCTCCTTAAAAATTTTATAAATATACATTTTCGGTTGAATATTTATTAAATAATAACATCACGGATTTCGCTTGTCAAGCGAAATCCGTGAAAAAATTTATTTTTATACATTTTTTTAGCTATTTATAACCAATTTATGCATAAATTTACATTCGAAAGCAAATAATTTGCATTAATTGTTAAACAGCAAAAGTTTGACAAATCAACCGTCATCTTTTGGCGTAATAACCGCAACCGAATAGCCACTGGTTTTCGTCCGACGAGTCCAGAAAAATTCCGCTTTCGCCCGATTCGTTATCGCTGCCGCCCGTTTCGCACATACCGTTGCCGTCCAGAAAAAGATTGCGCGCGATACTGAAATCCTGTAAAAATTCCCTTATCTCCTGAGTGACCGCATATACCCCATCGGAGTTCAGATAATCTTTGTACGACTTTCTGTCAAGCGCCTCGATTTGAGCCCTTATTTTCGGCGGTATATTTAGCGGTCCCCCGACGGAGCCGCATAATGCTATATCCCCGTCCTTGCCGTCCATCATATATCCTCTTATCAGGTAATAATAATTTTTACCCGCTATTCTGAGTGTAAGCAAGTCGCTATAAAAATTGATAAAAGGGTTCTTTCTGAGCTCGGCGTATAGAATAGTATCGCTCATACTTCCGTCCTCGTTTACGAGGTGGTAATATCCGTCGCCGCCGTTTTTGGGGTCGTTATAGACCACTCCGTCGCCGTTCAGATAATATCTGCCGTTGGAATACTGTCCGTACTGGGTATACACATACTCCTTTTTGTCATATTCGGGAGTCTGTTTAAAGTTTTCTTGGGGTATGATTATTTTTTCACCGGTGACGGGGCGCTCTATATCGCCGTTGCGCGTGATTATGAAATCCACGTTTACGGGCACGCCGACCCTGCTTGAAAATTTAACCGCGAACGCATAGACATTGAACTTGTGCTGAACCTGCACCTCGTACTTGAAATTCTTGGTATAGATTGAGCTTGCTCCGCCGCCGTCTATCGAATAGTTGGGTTTTTCGGGCTTGAACGCAACCGTCCCGACATACACGTCCACGCGGGGATTGACCACGTTGGCGTTTACGTCTATTATAGACTCTATTGCGTAAAGTCCCGGTTCGGTCGGGGCGTATTGGTAATAAAACTGCTGCCCCTCTTCCGTGAACGTCACTCTGTACGCGCCGAGCTGGGATATATTTATAATGTTGTTGTATTTGTCCGTTCCCGTGCCCGTGGTGGGTATAAGCGGATACAGCTCTATTTCCACTTCGCGGTTGTCGTTGTCCGCCTGATAGATATTGGGGTTGTACGTGTATCCGTCGGGAAGATTTGTCAGCGTGACGGTGTAATCCCCGTCCAGTCCGCTTTTGGTCGCAACTCCGTCGCCGTCGAACTCGGCAGTATAAAACCCGATTCCGTCCGACCACTGCGCGCTCATTTCTATCTGCGGGATAAACTTTGCGCCGTTGCAAACCAAAGTCGTTTTAAAGAGGTTTTCCTCTTCCTCGTCGCCGCCGGGGGTGTCGCCCGGCGTATTAGGTTTGTCGGGCGGCGGCGTGGAAGGCGGAGTGTAAGTTCCGCAGGCCGTAAAACAGAACGCCGCGGCGCAAATAAGCGATAAGATTATTAACGAAATTTTTTTCATTTTTTACCTCGCTTTCCCGATCTGCCGAAGAGGCTGACTATATCGTTCCATTTGAGTTTGCGGATAATTATGTCCGCAACGTACATAACGGCGGCGATTATGAGAAGGGGCACGGTAAGTTTTACCCTGTAAGTCGCGATTTCGCTTTCGTCGTTCTCGATTTTAAGTTTGCCGTCCTCGCTGACCGTTCCCTTTCCGTCCAGCATCTTATAGAGAACGGACGCGTCAAACACCTCGAATGCGTCGTACTCCGGCTCGTAGGAAAGGATAAAGCCCGTGTTTGCCGTATAGCTTTTGCCGCCGTACGAATAAGTTATTTCGATACTGTATTCGCCAATCTGCGGCGTCAGGAATTCATAGAAGTAGGTTGTCGAATCGAACACGAAAATATCCGTAATATTTTCGTTTGCGGGCGTGGTTACGTTTATCTGCGCAACGGCTCCCGCCTGTAATCTTGCGGGGTTGAGCTCTATCCTTGCGCGCTTGCCCACAATCGTTTTTATTAAGGTGAACGGATAATCCGATTTCTCGTCGGGCAGCGACATAGAGAATATGTTTGCGAAGAACTCCGTATTGTAATCGTACAGCGCTCCGCCCCCGCCGATTTTCTTGATTTCGCCGAGCTTGCCCGTATAGCTTGCCACTTTTCCGTTGCCGTAAGTCCAGTACGAATACAACGGAACGCTTATTTTAAGGCCCTTGCCGCCGTTATAGTCCACGGAAAGCACGTTGTTTGCGCCCGACTTCGACTTGCTTAAAACATATTCCGAAACATAGCCTTCGGCGGGATTTATGGTAATTTTAACGGGTTCGCCGTTTTCGTTCGGTTTCTCAACCGTTAAAACCTCGTCGCGCGGCCTTGTTACCTTGATAATCGAATTCGCCTTTATCACGTCGCCCGTGGAATCCCCGACCAGATCGTCCAGAAATCCGATATCGTTAAGCTCCTCTTCGGTCTTAGCGCGGAAATATTCACCGCCGCCCGAAGCCGCCAAATCTTTCATCCAGGTCAAATCGTTATCGTTGCCGCCGCCGACCTGTAAAACGGAGGTGTATATGCCGTAACCGCGCATAGTCTGCACGTACGCTTTGGAGAAGTCCCTGTCCTTCTGCGCGCCCTCTATCTCGATGTCGTCGTAGGAAATATCGCCCTCGAACGGCAGGCCGTCCGTAATGAGCATAACCTGCTTTTCCGAGAAATTGAGGTTGCGTATGGTGTTCATAGCCATTCTGAGGCCAAGACTCGTGAACGTGCCCTGCCTGAAAGTAAGGTTATTAATTACGTTTAAAACCTCTTCCCTTGCGGTAAGCTTTGTAGGTGTAAGCTCCACCTTGGAGTCGCCCGAGAAAACGACTATCGAAACGTAGTCCTCGTCTTTGAGCGCGTTGACAATCTGCGTGGCCGCCTGCCTTGCGATTATCATACGCGACCACAGCGACATACTGTGCGAAACATCTATTACGAACGTGTAGAGCTTGGGATTGCCCGTGACTTCGCCGAACCTTACTGGCAGCATATCGTCAAGCTGTTTAAGCTCTCCCTCGGTCTTGTTCTGAATGCTCGTATTGCCGAACGTTACAAGCCCCTTTCCAAACATAGAAACCGCGGTGTTTATGCTTGACAAAAGCATTTCGTAGTTGTTTACCTTGGTAAGGTCCGCGTCCGACAAAACTATCTCGTCGTACTTGCACAAATCTTCTACGCTTACGGGCACTTCCGCGTTTTTGTTGATATTGTATTCGGTTATCTCGGTATTTTCGGGATAAATGCCGCTAAGCTTTTCACTGTCGCCCTCGTTGCCCGTAAAAAGCAACACGTTTACCACTTCGGTCACTTTCTGTTTGAACGTGTAGGAGTTGTTGAACGCGCACTTGTCGCCGTCCGCGGAGACGGTTATTTCCGCGCGGTATTCGAAATCGCCCGCGGCGGACGTATCCAGCGTGAAGGTCACCGCGTTTGCGCCGAGCGAGAGGTTGACGGGGGTTTTCCTGTACTCCTCGCCGTCCTTGTACAGCGTGACTATCGCGTTTGCAACGTAACTGCTGTGCACCGACAGCCGAACCGTTTCGCTGTGGCCGAGGTATGCGCCCGAGGTGTATTCCGCGCCCGAAATCTGCACCTCTTTTTCGTCCTCGCCGATGTTGTCGTTAAGGTAAATCGCGTCTACCTTTATATCGTGCGCCGTAAGGCTTGCGACCGTGCGCGTCAGATCCGAAGGGTCGTCCGTATAGGTCTGAACGCCGTCCGTTATAACCACAATGCGCTTAATTACATCGTCCTCGAAGAGCGAGCCCGCATATTCGAGCGCCTGAGAAATGTTGGACTCCGTATCGTCCACGCCCGAATCTCTAACGGGCGTCGGCTTTTTACCGAGCGGCGTGGTAAGTTTAACGTCTTTACCGAAACAAATTACGCCGAGCTTGGAGTTTCTGGGAAGATTTTTACGCAAATCCTCTATATACCCGTCGATAGTGTCGAGGTTTTTTTCCGCGGAATACGAAACGTCCGCGACAACGTACACGCTAGTACGCGTTATTACGGTAACTATTTCCGTGCCTGCCGCCGCAAAGGCTATTATCACGGCCATTAAGACGTGCAATACCATCGAGGCTATGTTGTGACCGTTTCTGTTATCTTTCTTGACCGCTATGAAAAACGGAACCGCCAGAAGGGCGACAAGCGGTATCGCGATTAATAACAGATACGCGTTATCGAAGTTGATACTGCTCATAACAATACACCACCCAGTCAGCCGCGAATACCACGGCAAGAATTATAACCAAAATAAACAGATTGTCGAATATACCGTCGCGCCGCGAACCGCCCGCCTCGCCTTGCAGACTGAACGCCTCGCCCTCGGTCACGGGGAACCGCTCGTCCTCGGGGAATGCCGCGTATACGTTGTATATGCGCGAGTTGTCGCCGTAGAGCACGGTTAAGGTATATGTTCCGACTTCCGTCAGCTCGAACTCGCTGACCGCGCCCGATACGTCGAGATAGCTTATGCCGCCCGAAGGGCTTACCACCCTTATGCCGTCGCAGTTGGCGACAACGTTGACCTGCAACATTTCCCCGCAGTAGTACGACGATTTGTCGATAACGGTCGGGAAAGCGAAACTCAACAGGTTGCCCGAAAGCACGCGGTAGTCCTGCAAGGGCGGGAAGTTAGTGTCTTTAAGCGCAAACGCAAACACTACCGTGCGGTTGCCGTAATCGTTCGTTCCCGTGAAAACAAGCGGGTCGTCGCCGACGGAAACAAGCGTTGTAAAGTTGCGGTAAAGCCCGCACTTCTTGTATTTGATAACGTAGAAATCCTCTTTTATAACGTTGTTGAGGAGTGAACGCACCACCGTTGACGTGGACGAGGAATATTTCGCGCGCGCCGCGCTCGTCAGCGTTATGTCGTTCTGCACGGAAAAACCCGCGCCCGCAACGCTTTCGGGATTGAAGAACCAGACCGCCGAGTTCTGCGGTATGGTTTCGGGAGTGAAAGAGTCGAATATGCACAGATCGTAACCGTCGCCGCCCGTATAGTCCTCGGGTTTTATAACGGTTGTGCGCGCGTTGCCGACAGCTTTGAGCACCGCCTGCATATAGAACGGTGTTTCGCTGACTAATAGCGCTGTATACGAATTTTCGTAATCAACGTTGTAAACGGTGATTTCGTTGTCCGCGGCAAGCGCGTCGGCATTGGATATTTCCACCCTCAGAGAACCGAACTCAACCTGAGTGCTCTCCAGAGTGAACTCCGCGACCTGCAAGCCCTTCACTTCAACCGTTTTTGTTGCCGCCGCCGCGGGAAGTCCGTCAAGATACAGCGAAACGTTTAAAGACGCGTCGCTCTTATAGGACATTACGCTGCCGCTTACCCGCAATGAGTCGCCTATCTCGTACTTGACGTCCGAAACGGCGTAGTTTTCAACCTCCGCGCCAACGTTTATCACGTTTACGTTGTCGCTGGACTTGAAATCCTTGTCCGTGACAAGATAGGTTTTAACGGCGGGGTTGGCGTTGAAATAGGACTGAGCCGCGCCTATCGCGTCCGTAAAGCCCGTTGCCGCGTACGACGGGGAAATGCCGCCGAGCAACGAGAGCGCCTGCTCCCTGTCGGTTATGCCGCTGTAAATTTCGTTGGTCGTACTGCCTACGAAAACGAGCGTGTACGCGCTGCCGTTTGCAGAATCGTCTATTATCTCGGACACCCGCTCTTTCGCGAGGTCAAGCCTTGTCTTGTCGTCCTGAACGAAATTCATACTGCCCGAACCGTCTATGACGAAACAGAAGTCGTCGGCCGCGCCCTTCCTGATAAGGACGGGGTGCGCGAGAGCGAACGAAACGAGTATAACCGTGATAATTTGCAGAATAAGGCTGATTATGCCGACAAGCTTGTTTATCGGCAGACGCTTTTTCAGAAACTTTTCGCTCAGCGCCCACAGATAGGTCGAGGCAATGACCTGCTCCGTGTACTTGTTTTTGATTATATAGATAATTATGAGTATGGGAACGCCGATAAGCCCGAGCAAACCCAGAGGATATAAAAAGCTCATTTCAATACCCCCTCCGTTACGAGTTTCTCGAAGAAGACCTCGGTAATCTCCTCTTCCGCGGATACGAGCATATACTCCGCCCCGCGCGAATGGCACAAATCGCGAATCCTGCCAGTGGCGTATTCAAGCGCAAGCTTATAGGCGTGGATAATGTCCCTCGTAATGTTTTTACGGTAGAACTTATCCCCGTTCTCGCTGTCGAAATAGTGAAGTTTGCCGCGGGCCTTGGGATTTAACTCCTCTTCGGACAAAATCTGGATACAGAAAACGTCCCTCTTCTTGCCCACCAGATAGTTCACCGCGTTCTCGAAGTCGTTATCGGTAAGGAAGTCGGATATGATTATCGACATACCGTCGCCGTAGCCGACCGTGGAGGGCAATATAGCCTCGGATATATAGCTGTCGCCGTCGAACGTTATATCGTTGAGCTTGCCTATCGACGCCGTGAACGACTCCTTGCCGAGCATATTCGCGATAATACATTCCACCTGCTTTTCGCGGATAACGTAAATCGAAACTTTGTCCATTTCGCATACGGAAAGATAGGCCAGCGCAGCGGCCGTTTTAAGGGCCTGCACGTCCTTTTTTCCCTTTCCGTAACCGACCGAACGGCTTGCGTCTATATAGATGCGGGTGTGCATCTGACGCTCGTCCAGATACAGTTTAAGGAAAAGCTTTTCGAAACGGGCGTAAGCGTTCCAGTCGATTTTGGTTATATCGTCGCCCGCCATATAGTCGCGGTAATCGGAAAATTCGCAGGAAGAACCGAAAGTCTTGCTCTGGTGGTTCCCGCCGAAAAGCCCCGCGACGTTGTTTTTAACGAGCATTTGCAACCGTTCCAACTGCTGCAAAAACTCTTCGTCTATTACAAAAGCCATTTTAAATTATTTTGTCTCGTCCAAAAGCTGTTTGATAACGCTGTCCACCGAAAGCCTGTCGTTGACGGCGTTGTAATTGATTTTTATCCTGTGCCTCAAAACGGGATACGCAAGCGTTTTTATATCCTCGTACGACACGTTGTAATTGCCGTTCATAAGCGCGCGGACCTTTGCGGCGGTGACAAGCGCCTGCGCCGCGCGGGGCGACGCGCCGTATTTGATATACTTCTTTGCCGTGGCGGACGCGCCGTCTATCTCGGGGTGGGTGTTGGAAACAAGGTTGACCGCATAGGCGAGCACCTCGTCTATAATGGGCACGCTCTTTGCAAGCTCGCGCATTTCGAGAATGGTCTTGCCGTCAACAACCGCGTTCGCGTTCTCGTCCATCGAAACCTGAGTCATATTTACTATGTCCGCAAGCTCCGCAGCGGTGGGAAACTTCATCACAAGCTTAAACATAAACCTGTCCATCTGCGCCTCGGGGAGGGGATAAGTTCCGTCCTGCTCGATAGGGTTTTCCGTTGCGAGAACGAAAAACGGCTCTTCGAGCTTGTGCGTCGTCTTCGCAATCGTGACTTTATGCTCCTGCATAACTTCGAGCATCGCCGCCTGCGTTTTGGGCGTTGCGCGGTTGATTTCGTCTGCAAGCACGAGATTTGCGAATATGGGGCCGCGGCGGAAAGACGTTACCATTTTTCCGTTTTCGTCCTTTTCGATTACGTTCGTTCCCGTAACGTCCGAAGGCATAAGGTCGGGCGTAAACTGGATACGCGAGAACGGCAGGCTGAGCGTTCTGCCGAGCGAGCGCACAAGGCGGGTTTTACCTACGCCCGGAACGCCCTCCAAAAGCACGTTGCCGCCGGCTATGATAGCGATAATTACGTTGTCGACTATCTCTTCCTGACCGATAATGTCTTTTCTGAGTTCGTCTTTGATTGTTGCAATAGATTTACTGAATTGTTTTACTTTTTCCGTACTGTCCATTTTCGTTTCCTTATTTATTTTTCATCGGTTTCGTCGTTTTCGATTCCGCCGTATAAAATTTTAAAATATTCTTCGATTATCTCGCTGAGCTCGCCCGACAGACTTCCGTCGAGTATTCTGTCGTAGACTCTGTCGTAATACTTTGCAAGCACGTCGCCGTACTTGACGTATTCGCCGAGGTCGGGGTCGTATATCATATCGTCGCTGCCGTAAAGTTCGTCCTGATTCCCGCCGCCTCCGCCGTTGCCGTCGTCGTCGGGGTCCTTATCTCCGGGGTCGCCCGAATTCCCGCCCGAGTTGTTGCCGTCGTTCAGGTCCTCGTTGAATTCGGGCAGCGCCGCCACGTCAATCCCGAATATGCCGGCAAGCCGCGTCCTGACGAAATTGTTCATAACAAGGTTATAGCACTGCGCGCTCATCGCCGTATTCATTGCGTTATCCAGCTCCGTAAACGCCTTATCCATTCTCGTATAAAGAGTTTCGTCCTTGTACTTGCCCATATCGTCCGCGATACCGCGGAAGGTCTGAAACAGCGTATCCAGCGTAACATACAGCGCGTCCGTTTCGTCCACTTCCGCCGCCAGCGCCTTTTCAAGCGAGGCGACAAGCGCGTTCACGCGCTCCGCCATAGTTGCGGTTTCGCCCGTTTCCTCGTCCGTTACGCCGTTCTGCGGAATACGCACCGCCTCTAAAATAGGCGTAAGGTTTGTCTGTAAAACTATTTCTATGTTTTCGCCTATCTTTGTTTCGAAGGCCTTTACTCTGTTGTAGTCGTTAAAGATATTGGGGCTGGAAATATAGACCGCCGCGCTTTGGAATATAGCCGCGCCGAACCCCGAAGTTTTGTCCCCGAACAATTCGCCTATAATCCTGAAAGTGTTTGCGTTCGTAACCAGAGCGTCTATCGCGGTTACGGTCGCCGTGACGCTTATACGCATCTGCTGTTTGCTGTCAATCTCCGCAAGGTTGGTATCGAGCGAAGTAAGCTCGCGCACGAACTCTTCTTTCAATGCCGCGGAAAGGTTGCTCTCCCTCACGTTGGTTATAAGCTCCGCAACGCCCGCCTGCATAAACAAATCATATTCGAAAAAGTCTTCGTCGGGGCCGGGCTCCACGGGAGTTACGGGGCCGTTCGGGCCGGTGCCGCTCTGCGCCGCCGCGGGCACAAACACGCCCGTGAAAAACATAGCAAGCGCAAGCACGGCGATTAACAGGTAATACCATAGTTTGCTTATTTCGAAAGTTTTTATTTTTGCGGCGTTGAGCTTATGGCTTGCGTCCTCGCGCTGGATAGCGATTATATCGCCCTCCCTGCCCGAAAACTCAACCATTGTCTGCAACTTTTCGTTTAGGTTCAGCCTCTCGTCGTATTTCTTTGCAACCTTTTTATCGGTGGGGCGCATAATCAAAAACGCCGCAACGCCGACCGCGGCCGCGGAAAGAACGCCGATGAGAATATAATACGCCCAGTGAAAAGCTATATCCGAAAGCCCGAACGCGAGCATAAGCGCGCCAGACAGTATAAGACCCGCGGAAACGCCCGCGATAACGCTTTTAACTATCGCGGCCGTAAGGCATTTATTTTTTAATTTTCTGAAACCGTCAGTCATAACCAACCTCCGTCAACTCAAATGTATAAATATAACAATAAACCGTTATACAATGAATTTTTATAATTTTATCATATATATTATGTAATTGCAAGCAAAACCCGTGTATTTTTTATACAGGAAAAAACTGTGAATTTTTATAAAACGGTAGTTTTTGTCAAACAAAAACGCCCCGCCGTGCGGCGGGGCGTTTAAATTAAGCTTTGTTTTTTACTTTCATAAGCCGAATAACGGCGGCGCGCTCGTTTTCGTCGAGCTTGCTCTTTATATATTTTATCGTTTCTTCGAGCTGAGGTATCATAACGTATTCCAGCGCGTTTACGCGGCGTTTGTTGCGCTCTATCTCCTCCGCGAGCATACGCACCGTCTTTTCCGTTTCGGCCAGCGCGAGCATTTTGGGGAGAAGGGTCGCCGCCTTTTCCACCGAATAGTCGGCCTCGCTTGTGATTTCGGGATACGCGTAAGGCAGTCCGTCCGCGCGTTTCTCGTTAACAAGACTGAGCTTGGGCACTTCCACGCCCATAACGCTCACAATGCCGCACTCGGCGTGAACCGCGACGGACGGCATAGAAAACGCCGTTTCCGCGCGATACGCGGGCGTGACCGAACGCGCGACCGAAAACAGCCTGAGCGTTTGCGAAAGTTCCTCTTCCACCTCGTCCCTGAGCCGCTTGTTTTCGCGTATTATCAAAGAAAAGCGGCGCACCATTTCGTCCGACTTATCCTTTAACAGTTTATGCCCCCTTACCGCCGTTGCCAGCCGCGCTTTGAGCTTTTTCAGCTCCATACGCGTGGGGTTTACATTCAGTCTTGCCAAGATTAACCTCGTTTTAACCGCCTTGCGCGGCTCACTTCAAATATTTGTCTATATACGCCTGTCGTATTCTTTTCAGCTCCGACACGGGCAGAATTTTGAGAAGTTCCCAGCCTATTTCCAGCGTTTCCTCGATAGTTCTGTCGGCGTTGAAACCCTGATTTATATACACCTTTTCGAACTCTTCCGCAAATTTGGCGTACAGCTTATCGGTGTCCGAAAGCGCCGCCTCGCCCAGAATTGCGGCCAGCTCCTTGCTCTCCTTACCGCTTGCGTACGCCGCGAAAAGCTGGTTGAGCGTATCCGCGTGGTCCTCGCGCGTCTTTCCCCTGCCTATGCCCTTGTCTTTGAGCCTTGACAGCGACGGTAAAACGTCGATAGGCGGGTTGATACCCTTCTTGTACAAATCGCGCGAGAGGATAATCTGCCCCTCGGTGATGTAGCCCGTAAGGTCGGGAATGGGGTGGGTTTTATCGTCCTCGGGCATAGTCAGAATGGGTATCTGCGTAATCGAGCCCTCGCAACCGCGTATTCTTCCCGCCCGCTCGTACATAGTCGCAAGGTCGGTGTACAGATAACCGGGATAGCCGCGCCTTCCCGGCACTTCGCGGCGGGCCGCCGATACTTCGCGCAGGGCCTCCGCATAGTTGGTTATGTCGGTAATTATTACAAGCACGTGCATTCCGCAGGTGAACGCCAGATATTCCGCGCAGGTAAGCGCCATACGCGGGGTAGCGATACGCTCTACCGCGGGGTCGTTGGCGAGGTTGGTAAACAGAACCGTGCGTTCTATCGCGCCCGTCTTTTTGAAGTCGTCGACAAAGTACTGCGCCTCTTCGAACGTTATGCCCACGGCTGCGAAAACAACCGCGAACTTGCTGTCCGTTCCGCGCACCTTTGCCTGTCGCGCTATCTGCGCCGCAAGCTCGGCGTGGGGCAAGCCGCTCATAGAAAACACGGGCAGTTTCTGGCCCCTTACGAGCGTGTTGAGCCCGTCTATCGCGGAAATGCCGGTCTGTATAAACTCGTCGGGGTAGTTGCGCGCGGCGGGGTTAATCGGCTCGCCGTTTATATCCAGTATCTTATCGGCAATCACGGGCGCGCCGCCGTCGCGGGGGTTGCCCATACCGTCAAACACCCTGCCGAGCATATCGCGCGAGCAGGCAAGCTGCTGGCTGTGGCCCGTAAAGCGCGCTTTTGCGCTGGAAATCTGCAAGCCCTGAGAATTTTCAAATAACTGTACGACCGCCTTGTCGCGGTTTATTTCAAGAACTTTGCCGCGGCGCACGCTTCCGTCCGAGCAAATTATATCCACAAGCTCGTTATACGTTACGCCCTCCACGCCCTCGACGAGCATAAGCGGGCCGACAACTTCGCGTATCGTCTTATACTCTTTAAACATCTTCGCCCTCCCTGACAAGCGCTTTCATTTCGGTCGCAATAAGTTTCAAAATCCCGTCGAACTCGTCGAGAGAGGTTTCGGGAATGAACTTGGCGCGGCCTATCTTTTCCTTGCAGGAGGTTGCAAGAACATCGTCCACCGACGCGAAGTTTTCAACCGCCTCCCTTGCGCGCGCGTCGAACTCGTAGACGAGTTTGAGCATTAAAAACTGTTTTTTCATAGACGTGTAGGTGTCCACTTCGTCGAACGCGTTCTGGTGCAGGTAGTCCTCCCTTATAATCTTGGCCGTTTCCATAGTCAGCCTGTCCTTGGAGGAGAGCGCGTCCACGCCGACAAGCCTTACGATTTCGTCGAGAGCCGCCTCCTCCTGCAATACGCGCATCACGAAATGTCGGTATACGGTAAATTCCGTGCTTACGTTTTCGTTATACCAGTCCCGCATTTTATCGGCGTACAGCGAATAGCTTATCAGCCAGTCGATTGCGGGGAAGTGGCGCTTGTATGCAAGCGACGCGCTGAGGCCCCAGAACACTTTGACTATTCGCAAAGTCGCCTGGGATACGGGTTCGGAAAGGTCGCCGCCGGGAGGGGATACCGCGCCTATCGCGGTGACCGAGCCCGTGCGCCCGCCCGAGCCGAGCAGTTTTACAATGCCCGCGCGCTCGTAGAATTCGGCAAGACGGCTGGAAAGATACGCGGGGTAACCTTCGTCGCCCGGCATTTCTTCGAGGCGGCCGCTCATTTCCCTGAGCGCTTCCGCCCAGCGCGAAGTGGAGTCCGCCATAATCGCCACATTATAGCCCATATCGCGGAAGTATTCCGCAATGGTTATGCCCGTGTAGATAGACGCCTCTCGCGCGGCGACGGGCATATCCGAAGTGTTGGCTATAAGCACGGTGCGTTTCATTATGGGTTCGCCCGTTTTCGGGTCGATAAGTTCGGGGAATTCGTTGAGAACGTCGGTCATTTCGTTGCCGCGCTCGCCGCAGCCGACGTAGACTATGATGTCCGCGTCCGCCCATTTCGCAAGCTGGTGCTGTACGACCGTTTTTCCGCTGCCGAACGGGCCGGGAACGGAAGCAACGCCGCCGCGTGCGACGGGAAACAGCGTGTCTATTACTCTCTGGCCCGTTACCATAGGTTTATCGGGCGAAAGCTTTTCCCTGTAAGGCCTGCCCTTTCGGACGGGCCATTTCCTGAGCATACTTACGGGTTTTTTACCCGCGGCGGTCTGGATAACCGCGACGGTGGCCTCTATCGTGAAGTCGCCCTCCTCTACGGATACGACTTTACCCGAAACGCCGTTCGGGACGAGTATTCTGTGCTCGATTATCTCCGTTTCCTGAACAACGCCGAGTATATCGCCTTCCGAAACGGCGTCGCCCGATTTGACGCGCGGCGAGAAGTGCCATTTCTTTTCCCTGTCCAGATTGTTTACGGAAACGCCCCTCGATATGCGCGAACCGTACTTGAAGTACAGGGTGGTGAGCGGGCGTTGAATACCGTCGAATATGCCCGAAAGAAGTCCGGGCGCAAGCTCTACGGAAAGCGGCTCTCCCGTGGAAACCACATCTTCGCCGGGGCCGAGGCCGGAAGTTTCCTCGTAGACCTGAATTGACGCTTTGTCGCCCCTCAGCTCGATTACCTCGCCTATAAGCCCCTTGTCGGAAACGCGGACGACGTCAAACATCTTGCAGTCCGACATACCCTCCGCGATTATAAGCGGGCCGGAAATTTTAACTGTTTTACCCATAAATAAATCCTTTTTCGGAAAATCGCGCTGTCGGGATTTTGCCGAGTTTGCTCATATTTAAAATTAATTATTGAAAAGAATATCGACGCCGAGTGCGCGTTCCATCGCGCTTTTCAAAAGCTCCGTGCCGTAGCCCGTACTGCCGTTTTTGGACGGAACGCTCAAAATAACCGGATACGCCTGCTCGTCGAAACGTTTCAAAAACTCCGTCAACGGCCGCGCAAGCTCTTCGGTTATGAATATTATCTGATAATCTTTGGCTATTCTGCGCAGAACGTCGCGCGCCCTGCCCTCGTTTTCCGCGGGGAAGGTAGCCACGCCCGCCGCCTTGAATACCGTTATGCTGTCGCCGTCACCGACAAACGCAAGTTTTCCGTTCATATAGTTACCTTAAATCAAAACGTCCTAAGACGCTTTTTTATATCCTGCTCGTTCATTCCCGCGAGAAGGCAGGCCATAAGTATTCTCACGTTGGAGTTCTCCGCGCGCCGCCTGAACACGTAGTATAAAAACGGCCGGTTTCTCTGCAACTCGTATTTCTTCGCCGCAAAGTATTCCGTTTCGTAGCTGTCGAAAATGCGTTCCGCGCGCGTAAGCGGCAGGCCTGCCGCCCTGTCCTCGACGCACTTGTGCAGAAAATCCGAATACGGCGTTCCGTCAAGACAGTGCGCCGCTCTTTCCGCGTCCTCCGAGAAAAGCGCGGAAAGCTTTTCGTGCGACAGTTTGCCGCCGTCTACGTAGCACGCCTCCGCATACTCCGCTCCGTCCGAACGCAACGCGGTAAGTATGTTTGTCATATCCGCTTTCACGGCAACCAGCTTTTTCAACAGGCCGTGCCTTGCGCAGGCCGAAGAAAGATACGCGTACTGCGCCTTCTCGAATATAATTCCTATCTCCGCGCCCGAGGCCTGACCGTTTTCGAACAGCTCCGCCGCGGCCCGCACGGTACCGCCCAGATGCTTGCCAAGCGCCTCGTATTCGCGCCCTTCCACGCAACGCAGGATTTCCGCGAGCGGGATAAGCCCTTCGGGCGCAAACATCTTTTCGCCGTCCGCACCCGCGTATTTCGCCTTGATTGCCGCCTTTGCGTTATGGAAGTCGCGCGCGGCAAGGAGATAGATAAGCTCCGCGCGCGAAGGCGCGTATTCGCGGATAAATTCGTCTGTCGCCCGCTCGTCCGCCTCGACAAGCCGTTCGTATTCGTAGACCGACGAAACCTCCGCGCCCTTGCCGAACCCGCTTTCCGTGAGCGCGCGGAAAGCCTCCTCCGCGCCCGTTTCGCAAAGTTTGAATATCCTGTCTTTAAGCAGGTATTTTTCGGTGGCGGCGATAACGCCGTTTGTATACAATAAGTCTTTGGCCATTTCTAATTACCGTTAAAAACACAAATCAGTCCTTAAAAATTTCAGCCGCTATTTCCGACTGATATACTTCCCTGTCCGCCGCAAGCAGCGCGCCGTAGGAAAGGTTTTTATCGGAGTTTTTTCCCGAAAGAATAAACCCGCCGTCTATATCCGCCTTCTTCGCGCTGATTTTGAGATGTTTTTCGCGCACCGCGTCCAGCTTTGCAACTTCCTGCGCGTAGCGGAAATTATCGGCGAAAATTATCTCGTCGCCGTCCTCCGCATACGCATTTAAAAGCCGACCCGCAAGATACAGCGTTTCCGCCTTGCCCGCGCCGACAAGCCCGCCGAGCGCGCGAGCATAGACCTCGTCTATAACGCCGCGTTTTTCGGCAAGCGCTATTTTCGCGCAGTCCAGCCTTGCGGTAGCGGCCTTTCCGTCCAGAATGCCGTCCGTTTTAACCTTGACCTCCGCCTCGGTACCCTGCCTGTTTCTCTCGGCGCGTTCGGCCGCTTTCGCAACCGTGTCCGCAGCCTTTTTCTCCGCGGCCGCTATAATCTCCTCAGCCTCAGCCTGTGCGTCGGATATTATTCTTTCGACTATTGCCTGTCCGCCCATAGTTATACCGCGACAAGCATTATGGAAATAATCAGTCCGAGAATTGCGTAGAACTCTATCATTGCGGGATAGATTATAAGCTTACCGCCGAGCGAGTCCTGCTTGCCGACCGCATAGATACAGTTTACGGCGGATTTGCCCTGGAATATGCCCGTGATAAGTCCCGAAAGCGCCATAGGCATTACCGCGCCGAAAAGCATCCAGCCCTCGGCCGTGGACGCGATACCCGCCAGCGACGAGGACGCGATTATGCCGATAATAAAGCCGTAAATACCCTGCGTTGCGGGCAGGAGCACAAGCACGAGCACCTTACCGAACTTTTTGGGATTTTCGCCCAGGACGCCCGCCGCCGCGCTGCCCGTCTTGTAAAGACCCAGCGCGGAGCCCACTCCGCAAAGAAGAACGCAGAGCGCAATTCCGATTATACCGATAACGTTACCTGTATTCATTTAAAAACCTCCATTAATATGTTCACGCAAATACTTGCGGTGATTTCAATTTATTTCAACGTATTTGCGGCTTGAACCGAGCGGCGTAAACAGTTCGCCCTCGCCCTCATAGAACCTGCCGTAGAACTCCACGTACTGCAACCTTGCGTCGTGTATATACGCGCCGAGCAGGCCTATCGCAAGGTTGAACGCGTGCCCGATTACCATTAAAAGTACGCCCAGTATAATGAGCGCGACGTTGCCGCCCGTTATAAAATCCACTGCGTAACTCGACACAATCTGCGCAATGACCGCGCCCGACAGCATCAGTCCGTAAAGCCTTGCGTAGCTCAGTATGTCCGAAGCGAAGTTGATTACGCCGTACGCTGCGCCGAAACCTTTCGTGAATTTACCGAGAAGTTTCTCCTTTCTGCCGGCCGTCAGCATTGCGATGACAAGCGTAGCGCCTGCGGTAATCCCGCCCGCGTAAACCACGGCCGAGGGCAATGCAAACTGCTCCACCATACCCGTCACGGCTACGGCCACGCCGACGGTAAACACCGCCCAGACCATTCCGTCGAAAATTCCGTCCGCGACTTTACCGCGCCGCCAGCACTGCACCGCGCGGCACACGTAGCCCGCGCAGAGCTGAACCATACCCAGTAAAAGACTGATTATCAGCACCGCGGGTATTTTAATGCCCATCACGCTCCACATATCCTTCTGCGCGTCGGGCAGTCTGAACGGAATGAATTCCAGCGTTATGCCGAAGAACGAGGCGAACAAAACGCCCCAGATTACGGCGAAAATTCCGCCTATCGCAAACACGCCCGAAAGCCGTTTAAGGCCCGTGTCGCGCTCCGATTTGAGGTAAAGAAAACCGCCGAGCACAAACATCAACAGCCCGTAGCCGATATCGGCCATTATGAACCCCAAAAATATGCTGTAAAATACAGCCATAACCGCGTTGGGGTCGAACTCGCGGTAGTTGACGGGCGAATACATATTCGTAACCGCCTCGAAATTCTTGACAACCTTGTTGTTTTTTAACAGCGTGGGCGGGACCTCGTCCTCGGCGGGAGCGGAAAACTCCGAATACACCGCGCCCGAAACGGACGACAGCGCGCCCTTGACAAGCTCTTCCGCCTCCGCGGGCACGTACGCCTCCAAAAGGAACGTGGTCTGCGTTGCGCGCAGCTTGTCTTCCAAACGGCTCTTTTCCAGTTGGAACCCGAGATAGTCGCAATATATCTTCAAGCCGCGCAGTCCCTTGCAAAGCTCCGCCCAGCGCGCGCCGCTTTTTTCCGCCTCCGCGGCAAGTCCGGCCTTCTTTTCAACTAACGACGCGTACAGCCTCTCGCCCGTCGTATCCTGAGCAAAAGGACAGTTCGAAAAGTTTACGCTCTGCAAAACGTTCTCCGCCTCTGCCGCGGCAGATTTATGCGCGGCGAGCAGGATAAGCGAATTGTCCGCGTCCTCCGCAAGCACGTTGCACGCGGCGAGCGGCAGCGTTTTAAGCGCCTCGAAAAGGTTGTCCTTCAACACTGCGGGAACGGTGCCCAGCCTGTATTTCGCGTGAGTGCTGTCCGCGGGCTGGAGCGGCAGACCGACCGCAGAATATATCTCCGCCGCGGAAATTTCGCGCTCGGTTTTTGCAATCTCCGCGAGTACGCGCTTGTCGTTCTCCTCAGCCTCGTACACGCTCTCCGTCAGCGCGTCCATTTCGGCTTTCGCGTTCCCCGCGGACATAAACTCCGAATAGGAAACCTCCACCGCGGCCGCGGACTTTTTTGCCCCGTCCGCAAGCGTTTCCGCCTTTGCGGCGAGAATTTCCAGCGCGGCCTCCGTACGCGAAACGTAAGCGCCAAGCTCCTCGCAGTCGGCCGCAAGCGGCAGGGTGCGTTCAGTTTGCGAATGCAACTTCACCTCGGCCGCACCCGTACGGTGCAACGCGTTTAAAACCGCGTCCTTATCGTACGACATTGCGACGAGATTGAGTTTTTTCATCTCAGCAACCGCCACGTGTAATCCTCCGCACTATGTCGTTGACAGCTTTGTCGGTGTTTTTGAGGCAAGCGGCGGCAAAACCCGAAGCTTCCGCACGTTTTACGGTAATCTTTTCGGCATATCTTCTGTCCGCCTCCGCCTCCGCGGCCTTTATACTCTTTTCACGGTATGCCTTGCACTCGGCCTCGGAAAGCCTTGCGATGTCGTACGCGCGCTCTTCCGCCGCACGCCCAATTTCCGCCGCTTTTTCAAGCGCGGCCGCCTTTATTTCGGCCGCTTTTGCCTCGGCCTCGTTGATGCTGTCTATTATTTCCCGCATAAAAACCCCGCTTTGGGTAACTTAATATTTACGTTTAAGTATTTTACCATATTCTTCCTTAATATGCAATTAAAAAGATCGAGCTTTTGTTAAGGAATAACGAAAAATTGTAGTTATTTTCATTTATTTTGCAACATATCAGAAGTAGCCGTATTTCTTCCTGAACGCCAGAACGAACGCGGCGGTTGTAACAAGCGAAAAAAGCTCCGCAAAGCAAATCGCCGACCATACCCCGTCCAGTCCCCAGAATATCGGAAAGACCATTACCGCGGTTATCTGGAACGCAAGCGTCCGCAAAAACGACACGGCCGCCGAAACCAGGCCGTTGTTGAGCGCGGTAAACAGCGACGAGCCGAATATACTGAAACCCGTTATCGTAAACGCCAGGGCGTAAATTCTGAACCCGCGTAAGGTCATTGCAAACAGTTCCGCGTCGTAACCGACAAACATTTTCGAAAGCGGCCCCGCCAAAGCTTCTGCAAGCGCGGTCATACCCGCGCCCAGCGCCGCCATAATTATCAGGCTTTTTTTAAACAGATTTTTAAGCTCCGCACTGTTTTCCGCGCCGTAGTTATAGCCTATAAGCGGCGCGCTGCCTATCGCGTAGCCCATAAACACGGCGTAGAAAATCATAGCTACGTACAGTATCACGCCGTATGCTGCAACGCCCGCGTCGCCCGCGAATTTATCGAGCTGGAAGTTGTAAAGCATAGTTACGACGGACGCCGAAACGTTTGATAAAAATTCGGAAGAGCCGTTCGCAAACGACCTTATGAGCGCGCGGAAATAAATTTTCGTTTTTGTAAGCCTCAGAAGGCTGTCGTTCTTTCTTACAAAGTATATTATGGGAAACACGCCGCCGAGCACCTGACTTGCGACCGTGGCAGCCGCCGCGCCCGTAAGCCCCCATTTTAAGCCCGCGACAAACACCGCGTCCAACGCCATATTCATAACGCCCGCCGCAACGGTCGCCAAAAGCCCGAGCCGCGGCTTTTCCGCAGTTACGAAAAAGCTCTGGAATATGTTCTGCAATATGAAAAAGGGCTGGCCCGCAAGAAGAAAACGGCCGTATAAAACGCAGTAATCGTACGTAATCCCCTTCGCGCCGAGCAGTCTTGCCACCGACGGCACGGCGAACTGCCCCGCCACCGCAATGACCGTGCCCAGCCCCAGAGTTACGTATACGAGCATAGAAAAGTACGCGTTCGCCCTGTCCTTGTCGCCTTCGCCCAGCGTTTTGGATATGAGCGCGCTGCCGCCCGCGCCGAGCATAAAGCCTATCGAGCCGAGAATGAGTATAAGCGGATATATCCTGTTGATTGCCGCAACCGCCTCCTTGCCGACAAAATTGGATACGAAAAGCCCGTCCACAACGCCGTAAATGCTTGTGAACGTCATCATAACAACCGACGGCATAACGAAAGCCAGCAGTTTTTTATAATTGAAATGGTCCGATAACTGAATTCTCATAGATAAAAAAATAGCGCCGCGCGGATAAAACAGTCCGCAAAAAACGGCAATTATATATTTAAGTTTATGAATTATATACGAAAAAAAACTTTATGTCAACTGTTTGGACAATAATTCAAAAACAACATTAAATGTTTAAATATAAATTTTTTTGAATAATTATAAATTTTATACCCAATTCGATTGCATATTTTCAAACAACGTGATATTATTAGCTAAAACATTTAAAGAGGTGGCAGATATGAAAAAAATTTTAAGCGCGGCCGCGGCGGTTGCAGGCGCGGCGGTAATACTCGCGGGGGCGACAGGCTGCGATAATACGGATAAGATTTACGTTGACACGAACGCGTATTTCGCGCCGTTCGAGTACATAGACGAAAACGGCGGCATTGCGGGCGTGGACGTGGACATTATGAAACTCGTCGGCGAGAAACTGGGCAAGGAAGTCGTGTTTACAAACACGGAATTCAACGTTATTATAGACAACGTGGCCTCGGGCAAGCAGTTCGACTGCGGCGCTGCGGGCATTACGATTACGCCCGAACGTGCGGAGCGCGTGGATTTTTCAACCCCCTACTACACCGCCGTACAGTACGTAATTTTCAAGACGGGCGAACTGGAAGTTTCGGGAATGTCTACCGACGGCAAGAACGTTGAGTACGTGCTCTGGTCGCAGTTGCAGGGCAAGAAGATTGGCGTGCAGACCGATACTACGGGCGATATTACCGTGGACTATGAAATGGGCACGGACGAGGACGACGGAGAAACCACGTACGGCGCGCTGTGCGACCCCGCTACGGGCGAGGCATTTGCGGGCACGCAGCTTACGAGAATGTCTAGCGCGCCCGTGGCGATAAGCGCTCTGGGAACGACAATAGACGTGGTTGTCGTAGACGAACTGCCCGCGAAGTATCTCGTGGACAAGAACGAAGGGCTGGAATGTTACGCGCTGTACTACGACGGGGCGACAGCTACCGAGGAGCAGTACGCGATTTGCGTTACCAAAGGCAACAAGGAGCTTTTAGACGCGATAAACGCCGTGCTTGCCGAGCTTGGTAAAAGCGGCATCGACAAGCTTGTAGCGCAACATCTGGGCGTATAAAAAATGATTACCCAGCTATCCGCGGGCTTTTTTGAAAATTTAGGAAAGATACTTTCAAGCAAGTCCTTTATGTTGCTCATACTCAAAGGGCTGAAAACCACGGTTATAGTTTCCGTGGGCGCGGCGGCCGTAGGGCTTGTGCTCGGCACGCTGGTCGCGCTTATAGGTCTTCAACCCAAAAATAAGGTCTGGGCGGCGCCCAAAATCGTTTGCGGGGTTTATACGACGGTTATACGCGGAACGCCTATGGCGTTGCAGTTGTTTATAATGGCGTTCGTCATATTCGCAATACGCGGATTCCCGCAGGAGCTTACCGCCATTCTGGCTTTCGGCATAAACAGCGGCGCGTACGTTTCGGAAAACATACGCGCGGGCATACTCTCCGTAGATAGGGGCCAGACCGAGGCCAGCCGCGCGCTGGGGCTTTCCACGGGCTATACGCTTGCGCGCATAGTCATTCCGCAGGGTATGAAAAACGTTATACCCGCAATCGGTAACGAGCTGGTCGCGCTGGTCAAGGAAACCTCTATCGTAAGTATGATAGGTATGTTTGACCTGACGATGGCCGCAAACATAATAGGCTCCGGCCAGCACCTTGCGAACTACGCCGCGCCTATGGTAGTCATAGCCCTCTTCTATCTTGCCATAGTGTACGCGATTACGCTCTGTATAAAGCTTATCGAAAGGAGGCTGAGAAAGAGTGAAAAGAAATAACGCGCAAAAGGAAAAGTTCCTCAAAACCGAGCAGACGCCCGTGGAACCGTTCGACCCCGAGGCGCTTATAGAAGTCCAGCATCTGACCAAGTACTTCGGCGAACTCAAAGTTCTCGACGATATATCGAAGAAAATTTACGCGGGCGAAAAAATCGCGGTCATAGGCCCGTCCGGGAGCGGCAAGAGCACGTTTTTAAGGTGCCTGAACGTTCTGGAAGACCCGACTGACGGATATGTGTTTTTCGAGGGCAATAACCTTTGCAACCTCAAAGTGGACATAAACGTGCAGCGGCGGCGTATGGGTATGGTGTTTCAGCATTTCAACCTGTTTCCCAATATGACCGTGCTTAAAAACATCACGCTTGCGCCCGTTCACACCGCGCTTGCCGAATTGAAAAAGCAAAAGCGCGGACGGGCGGGCATGAAGTTTAAAAACCTGTTTAAATCAAAGAAAAACAAACAGCCCATACCCGCACTGCAAACCGACAAAAAGAGCATTGTCCGCGAGGCGGAAAACAACGCGCTGAGACTTCTGAAACGTATCGGCCTCGAAGACAAGGCGGGCGTTTACCCCTCCACGCTTTCGGGCGGACAAAGACAGCGCATTGCGATTATTCGCGCGCTGGCTATGAACCCGAAAGTTATGCTTTTCGACGAGCCGACTTCCGCGCTCGACCCCGAAATGGTGGGCGAGGTTTTACAGCTTATAAAGGAGCTTGCGGACGAGGGAATGACTATGGTTATAGTCACCCACGAAATGAACTTCGCGCGCGGCGTTGCGACAAGCGTTCTGTTTATGGACGGCGGCAGGATTGTCGAGCAGGGGCCGCCCGAAAGCATATTCACAAAGCCCGAAAACGAAAGACTGAAAGACTTTTTATCGAAAGTACTGTAACTTACGCGGGGGCGGCTTAAAAGCCGCCCCCGCCGTTATTTTAATTGACAGAAGCACGGTTTTATTATATAATAAAGTTATGAGAAAGATTTACGAACATAATACCTACGACGAGGAGCGCGCGCTTTATAATCTCGTCGACTCCGACGTTGTGAACTGCACGTTCGCGGGCCCTGCGGACGGAGAGTCCGCGCTTAAAGAGTGCCGCGGCGTAACCGTAAAAGACTGCGCTTTTTCACTGCGCTACCCGCTCTGGCACGCCGAGAGGTTCAGGCTTGAACGCTGTACAATGGACGAGCTTACGCGCGCCGCGCTCTGGTATACGAAGGACGGCTATATTTCGGGCTGTAAGCTGGGCGGAATTAAGGCCCTGCGCGAGTGCGACGACACCGTGCTTGAACATTGCGAAATAGTTTCGCCCGAGTTCGGCTGGCGTTGCCGCGGCGTTGAAATGGTCGCCTGCAACGTTCAGGCGGAATATTTCCTGTTCGAGTGTAATAATATAAAACTGAAAAACGTTAAAATGCGCGGCAAGTACTCCTTCCAGTACGTGGAAAACGCGCTTATCGAGGACTGCGAGTTCGACACAAAGGACGCGTTCTGGCACGCGAAAAATATGACCGTCAAAAACACCGTGCTCCGCGGCGAATACCTCGGCTGGTATTCCGAAGGGCTCACCCTCGTCAACTGCCACATCGTCGGGACGCAGCCGCTCTGCTACTGCAAAAACTTAACGCTTATCAACTGCACGACCGAGGGCTGCGACCTGTCGTTCGAGTACTCCGACGTAAACGCGACCATAAACGGCAATATCGTTTCGATTAAGAACCCCAGAAGCGGCGTTATAACCGTGGACGGCGCAGACGAAATTATACAGGCAGACTGCGCAATGCCCTGCAACGGACAAGTAATAGTTAAAACGCGTAAATGTGGATAACTTTATTCATTCTTATGTATTAATTTGTCGAAAAAACTAATTTTCCGACGAATTTATGAATAGTGTGGACAGTTTGTGGATAAAATTTTTGATAAACACCGTTTCACGACTCTCCACACGAAAAACTGTGGATAACTTTTTGTGGATAACTCTCCCCCGTTTGTGCGTAAAGGGGCGGGTTATCCACATTTTTGATATGCATATGCGCCGCCGAACATATGCGTTGGCAATTATATGCGCCGCAACGTGCAAAATCAGCGCTTATGTGCGCCCAGCCCCGTTTTTTGCGGTGTGTTTCGCAGGTATAAAAAGCAAGGAGCGGATATACTATCTCTCCTTGCTTTTTTGTTGCAGTTTTGTTATAATGATTGTACGATAAACAGTAATTTAGCGGAGTAGTAATGTCAAAGTGTCATATAGGAATTAAAAACTCATTTAAGATTTATCAAGCGTTAGTAACAGCCGCTTTTGCTATATGCGTTGTATTAACCATACTCTTTTGGATATTTTGTTGGAGTGATTATAACAATAGTAAATTATTACGAAATGGTATCGAAGTTGAAGCTGAAATTGTAGATGTTAGGGAAATAGATGTTTCGCCCGGCGATTCGCACTCAACAAGAAGAGCTTGGGAGTGTATTTATTCGTATGTTGCGTCTGATGGTAAAGAATATTCGGGGTGGGTTGGTCAGTTTACACAAAAGCAAGATGCGCTTGAACATCTCGGAGAGAAAGTTACAATAGTTATTGATCCGACCGACGGATATAGCACTTACGGTACGTTGGCGAGCATAGCCCTTCGACAAAAAAATAATAATACGCATTTAATACTTGCTTGTGTATTTACGGGCTTGCTTTGTGTAGCGGCTTATCTGTTCTTTTATAGGGTGGTTTATAGGAATAGATTAGATAAGAAAATTTTAGAACACGCAAGCGGTAGATTTGTAAGTAATTGTGTTCGTGAGGGCGAAGTAACCAAAATATTGAAATGGGTAGTTTGCTATGTAAAAATTAAGTATCAGGACGAGAGCGGCGCGACGAAAGAGAAATGGGCGCGGTCTTGGTTTACGCACAAGGAAGCGAAGTTCTTGCAAAAAAAGAAAATCATAACTATCGTCCCCTATAAAAACACCTATGGTATTTTGGAAGAAATGTCGGCAACGAGATAACAAAAGTAAATATCTAAATTTCAATTTATCTTTATAATCTTTTATAAAGTATAGCGCACTATACTTCTCAAACGAATATAGTGCGCTATTTTTTTGTCCGCAAGGAAATCCCTATAACTGATACCCTTAAAAGCGGTCTTTTATATTTACTGTTTATCTATGTGTTTTCCGTACACGGCGGAAATGTTGTTTGCGTACTTCTGCATATTGTCGCAGGACTTTATGCTGACCGAGCTTTCGTATTCGTTCAGCCTTCTCTGCTGGTCGCGCGAGAGTCTGGAAGGCACTTCTATCTCCACCGTAACGTACAGGTTGCCCGTGCCGTTCACCGTTTTAACGCCCTTGCCGCGGATACAGAACCGCGTGCCCGAGGCCGTGCATTCGGGCACGGTAAGCTCTATGGTGTCCTCCACTCCCGGGACGAGTATCCTGCCGCCGAGCACCGCCGTGCGGTAGGATATGGGAACGGTTACAAACAAATCCCTGTCCTCGCGCTTTAACAGTTTGTGCGGCTCTATACGGAAATAGATATACAAATCCCCGCTCTCGCCGCCGTTGCCCGCCGCCTGACCGAACCCGCGTTTTCTCAGACTGCTGTCCTTGTCCACTCCCGCGGGTATGTTTACGGTAAACCGCGTTTCCTTTCTTATAAAGCCCTTGCCCTTGCAATCCGGGCATTTATCCATAATTATACGGCCCGAACCGCCGCAATCGGGACAGACGCCGACCTGTATCGTTCTGCCGAAAATGGTGTCCTGCTGATACTTTATACGGCCAGAACCGCCGCAACAGGTGCACACCTTGAACGACGTGCCCGTTCTCGCGCCCGTGCCGCGGCACGCTGCGCAGGACTCGTTGCGGGTATAGCTGATTTCCTTAGTACAGCCCTTGACCGCGTCGAGAAAGGAGAGATACACGGTCTGCTCTATATCCGCCCCGCGGTTTCTTTTCTGCTCCCCGCCGAAGTGCGAACTGCCGCCGAAAGGACTGCCGCCGCCGAACATAGAGTTAATTATGTCCTCGAAACCGCCCATTCCCCCGCCGCCGAACCCGCCGAAGGGATTGCCGCCGCTCATACCGGGGTGGTCGAGCTCGTAATCGTACTGCTTGCGTTTCTGTTCGTCGGAAAGCACGGCGTTTGCCTCGTTTATCTCTTTGAACTTTTCTGCCGCCGCCTTGTCGCCGGGGTGAAAGTCGGGGTGATACTGCTTGGCAAGCTTTCTGTACGCCGACTTGATCTCGTCCGACGTGGCAGTTTTGGAAACGCCGAGAATTTCATAATAATTTTTATTTGCCATTTTTAAACCTTGTGCGTAAAATCGTTAAACATACATTGCCTTGAAAAGCGTTTGAAACGCTTTTCAAGGCACAAATTAAAAGTCTATGATACCCGTTCCGCCCTTGTTATCAGTGCTGACGGAACTCCGTGTCGTCGTCGCCGCCGTTCGTTCCCGCGCCGGGGTTGCCGCCCGCCTGCTGGTAAATTTTGGCGATTACGGGCTGAATTTCGCTTTGAAGGCTTTCCAGCGCCGCCTTGATACGGTCGTTATCGCCCGATTCGAGCTCGCCCTTGGCCTTCGCAACGGCGTCCTCGACAATCCTCTTATCGTCGTCGGACAGCTTGTCGCCCGCATCCTTCACCGTCTTTTCAAGGCTGTCAATCATACTTTCCAGAGTATTTTTGTTGTCGACCGCCTCTTTACGCTTTTTGTCCTCTTCGGCGTATCTTTCAGCGTCCTTGACCGCCTTGTCTATATCTTCTTCGGAAAGGTTGGTCGATGCCGTAATGGTGATATTGGTGCTCTTGCCGGTTCCGAGGTCTTTCGCGGTTACGTTGACTATGCCGTTCGCGTCCACGTCGAAAGTAACTTCGATCTGGGGCACGCCGCGGGGTGCGGGAGGAATGTCCGTGAGCATAAACTTGCCGAGCGACTTATTGTCGCGCGCAAACTTTCTTTCGCCCTGCAAAACGTTTATTTCAACGCCGGGCTGATTGTCCGCCGCGGTAGAGAAAACCTGACTCTTCTTTACGGGAATAGTCGTGTTTCTCTCGATAAGCGGGGTGGATACTCCGCCGAGCGTTTCTATACCGAGCGTCAGGGGCATAACGTCGAGCAAAAGCACGTCCTTGACCTCGCCCGAAAGCACGCCGCCCTGAATGGCCGCGCCTATCGCGACGCATTCGTCGGGGTTTATGCCCTTGAACGGTTCCTTGCCCGTAATGCTCTTTACTTTGTCGAACACGGCGGGGATACGCGTTGAACCGCCGACCATAATGACCTTGCTGATTTCGTTGTAGTTAAGCCCCGCGTCCTGCATTGCCTTGCGCATAGGCTCCACCGTCCTTTCGACGAGGTCTGCGGTAAGCGAGTCGAATTTCTGTTTGGAAAGGTCGATGTCGAGGTGCTGGGGCGCGCCGTCCACAACCGTTATGAAGGGTAGGTTAATGTTGGTCGTGCTCATACCCGACAGCTCTATTTTAGCCTTTTCCGCGGCCTCTTTAAGCCTCTGCATAGCCATTTTATCCTTGGAAAGGTCCACGCCCGTTTCTTTCTTGAACGTTTCCACGAGATAGTCGATTACCTTGTTGTCGAAGTCGTCGCCGCCAAGACGGGTGTCGCCGTTGGTTGCGAGAACTTCGAACACGCCGTCGCCTATTTCGAGAATGGAAACGTCGAACGTGCCGCCGCCGAGGTCGTAAATCATAACCTTCTGGCTGCCTTCCTGTTTATCTAGGCCGTAAGCAAGCGCCGCTGCCGTGGGCTCGTTGATAATTCTGAGAACGTTGAGGCCCGCAATCTTGCCCGCGTCCTTGGTGGCCTGACGCTGGGAGTCGTTGAAGTATGCGGGGCAGGTTATGACCGCGTCCGTAACCTTGCCGCCGAGATAGCTCTCCGCGTCCGCTTTGAGCTTGGAAAGAACCATAGCGGAAATTTCCTGAGGCGAATATCCGTTGTCGATATTCACCTTATACGCCTCGCCCATATGGCGCTTGATAGATATAATCGTTTTGTCGGGCTGGGCCACGGCAAGACGCTTTGCCGCCTGACCGACGATACGGCTGCCGTCCGCTTTGAACGAAACGACGGACGGCGTAGTTCTGTTGCCCTCGCTGTTGGCAATAACGACGGGCTCGCCGCCTTCCATAACTGCGACGCAAGAATTGGTTGTTCCTAAATCTATTCCTATTACTTTACCCATAAAAATCTCCTTCCGCGCGCTTATTTGCGCTTTTTGTATTTATTGTATTTTAGCCGACCACCGTAACCTGAGCAAAGCGTATAACCTTGTCCCCGGTGCGGTAACCTTTTTTAAGAATTTGTTTGACGGTGTTGGGTTGCTCGCCCTTCTCCGCGGGAAAACTCATAACCGCCTCGGCAACGCTCTCGTCGAACTCGTCGCCGACGGAAATTTCAATCTCCTCCACGCCCAGCGACGCAAGAACGGTTTTGAAACTCTTTATAACCTTGTCGATACCCGCGCGGGTCTTTTCGTCCGCCGCGGAATCGAGCGCATAACCGAAATTATCCGCCACGGGCAGAAGTTTCAACAGCGTGTCCGCCGCCCCGTCCGCATAAGCGCGGGCCGCCGCCTGCGCGTTGCGCTTGCGGTAATTATCGTACTCGGCCGAAACCGAATACCACTTGCGCTTGAAGTCCTCGGCGCAAGCCCGCATCTGTTCAAGCGCGCCGTCTTCCGCGCCCTGCTCGGCCTCCGCCGCCTTTTTCGCCTCTTCTACTTCTTCGTTTTTAAGTTCTTCGAAATTCTCTTCCATTTCAACTCTCTTTAATGCTTTTTACCGTCTACATTATTAATATAAAACTTTCCCGCCCGCGTTAAACAAAAACGACGCATATTTTTTACAAATTTTTATTGCCGCGATTTCTCCGGCGCGACGGCGTGATAATGTATAAATTATTATGTTTTTGCATAATTAACGCAATTGCGTGCACCCTATTGATAAAATTATTAATATTTATTATAAAACGCCCCCTTTTTCACGGCATTTTCACGGCTAATTAGTTGCGTAAACACCGCGATTATGATAATATAGAAATACATTTTTTATAATAAAGAAACAACCAAGGAGGTTAAAATCAATGAATAGATTTAAAAAAATTATTCTGGCGATGCTTTTATTGTGCTTGTGCGTTTGCCTCGGCGTTGCGGTTTCGGCCTGCGACAACACGGATAAGCCCGACATAATAAACCCCGGCGACGACCCCGACAAACCCAAGCCCGGCGAATCGGAGTATAAAATTAAGGTTCAGTCGCTCGGCGGACTTGCGCTCAATAACGTTAAGCTCACCATCGGCAACGACGACAAGAACGTCGGAGATTACGTAACGGAGAACGGCGAGGTAACCTTTAACGCGGCCCCCGCTGTCTACAACGTAACTGTGGACGCGGACACCCTGCCGAATGGCTATATCCTGCCCGCCAACGCCGACTACAAGACGAGCGAGACAAACAAAACGCTTACCATTTCGCTCAACTCCGAAGTAATTTCGGAAGGCGCGCCCGCGGGCACGTTCTATAACGTGGGCGATATAATGTACGACTTCACGTTCACGGACGTAGACGGCGTTTCGCACAGCCTTAAACAGGCGCTTACAACCAAGAAAGCCGTTATGCTCAATTTCTGGGGCACTACCTGCTCTCCTTGCAGAGTTGAATTCCCCGCCATCGAGTCCGCGTACAAGACTTATAAGGACAGAATCGAGATTTTCGCGCTTTCCAGCTACGGCAACGATACCGAGGACAGGGTTAAAAACTTTAAGGATACCAACAACTACACCTTCCCTATGGCGCTTGATACCGTTGAAGGGACTTATATTTACAGGTATTTCAACGTTTCCGCTTATCCCACCACCGTTATCGTAGACAGATACGGCGCGGTTGCATATAAGAGCTCCGGTACGAATTCGAGCGAGGCGGCCTGGAACGCGCTCTTCGACAAGTACACGAGCGACGATTACAGTCAGGACGAGATAACCGATAATCCCGGCGGGACTTTCGACTGGGTTAAGCCCTCCGGCGAAACTATGCCCGATTCGGCAGCGATAGAGGCGGCAATAAACACCGAGGACGCCAAGGGCAGAATCACTTATTCCTACGACTTCAACCCCGACACCAATAACGACGCGGAAAACAACTGGCCCTGGATACTCAAAGACGTGGACGGAAATCAGGTGTTCGCGCCCTCGAATATCCCGACCGACCACACCTATTCGATATTCAACTGCACGGTATCGCTTAAAGCGGGCGACGGTTTCTCCTACGACTACTTTATCGATACCAAATCGAGCTATAATTACCTGCACGTAATAATAAACGATAAACTTGCAGAATCCATAAACGGAACGAGCAACGGCTGGAAAACGAGCAAAATTTACGTTGCGAACCGCGCGGTTAAGCTCAACGTTTCGTTCTGTCTTATCAAAAACGACGTTGTCGCCGTGGATACGCCCTGCTATATCAGAAATATGGACGTTTACAATGCGGCGGCCGACGGCGAGAGCAACGACCTTGCTTATTCGGTAACCGAAAACGCTGTTCTCGATAACGGCAAGTACGACTTGAAGATTTTCGAGAAAGACGGTCTTTACTACTGCACCTACAAGGACAACGAAAACAAGGACCGCACCTCCATACTCTATGCGGATATACTGAGCGTAACGCACTGGGCGGAAAAACACTTCGGACCCACCTTTAAAGTGATTGACGAAGGCAAGGAGCGCGATGTGGAATCATCGCTGTATCTCATTTCGTTCTGGCAGATGTCCGAGGGCAAGGAGCAAAACAGAAAGCTTATTTACGACCAGGAAAACTATATTTTCCGTAACTACTATCTGCAAAGCTTTTCACCCAACAACTACGTTCCCGTAACGCCTCTGCTAGTCGAGAAAATCAACGCTTTCCTCGATACCGCTTATAAAATGGAGCTTGTGGAAGGCGAAAGATACGAGGACGAATGGCTGGAATTCTGTTACTATATGATGCACTGGGGTAAAAACCACTCCGTATGTTACGAAAAAGACAACCCCGTTCAGGGCTTTACCTTCGAGTTTGCGAACGACGCCGTCGTGTACGACGAAAACAATGAGGACAAAACCGTGAACCACGTCAACGTTACGACGATGTTCAACCTGACCATTTCCGAATCCGAAGCGGGCGGCGGCCTTAAATACAAGTTCACCCCCGACAAGACGGGCGTATACCTGTTCCAGTCCTCTTTCGAGAAAGCGCAGACCGACCCCGCTATCTATATCTACGATTCGCAGTATAAATCGGTTGCGGGCGGCGACAACGACCTCAGGTTCGACCACTTCGAGAGAGCGGCCTACGAAAACTTCTACGTCTACGCGGAACTTCAAGCGGGCGAAACTTACTATATAACCGCTATGATTAATCCCGCGGGAAGTACCGGCGAATTCGATTATACGATAACCTATGCCGGCACCTACGTCGAATACCTGCGTATCTGCACCACCCACGACGGTATGTGGCTGCCCAGAGTTGACGAGGACGGAAATTTCAACTATAACGACGTCTACTACGGCGCAATTCCCGTTGCGTTCAATCCCGACACCAACTGCTACCACGCGGTAGAAAGCAACTACGATTTCGGTTCCGTTATTTACGTTGACTTCGTAAATACGACCTTCTTCGGAATCAAGGGCCGCAACGAAGTCGAGTATTACAGCCTCTACGAATACGTAAACGTCTATAAGCTGTTCGACGACGTAAACGGCAACAATTACAGAGACGAAATGCTTGCCTACTACGAAAAGGCTATGACCAACAGCGGCGAACTTAAAGGACTTGTGGAAGTTGACCAGCGACTGTTCGACATTCTAAACGACTTTATGAACTCCTGGTATAACGACTCGCCCGACGCAGGCGGCTGGCTGATGTTTGCAAGCTATTACGAAACTTTCGGCGTCAAACCCGAGAACTAATCAGATTATAAAAGGAGATTAACAATGAAATTCAAAAAATTTGCCCTTCTTATAGTTTCCGCGGTATGCGCGGCGTGCCTCGGCATTTTCGCGGCCGCCTGCGACAACACCGACAACGGCGACGACAAAGCCGCCACGGAGTTCAGCATTACCGTTTACTATTCGGACGGAACGACCGTCGTAGACGGAACGAAAGACCCCTACACCGTTCAGATTTGTCTTGCGGACGGTTTCTGCTATACCGAAATGCCCACGGTCGGCGCGGACGGTAAAGTCAAGTTTGACATCGCCAAGGTTGACGCCGCCGCGATAAACGCAGGCGAAAGCGCAGGTCTTACCTACGAAGTGCACGTTTATGCCGAGGACGAGTTCGAACCTTCCGAACTTACGCAGAACGTAACGGTAAGCAAAGACAACGCGACGGTTAAAGCGGTGCTTAAAGACGTAGCCGCTCCCGCTGCTTAAATAATCAAAGAAAAAGGCCGTCCTTTTCGGGACGGCCTTTTTTCACGCTGAAAAACCCAAATGCAACCTGCGGTTGCGCAATTATTTCGAATAGCACTCGACAATTGGTTGAAATTAATGCGCCGCAATATTATCATATAGGTATAAAAACGGAGGCAGAATATGAATTTACCACAAAACTTACAATATCTGAGAAAGCGCGATAAAATCACTCAGGAGGACCTTGCCGACAAGCTTGGCGTTTCGCGGCAGTCCGTGTCCAAATGGGAAACGGGCGAGGCATATCCCGAAACCGACAAGCTTATACTTATATGCGACCTGTTCGGCACCACTCTCGACGAGTTGATCCGCGGCGACTTGACCGCAAGCGCCGCACCTGCCGCAAAGGCTTGCACGGGCGACTATGCGCGCCGCACGGACGTGTTTTCCCGCGCAATGGCAGCGGGCGTGTTTATGATACTAGTCGGCGTTGCGCTCTGTATGGCGCTGAACGGTTACGCCGAAACGCTGTCCGAAAAATATAGGGAGCTAACGGAGATACTCAGCGGAGCCGCAGTCGTTCTCTTCGTCGGGATAGCACTGTTTCTGTTTATATACTACGGAATGAGTTACGATAATTTCCGCAAGGAGAACCCGATTGCGGAAAGCGTTTATACCGAAGCCGAAATAAAAGCGTTCAAAAAGAAGTTTGCGTTCGTTATGGCCGCGCTGTGCACGGCGATACTTATCGACGTTGTGTTCCTGATACTTACCACCTCCTTTATCGATCTGAAAATAATCAACGCGTCCAACGCCGACAGCGCTTACTGTTTTGTAACGGCCGCGTTCCTTGCAGTCCTTTCGCTCATAATCGGCGCAATGGTTTATTACGGGACACAGCGTGCCAAATATATCGTCGAGGAATACAACCGACATAACCGCAAAAAAAAGCCCAAACTGGCAGACGCAATTTGCGGCGCGGTTATGATGACCGCCGCGGGGATATATTTAATTATCGGCTTCGTTGGCGGCTGGTGGCACCCCGGCTGGGTTGTGTTTCCCGTCGGCGGAATTATCTGCACCATAGTATCCACCATTCTGAATGCAAAAAACGGCGAAGAATAAAACAAGCGCGGCTTAGAAAAGCCGCGCTTTAATTTTATTTTCCCAGAGCCTGCTCCACTTCGTAATCGAGAAGGGGCATTCCCTCGTAAGTCTTTTCACTGAGATTCCCCGTAAAGTTAAACGTAATTTCGCCCTCGCGGTCGAGAATAACCGTCATAGGACATATGTTTTTACCGCCGAGCTTTGCAAACAGGCTGTCGTTCAAGTCGTCGTGCACAAACGTAAGTCCCCAGTCGCTCCAACCCAAACCGTCAATTCTTTTCTGTATCGAATTGTCGCTGGCGCCGTTGTTTATATGAACTACCACAACGTTGACCCGCTCGCCGTAATCCTGTTTGATTTTATTGAAATCGGGCAGTTCGGCTATGCAGGGATCGCAGAGCGTATACCAGAAATTTATTACCGTAACCGCGTCCTTGCCGGTCAGATCCGAAAGGCCTACGCTTTCTATTATGCTGCCGTTTTCGTCCTTGCCGCCCGCAGTGTCGTACACGGTGTCGAACGTGAAGTCGGGGCATATATCGCCGACCGAATAAATACCGTCTGAAAGCCCGCCGCCCTGCTCTTTATAAATAAAATTATAATAGACAAGCGCACTTACAAGCACGGCGATAGCCGCGGCCCACGCGCCGAACTGTAACCAGAACGCGCGCCGCTTTATCCGTTTCTCGACGGTGAGGCGGGGTTTTTCCTCGGTTGCGGGCTGCTCAATATTTTCGGGCATAACCGCCGTAACCGTCGCATTGCCCGAACCTGCGGGAACCGCCGCGTCCGCGCCGCCTGCGGCCAGAGCCGCCAATACGGGCGCTTGCGCCTCTTCCTCTTCGCTTTCATTAAGCCCTACCGTAAGACCGGCAAGCACAAGCTTACTGCCCTTCCAGCTTATCGCCTGAGTGGGGCACACGGGGATACAGTCGCCGCAGTTAATACATTCGTGATCGCCGACGTGCTTTATATCCATTTTACAGGTCTGAATGCACAGTCCGCAGTCCACGCACTTGCGCTTGTCCAGTTTCACGCCGAGCAACGCTATTTTATTGAAAAAACCGTAAATAGCGCCGAGCGGGCAGAAGAAACGGCAGAAACAGCGGTAAATGAAGATACAGGCTATTATAAATCCGACCAGCAGCGCAAACTTCCAGGTAAACAGATAGCCGAGCTGGTCGAAATATCCCGCGTTTGAAGGGTGAGTCAGAAGTCCGCCCGCGCCGCCGAACGTGCCCGCGGGACAGATGTATTTACAGAACGCGGGTATGCCGTGGTAAATGAGCGGTATCGCTATTACAAGCACTACAAGCAAGACGTATTTGAGATAGGAAAGCAGCCTTGTATAGCGGCTTTTTTTGAGCTTGGGCGTCTTTATCTTATAGAGCAGTTCCTGTCCCAGTCCTACTGGACAGAAAAAGCCGCAAATCGTCCTCGCGCAAATCAGCCCGAAAAGACCGAGTATTCCGAGTATGTAGTAAGGAACCGTTGTGTCGGAATTTGCTAGCGAGTCCTGCAACGCGCCGAGCGGGCACGCGCCGACCGCGCCGGGGCAGGAATAGCAGTTCAGGCCGGGAACGCACAAATTCTTCGTTCCGCCAGACCCTCCCGACGCGAGATTGCCGGTGTAAATTTTACCGTCGATAAAGCCTTTCAGGTTGGCGTTTGTAAGTAAAGCCGCGTATACCTGTATGAGTCTGCGCTTTGTGGGCGCGTGGTTCTTGAACCACAATCCGACTTTTTTAAAGAAATTTTTAACCTTAACCAAGACCGATACACTCCGAACAGATATTTGCCGCTTTTATGAGGATATGTTTCATATTGTTAAGACCTACCTCGTCAAACAGGGCGGAGCCTAATATTATGAAGGTCACGGCAAGACAGCCGAAACCTATCCTGAACCAGAAAAGAGTTTTCTCGCTGTGTAAAATTGCGTAAAGTCGGCCGTGAGCGGGCGCATTCAAAGGATTGCCCGCGGCAAGCTTTCTTGCGCGTTCCAGCTGGCGCTTTGCAGACTTGCCCTCGTAGAAGGTAATGCCGCAAGCCGTTATGAAAGTGAGCGTTACCCACGGGAACACGTTTTTAACCATATTCAGCATTTCGTGCGTTACGTCTTCCTTGGGGAAGTTTGAAGGTATCGCAAGATACACAACGGTATAGACAAACCCCGCAAACCCGAGCGCCGCGCAACAAATCCACAGAATGTTTAAAAGCTTTTGCTCGCGCTTGATGTACGCAAGGTTGTCGTTAAGCTCCTCTCCCACCGTTGCGGGGATACGCTTTTTCAGCCTTGCAAGCGCGTAACGCGGGTCCTTATACGCCGTTTTCTTAGGCGAAACGGGAAACACTTCCCAGATAACGAACCCTGCCGCGATAAGTATTATCCAAAGCCAGAACGCGGGCGAAACGCGCGAAAAGCGCGCAAACATATCCGACTGGGCGAATATGAATTTCCCGCCAGAGGACTTGCCCGTGAAATAAGCTTCCAGCACCTGCCAAAGGCACAGGGCGCCGAATATTACGGTCATAACGCCTATCGTACTGCCTACGGCAAGGCGCACCGTTTTTCGCGTTTTTTCGTTGACATTATTCATATTATCATTATAACCTTTTATAAGCTTTCAGTCAAGTATTTTATCATTTTGGAAGTACTTGACAAACTTTCCAATATGGTTTATAAATAGAAGTACGGAGTTTATTTATGAACGATAAATTGTACAAAGGATACCTCAGCATACTGGGCGAAGAACTTCTCCCCGCAATGGGCTGTACGGAACCCATTTCCGTTGCGTACGCGGCCGCGCTTGCAAGACAGACCCTCGGCGCAATGCCGGAACGCGTGGAAATAAGCGTAAGCGGGAATATTTTAAAGAACGTTAAAAGCGTGATAGTGCCCAACACGGGCGGCCTGAAAGGAGTTTCGGCCGCGGCCGCGGCGGGAATAGCCGCGGGCGACGCGTCCAGAAAATTGCAGGTGCTGGAAGGCATTACCGGCGACGACAGAAAAAAAATAGAAACCTTTCTCCGCACGGCGCAATTTTGCGTAAAACACGCCGACACGGGCTGTGTGTTCGACATAGGAATTAAGGTTTTTCGCGGCGGACAGAGCGCGTTCGTGCGCATAGAGGGCCACCACACGAACGTTGTGGACATAACCAAAGACGGAAAAAAACTGGAATGCCGCAAAGAGATTTGTCCCGAATGTAAGCTTACGGACAGAAGTATATTGAACGTTAAAGACATAATAGACTTTGTCGACGGCGTAGACATAAACGACATCGAGGAGCTTATATCCAGACAGATAGATTACAACCTTGCGATTGCCGAAGAAGGACTTAAAAACGACTACGGCGCGCGCGTGGGCAAGGTGCTGTTATCGGCATTCGGCGACAGCGTGCACAACCGCGCGAAAGCCACTGCGGCGGCCGGGTCGGACGCGAGAATGAACGGCTGCTCCCTGCCCGTAGTAATCGTTTCGGGCAGCGGCAATCAGGGTATGACCGCCTCTCTGCCCGTAGTGGTTTACGCGAAACATCTGGGGGTAACGCGCGAAAAGACCTTGCGCGCCGTCGCGCTTTCAGACCTTATCACAGTGCACCTTAAAACGGGTATCGGCCGACTTTCCGCCTACTGCGGCGCGGTCAGCGCGGGTGCTGGCGCGGGCGCGGGGATAAGTTACCTCTACGGCGGCGGTTACGAAGAAGTAGCGCACACGGTAGTAAACGCGCTTGCGATTGACAGCGGGCTTATCTGCGACGGAGCAAAGTCCAGTTGCGCCGCGAAGATTGCCTCCGCCGTTGACGCGGGGCTTACGGGTATGGAAATGTACAAGTACGGAAGTCAGTTCTACGGCGGCGACGGAATACTCGAAAGCGGGGTAGAAAAGACGATAGACAACGTGGGCGACCTTGCGCGCATAGGTATGAAGGAAACCGACGAAGAAATTATACGGCTTATGATAAAAAATCTCGGATAAAAAAAAGGGACGGTGAGAAACCGTCCCTTTTTTAACTTAGCCATAAATACATAAGTAACCCGACAACCCCCACGGAAGCAAGAAAAATGAGAAAAAACGGCAATATGGCCGCGAACGCGCCGCGCACCATCTGTCGATATTCCTTTCGGTCAACCTTCCTCTTCTCGCGTTTCCCGTTCTTCCTCGAAGGGTCGTACCACCTGAACCCCTCCACGTTCATATTGGCGAAGGTGGTTTCGGTGTCGAGGTCGTCCCTGTCACTCTTCCGTGACATCTTTTACCTCCGCGGGCTTTTTAGCGGCAGCGCTCTTTGTCCCTGCCGTCGCGGGCTTTTTAGCGGTAGTACTCTTCGTCGCCGTGCCCGCGGGTTTCTTGGCGGTAGCGCTCTTCGTCCCCGTAGTGGCGGGTTTCTTGGCGGTAGCGCTCTTTGTCCCTGTCGGTGCGGGTTTCTTGGCGCCCGACGACGTTGTTTTTGTCGCGCCGCCGGTAGTGGGCTTTTTCGTTCCCGTCGCCGCGGGTTTCTTAGCGGGAGCGCTCTTCGTTGCCTCCGCCACGGGGGTTTCAGTCAACGTATCTTCGGTAGCGCTTTCCTCAACCGCGGGTTTTTCGGCCGCAGGCTCCTCTTTTTGAGGCTCTACCGCGGGGATTGGCTCCGCCGCCGCGGCGGTCACGCTTTCCTCTGTCTGAGCGCCTTGGGCTACAATCTCCGCCTCGGTTACGGCCGCGACCTGCTCGGCAACTGCGCCGGGCGCGGGGGTCTGCTCGGCCGCTATATCGGCCGCCTGCCCGTGTGTAACCTCCGCCGCGGACTTGTCCTTGACGAACTTCTCCGTCAAAGTTTTCCAGAAATTCTTTTTAGCGTGCTCCGCCTTCTCCGCGTCAATCCTGCACTGCTCCTCATACCGCTCTTCAAGCTCTTTCTTCTCTTCGTCGGTAACATAGAGATGGCAGGCGCAGAAATGCCCCGGCTCCACTTCCTTATACGGCGGAGCTATTTTCGAGCAAATCTCCATACAGCTTTCGCACCTTGTGTGGAACTTGCAGCCGCTGGGCGGATTTACGGGCGAAGGTATGTCGCCCTTTAAAATAATCCTGTTCATCTTCACGTGCGGATTGGGCACGGGAACTGCCGAAAACAGCGCTTTGGTATAGGGGTGCAGCGTGTTTTCGAAAATGCTGTCCTTACTGCCGTACTCGACCATACTGCCGAGATACATAACGCCCACTTCGTCCGAAATGTGCTTTACGACGGAAAGGTCGTGCGAGATGAATATATAGGTCAGACCGAGGGTTTTCCTCAGTTCTATGAGCATATTGATAATCTGCGCCTGTATGGACACGTCAAGCGCGGAAACGGGCTCGTCGCAGATAACGAGTTCGGGTTTGAGCGCAAGCGCGCGCGCGATACAAATTCTCTGGCGTTGGCCGCCCGAGAACTCGTGCGGGTAACGTTCGAAATAGTGCGGCTGTAACCCGCACATTTTCATAACGTCCATAATATAGTCGTGATATTCGCTCTTGGACACCAGCTTATGCTGTTTCACCGCCTCGCCTATAATCTCGCCGACGGTAAGACGGGGCGAAAGGCTGGCGTAAGGGTCCTGAAATATCATCTGCATATCGGGCCGAAGTTTATCGAACTCGCGGTTTTTGAGCGAGGTCACTTCCCGTCCCTTGAAATACACTTCGCCGCTAGTAACGTCGTACAGCCTTAAAAGCGTTCTGCCCATCGTGGTTTTTCCGCAGCCGCTTTCGCCGACTATGCCGAGCGTTTTGCCCTTTTCCAGCCTGAACGAAACGCCGTCCACGGCCTTCAAAAATTTAGTGGGCCTGCCGAAAAAGGTCGTGTCGACGGTAAAGTATTTACAAAGGTTTTTTACTTCGAGAAAAGCTTGCGTGTCAGCCATTTTTCTCCTCCGCGTCCTTTTCGTATAAATAACAGGAAACGCTGTGCGTGTCCGTAATCTTTATAAGTTCGGGATATTCGCCCGAGCACTTCTGCATACATTTCTCGCACCTGTCGCGGAAATAGCAGTAATCGGGCATATTTATGGGGTTGGGGACAAAGCCGGGGATACAGTACAGCTCGTCAACGTTCTTGTCGACGGCGGGCTTGCTCTTCTGCAAACCTATGGTATAGGGGTGCATAGGCCTGTCGAAAATGTCTTCGGCCGTGCCCATCTCTATGACCTTGCCCGCGTACATTACGACGACGTAGTCCGCCATCTCCGCAACCACGCCCAAATCGTGCGTGATAAGCATTATAGAGCCGTTAATCTTGCCCTTGATGTCCCTGAGAAGGTCGAGTATCTGCGCCTGAATGGTAACGTCCAGCGCGGTGGTGGGCTCGTCCGCGACGATAAGTTTGGGATTGCACAAAAGCGCAATCGCAATCATAACCCTCTGGCGCATACCGCCCGAAAGCTCGTGCGGGTATTTCTTGTAAACGCCCTCGGGGTCGGCAATGCCGACAAGCTGTAACATTTCTATACTTCTGGCCTTTACCTGCTCTTTGGAGATGCCCTCAATATGAAGTCTGCCCACTTCGTCAAGCTGGTTGCCTATCGTGAAAACGGGGTTGAGCGAGGTCATAGGCTCCTGAAAAATCATAGCTATTTCCCTGCCGCGGATAGAGCGCATTGCGTCCATAGGCATTTTCGCTATGTCCACAACCTGCGTTTCCATTTCGTACATATTTCCGCCGAGCGCGTTTTTACGGATAAGCGGCTTGCCTTTCTCGTCAAGCTTTACTCGTTCCTGCCCGTCCTCGCCGATTTCCGTTTCATACACGGGTATCTTCCTGCCGCGCGAATCGCGCTTAAACATATCGGCGCGGAACCTTATAGAGCCGTTTACTATCTGTCCGCTGGGCGCCTGAACGAGCTGCATAAGCGAAAGCGAAGTTACGCTTTTGCCGCAACCGCTTTCGCCGACGACGCCGACGGTCGAGCCTGCGGGAACGGAGAACGTTACGCCGTTAACGGCCTTGACCGTGCCCGCGTCCGAGAAGAAATAGGTGTGTAGATTTTCGAACTCGACAATGTTTCTGTCGTCCTTCATCTCCGTTACGAACTCTTCCGCGCGAACCTTGCGTTTCTTCTGTTTTTCGAAACGCGCAATCGCCTTGGAATTTTCCTTTGCAATACGGCGGGATTCCGAACGCGATATATAATGCTTTTTTAAATCATTCTTCTTGTCCGCCATATTTTACCTCTTCATTTTGGGGTCGAACGCGTCGCGAAGACCGTCGCCTACGAAGTTGAAAGCCAGTATAGCCAGAGTTATGCACACGCCCGCGCCGAGCCAGAGGTTGGGATAGAACTCCCTGTAACGTGACTGCGCCGCAAGCTGGATTATGTTGCCCCAGGTAGCCGTTCCGAGCGGCGCGCCAAGGCCGAGATAGCCGAGGGTCGCCTCCATAAGTATTACGCTGCCCAGACCCATAGTCATAGAAACGACGAGCTGGGGGATAATATTGGGCAGAAGGTGCTTGAATATCTTTTTACCCGTAGAAAGGCCGGAGCACTTTGCGGCAAGCATAAACTCCTGCTCCCTCAACGACAGTATCTGGCCGCGGACGAGTCGGGCGATGCCCGCCCAGCCTATCAGCGTTATAAACACCATCATAAAGTATAGTTTGGCTATGCTTGTTATGTTACTGAATATCGCCGAAAGTATAAGCATAATCGGCAGCGTGGGAATACAGCTCAAAACGTCGACTATACGCATTATCAGCTGGTCGACCCATTTGCCGAAATATCCCGCAAGTCCGCCCATTATTACGCCGATCAGCGTTTCCAACAGAACGACTATGAAACCGATGGTAAGCGAAACCCTGCCGCCGTACATAAGCCTTGTAAGTACGTCGTTGCCCTCGTTATCGATACCCAGCCAGTGGCTTGCCGAGGGGCCTTGAAGTATGCCGTAAGGCAGTTTGCCTACGTCCTCCGTGCCGCTGTAACCGTAATAGGTTTCACCGTCGGGGCCGACGAACTCGATTGTATTGGGCGTAAACACTACGCTGGGAGTGCTGTAATCCTTGGCCGTTCCGCCGTCCGCGCGCCAGGGCGAAAACAGCGGGCCGATAAACGAAAACGCAAAGAGAAACAGTATTATCGCAAGCCCTATAACAGACAGTTTGGAGCGGAAAAAGCGCTTTGCAACCGTCATACCCGGCGACAGCACCTTTACGCGATCGGTAAGGTTTTCGCCGTGGAGATTATCGTTGAAATTTTCTTTTTCGATTTTTTCTTCTTCCATATCGCCCCTCCTATTTCACAAGTTTTACGCGCGGGTCGACAACCGCGTACATAATATCCGCAAGCAACGTGCCCAGAACCGTGAGCACGGCGAGGAACATATTGTAGCCCATTATAAGGTTAATGTCACCCTGTTCGAGCGCCTGATACGCGGCCTGTCCGATACCTTCGATGTTAAACACCGTTTCGGTAATCATCGCGCCGCCGAAAAGCGTGGGGAGCGTGAACGAAAGCGTTGTGATGAGCGGGATAAGCGTGTTTCTGAAAACGTGCTTGTAAATGACCTTGCCCTCGCCCAGACCTTTGGCGCGGGCCGTTCTTATGTAGTCCGCGTTGAGCACTTCGAGCGTGTTTGTTCGGGTATACCTCATCAACGCGCCCATATCTATAATTACCATAACGGTGATGGGCAGTACGAGATGCCAGAGCATATCGAAGAATTTGGTGAACCAAGACGCGCCCGTGGGCAGCGAAATGGAAATAAGCCCGCTCATAGGGTCGAACCAGCCCCAGTCAACGGCAAGCCATTTAATGAGTATGTTGCCGAGGAAGAACGACGGGAACGAAATACCTATCATACACAGGAAAGTTACCGTGTAGTCGAGTTTTCCGTACTGGTTGCAGGCGCACTTGATGCCGAGGGGTATGGCTATTATAAGTTCGAGAATAAGCGAAACGAACGCGATTGCGAACGAAGTGCCCATTCTGCTGCTTATAACTTCGGACACGGGCTGGGTGTAAATGAACGAATCGCCCATATCGCCCGTCAGGAAATTGCCCAGCCACTTGAAATAGCTGGAAATGATTTCGCCGAAGCTACTGTCCACCTCGAAACCGGTTATCTTGCCCGCGTCGTCGAGAAACAGTATTAAGTTGTAGCCGTACGATTTCATAATGAGCTGTAAATCCTCGGGCTTGATACCGCCGAGCGCCATCTGCGACGAAAACTTGTTTACGATAAAGTTTACGGGCATAAGCCTTACGAGGAAAAACAGGATTATGGAAACGCCGAAAAGTATCAGCACCGCCAGCAGTAATCTTTTGATGATATATTTTGCCATATATTACCTTACGTTATTTACGCGTTTAACCGCGGGCGGGGTTGCCCCCGCCACAGTTATTATTTATAGTCTATTTCCCAGAGCCTGTCGAAAAGTCCCATATTGAACGAAGGATTTTTGACGAGCGAATTTGCGTCTATAACGTTCTTGTTGTAAACGCACATATCGTTACGCTGATAGGTGGGGAGTTCGACCGCAAGTTTCATTATAAGGTTAAGACAGCCCACTCTGCCGTTGCCGCCGCCGTATATGTCCGCGCGGAGGTTGCGCGACGTGGTAGCCCTGCCGTCGTCGATTTCGTCGCTGAGCTCCTGAATAATATCGTACTCGTAGCTCCAATCGGTGGGGTTGTTCAAGATGTTGCGGTAGTTCCAGTTAAGAACGCTGGTCGCGCCGCTGTCCTTGTGATAAATCTGATAAGGGTCGGGGTCGATAGAAGACGACCAAGCCGCCGCCCAGACTTCAAGTCCGCCCGTGGCAAGGTTCAAAAGCGCGCGGGGGTCGGTTTTGAGCGTGATGTCGAAACCTAAATCGTTGAGCTCCTTGCAAGCTTTGTCAAGCATAAGGTATGCGGGGTGGTCGGTGGTGTCGCCCGCGATAGTGAATGAAAGTTTAAGTGTTTTGCCCTTGGCCGCGTTGGACATACCCTCCACGTCTCTGGTCTTGGTATAAACGCCGTTTACTTTTTCATAGCCCGCCTGCTCAACAAGCGTGGTTATCTCGCTTATGGAGGTGTAATAAGCTATGTCGGGATATTCCTGATTGATAGGGTCGTTAGGGCCGAAGTTCTCGTATACCCAGCTGGTTTTGGTGAGCGGCCTGTAAAGTACTTCCGCAAGCGTGCCGTAGTATGCCGTGGTCATTGTGGTATCCATAGCCTTCATAATGGCCTGTCTTACCTTATACTCGGGCACGGCCTTGGGATTGATGCCGATATAGCCGTAACCGCCCGTGGTGTAGTGCCTTTCTGAAAGATAATTGCTCTGCGATACCGTGGAAATATTCGTCGGCGTTGCGTTGGGCATACCGAAATCGATTGACTGCGTGGTGAGCGCGGACATAATCTGGTCGTCCTGCAAAACCTTGTAACGTACAAGCTTGATTTTCGCGTTCTCGATGCCCTCGCCCACCGTTTCGAAGTAGGGATTGCGTACAAAGTTGATCGTCGCGGCCTTGAATTTGTCTTTATCCTTGGTGGGATTGCCGTCGAAGTCGGACGCCATATAGGGGCCCGCGCCGATGGGAAGACCTACTTTATTGGACTCCTGCAATACCGTTTTGAAGAAGTCGGGATTGCCCACGTCTATACCGAAGCATTCTTCGCCTTCCTTGTTGTACTTGGCGCGCGCCTCTTTGACGTAGTCAACGCCCTTGTACGTTCCCGAATAATAGTGAAGGGGCGCAACAGCGAAAGCGAAGTTGTAAATCGCCTTGGGGTCTACGCCGTTGATAACGACTTTAAGAACGGAGTAATCGTCGCCCGCAACGTACGATTCCTTCATAACGCCTTTGAAAGAGGTGTTGAGGTCCGAACCCTTTGCGGAATACGAAGAGATGCCTTTAATCTTCTTGACGCCGTTGCCGAGCTTTTTCTGCTCCTCGAAATATTTCGAGCGCTGCTCGTTGGTAAACTGCTCGCGAATGGTTTCGGCCGTGCTCCAATACGACAGAACTTCCGCGATATTGGGCCTTAACGTATAGTTGTCGTAGACCAGTTTGACAGCCGCGTTCTTGGTAAGCTCGTCCTTAGCCATCTCCCTGTCGGTGATATTGCTGTTTTGTGCGAGGAACTCGTTGATTTTCTCGTCGGTAACCGCCGCGTTAATCGCGTCGATTAAGTGCTGGTTTTCAACTATGCCAACGGGCTGGTTATCCGAGTTTCCTTCCTGCCAGGGGTCGAGCGTGGTGTAAATTTTACCGTTCCCGTCCTTAATCTTTTCGCGGGTGAGGTCTGCGTTGATTCTTACCTGCTCGCTGACAAGTCCCGTTTCGTAAAGGAAAGCTTCCCAGTCGTGGTTGAAGCGGTGCGTCTTTTCGTAGCTCTCGCGCCAGCCCGTCGTACAGGAGTTCCATCTCTGTATAAGCTCGTTTTCGAACTCTTCTTTGACGGTGGCGAGGTCCTTGGACGCGTCGGGGTCTTTCTCTACGTCGATATAGGGGTCCTGGCTTAACGACCATCTGACAAGCGTCTGGATTCTGTCGTTCGCCTCGCCCCTGAACCTTGCGTCGGTATCGGTGGTAGAATCATCGCCGAGGCCGGGTTCCTGAGCACGGTATGCTTTAAGGCCCTGAATGTCCGTGGAATAAATCGTGGACGAGCCCGTGTACGCGGAGTCGAGATAAACGTAGAGGTTGAAGAGAACGTCTACGATGGAAAGCTCCTCTCCGTCGCTGAACTTGATGCCGTTTTTGATAACGAACTCGTATTCCGTTCTGCCGACAGCCGCGCCTTCCTCGGTGACGATCGTGCCCTGACCCGGCTCGCGCGAGCTGTATTTCGTTTCTCTGTAATCGAGTACTACGGTGGGCTGGTTCTGTCCCGCTACCACCTCGCCTTTCTCGTCCGTGGTGAGCATTGCAATCTGGGTGTTGGAAACCATATTTCCGTCGTTCTGCGCCGTGTAGAAGAACGGATTGAAGTTTCCGTCCACCGCGCCCGTGGAAAGCTGTAAAGCGCGGGTTTCCGAAAGGTTGCCGCTTTCGGGCTGTTTACAGCCGAACGCAAACAGCATAGTTCCGCACAATCCCGTGCAAAGAACGCTTTTGACTATTTTTTTCATAGGTTGATACCTCCTGTTATTTGCTTATATTTTCCGCAACAGCGGTTCCGTTTAACTTCAAGGAAACGTTTTTGACGCTTATTCCGCCCGTTTCGCTTATGAACTCGTCGTCGGACGCAAAGCCGCCGAAGAGCCAGTTTTCGTCCGTGAAACCGTCGCCGCGCTGAACGTTGTTTACGTTTGCGTTCGAGGACGCGGAAATTTCGTATTCCACCTGCTCGAAGGTAACGCCGCTTACCTTTGCGCCCGCGGCATAGCCCGAGAACGCAAGATACAAATTGACGTTGCCGCTGAGCACGGTTACGTTTATTTTAAGGTTTTTAAGGGTCAGATTGCTGACGTCCGCTTTTTCGGTGAACGCGCCCCATACCGCATAGTCACCGCCGCTGAGGCCCGTGCTGGTAAAGGTCAGGTTTTCGATGACTACGCCGTTACCCGCAATGGTCGCGTTGAAACCGCCCTGTTTTAAAGTTAAGTTTCTGCCGCTGTAAGTTATCTTATTACTTCCGTCGGGAGTAAACAGGTAATACCTGCCGCCGCCCGAATATCCGTCCAGCATATCCCTTACGCCGCCCGCGTTGCTGACTACCGTCCAGTTGCCTTCGAGATACTTGACGTAAATCTTGACGTTTTCCGACCCCGCGTCTTCGGGGCGGCTGAGTGTCTGGATAAGCCGGGTGCACTCCTCGTCCGCGTAGAACGCGAGATAGGTCGCGTTTTTGGCGGCTATTGCGTGCTGGCCCTGATTGAGTCCGCCGAACGTGCTGCTGGTTTTCAGAAGGTCGCCGGACTTGTAGATATTACCGTCCTTGTCCTCCACGTTGAAACCGTCCGTTACCAGATATATTTCTATCTTGACGTTCGCGTTCCACTTCGCGGCCACGTGCAGGTGCTGACCCGCCGAAATTTTATCCGTCGCCTCAACCTTCTTGCCGAGAACGGCGTTACCGTCCGCGTCGCAAACAAGCTTGCCGTCCGCGTCGACCTCGGCGTAATACCAGGCGTCGAAACTGTATTCGTTGCGGACGAACTCGAAGTTGTTGAGGTTGTTGGTGCTTATGATATAGCTGTCGGGGACGAAGTAGACGTCCATCTTGTCGCGGTTGTTTTCCTTGAAGAGCCCGCCGTTGCCGTGATAGGTAACGCACTGCTCTCTCGCCCCGCTGTTGTTGAGATAGTCGTCCTGAGTCAAATCGCCTATCTTACAGCCCGCAAACAGCGACGCCGCGAAACAGACGACAAGGCCTGCCAGTAAACAGATTTTTGTTTTAAGTTTCATTTGAATTCCTCTCAAACCGTCAGTCTGCTCTTTTCCTCTTTACCACTGCAATAACCGCAAGCGCGCAGGCTACGAGTGCGAGGCCTATAAATCCGCCCGTGCCGCCGCCAAGCGTTGTCGAACCGCAGCCGCCGCAACCCGAAGTTTCGGGAGGGGGAACCGGCGGGTTATCTTCGCCGTTGCCGTCGTCCGTTACGGTAATTCTGACTTGCAGTTTGTTGCCTTCGTATTCGACCTGTACATACCTGTTGTTTACGGTAAGTTCTACGTCGTAACCCGAAACGAGTTTGACCTTCGACATATCCGCGGCCTCCGTGGAATAGTCGTCGTAAGTCACCGTTATTTTAAGGCCCGTCAAATCGAACTTTTCGCCCGCCTTATACTCGGTTTTGTGCGCGCTGTCCGCCGCAATTTCCAGAGAGCTTATAGCTACCTTGATTCCGAAATACTCTTTCACGGGTTTGAGCGCGCTTTCGATTGCGTAAAGCTTTTCGACGTTTGCGCTGCCGAGCAGTTCGAGCTGTTTCTCGCTCTTTATGGTGTTTAAAGTCGCGTGGGCCCGTTTAACCGCGTCTGAGAAGTTTGTAACCATAGCGGTGTTTGCCTCGTTCTTGTCGAGCTTGTTCCAGCCCGCAACCGTTTCCGCGGAGGCGAAACCTTCGATAACGTTTTTAAGGGAACGGGTCGTGTCGTCCATAAGTTCGCCGAGGCTGACTTTCGTAGTGAAATAGTGACCGTACACATAGTTGTCGTAACCTGCGCCGTTCTCGGGATAGCTTATTTTAAGCGCCGCGCCGCCGCCGTTTACGTGCAGGACAATGCTGTCCTGAAAGTTGAGATAATAGAGGTTGTAATACCTGTTTGCCGAGCTGTTGTCGTAGTACTCGGTGAGAAGTACGGGCGCTTCGATACTTTCAAACACATAGGAAGTAATTCCGCTGTTATAGAATGCCGCAACGCCTATCACTTTGACGCTGTAAGGAAGTCTTACTTCGTCCACGGCGCCGACCACGATGTCCTCGAACGCGTAGTCGAGAACGTTGACCGTGCCCTCTTTTACGGTGTAAGACCTTACCCCGCCGGTCAGGTTAAGCCGTTTGGCCGAGGGATATGCGCACAGCTCGTATCCGCCGTTTCCGCCTTCGATATTGCGGTAAAGCACGCCGTCTTCGACAAAGAACTTAACCGTTCCTTCCTCCACCGCGAACGCAGTGAGGTTGGGGGAGCCTGCAAACGCTCCGCCGCCCAGCGTTTCGAGTTTTGCGCCGATTGTTACTCTGCTTTCGGCGTTGCCGTAGAACGCATACTCGCCGATGCTTACCGCGCCCGAAATATCCAGCGTTTCGAGCGCCGTGTCGTAGAACGCGCCGTCGCCGAACGCCGTTACGTTGCGCATACCGCTTACTGTTGCGAGCGTTTTGCAGTTTTCGAACGCGCCCGCGCCGATAACCGTTGCGTTTTTGAGGTCGATTTCTTTAAGCGCCGTGCCCGCGAACGCAAATTCGCCGAGCGCCGTGGCGTTCGCTATATCCGCTTGTTCGAGCGATACGCAGCCGTAGAACGCAAGCCCCGCAAGCGTGACCGCGCCGTTTTCCGCGGCAAGGTTGGGAAGAGTTATATTTTCGAGCGAGCGACAACCGTAGAACGCCGCCGCGCCCAGACCGAGTTCGTTTCCGCGCGAGCCCGCGAACGTTACGGTGTCGAGGTTAAAGCAGTTTGCAAACGCATACGCGCCTATTTCCGTAACCGTAGCGGGCAGGTTAACCGCGCCGAGTAAGCTTTGCTCGAACGCGTACGCGCCTATCTCTTCAACGGAGGACGAACCCTTAAACGCCACTGCCGCGAGGTTCGAGCGGTTGAACGCGCCCTCGCCTATCTTTACGACCGTTTCGGGTATTTCAAGCGTGTAGCCCTGCGCGAAACTGCTTTCCGCGAACGCATACGCCCCTATCTCCGTCGTCCCTTCTCTGATTTCGAAATCCTGTCCGATTACCGCGGGCGCGTACACGAGCGTATTTCCGCTGTAAATCGCGCCGAGCCAGTTGTCGTCGGGATATTTGTCGACGGGAGCGTTTTCAAACACTCTCACGCCGAGCTTTGCGCCTTCGGGTATTTCTATATTTCTGAGTTTGAAACAGTCCGCAAAGGCGGTGTCGCCTATCGAATTGACGCCGTAGCCGTTGAAATCCACCTTTTCGAGCTGCATACATTTATTGAACGCGCTTGCGCCTATCGTGAACTCTTTGAGGAGAACGGAAGGCTCTGTGCCGAACTTGACGGATTTGAGCGCGCTGCAACCGTAGAATGCGCCGTCCGAAACAACGGGGCAATTGATTTCTATGCTTTCGAGCGCCGTGCAACCTTCAAACATAGCCTCGCCTATCGACGAATAGTACGCGGTATGCACGCTTTCAAGCGAGGTGCAGTCCGCAAATACTCTCCTGCCCGTGTTGTGCAGGTCGGCAATGTTAATCGAAGTGAGCGAAGTACAGCCCGCAAACGCCTCGTCGTACATAGTGCCGACGTGTTCCATTTTGACTATCTCTTCGAGCGAAGTACAGCCCTTAAACACGCGCGAGCCGACCGTTATCGTCTTTACGTTGGAAAGGTCTACCTTTCTGAGCGAAGTACAGCCCACGAACGCCTCGTTCAGTATGAGCGAAAGGTTTGCGTCCGGAATAGCCAGCGGCGTTTCCTGAATGAAGTAAACTTCTTCGAGCGCGGTGCAGTTCTGGAATGCGTGCTCTTCTATCTGCGTAACAGTTTTGGGGATTACAATCACCCTGATATTGTCGTTGTCCTTGAACGCCTCTTCGCCTATCGTCATAACGTTCTTGTCGTCGGGGATATAGACTACTCCGTTGTCGCCGCCCCAACCGTTATAGTCGGTAAGTCTGCTGCCGGATATCTTGAAAGGCTCCTGTACGCTGAGTGTAACGACGGCCGAATACGCCGAGGGCGAGCCGTCTTCCCTCATTACCGTAGCTATAATTCTCGCGTTGCCGCGCTTTTCCAGCGTGGTCACATTGCCTTCGTTATCGACGGTGGCAACGCTTGTATCCGAGGACGACCACTGAATATTGAGCGTGGAAACGGGATAATACCACGGGTCTGCCACAAGGTCCAGCTTGAACTGCTTGCCCGCGTTCACGTCCACCGTGCCCGTCGCTTTGACGAGGTTGCGGGAAGAGTTTTCTATTGCGCCGAAAGACAGCGCGGGTAATCTTAACTGGGTGTCGCTTTCGGTAACGCGCACGGTAATCTGTTTATAAGAACCGCCGCCGCCCCTTACGGTTACGATAGCCGTTCCGGGGGAAACGCCGAATATTTCGCCGTTTTTAACCTGTGCGATACGGGGCGAGGACGAACGCCAGTTGAAGTTGGAGATGTTCGCCGTGCCCTCGTATTTAAGCCCCGCCTTATACGTTTCGTTCACGCCGAGCGTAATTTCGCTTTTACCCTCCAACTCGAAGGACGAAGGCAGGGGCGAACTCTGCGAAGACGAGAAATTAATCTGGTATACGCTGTGGTTTAAAGCGTAGTCGTCAATCTGGACAAACAGTCTGTTCTGATATTTTTCGTAGAAGTCCGTGACCTCGATCGACACGGTCGTTATACCGTTCTTTGTTGCGTTGTAGACGGGCGTTACGTACTCGGTCGCGAGGAAAAGCGTATCCTGATCGTTTTCGTTCTCGGAGTAACAGAGCACAACCGCCTGAGGATAATGGTTATCGTAGACGTCGAGGTCGAGATAGACCTTCTGTTTCTCTACGTTGTTATCCTTGTAGTCGTAATACCTTATGCGGCTGTCCGCGAGCACGGGCGCCTCGTAGTCGGCGTAGAACGACATAGAGAACGTGTTTTCTTCGGGAACCGCGCCGCCGACGTCGTCTGCGCTGAAATAGAATTTGAAGTCGAACCTGTATTTACCGTTGTTGACAAGCCCCAGCTCTTCCGTGGGAAGGTCGAGCTTGACGTTCGCGGGAACGGAACTGCCGCCGTTTGCATAGGCCTTGGAAACGCGGTACGCGCAATCCTGTAAAATAAGCTCGCCGGTGTTTTCGTTATATAAATCGTAAGTGACTATTTCGGCGTTTCTCAAAAGTCCCGCATACAGCGCCCTGAAACCGTCCGTAGTCATATAGTTGCTCGTATCGTTTTCGCCGTTATAGATGTTGTAACGCGAAATCGCCGTGTACTCTTCCTCGGTGTAAATCTGGTCCGCGTCCTCGTCCTGAATGTACGCGAAACTGCCGAGAGGAACGCTCATTTCCTGATTATAGTAAGTTCCGAACGCCTGAGTGGCCCAGACCTGTTCCTGCGGCCGCGTTTCGTCGGTGTAGGACGTGTCCTGCTTGAAATCGGAAATTTCATAGCAATCGTAATCGAGCATAGGCGCCGCTTCCCAGTCGCCGTAGAAGCCCATAAAGGGCAAAGTCAGATCGCACTGCTCGGAAGAGGATATGAGTTGAAGGAAACCTTCCACAAACATACCGTTTACGAAGTTTCTGTCGATATAGTCCTTTTCTTCCTGCGATAGCGTGAGCGTTACTTTGATTTTGAACGACTCGCCCGCGGGAACGGTGATTTGCGTTCCGTCGCCGCCCTCGGCCACCAACGCGCCGTTCTCGCGCTCTATGCGCCACTGGGCCGCGCCGTCGAGAAGATGCGCCTTTTCCGCCACGGACAGTCCGTCGGAGGAAATGGTTTCGGTCATAAATATCGACTTGGTTTTAAAGGTCAGCGGGCTGCTGCCGAAGTTGCTTACAAAGAAAGTCATATCCTTGTAAACGCCCGTCTTCTTCTCGTCCTCGCCGAGTTCTATCTTCGGACGGTTGTCCTCCGCCCCGCCGTTGCTTTCGTCGGTATAGAGGAACGCCTGCGTTTCAAACACGTTTGCAAGCGTTGCAAGGCCCGCGCCCTGTTTACGGGGCGAATAGGGCTTGCCTTCCTGATCGTACACGGTCGTCGCCGTGCTCATTATTATCTGGTTTACGCGCCGGGTTATCCACACGCTGCTCTTGTCGGGATTTTCGCTCTTTATCTTACTGCGGAGAAGGGCCGCGAAACCCGCGAGGTTGGGGGACGCCATAGACGTTCCGCTCATCTCGTCGTAGCCGCCCGATACGGTGGAGGTAATTTCGCCGCCGTGCGCGGTTATTTCGGGTTTAATCTTCAAGTCGGGTGTAGTGCCCCAGGACGAGTAGTCGTTCATAAACGGGCCCGCCTGATAGCCTACGTTAATCTCTATCTCTCCCGTAAGGCGGCGCGTGCCGTTTTCGTAGCAAAGCGCGTTGCCCGCGTCCATACTGACGGACGCCGTGGGAATGGGGTCTTCCATATCGCCGAGCGAGATGCCGACCGTGCCCGCGACGTTGTTGTAAATGATAACCGCGTCCGCGTTCATAAGCTTTGCAAGCTTAACCTTATCCTGGAAGGTGTTTGAACCGCGCCTTATGACCGCGATAACCTTTTCGCCCTCCTTCTTGTTTCCGCCCTCCGAAACGGGCGTAAGCTCGCGCCGAACCGCCTCGGTATAGTCGCCCGCGCGGCCGACGCCGGGAACGACTACGTACTTGAACGTTTTTTTGGTGGCCCCGCCGAGCATAAGTTTCGCAAAGTCGAAACGCACGGAGTTCTGGTCGCTCGATTCCGAATAATAAACTACCGACTCTTCGTTCGCAATCATAAAGGGCGCAAGCTGTCCGTTGATACTGGCAACCGACAGGGAGCCTATGAACGTGGAAGGCGAACCTACCGTTCCCGAGTCGGGATTGCTTGCGAGGTTAGTTCCGAACGCACTGCCGAAACCCGAGCTGAAATCGTTACTCGCCGCGCAGACAAGGCTTATGCCCGCTTTCTGAATATTTTCGTGCACGCGCGCAAGCGCAAGGCCTTCGCTGTCGCCTTCGAGATAGGTGGTGGAGAAACCCGCCGTCGTTCCGAGGCTCATATTGATGACGTCAACGCCGAGAAGAACGCAGTCTTCCAGCGCGGCGATAACGTCCTCGGACTTCGCGCCGCCCAGATCGGGGCTGTCGAAGTCGTCCGTGAACACTTTACATATGACGAGCTGGGCGTTTGGCGCAACGCCCTTGAATTCGAGCACGTTGCCGTTCTCGTCCTTGGCAACCTCGCCGTCCTTGTCGGTATAAGACGCCGCGTCGCCCGCGACAATGCCCGCTACGTGCACGCCGTGCTGGGAATATGCGGGATAAACGTCCGTATCCTTATCCGCGTAGTCGTACGCGAAAGGAACTTTTGCGTTGACGTACAAGTCGTCCGCGGTAACGTTCTTGCCCTTGGCCGCCGAAAGGCTTACGGCGTTGAACTGTTTCTCGGAAAGCTTGTCGGAAAGTTCGCTCTTGGAAAGCCCCTCCTCCGACGGCATTTTCTGGAACGCCTCGTGCGTGTAATCGAGGCCCGTATCGAGTACGGCAACGGTCATACCCGTTCCGTCGTACTGATTAAGATAAACCGAAGAATCGTATATACCCGTCGCATAGATATTGCTGGGGTTCTCCGTTCCCGACGCGGCGTAGGTGAGAACCTTGTTTTCGGGATATGAATAGGTCTGAGAAACGACCGCGTATTTAACTGACGCTATGCTCTTTATCCTTGAAAGCTCCGCGGTGTCAACCTCTATCGCGACCGCGTTTGTTACGGTGTTGTATCTGTTGACCACGCTGTACTTAACGCCGAGCGAGGACAGCGAGTTGAGGAAATCGTCCTGATTTTTATTGACGGCTCTCAGAGCCTTCGAGCCCTGATATGTCGCAAGATACTCCGCAACGCTCATTTCCTCGGGCATATCGTCCATAACGCAATCTGCCTTTAACGTGACGATAACAGTCTTTTTCTCGCTCTTTACGGACAGGCCAGCGTTTTTGAGCACATTATCATTGAGATTTTTTAAAGTGACGGACGAAAGGTCCACCTTGCCCGTAACGTCCGTAAAACTTGCCGTATCGAGTACGGGATTGACCTGTTTGTCCTTTGCAAACGCAAGCGCGCTGCTTGCCGCAAGACAGCAACTCAAAACGGCGCTTAAACAGACACAGCTTATCCGCCTGATTTTAGATTTCATTTTTACCTCCGTTTAATGCGGCGTGGCGCTCTCGCGCCCGCCGCGCCGTATTTCCGTTTAAACGCTCTTTTCAAGCGTGTATTCTTTGTCACCGCAAACTACTTTAATTACGCCGCTTAGCTCGTCGTATTCTATTTCGTAGCGTTCGCCGTTGTAATTGAACCAGCCCGTAAGCGTACCGTCCGCAAGCGTATACGCGCCCGCAGATACGCCGTTAATCTTGACGTTGCCGTTAACGGGAAGGTTGGAAGGCGAGCCCGCCACCGCGTAATTACCAAGTCCGTTGAACTCAACCGTTCCCAGCTCTTCGTTGTTCCATACGCCCCTATAATCGTCGTACAGACAGAAAAGCGCGTTTTTAATCTCGGTCTTTCCCACCGCCGAATAGAACGTGCCCGTAAGCGTTTTCGCGCCGCGGTTGAACGTTAAACGGCCGTATTCTTCCATACCGTAATACAGAATGATTATTTCCGAACCGCCTTCGGTCGATACCTCGTAGTTGAGTTGGATTTCGCCGTAGAACGTGGGGAAGTACTTGACGTTTGCAACGCCGTAACCGTTTTCGCCTAAGCCTGCGAACGCAATCTCTATCTGCTCGTTCCTGTCGGGTCTGCCGCCGAAACGCCAGGTGCCGACAAAGCTGTTTTGTCTGTAATATTTCTCGCCGCCTACAACGAGCGCGCCGTCCTCGAAACGGGCAGTAACGCCGTTGTCAAGCTTGATAGCCTCGCCTTCCGCGGTATAAGTTCCGTTCCTGCTCTCTTTAACCACCTTCTCGCCGTTCTTGCCGTAACCGAAGTATTCGTAAGTCCAGTTGCCCTCTCCGTCGAACGTGTAGTTTTTATAGGAGCCGAAGGATTTTTCCCAAGTGCCCGCAAACTTATCGAACGCGGTAAGCGCCGTGCCGTTAAGCTGAGTTACAACGCCGTTCTCGATAGTGCCCGTAAGCGTCGCGCCCATTTTCACGGTCAGCGTGTCGCCGCTGATTGCAAACGTGAAGGGCGTTGAAACGCTTGCGTTCTTCATAACGCCGGTACCGTCCTTGTTGAACGTATATAATACCGAATTTTCGTCGCGGTAAGTTCCGTAACGGAAATCCGCGCCGCTCCTCAAAGCGGGAAGCGATTTATTGTGGTTGTTAAGCGTATCGACGTACTTGTAATTGAACACAAAGTTGCCGTCGTCGGAGTAATCCGCCGTCGCGCCGACGTAAACATTCTCGGTAACCAGCGCGTCCTCGCTCATAACCGAAGTCGCAATCTCGAACGCGGGCGAAGGCTGTAAAACGAGCTTGTCGCCGTCGAACGTGTAATACGCGCCGTATTCCATAGCTCCCTTGCGGTAGAAGTAAATACCCTCATCGTTCAGAGAGAGATACGCGCCGCCGTCGAGATAGTACTCGCCCGCGACCTTGCCGTAATCGGCATACTGCGCGTACAGCGTCATATCCTCGGTAGGAACGTATCCGAACGGAACCTTCAAAGTAAGTTCCTTATCGAAGAAATACCCGAACGTGCGCATTCCTTCGCCGATAAACTGCGGCAATCCGTTTTCGATAGCGTGCCAGTACGACATAGAGATATATAATCCCGAGAAAAGATCAGCGTTCACTTCCAGCGTAGTCAGCGTATTATCGCCCGACTTAACAGTTATGGTAAACGTCTTTTCCGTCTCTTCCTTATTTATAACGGGCATACCGTCGCCCGCAAAAGACCAGTCCGCCGCAGACCATTTAAGCGTGTTTTTAATAAACGCGTCGTCTATTCCGCTATGGTTTCCGTAAACGCTTTTGTCCGTTTCGGAATAGCTGTCAAGCACAATCGCTGCTCTGGTATGAACGTACATAGTGCCCGCGTCGTCGCGCCCCGCAACCAAACCGTCCCTGAACTCGAAACTTGCTCCCGCAACCGCCGAGGCGTAGGTCTGGCCCGTAAAGAAACTGTTTGAAACGATACTGTCGTGCTCCGCGTATCCCGCGATACCGCCCGCATACGCCCTTGAAAGCTGCTCGACGCCCGTCGTAACGTTGATGTCGTTCGCCGCCTCGATATGCCCCGTAGCATAGCAGTTTTTAACCGAGCTGTACGGCGTGAGCTGGCCGCAGATACCGCCCGCTCTCACCGCGCCCGAAATATCGCCCTTCGCGTAACAGTTCAAAATAGCCGAAGTGGTCGTTTCTCCGCCCGTGTAAAGATAACCCGTTATACCGCCTACCGCATATACATATCCGGACGCGGCGACGAGATTTACGTCCGTATTGCAGTTGCGCACGAACGAGTAATAGTTGACGTCCTCTATCTGCATAGATTCCTGCGCGCCGATAATTCCGCCGACAAAGCTGGACCTGTTGACGTCGCCATTGACGGTGAAGTCCGCGCCCGTGACCGAGCAGTTGGAGATATCCACGCCCCTGCCGTATCCGACGATACCGCCCGCAAACACGCTGCCGCCCTCGCTGCCCTCGACGTCGACCTTGAAATCTTTAAGGCTGAGGTTGTATATTCCCGCGGTAACCGCGTTTCCGAAAAGCCCTACGAAGGGAAGATGAACGCTTGTCATATTCTCCTGTTCGAGCAGGGTATCGGTCATAACATAATTGGAAATGGTCTTGTGGTTTCCGTCGAACGTGCCCGCAAACACCGAAAGCTGGGTAGTCGCGTCGCCGATTACGTACAGCTTTTCGCCGCCGAGGTCTATATCGTTTTCAAGCTTGTAAACAGCCGTCTGATACAGCTCCGAGCCCTGATTGAACTCGTCCGCAATCATATCAGCCATCGCGTACAGATCTATGGGATATTTTATACTGAACGGACTTTCCGCCGTGCCCTTGCCGCCGTCCTTCCTGCCGAGGAAGGTATAGGGGCCGAGGTCTTCGGGCAGTCCCGAAATCTTAACGGTAGCGTCGCCCGTGACGGTAATGCTGTAAGCGCCGTTCACGCACGGAACTATCTGCGAACCCTTTCTGACGGTATAGACGGGCGTGCCGTCCTCGTTATAAGCCGCGTGGCCGTAGTACACGCTTTCCTTGACTTTAAAATTAACAGTGTCGCCCGAGCGCGCGGAAACCTCTTTTAGTTCCTTGCCCTCCGTATCGGTAAACTTGACCCAGTCGTCGCCTTCGGTGTCGAATTTGACGGTATGCTCGCCGGGGACGGAAACGCCGGTAATGCTTACCACGGTGTCCTCTGTAATCTTGAACGAATAAACGTCTTCGGAGTTTGCCTGAATTTTGTTGCCGTTAACGGTAACCGAAAGCTCGCCCTCGGCGCCTTCCGCCACTTTAAGCGTAAAGCTGACCTCGTAACCGGCCAAAACTGAGGCGCCCGACTTCGCCTCGCTTATAACTTCGACGCAACTTTCCGCCTCGAACGTAAGTTTATAGTATTTCTGTTCCTTTTCGCACGCCGCGGCAAGGCCCAGACAGACCAGACATACCGTTGCAAGCAACGCTATTAAAAATTTCTTCATTGCGTCCTCCGTTAAGCAAATTTTATCTTAAAATGTTTTATTTTTTCGCTAAACCACATATAGCGGCATTATTATAATCCCGTCTATTATACAATACGCCGAATAATAATTCAACTGATTTAAATGTAATTTGTGTGAAAATATATAATTTAATTTGGTAATTTGGCGCGGTTTGTTACCTATAATCTTTTATTGAATTTATTTAACATAATTTGCGCTTTCACGACCTTAAAAATACATTGGGCGCGGCAAGCCCGACCCGCCGCAAATATCTTTAATTATACATTTTTGTTGAATAAAACGCGTTTTCGGGCCGTCGCGCGCGCACAAGCACACAAATTTAAGGTTGACACTTTTTTTTAAATTATGTATAATAGCCTTCAAGGAGACATGGAATGAGCAAAAAAAGACTTCTCAAAATTCTGATACGGTATTCCGTGATAACGCTGGGCTGCGTGATATTCTCGCTCGGCGTCGCGCTGTTTTTGGACCCCTTAAACATCGCCTCGGGCGGGGTTACGGGTATTGCGATTATAATCGGCTACCTGACGGGCCTGCATACGGGTATACTTATCATTATCATAAACGTTCCTCTCTTCGTTCTCGGCGCGATATTCTTCGGAAAATGGTTCACGATCTCCACAATGTATTCGACAATTGTTTCGTCGCTGTTTATCGAGCTTTGGGTGATAGTATTTAAAAACGTTCCGCCGATAACGACAAACACGCTAATCGCCGCTGTGCTGGGCGGAACGCTGTTCGGTTGCGGACTGGGCCTCATATTCCGTATGGGCAGTACGACGGGCGGCACGGACATAGTCGTCAAGATACTGAGAAAGAAATTCAGGTATATCCGCACAGGCATAATCTCTATGACCATAGATTTGGTAATTATAGGCGTGTCGGCGATTATCTATAAAAATTTCGAGCTGACCTGCTACACCGTGGTTTCGATACTGGTAATGACCGGCGTGTTCGACTGGGTGCTCTACGGCGGAAACTCCGCTAAGCTTGTTTATATCATAACGACCCAGGAAAAAGCCGAAATTATGCGCGAGCGCATTTTAAAGGATCTGGACATAGGCGCAACCTTCGTGGACGGCGAGGGCGCGTATTCGGGTAACGAGAAACGCATTATCCTCTGCGCGATAAAGAATTTTATCTATCCCAAACTCCGCGACGTAGTCAAAGAGGCCGACCCCGCCGCCTTCACCATAGTCACATCAGCAAAGGAAATTTACGGCGAAGGCTATAAAGACCCGCACGACGACGAACTTTAAATAATAAACGCCCCGCGGACAAAAAGGCCGCGGGGCGTAATTTTTATAACAGATGTTTTCTTATGGCCTTGATTGCGGTGTCGGCAATCAGGCGCGAGCCTCTGTGCGTGGGGTGCACGCCGTCGAGCGAGTATTCGGTGTAGGGTATGCTCTCGGCCAGTCCGTTAAACATTTCGTCGTAAGCGACGAACTCGTCGCACATTTCCGCGGCGACCCTGTCTATAATTTTAAGCTCCTCGTCGAAAAGCCTGCGCATTCTCAGCTTATCGGGCGCCGGCAGAAGGAACGGTTCCAGAAAGATGACGCACGCGCCCGAGCTTTTGAGTTTCGTCAAAAGCTCCGTCAGATGCTTTTCGAACGCGTCAAGCCCGAACTCCTTGCCTTGCGTGAACTTATGCCAGACATTGTTTATGCCGACCATAAGCACCACCGCGTCGGGCTTTAAATCGAGTACGTCCGTCCGAACCCTTTCCAGAAGCTCCTGAACCCTGTCGCCCGAAACGCCCTTGTTAATAAGCTCTATATCCGTTTCGGGATATATGGGCCTTAACTTATCCGCAAGTATTTTAACATAGCCGTTCCCGAGCGAATTAACGTCGTCCCTGTCGCGGCCGCAGTCCGTTATGGAATCACCGAAAAATATAATCTTCATCTTTGCCACTCCTTACACCCGTTATTCTACCACAAAACGCGCCCATATGCAAGCGCGCCGCAAAAATAATTTTTAAAAACCGTGAAATAATGTTTTGACAAACGCATAAAGTTATGATATATTGATAAAGCTTTGAGCTTGCAGATGTACCCAAGTGGCTCAAGGGGCTCCCCTGCTAAGGGAGTAGTGCGGGAAACTGCAGCGTGAGTTCAAATCTCACCATCTGCGCCAAAAAGGACGTAATCCGATACAATCGGTTTACGTCCTTTTTCTTATCTAAATCGCGCCCCTGTGCTGGGTCGCAATACCGCCCGCAAGGTTAGCCTTTTTAAGCGCGTTCCTCAAAAACCCCTCGTCCGCGTCCGCAAGCGCAACCCCGTCAAGCTCCTTCAAAACGGCCGCCATAAACGCGTCCCCCGCGCCCGTCGTATCGATAGGCGTAATCTTCTCAGTATCCACAAACCCCCGCATATGCCCCAGCGAATAGTAACTTCCGCGACTGCCGAGCGTGACAAGTAGCAGCGCGCCGTCGCGCGCGACCTTACCTGCGGCTTTGTCGAAATCCTCTTCGCCCGTGAAAGCGAAAAGCTCGTCCTCGGAGAACTTCAATATATCCGCCCGCCCGATAAACGGAGCGTAAACCCGCCGCGCCTCCCGCGGGCAACGGAATATATCCGCGCGGTAATTGACGTCGAAACTGAGCGTTTTTCCCGCCGCCTTCGTCCTTGCGGCGATGCGTTCGGCAAGCGCCGCGCCGTCGCTGTCCGCGAGCAAAAGCGAGCCGAGGTGCACGATATTCAACTCCTCCGCGCAAAAATCAATCTCTGAAATATCGATATGCGAGTCGGCCGTATCCCTGCGGAAAAAACTGAAATCCCGCTCGCCGTTCACGTGGCTCACGAACGCCATAGTCGTATTCCTTTCCGCGTCCGTCTGCACGCCCCCGCAATCGAACCCGACCGCCGCCGCGAACTCTTTGAGATAGTCGCCGATAACGTCTTTACCTACGCAGCCTATAAACCCGCAATTTCCGCCCGCGCGTTTGAGATTGACGGCAACGTTGAACGGCGCGCCGCCCGCGTAAATTTTAAAAACCGTCTTATCCTCTTCCGCCCCGATTACGTCGGCCAGAATTTCGCCTATGCAAAGCACCATAAAATCAATCCCTTTCGCGCGGCCCGCCGCGGCCGCCCGTTTTATCCTTTTTTTCGTATTCTACCGTCATAATTATATTCTGAGCGTGGTTACCGAACTTCTCGCCGAAGATGTTTATCCCGCCCACGTTTCTGGCCGTATCCTTTACGCCTATCTTGAACGAGATGTAATCCCCCGCCGACAAATTCAGTTTGTCGAGATTTACGCGGCTGACGAAAGTGTCGTCCAGAAAACTCCCGGACGGATTGACGACAAGATTTTTCAACAGTCCGTACTGCGTGGAATTAATCGGCCACCAATCGGGCGTGAGCACGCCCCTGCGCCCGCCGAAATCGCCGGGACACATCCAGTCGCATATCTCCGTTCCGTTAATCCAGAACGTTATGTCAGAGGGAAAATCGTTCCTGTATCCGGGCGCCTCCGAGCAGATTTCCAGCGAAAACTGCAACCTGTTTATTTTCTCGAAATCCGCGGGCTTGGAGAAACGGTATTCCACGTAACCGCACTTGAACCACAGCAGCTGAGTTTTATGCCTCTGCGGGCTGTAAAATGTGCGCACGTCGTCGTCCGTGCCGATAAACTCCTTTTCGCCGACAAGCCCGCAGGTGGACTGTATGCGAAAATCATAGAACCCGCCGATGGGCATATCCACCGAATATCTGTTTACGTTCGCCTCGTCATACTGCCTGATAAGGTCGATAAACACCCTTTCGTACTTTATCGCGCACAGCTTTAAAGAGCCGTGTTTCCCCGCCTGATAAAAGGTGTGTATAAGGTCCGCGTTTTCGAGTATCCTGACGTTCTCCGACGCGCTGGACATAGGTATGTTTAGCCTGAACGCCAACTCCTTCACGCTCATAGATTTTTCGCAGAGTTCCTGAATAATGCTTATGCGCACGGGCGAAGACAGCGCCGCCGCAAAGTTGCGCAGTTTGCTTATTTCGTTGAAATTGATATTTAAAAATTTTTCCATATATATCCGTGCGTGCTCAGTCTGCAACAACGTCTTCCTTGATAATTTTCACGGCCGTTTCCCCTTCGCTTACAAAGACTATGCCGTCCGCGTCGGGCGCGCCGTACGCAAGCGAGGTCATAACCAGTTCCCCTTCGCCCGCAAACACTTCGATACTGCTCCTGTCAAGGAAAATTTCCAGCCTTAATATGTTCCCCTGCGGAATAAATTCCGCGCTGCGCCGCTCCCCGCCTAGGTCGCGCGGGTCGGCGGAAATCTTATGAAAACACTCCGAACGGTCCAGCGTGAGAACGCCCGCCGCTTTATCATAGATAATTTTCGCGCGCGCCCCGCATGCCGAAAAAACGTGCACCGCGAAGCTTTTCGCGCCGCCCAAATCCGCCGTGATTACCAGCCGCACCTGCCTTCCGCGTATTTTTTCGTAGCTCTTTTCGCCGCTTAAAACCCCGTCAACCTCCACGCGGTTTTTACAGTACGCATACACCGCGCGCACGGGCCGTTGTATGAGTTTCCCTCCCCTCACGCTCACTTCGCGCGGAAGTATGAGCGAACCGGTCCATCCGTCGCCGAGTTCCGCAGGCACGTAAGTCCTGCCCCACATATTCATCCAGCCCGTCATAACCGCCGCGCCGTCCTTTCCCTTAATCAGCTGCGCGGCGTAAAAATCACTGCCGCCGTCTATCTCGTAAAACTCGCCCGCGGTCATAGTCCCGTTGCTATAATCCACTTTCCCTACGGCGTAAACGTTGGAATTCAGATTTGCGAACGCGCGCTTGCCGTGCGGATAATCCACGGGCGAGCACGCAAACAAATCCACCCCGTCCGTATCGATAAGCGAGGGACATTCCCAGCAAAACCCCGCGCCCGTCCGCCGCAGAAAGGTATTGAAAAACTCCCAGTCAATCAGGTTGCCCGACCTGTACAAGACAACTTTCGCCGCACCCTCTTCAACCGTTCCTACAAGCATATAATAGACCCCGCCCCGCTCCCACACGTACGGGTCGCGGAAATCCGCAATGCTTGCGCCCCGCGGCAGCTTGTCCTCGCCTATAACGGGATTGCCCTCGTACTTTACGAAATTCACTCCGTCGTCCGAATACGCAAGATTCTGGGTCTGTACGCGCCTGCCGTCCCTCTCACGGTGCCCCGTATATACTAGATACAGCCTGCCGCCCCTGACCACTGCGGAGCCCGACCAGCAGCCGTCCGCGTCGTAGTCCCTGTCGGGCGCGAGCGCGACGGGCAGGTGTTTCCAACGGACCAAATCCTCGCTCACGGCGTGGCCCCAGTACATAAGCCCGTTGTTTGCCGCAAACGGGTGATACTGCCAGAACATATGATATCTGCCGTTGAAATAGACGAACCCGTTCGGGTCGTTCATCCAGCCGAGTTCGGGCGAGAGGTGGTAACCGCCCTTATATCTTGCGTTGACCTTACTCCGTTCGGCCGCGATATGCGCGCACGCCGCTTTAATCACCGCGCCTTTCCTCCGCAATGAGATTTGCGCCGCTCTCGGCGTCGAAGAGGTGCATAGCCTCGGCGGGGAACGTATATTTAACCTCGCCGTTTTCGGTCAGCGCGCGCTTGTCTTTCTCGCTCAAATTCATAGTCGGCACGCGGATTATAACGTTCTTTTCGGAGCTCTGCGAGGATACGTGAACGTAAAATTCGCTGCCCATCATTTCCGCAATATTTACCTTCGCCGCGATATATTGCGCGGTCTTTTGCTTTTCGCCCTCTTTTAAAACGGTGATATGCTCGGGCCTGACGCCCAGAACCACGCTTTTCGGCTCCGTCCCGTTCGCTTCCAGAACGGCGCGGGCCTTTTTGCTTACGGGGAAGGATTTACCTTCAGTTTCAACGAAATAGCCGTCCGCGTTCTTAACCAGCTCCGCCCTGAAAAAATTCATCTGCGGCGTGCCTATGAACCCCGCGACAAACAGGTTTGCAGGCTCGCCGAACACCTCTTCCGGCGTGCCCGTCTGCTGGATTACGCCGTCCTTCATAATGACGATTCTGTCGCCAAGAGTCATAGCCTCCGTCTGATCGTGCGTTACGTATATGAACGTGGTGTTAATGCGCTTGCGCAGAAGAATGATTTCACTGCGCATCTGGTTTCTCAGCTTTGCGTCGAGATTGGAAAGCGGCTCGTCCATAAGGAAGACTTTGGGGTTTCTCACAATCGCCCTGCCTATCGCAACGCGCTGGCGCTGTCCGCCCGAAAGCTGGCCTGGCTTGCGCTTTAAGTACTCCGAAATTTCCAGCGTTCTAGCCGCCTCCTCAACCTTTTCGCGCACCTCTTCCTTTGTGTATCTGCGCCTGCATTTTTTCGGCTGTCCGTCCTTGTTTAGAACGGGCTCGCCGTTCTTGTCGCGCTTTATGTCCTCTATGCGTTTGAGTTTGAGCCCGAACGCCATATTCGCAAACACCGTCATATGCGGATAGAGCGCGTAGTTCTGAAACACCATCGCGATGTCCCTGTCCTTCGGCTCGGTAGCGTTTACCTTCGTGTCGCCGATGTATATCTCGCCGTCGCTGATTTCCTCCAAGCCCGCGACCATTCTCAGCGTCGTGGATTTTCCGCAACCCGACGGCCCGACGAACACTATGAACTCCTTGTCCTGTATTTCGAGATTGAAATTGTCCACCGCGGGTTTTGCGGATTTGTCGTAATATTTATATACGCCTTTAAGCGTTACTCCGGCCATATCAAGTTTACTCCTTGTCTTCTTTATTTCGTAAGCCCCGTTTATACAGCTCGGGAAACTGCGTCTTATTTATCGCGTTGTCGAGCACGGAGGAGCCGTACAAAAACCACCCCGCCGCCATAAGCGGAAGAATAGATACGACCGTCAGCGCAAGCAACGCATACTTTAAGATTATGTTGGGTATCAGCGTCAGCGCCGTGGGCGCGACCGCAATTAAAACCGCAAGCAACGTTTTCGGCGCGGTCTTTAAATACAGCGCGGCCGAGTTGCGGATATTTTCGGTTATTTTGAGTTTATAGACACAGGTCTGCAACAGCATAAAGAGCATTACGGGAACGAACACCGCCACCAGCACGCCCGCGGGGATTGCCGTTAAAACAAAACTGTCCGAGAGCGCGGCGACCCTGCCGCAGAGAAATTTCAATAGCCCGAACGCCGTAAACACCGCGGCATATACCGCGCCGTTCGACTTTATTCCGCCGCGGAACTCCGCGCCGAAAAACACGGGTTCCAGCCAGCAAAGCCGCTTTATAACGTTCGCGCAGCCTGCCGCCGCGATTGAGGATATAGCATAGCACGCGACAGATATTAGCCCGAACATATTGTCGGCCGCATTTATCAGCGCTTTAGTCCGTTCGTAGCTTATATTGCCCGCGTTATATTCCGCAAATACCGCGGCTTTTCCCAGATCGCTTAAAAGCGAGCAGACAAACAGCGGTACAAGAAACGCAAGCATTATAAGCCCGATTTTAAGCATAGTCGCATAGTGCAGTTTAACGCGGTCGCAAAACACTCCCGAACGCGTTGACGGCAACATATCCGCGGTAAAATCCTTTTCTGCGCTTCTCTTTCTCATAATTTTAAGAACCACCCCGCAACGCGTATCGCCGCGTCCGTTTCCGCACCGCCGAGCCCGCCCGTATGCGGGGAATTTTTATTGAAAAGAATATAATAGTCGCGCCCGCCGTAACCGATATATTCTGCCGCGCAACCCTTTTTTTCGGTCTTGTCATACACCTTTATGCCGACCGCCGCGCCGTTCTTTACAAGAAACTGCGCACCGTCGCCGAAGAGCTTGCGCCCCTCGTCCGCGCCGAACGAAAGGAACCTGTCCGTCCCTATTTCTTCAAGCGTTTCATAAGACAGCACAAACAAGTCCGTTTCGGGCGATTTAACAGTGAGAAACATTGAAAAATTAAAGTCGTCCTCGCGGTAAAAATCGAGCTTTGACCGCAATATATAGTCGGGTTTGTTCTTATCCAGCAAGTCCGAAAACACCGCCTGCTCGCAGGAATTTGCGCCGACAAACAGCGTAAGCTTCTGTTTTTCGGACGGGCGGGTGACCAGCCCGAAAATCCAGCCCCACAGCAGTACGGCGAACGCCGCCCACAGCAAGTATAGATACCACTTGGACGCAAGGTGAGAAAGAAACGCTTTCATTGCTCCGCCTCCGCCGAATATACTATGCGGTCAGCAGCAAGACACACCGCCGCCGCGCCCTCGGACAGCGGAACGGTTATTCCCGCCTCTATATACAGCACGGTTTTACCCTCCGCGCCGTCCAGCACAAACTCCCTGAACGACCTGTTGAAAAGCGTGATTTCTTCGCCTTGACCCGCATATATGCCGCGGTAAACGCTTTTTTCGGTGTAAAGCATACGCTTTAAGAACTTAACTTTGCGCACGGCGGGGACTACGCGCATAAACGCAACGGCAATCGCCGCCCAGCCCGCGACAACGAAAACGCAGGTTACGAGCGCGCGGAAAAGTGCCGCGTTTCCCGCGTCCGTAAGCGCGCACAGGGTTATCCCGAACGCCGTTGCCGCAACCGCGACCACGCAGATAACCGCAACGCTTACCCGAAGGCTCTTTTTAAGTTTTTCAAGCTCTTTACCGCTATAAAACGTCATTGTCGCCAAACAGCGCCTTAACCGCCGCATTCCCCGAATTATATACTTCAAGCGGCGCGCCGCTTATCTCGAACCTGCCGTCCTTCATAACAAACAGCTCGTCCGCGACGGCCATAGCCTCGCGCAAATCGTGCGTGACGTAAACGGCCGTACAGCCGATTTCTTTCAAAAACTTTTTCAAAAATACTCTCGCGTCTGCTCTTGCGGGCGCCTCCACGTTGGAAAGCGGTTCGTCCAATAAAATTACCGACGGGCGCTTGACCGCCGCGCGCGCAAGCGCGACGCGCTGTTGCTGCCCGCCGGAAATATGCCTCGGCTTGCGCGAAAGGCAGTCTTCAAGCCCCAGCCGTTCCGCAACCGAGTTTACTCTCTTTAAAATCTCTTCGCGCTTTGCCCCCGCAATATGCAGAGGAAAAGCTATGTTTTCAAACACGGTGAGATGAGGATACAGACTGTAATCCTGCGCGACGTAAGCGACGTTTTTACTCGCCGCGCCCAGCCCCTCGCAGTCGACCCCGTCGAAATAAATTTTACCGTCGTAGGACTGAACGCCGCCAACGGCCTTTAAAAGCGTTGTCTTGCCGCAACCCGAAAACCCCGCGATTACGCTGAATTTTCCGTTTTGAAAGACCGCGGTACAGCCGTCCAACGCACGGACGGCCGCGCCGCTTTTTTTACTTTTATATACGACAGTTACGTCTTCCAGCACTATCTGAGGCATACGGTAAAGTCCTTTTGAAATTATTTGTCCAGCCCGAGCGCGCCGCGTATAACCCGCGCGTAGATTTCGTAGCCCAGGTCGTTGAAATGCAGGTAATCGTCCCAGAAATATTTCTTCGGCGGCTTGCGCGTATAATCGTCGTCGTCATACCAGGCGTACTGCGTTTCTATTATTTCCACCCTGTCCGAAGACGCGAAATATTCTCTGTTCAGCCTGTTGCATTCGAGTATGTCCTCGCGCTTTTCCCAGCGCACGCTCTCGCCGCTTACGTACACGGTGCAAAGATAGAATTTGGTTTCGGGCAGTTTATCAAGATACAGCTCCACCATAGCCTGAATGCCCGCCGCCGCCTGCGCGCCGTTCTTGCCGAGCGCAACGTCGTTGGTGCCGATGCAGATTACAACAGTCTTCGGATTAAGCCTCACGGTCCTCTGCCATTTGCTCGTCCAGTACTCGGCAGTCGTTCCGCCTATCGCTATGTCGTACAGCCCCTTTACGTCGGGGAAGTCCCTGTAAATATTATCCCAGAAATCAAACAGAGAATCGCCTATGAACGCAACTTTCTCCATCTTGTGTTCCGCGGGCTGCGGCACGGAAGGCTGCTGTCCGTCAAGCCCCAGCGCGCCGCGTATGATTTTTGTAAGTACTTTATAACCCTCGGCCGAGAAGTGTAAATAGTCGGGCGTAAAATACCTCGCCGCGGGCTTTAACGAAAAATCTTCCAGCTGGTCGTAAAACGCGTGCTCCGTTTCAATCACTTCAACCCAGTCCTTGTCCTCGCAGTACTCGCGCAGGAACTGATTGCAGATAATAATCTCGTCCTTCTTGTTCCAGCGCACGTTCTCGCCGCAAATATTCACGGTAAGACAGTAAATCCGCACGTCTGGCACAATCTCTTTAAACATTTCCAGAACGCTCTGCAAGCACTCGTTCCTGCCGTCCCCGCCCTTCACTACCGCCTCGCCGTCGCGCGCCATATCCGCGATGTCGTTCGTGCCGAGGCACATCAAAATGGTCGTGGGGTTCTCGCGCTCGATAAGCTTTTTCTGTTTCTGCCAGAAAACGCTTGTTGTTCCGCCCACCGCAACGTTTTTGAGGTTTTTTATGCCCTTCAAATCCTTTGCGCAGGTCGGTTTCCATAAATCGAAAAGGGAATCTCCGACCATAAGCGTCTTTTCTTCCCTTGCGGGCTCGCGCCGTCCGTTGTTACAGCCCGCAAATACCGCCATAGACATAATCAGCACCGCCGTTAGAATTATTAAAGGTATTAACCTTTTACGAATCATTATTATACTCCTTAACCGAAAATAAATCAAGGCCTTTGTAAAAATCGGCGCCGCCCGCTCGAACGGACGGCGCCGCCCCTGATTTTTTTAATTAACTGACTTCACGCAAGAGCGTTAAGAGAAGTTCGTTGTCGGTAACGTTGCGCGCAACCGCACGCGCCTCGGCTATAACGGAAGCATTATCGGCAGTGGTTTCCTCGTCCACGGAAACGCACTCCGTTCCTTCCCAGGTACCCGTAACGACCCTGCCGTCGGCATACCACATAGTACCGTGGCCCCAGATCCAGCCGTTGTTTTTGGACTTGGAGAACGCGCCCTCGAATTTGAGGAACTCTATCCCGGACTCGAAGTAGTAAACGCCGTTCTCGTCGTTCCTTATGCCCTGCTCCCACTTGCCGTTGTAAATTCCGCCGCTGCCCTGAAAGTACATAATGCCCTGTCCGTGCGGGAAATTGTTTACCATCTGCCCGACGTACTTGTTATAAGTTGAGTAATCTCCCTTCTGCGAACTTGCTATCGACGCGTCGTAAAACAGCTTACAGCCGTAACCCTCGGGATTGCCGTCAGTCCACTCCCCGAAATACGCGTCGCCGCCCGGCCAGGTCATCCAGCCCATTCCGTGCATCACGCCATTGTGCAGTCCGCCCTCGTAGTAACAGCCGGAGCTCCACTCGATTCTTCCGAACCCTTCGGCCTCGCCCGCCACGAACGAGCCCTTAAAATCGTTGCCCGCCGCGTCTATCCTGTGGCCTAAGCCTTCGAATTCGCCGTCTTTAAACATTCCCTCGTACTCGACAAGGTCGTAACCGATATAGGTGCCGTAGCCCTGTAAAACGCCGTCTACAAAGTTGCCCTTCCATTCGCTGCCGTAATCGTCGGTAAGCGTCCCCGCGCCGTTAGGCACGCCGTCCACCACCTGACCCACGTACACCCTGCCGTCGTCAAGCGTAATAGTTTTGTCGCCGTTCTTTTCTCCGCACGCCGTAAAAGTAAGCATAGCCAGCGCCGCGGTGCAGACCGCCAGACCCGCAAAAAATTTCTTCATAAAATCAAACCTGCCTTTATTAATTTTCCACTACCTGACCGTTGACCACGGTTTTCCCGTCCTCGGTAGTTCCGTTATACCAGCTCCAACCGCCGTCGGGTCCGACCGCGATATAGCCTTCCACGCCGTCCATTCTTCCGTAGCCGTAGCTGTCCTTAACGGGCGAACCGTTCTCGAACATACCCCTGAAGTAATTCTCGCCGCCGCCTACGCCCCAGTGGAACTCGCCCTTGCCGTTAATCCAGTCGTTAAACTCGCCCCTGTACCAGCAACCGTTCGCGAACGTATAGAACCCGTTCTCGTCCATACGCTTACCGTCCACCCACTTGCCGATATACACGTCGTACGAGCCCGAACCATCGGACCAGGTAAACCACATAGTCCCGTTCATATTTCCGTTTTCCCAGTTACCAACGCCCATACAGCCGTTGTTGAAGTCGTGGAAACCCCAGCCGTGCAACTGTCCGTTCACGAAATCGCCTTCCGAAATCTCGCCGTTGGTAAAGGTCATCTTGCCTATGCCCGTAACGCTCATACCCGCGGTGAAAGTGCCCTCGTAAGTCCAGCCGGGTTTTTCGCCCTCGCCCTCGATTACAAGCTTGCCCGTGCCCGTAGGAATGCCGTCCACAAGCGTGCCCGTATACACGCCGAGGGAGATGGCCTTGTCCGTAACCTGCTCGGTAGCGGTGTATCTCGCGACGTACGTGACGTCCGCCGTCACCGCGGTGACCGCCGCGTTCCAGCCCTTGAAGTCATAGGTAATCGTAGCGGTGCCGTCCCTGTCGGTTTCGCCCTTGAAATAGGGCATCTCCCCTTCGCGGTATTGCTCCGTCACTATCTCGCCGTTCACGTCCCAGGTAACGGTGTAAGTCTTCTCCCCGCACGCCGCAAATCCCGCCGCCGCAGTTCCCACAAGCAACACCGCCATAACGGTTATCGCCCTTCTGATTGTCTTTTTCATCTTGTCCTCCTTAGGTTAATTTTTATTAATGTCCGCTTTCGCGGTATCATCTCAATTGAAACACAAACACGTTCACCGTTTCGGGCTTCACGATAACCGACCGCGCTTTCTCGGTTACGGTAACCTCCGCCCGCTCCGCGGACCCGTTCGGCATCTTCTCGCCCGTGCCCGCGATTTCCGTTTTGGTAATATCCGCGCCCTCAGTTCCCCTAACGTTGATTTTTATTATTTTGTCCGAGGGGTTGGCGACCGCCAGCGCGACGGTTTTTCCGTCCGCGGCCGCAGTGGCGCAGTACTGCAAGTTCGTCGTCCTGTCCGTCTGGCGGATAGTAACCGACTTCGGAAAGTCCAGCATATTCCGCGCGTAAGCCTGTAAAACCCGCCCCACCGCTGTGAATTCAAGGCCGTCCGAATAGGAGTAAATCGCGCCCGGCGAGGTCTTGCAGTCGTATCTGAACACCGCGTCCGAATAGTTGGCCATACCGACAACGTCCGCGTTTTCTATAAACAGGTTCAGCGTCGCCGCGATACCCATTGCGTCGGGCATAGACGGCTGTCCGTTCCAGTTGTAAGCGTATTCGTCGAAAGCTATCTTTACGTGCTTCGCCGCGGGATATTGCGCGGTCAATTGCCTGTGCGCGTTTATGCGGTATTCGAAATTGTTTACCGCAGAGGTTATGAACTTATCCGTCGTAAAACTTTCGTCGCGCTCGATATAGAGGTGCTCGCCTATGTAATCCAGCCTTTCCGCGCAGGAGGCGAACATACCCTCCGTCCAGTCCGAAAAATTGTCGCCGCAGCCCGTTACCACTATCATATCGTCGGCCGAACGCATTGCGTCCACAAACGCGTTGTGCACCGAAACGTACTTGTCCACGGGCATATGCCCTATCTGCCAGTCGCCCTGCATTTCGTTTCCCACGCACCAGTACTTCACGCCGTACGGCTGCGCGCGTCCGTTTTCGACGCGTTTCGCGCCGTACTCCGTATCGGCCGAACCGTTGCAGTAATCCACGTAATCCGCCGCGGCCTCCGCCGTGCCAGAACCCGTGTTTACGGCGAGATATGGTATCGCGCCGATATATTCGCACATAGCGAGAAACTCTTCCGTGCCCATATCGTTCGGCTCTATCATATCGTAAAAGTTCGCAGTTTTAAGCCTGTCCTTGTCCGCCTGTATATCGCCCTTGTCGGGGAACCAGGCAAGGTTTCTGCGGCTGGGCCGCTTATCCCTGTCGCCCACGCCGTCCTTCCAGTCGTAGCCGGAAACGAAGTTGCCGCCCGGCCAGCGGTATACCGTGCCCGCAAGCTCCTTCATAGCGTCCAGCGTGTCCCTTCTCATACCCTTATAGTTGTCCGCGGGCATTAGCGAAAGGCTGTCCAGCTTAACCTCTCCGTCCGTGCATTCGAACCTGACTTCCCTCTCGCCCGCCGCCGCGCTTGCGGCCGCGAACGCGTACTTTTTAAACCCGCCGTCTATATCGAAACTCTTTATATCCCCGCCGACGTCCACGCTTATCCGTCCCTTGCCTTCGGCATAGAAATATCCAGCATAGTCCCTTTCAAGAAAGTTCACGGTCTGGAATATAGCCGCGCCGACCGCAAGCTTCGGCGAATAGCCCTGCGAAGAATAACCGTCCTCGGTGTTTTCCACCCCGCCCGAAACCTGCCAGGGCGATAAATCCTGCTCGCCCGCGGGATAGTAAAATTTCCTGTCGTCAAGCAGTTCCGACCATATAACGCCGTATATACACCCCGTAATATGTTCGAGAAACTCGCCGTAAATGAGCGGAGAAACGCCCTTCGTCAAATCTGTTTCACCGAGCGCCGCGACGTATTCCAGATCGAATTTTTCCTCTTCCTCGGGCGGAATAACCGCTTCGCCCCCGCCGCCCGTACAGGCGGACAGCGGAACTGCCGCCAGCGCAAGCAACGCGAAAAGCGCCGCAAAACTTCTTTTTAACTTCATTGTCCCCATAATATACCCCGATTAAAGCTTTATTTCGAACACGTTCACGCTCATTGCGGGAGCGACCGCGTTGGACAGGTTGTCCGCGTGCTCCAGGTACAGTTCGTTGCGCGCAACCGTATCGTAGGAGTCGGGATATGCGCCCGTGAGCGTATGCCGCGTTATACTTTCTGCCTTATTGAAGAGCGCGTTGTGCAGGCGTACAGCGTACTCGCTTGGATTGACCACGGCGAGCGCCAGCATCTTTCCGTCCGCAGATATAGTCAGCGCCATATCCAGCTGTGTCTGGGCGCTGAATTTTGTCGTTACTTCGAGCATATATCCCTGCATATGGTCGCGGTAAAGTTTTAAAACGTAGCCCGCGCCCTGCATAACCGCGCCGAACGGCTCGGTCGTGACGCAGCCCTGCGTGGCGTTTACCGTGGAAGAATAACAGCACGCCTCAAACACGTCCGCATTGCTTATTACCGAGTTTAAAAGCTCGGCGATGCCCATACCGTCTTTCAGGCGCGAGGAGCATTCCGCAAAATCGTAGGCGTATTCCGTGAACGCCATTTTCACGTTTGCACTGCGCGGATATTTGGCAATCAGCGCCCTGTGGTTGGCTATGCGGTATTCGATACCGTCCTTGATGTTTTTAAGGTGCTTGAATATGTCCGTTTCGTCGCGCTTGCCGTACATATGCTCGGCAATATAATCGAAGTTCCCGCCGCAACCCTCAAACATATTATCCGACCAACTTGACGCGTTGTTGCCGCTTGCGATTATTTTAATCGAGCTGTCTTTCGCCCGCATAGCCGCGGTAAACAGATTGTGTCTTATAGTGTATTCGAAAGCGGAAGTATGCCCAAGCTGCCAGTCGCCGAACATTTCGTTGCCCACGCCCCAGTAGCTTATGTTATAGGGTTCGCTATGCCCGTTCTTCGCGCGCAGCGCGCCGTATTCGGTGTTTGCCGCGCCGTTGCAGTACTCCACCTGCGCCGCCGCCTGCAAGTCCGTGCCAAGGCCCGTGTTGACCATCATCATCGGTTCCGCGGACACGTACTCGCACATAGCCATAAACTCGTCCAGTCCGTAATCGTTAGGCTCGATACCGCCGTAGAAACCGAGGCGGTTGAGGCTGACCATATCGGAGGCAATCTGCGCCTCCTCGCTTTCGAACGAGCTTTCAAGCCCCATATAGTGCAGGTTCCTGCGGCTGGGCCGCCTGTCCCTGTCGCCTATGCCGTCCTCCCAGTCGTAACCCGAAAGGAAGTTGCCGCCCGGCCAGCGATACATCGGCGAGTTCAGCTCTTTAAGCTTGTCGAGCGTGTCCTTTCTCATACCCTTGTAGTTGTCCGCGGGCATTAGCGAAAGGCTGTCGAACGCGCCCCGACCGCTTATAACTTCCAGCGTGTATCTGCCCTGCGCAAGCGTTCTGAACTTGCTGTCAAGACTAAACTCATACTTGGTAAAGCCCTCGTTCGCGGGCACGTCGACAACGCTCGAAACGCTGTTTTTCCCGCCCGATATAGTTATCTTCACCTTACAACCGCCGTCCGTGTCGCACCAGAAATATCCGTCGTAAAGCTTGGGCATAAACGAAAGCTTTTCCTGATAAATCGCCGCGCCCGCCGACAGCACGGCGGAGTGTCCTGCCGAAAGCGTGTTTGACGCGTCGCTTGTAACGTCGCCCGAGAATTTCCAGGGCGACAGACCAGACCTGCCGACTTCGTAGTAAAATTTTCTGTCAAGCACAAGTTCCGACCAGATGCCGTCGTAAATGCAGGTTTCGATATGCTCTATGAACTGTCCGTAAATAAGCGGGTTGACGGCAGTTCTTTCGCTATCCGCAGAAAACACCGCGGGCGCGGTCATATCGTACTCTTCCTCTACCTTCGCCGTAGCCGCGGGCGTGCAAGCCGCCGCAAACGGAGATACGCACACCGCGACGAGAACGCTGAACAAAGCTGCTATTTTTTTCATAACTTACCTCCCCCTCGCTCACTTGACGGCGAAAATTTTCTTAATCGTTTCAAACGGAAGTTTTGCGTTTCTTCGCGCGTCGAGCAGGCCGTTTATCTCCTGTTGGGTATCGTTGAACTGTGTATAGCAACAGCCCGACACGTACGGCGTGGAGGTGACCGCGCCAACAATGTCGCGCAGCCTGCGCTCGTAAGAGCCGCTGTCGGGCGCGCTCTCGCCGTAGCCCCAGCCCTTGCCGCTTATCGCTATCCCGCCGTATTCTGAAATAAACACGGGCTGGCCCGAATAGCTGTAACCCTTTGCAAACGCCGTGCCGAGCGTGTTTATGATTTTTCCGCCGACAACGTAGTCCTTGTCCCTGTACTCCCTCGAAAAAACCTCCGCGTCCTGCTCGTATTCGTGCAGCGACAGAATGTCGCTGTCTAAATGATACCAGCCGTCGTTTGTTATTACGGGGCGGGGGTCAAGCCCGCGCAACTTCGCCGCAAGCCCCTCGATATAATTCTGCTGTTCCCTGTCCTCGTTTATTCCGTAAACGCCCCAGGTTTCGTTGAACAACAGCCAGCAGGAAATACAGACGTGGTTTTTAAGCTGCTCGAAAATGAGTCCGCAATCCCTTGAAAACTCGCTCTTCATTCTCTCCGTGAACTCGTAAGCGCTGGGTATTTCGCCAAAGACGTACAGCCCCTTCTTGTCACAGAGGTAATAGAAAATATCGTTCTCTATTTTCTGGTGAACGCGCACACCGTTGAACCCCATTGCCTTTATGGCGTCTATATCCCTCTCGATAGAAATATCGTCGGGCGCGGTAAGCATACTGTCAAGCCAGTATCCCTGATACAAAATCATCTGCTGATACTCGCGCCTGCCGTTTATGTACAGCCCGTCCTCTTTCGCGCGCACGTCGCAGAACGCAAAATACGACTTTACCGTATCGCCCATCTCCTCGCCCGCAACCGCTTTGACGGAGTAAAGATAGGGGGTGTCCGCGCTCCATAACTTAGGCTCTTCAACCCAGAATTGCAGGGTATGTTTATCCGATTGCCCCGTGCATATGTCGCAGACAACGCCGCGTTCGCCCTCCGCGCAAAACCTGAACGGCGCGGGCGCGGACAGCTCCGCAACGACGGTAACCCTGCCGTCGCCGCGCGCGGCAATATCCATTTTCTTTATGTAAACCCCGCCCGCATACTCAATCCTGACGGGTTTCCAGATACCGGTAGTCTGCACGTACCAGCACTCGTAACTCTCCTGCCTCGCCCTCTGCTTTCCGCGCAGCTGCGACTTGTCGAACGAGTCCAGAACCTTGACCCGAATCTCGTTTTCGCCCTCTCCGACAAGCGCGGTAATATCCAGACAAAAGCCGGTAAACCCGCCTATATGCCCGCCCGCAAACTCGCCGTTGATATAAATCGAGCACTCGTAATCCACGGCCTCGAACTTCAACAGCACCGCGCCGTCCGTCCTCTTAACGTTAAATTTCCGCCTGTACCACACGCAACCGTGCGCCGAGGTATCGCCAATCCCGCTCGCCTCGCACTCGTACGAATACGGAACGATTATCTTTTTGTCGAACACGGGATTTTCGCAATCCGCGTCCGCGAACGCAAAATCCCATTCGCCGCACAGACACTCGCAGTCCGCTCTCTCGAACCGCGGGTCGGGCGGGTATTTCTTGTAATATTTTCCAGCCATCAGCCCTTCACTCCTCCGCTTATTGAAATTCCCTTGATAAAATATCTCTGCCCGAACACGAATATGAGAAGTATGGGCAATGCCGCAAGCACAGCGCCCGCCATCTGTTTTCCGTACTGGTGCGCATAGCTGCCCGAGAACGTTGCAAGCCCCGCGGTAAGCGTGCGCGACTGCGCCGAGTTGGTCACTATCAGCGGCCACACATAGTCGTTCCAGCTGCCCTGAAACGTGAATATGGCAAGCGTAACCAGCACCGGTATGCACAGCGGAACTATAATTTTAAAGTAAATCTGAAACTCGTTCGCACCGTCTATTCTGGCGCTCTCGTCGTAGGACACGGGAATGTTTTTCATAAACTGCCTTAAAAGAAACACTCCCCCGACGCCGCCGAGCATAGGCAGAACCATAGCAAACATATTGTCGACCAGCCCCAGCCCGTCTATTATGACGTAGTTGGGTATGATGTTTATTACGCCGGGTATCATCATAGACGACATCGCTGTCCAGAACAGGAAATCCCTGCCCTTAAATTTGAGGCGGCAGAACGCGTACGACGCCAACGACGCAATGAAAAGATACAGCACAACGCTTACCGTCGCGGTCTTGAAACTGTTCCAGAACCACCTAAAAATAGGCACGTTCCTGTTTGCGAGTATGTCCTTATAGTTGTCGATAATCCACTTCTTCGGGAAAAAGCTCATCTCCCCGTCGAGCACGGCGGACTCTTCCTTGAACGAGGTGAAAAGCACCCACAGCGAAGGCAATAAAATTACCAGCGAGCACAAAAACAACAGCGCGTACAGCAACGCGTTTACCGTTATGTTTCCCGCCGAATGGTTTCGGCGATAGGAGTTCCAGCGGTCTTTAAGACTTCTCCGTCCCTGAACGTTTTTCATACTCAGTCCTCCATATTCCGCGTCTGCAACTTGTACGCCGCCACGGTGAACCCGAGCATAATCGCGCCGAACACCAGCGACATAGCGCAGGCTCTGCCGAAGTTATTTTTGCCGCCGAACGCCGTGTCGTAAATCATCATCATAACCGTGCGCGTTCCATAGTTCGGCCCGCCCGCCGTCAGAACCTGAGCCTGACCGAGCATATTGAAACTGCCTATCGTCGTCGTTATTACGGTATAAACGAGCGTCGTGCGAATCGAGGGCAGTATCACGCTGAAAAAGCGCTTGAACGCGCCCGCGCCGTCTATCTTCGCCGCCTCTATAAGCTCCTGCGGGACGTTGACAATCGCCGCCACGTACAAAAGCATATTTCCGCCCACGCCCCACCAGGTGGAGAGCAGGAATATGGAAATCCAGGCGTACGGCATCTGCGTTATCCAGGGTATGTCCTTGCCGAGTATGTGGTTTATAATCCCCGCGTTGGTGTCCAGCATAAAGTTCCAGAGAATACAGACCGTGGTAATGGACAACAGCGTCGGGAAATAGAAGAACCCCATTGAGAACTTCCTGACCGCCTTACACCGCGCGATAAGCATAGCGAGCAACAGCGGAATAATAATGAGCAGCGGCGTCTGCACCGCGACGAAAAGCAGCGTATGCAGAACGGAATTCCAGAAATCCCTGCTAATCTTCCCCGAACCTACCGCCCCGAAAATGAGCTTGAAGTTTTCAACCCCGTACCACTCCATCGGCGCGACGTAATCCCACTTGGTGAAACTTATAACCACGCACATAACGAGGGGCACAAGCCCGAAAAGAACGAAAAACAGCATATACGGGGATACAAACAGGTAAGGAACGGCTTTTTTGAGATTAAGTTTTTTCACGCTTATCTCCTCCCGTAAATTTAAAGATTTTCGTCTACGAGCCAGTCCTTGAAATCCTTAACTCCCTTATCGAGCGCGTTCTTGGGTTTAGCTATATTCGAAATCGCGTTCGAAACCGCCACGCCCATTCCGTTGTAACACTCATACCAGTACTCGTAATCTATCTCGCCGAGCGTGGAATACTCCGCCATATCCGTAAACGCTTTAAGCGGCGTAAGCGCCTTATACTCCTCGGTTTGGTGAATGGATTTAAGCGCGGGAACCTGTCCGCCCTCCGCCCATTCCAGCGAGTGCTCGTTAACGTATCTCATAAACGTATAACACAGGTTTCTGGTCTTGTCCGTCGTAACCGTGTTTTTCATAAGCGTGAACTGGTGCGACCCCGCAAAGTTTTTATTTTTGCCGCCCACCGACGAAGGACAGGGCGCAACGCCTATATTGCTGTTTTCGTTATCGAACAGCCCGAAGGTGTTTATGACCCACGGCCCGTCGAAATAGAACGCCGACTTGCCCTGTATGAAAAGCGTTTCGTCGCCGCCCGCTCCAACGTCCTTTAACGAGATAGGGTTCTCGCCGTGAACGTAGTTGTAAAGCCGCTCCGCCGCGGCAACGCCCGCCGCCGAGTTGTACACGGGGTTGCGGTCAGCGTCCAGCACCGTTCCGCCCGCGGTATAGAGCATATTCAAAAATACGTCTTTGGTTATGGAATACATCGACGGCACTGCCCAGCCGTAAACGCCGTTTTGCGTTTTGGAGAGGCTGACCTCGTAAAACTCCTCCCAGGTGGTCGGAATTTCATCCTCAGATACTATGTCTTTGTTGTAGTACATTGCCGTGGGGTGAACGTCTATGGGGAAACCGTAGCGCACGCCGTCGCCGAGCACACCGCCGTTCCAGGCCGCCTCTATATACTCCCCGCCGTCCACGCCGAGATATTCCTCTATTCCCGTCATAGGAGTAAGCACGCCCTTGGCCTGCATACCCGAAATTCTCGACGCCGACATCGCAACTATATGCGGCGCCGCTTTGAGGTTGGAGCTGGTGGTCGTTATCTTTGTAAAAAGCGTATCCCAGGGGATTTTGTCCGCGACGACCTTGACTTTCAACTTTTCACTGTTTTCGGCGTTGAAGTTTTCGACTATCCTGTCCATAGCCTGTCCGTCCGCGCCTGTGAAACCGTTCCAGAACCTTATAATCGTAAATCCGTCTTTATCGACCTGCTCGCCGGGGTCGCCGCCACCGCCGCAACCCGCAAAAGTAACCGCAGACGCAACCGCAACGCACGTGCCCAACGCCAGTCCCTTTAAAAATTTTCTCATAACATCCTCCTTTGAATTTTGCACTTACTGACAAACTTTGATACTTTCGTTCATCAAATTCATTATAAAACAAAGCCCGAACCAAATCAACAACACATTTTCGTATGTTTATCCTCGTTTAATTCGCTTTTTCCCGAACCAAACAATTTTTTCTGACAGCCGTCACAAAATGCACCGAAAAATTATATTATTTATTATAGATATGTATTTTTCAATGCATTTTCTTTTTTTAATTACGAAGAAAGGCAGGCGTGTCTACGCCTGCTTAATTCAGGAGGAAAAAATTTATGATATACGAAAATCGCTGTTCCGTGTGCGGCTGCTGCCCGTGCGGTTGCGTACGCAAAATTTATAACGTAATTCACAACGGCACGGGAATAACAGGCCCGACTGGTCCCACCGGCCCCACAGGCCCGCGCGGCGCGACAGGCCCCACTGGGCCGACCGGCGCTACGGGAGCAACAGGACCTACGGGCGCGACGGGCGCTAACGGCATAACAGGCCCCACCGGCGCAACAGGCGCTACGGGTCCCAACGGAGCCAAGGGAGTCACTGGGCCGACCGGCGCTACGGGTGCAACGGGCGCGGACGGCATAACAGGCCCCACCGGTGCTACGGGAGCTACGGGCGCTGACGGAGCAACAGGCCCTACCGGCGCAACCGGTGCAACAGGCGCGGACGGCATAACAGGCCCCACCGGCGCGACTGGTGCTGACGGAGCCGCAGGTCCTACCGGCGCAACGGGAGCTACGGGCGCGGACGGCATAACAGGCCCCACCGGCGCAACAGGTGCAACAGGCGCGGACGGCATAACAGGCCCCACCGGCGCAACAGGAGCTACGGGCGCAGACGGCATAACAGGCCCCACCGGCGCAACAGGAGCTACGGGCGCAGACGGAGCCACGGGTCCCACAGGTGCAACAGGCGCTACCGGTGCAGACGGCGCGGCCGGTCCTATCGGCCCGACGGGCGCTACGGGCTCGGACGGAGCAACAGGTCCCACCGGCGCAACCGGTGCAACAGGCGCGGACGGCATAACAGGCCCCACCGGCGCAACAGGAGCTACGGGCGCAGACGGAGCCGCAGGCGCTATCGGGCCTACAGGTGCGACGGGTGCGGACGGAGCCACAGGCCCGACGGGTGCGACAGGTGCAACGGGTGCCAACGGAGCCACAGGCCCGACGGGCGCAATCGGCGCGACGGGTGCGACGGGACTTACCGGTGCGACAGGCCCCGTAGGCGCAACGGGGCCCACGGGAGCCAACGGCATAGCGGGCGCGACGGGCGCGGTAGGTCCTACCGGCGCGACGGGTGCGACGGGTCCCACAGGTGCAACAGGCCCGACCGGCCCCACGGGCGTTGCGGGTGCTGCGGGAGCTGTCGGCGCGACGGGCCCGACGGGTGCGACGGGTGCAACGGGTGCGGCAAATCTTAATGCTTACGGCGGACTGTACAATACCGTTCCGCAGACGATTAACCTTACGCTTGGCGGAACGACGCAGTTGCCGATGCCTTCGACAATGCCGTCCAAGAACGTGACTTACACGCCTGCCAACAGCATAACGGCAACGACTGCTGGCGTGTACGAAATAAACTACTACACCAACGTATCGGCGGCGCTCGGCACAACCGTAACGCTTGCGGTGCGCAGGAACGGAACGGCCATACCTCAGGCAACGCTGACGCGCGTGCTGGCGGTTGGCGTAGGTTCGCTGTATAACGGAAGTTTTGTGATTTCTCTCAATGCGGGCGACGTGATAGATATGGCTATTTCGGCGCTTATTGCAGTAGGAGTTACGTTGGGCGGAGGAACTAACACCACGCTTACGGTAAAACAGATAGACGTTTAACAAAAATGCCGGCGGGATAACCCGCCGGCTGATTTTTTATACAAACTTCCCGAAAAATATTTCGTAAGGCTGGTCGGGAACGGACAACCTGCCGCATTCCGCGTATCCGACGGCGCGGTAAAAATCCTGCGCGCTTTCGTCCGACCGCGTTGAGGTAAGCAGCCAACCATAGCCTAAATTTTTCATTTCGCGCTCCCAGAACGCCGTAAGCATTTTACCGTAACCCTTGCCCCTGCAACTTTCCGAAACATACAAGAGGTTGCAAAACGGCGTGTTGTCCCAAAACAGATTATATCGCAATATCCCCGCAGGCTTGCCGTCCGCAAACAGGATATAGCACTGTTTCGCCTCAATCTTCTTATAAAATTCCGCGGCCGACAAATGCTTGTCCAGCGAAAACCAGAACACTTTATCTTCCTCCCGCGCGTGCCTGATTACCGTTTGAGCATCGTCCACGGCCTTACCGTCATTGTCCTTTCTCACGTACCCCCCCCCCCCGAAAATTCTCGGCCGAATACGGCCGCAATACAACGCCGCTCTGCATCGTCTGTTAAAAATCCTCCGTAAAACGGTGTCTTATACCGTCCTTGTCCTTGTATGCGATGACGGTCTTCAAATTGACGTTTTCAACGCTCCTGAAAATATTCTGCTCAATACCGGGGTCCTCGCTTTCGAGAGTGCGGATAAGCTCTTTCATTTTCAGTCTTTTGGACGCGCCTTCCGTAGCGCAGGTTTTCGTAAACTTGCAGGCGCACTGTATAAATTGTAGTTTATTATAATCTCGCCAGTGCTTGATTGTTTCCTCGCGAATAAGATACATAGGCCGGATAAGCTGCATACCCTCGAAATTCGCACTGCGCACTTTGGGCATCATTGTCTGCATCTGCCCGCCGTAAAGCATACCCATAAGTATGGTTTCGATAACGTCGTCATAGTGGTGCCCCAGCGCTATCTTGTTACAGCCCAGGTCCTGAGCGGCGTGGTAAAGATGCCCCCTGCGCATACGCGCGCAGAGATAACAGGGCGATTTTTCTATCGTAAACACGCTGTCGAAAATATCCGTGCCGAAACAGGTGAGCGGAATATCCAGAAGTTTTGCGTTCTGCGCGATACGCTTAGCGTTCTCCTCGTTATATCCGGGGTCCATAGACAGAAACACCAAATCAAAATTAACTTTGTTGTGCCGTTTCAGTTCCTGAAAGAGCTTAGCCATAACGAACGAATCCTTCCCGCCCGAAATGCAGACGGCGATTTTATCGTCGGGCTGAATGAGTTCGTACTCGACAATGGCTTTCGTAAAACGCGAAAACAGGCTCTTGCGGAATTTTTTGCGTATGCTTTCTTCTGCGCGGTCCGCGACGCCGCGGTCTAAATTATCACAATCCATAGTTAAAATATAACAGTATAAAGAATTAAAGTCAATTATAGCTCACATATTTGCAAATTTAAAAATTTTTTTACATCGTTTGACATATTAATCTATTAATGATATAATTTTATCAATAATTTTCGGAGGTATGAAATGAAGAAATTTTTAGCAGTTATCGCAAGCGCGTCGCTTGCTGTCACAATGTTTGCTTTTACCGCCTGCGACAACGGCAACGGCGACAAAGGCACTATCAAAGGCGACTATAAAGAGCCCACCGCCGACGAACTTCAAACGGCTTTGGAAAGCATTGACGACGAAAAAGTACTTGCAAGCTTCAAAGGCGTTGAATTCGGCGCCAAGCTCGATATGGCTACGAAGTCGGGCGATACCAAATCGGAATTCAATATCAATCTCGACTACAAGCTCGCTTTCAGCGAAGAGGCGATTCTCGGCAGCGGCAACTTCGGCGTTAAAACCAACGACGGCAAGCAGACCAGCGAACTGACCGCAAGCACCTACCTTGACAGCACTTACGTATATGCGGACGTTAAGGGTTCCGCGGCGGGCCAGACCGCAGATATGAAGGCTAAGATTGAGTACGGCGAGATTATCGAAGGCATAATCGGCCAGCTCCCCATTTCCGAAATAACCGAAGGCGAGGAAGGCGGCAATACCGATATCGTTCCCACTCCCGACGAAACGCCCGACGTAGCGGGAATGATAGCTATGCTCAAAGACTATAAATTCAACATCGGCCTCGACAGCTCCGCGGGCTATAAGTTCAAGTTGAGCGCAACCGAGGAAACTTTCTGGCTTATCGCCGGCGAAGATATGCCCGACGATCAGCTTGCGGCAATGAAACTTCTTATGAAATTCAACTCGTTCGTATTCGATATCTATTTCGCCGTGGACGAGCAGAGCGCTTTCACCCAGATGAGTATGAAAGTGGACATCGATATGGTAATGGATATGTCCGCGCTCGGCGGTATGCCTATGGCTGCGGCGGCCGCTCCCGAGATGTCTATGAAGATTAGCGGCTACGTTGACGTTAAGGCGTTCGACGGCGCGATTACCCTTCCCGAAGGCATTGCCGGAGATACATCTTACGTCGACAAAACCGAAGATTTCGGCGCAATTATCGGCGGAATCGGCGGCGGCAACGGCCCCTTCTACCTGAACTGACAATTTTGACGCGAAAGCGCCGTCCGCATTGCGGACGGCGCTTTTTTTGTGTGGCGAGTTGTAGTTTATTTTTCATATTCTGTAATATGGAAATTTTGGAATATAACAGACAAGCCGCATACGACTACGCGCGCAAATGGGCGTTCGGCAGAAACCCGAAATACTACGATTTCAGCCGTATCGGCGGCGATTGCACAAACTTCGCCTCGCAGTGCATTTACGCGGGCGCAGGCGTAATGAACTTTACCCCCACTTTCGGCTGGTTCTATAAATCGGCCGACGACCGCACTCCGTCCTGGACGGGCGTTGAGTATCTTTATAACTTTCTCGTCAACAACAAGGAGGCGGGGCCGTTCGCGGAAGAAGTGCCGCTTAACAAACTGGAAGTCGGCGACATTGTGCAGCTGGGCAGACGTACGGGCGACTTTTATCATTCTCCCGTAGTAGTAAGCGTATCGCGCGGCCGCATACTCGTTGCGGCGCACTCTTACGACGCGTTCAACAAACCGCTTTCGTCATACGTGTACGAGCAGGCGCGGGGGATTCACATTCTCGGCGTAAGGCAATAATAAGCGCCGCCCGCAGTTGCGGGCGGCGCTTTTTTATACTTCCAATACCAGAGCTTTCTTGGGGCAGAAAGTCGAACACTTTCCGCACCTGATGCATTTCCCGTGGTCGACCACGGGCGCGCTGTGGCCCGACTGCGACAGAGCCCCGACGGGGCACACCCGCACCGCGGGACAGGGGTGGTTCTGCGGACAGTTCTCGTGTTTGACGGTTAATATCTTTGACATATCATTCTCCTTGTACCGAATTTCGTTTAAAATATTCCGAGGCGTACTCGGCGGTTATTTCCGCAACTCGGGCAATGTCCGCGCCGCTTGTGTTAATACACAAATCATACCCCGCCTTATCGCCCCAGCCGTACGCGGCATACAGCTCGTGCGTTTTCTTTCTCGCGCCGTCTATGCTCTTTATCTTGCGTTCGATTTGCTTATCGCTCAAATCTTCCCCGCCGTCCGCGCGACTTCTGCACCGCGCGATTTTAGACGGCATATCGGCGTATACGAATATCCTGAACGGCTTGAACTCGTTCAGCACCGCGCTTGCGCCCCTGCCGATAATAACGCAGTCCGTCCGCGCGGCAATCTCCCTGATTATTTTATGCTGGCGGGCAATCATCATTGCGGAATTGTTTACGCTGCCGATACAGGAAAACGAGTGCGCGCCCGACGGCGGGTAACCGAAAATCCCGCTCTCGTACTTACCGCTTAAATACGTTTCGTACAAGCTCTTCTCTTCGGAAACCGCGCCCGCGATTTCCCCGTCCACATAGTTCATTCCGAAAATTTCGGCAAGCCTTTTACCCAGTTCCCTTCCGCCGCTGCCGAACTCTCGGCTGACGGTAATTATTTTTCGCATACTCCCTCCTTACAATTTCAAAGCAGATATTCCAGCTGTAAATCGTACGGCTCCTTTTCGGCAAGCTCCGCGTTTATTTCCGCCGCCTCCGTACAGCCGTAGCTTTTATATGCCGCAATCGAGTCCTCCGCCGAATGGGCGGATATGTACAGCTTTTGCGCTGCCGCCCCACGCGCTCCGTCGCAGGCCATAGCAAACAACCGCCTGCCTATCCCCCTGCCGCGGAACGGCGCGGAAACGTAGAACTCCGCCAAATCCACGTACTGTGCGGCAGAGCCGAACGGCCTTACGTCCAGATAAGCAAACCCGACGATATTGCCGCCTATAAACGCGCCGTACGCCATATCCCCGCGGTCAATGCCCGCGAGTATGCGTTCCGCCAGCGCGCGCTTTTCGGACAGGCTCCAATCCTCGGTATATCCGACGGGTTTCAAAGCGTATCCGCCGAAAGATAAGCGCCAACAGCGGGTAACCTTCTGATACCTTTCAAAACCGTCCAGCGACCCCGCACCGAAGTTTTGTCTGTCGAGCGCGCAATATATTACTTCGTCTTTCATTTTTTCTTTCTTCCGCCGAATGGAACGATTAAAATTACCACCGCAACTATTATCTCCGCATAGAACGGCACGGGCGTTACTTTTTGTGGTTGAAGTCTTTCCGAAAGCATACCGACGAAACTCAGCGCGTTTATTTCTTCGATAGACGCGTCAAGCAAAAAGTTTTTCTCGTTCGTAACTATATATACTTTATAGCACCGCTCCTCATTACAAAAAGGCCTTTTGTAATATTCGATTTTGGTAGGCACGTAGCGAAGAAGCGACTCGGACTCCACGGTGCTTTTACCGTTCACTTCGACAATGCTCCAACCGTTGTCGAAACTCAATAATCTGTAATTCACAAGCGCAAAACAGGCAATACACAAAAGCAATACCAGTTTAAGTATAAACCGCGCAAACAAATTCATTGGTATATTCTCCCCGAAAAATTATGTTGAATGGGTTTCGGGCGGCGGCGCGTATTTACCCTTTTTAAACTTGTGACACGCAGGCGGCATATCATCAAGCCACGCGTCGTAGCCCGCGCAAAACTCAAACTTTCTTCATATCCTTCCTATTTGCGTTCTCGAAAAAAGTATAAACGATATGCGCCGTTTTGTCAATATACCTTAAACAAACCGATTAATTTGAAATCTTAAAAAACGGCGCGCCGACATTAATGTCTTTGACCGCGGGCGTTGCCGATTAAGTTGTATTTTTCTGTTAAGATACTCTCCGTCATTTTGCTTTATCTTTCCCCTTTTCGGACAGATTTGTTTTTTTCGTCAATAGCGGCTACGCGGCGCATTGCCTCGTCCTCGGTCAATTCTTCATAGTCAAAAACCGAGTAATCGCCGAAGTCCATCGTCGCATCCGAAAGATTTAAACTCAAATCATAATGGTTTATCCATTCGCCGTTATCATAGAACTCGAAACGGTTGCTTGCACACTCGCTATTCCCGACTTTCTCTCTCGCAATATGTCCGTTGTAATAATCGTAATAATAGTATTTCGTTTTGTTTTTTTGATCGAATTCCGACATATAAGAATCACCTCGTAAATTAATTATACAACAATATAAATTAAAAAGCAATTTGGTATTTGTAAAAATCATATTCGCGTTAAATCTTTGTCCGGCGGAACCAAAACAAAAAAACGCACACCATTCAATGCGCAGTTATTTTACCGTTCCCGACACATTATTCGTTAATTGACAAAAATCAACAAATATGATATACTTGTCCAATAAGGAGATAGATTATGAAAAAAAGATTATGCTTAATACTTACGCTTGTAATAATTACCGTACTTGCGGTCATTCCCTTTACGGCGTGCACGGACAACGGCGGGTACGCCCTGCAAACGGACAAAAAATATATCCGCGAATCCGACATAAACCAAGAAACATCTGGACAGAACTACGTTCTCTTCCGTACGGACGGCACAGGCGAATATAAATACTTATACATTTCCTCAATGAACTCCGATTACAACGAAGACTATAAGATTAATTTTAAATATGTTTATGCGGACAGTGATAAATCCACAGTGATATGCCTGTTTGATTCTATCCAATTCGGCAAAAACCACCCCAACAACATCACAGGCTATTACGACTGGTCAAAGATGTTTACTGTTTCCAAACACGTTGTATGCTCTGTGGGCGGAACGGGCTATACGATGTATATTAACGAAGATTTCATAAAAGAAATACCTAATTTCGGAGAATAATTATCGATACGCGCCAGTTTTGCAAACTCCGACATAATATTTTAACGATATAGAAAAAGCACAAGGATAAATTCCTTGTGCTTTTTCTTTTAGTTGTATGCGATAAAGCCCGCGACACCTTTTACAAAAATGTATTCCGTTTTTAGGTGTTCAAACTTTAACGCTATTGGTGGAGAAGTAGTAACCTAAAACGAATTTATTGAGGTTGGCGGTTTATATGATTTATCAATAATGCTATTGAACAAGAAGCAAGAGGCATCATTTTATAAATTTTCTTGTTCGGTAATACTAATTTATCTGGAAAGATTTTACATTTTTGTAATTCATCTATATTTAAGAATATGAATTTAGACCCGTCAATTTTCTTGCTATACTTTTCATCTTCCTTATTTCGTGATTTGAATTTCTTTAAAAAATCTGTTGACGATAAGTCTGGCAGTTTATAATAAAATAAAAATTGCGGTCTACCGCCCTCTGTAATATCTCGGCAAAAAGTAAAGATAGACTTGGTTAAATCAACAGTTTCAGGAATCTTAATATTTAACTCATCTTCAATTTCTTTAATAATTGCTTTATTTAGACCTATTTTTGTAAGTTGTAAATTGTCATCTAAGGCATACTCTGATTTTAATGAAGCACCTATACTGCAAGCAAGTGTATTTTTACCTATTGATAAATCTTTATCGCGAAATACAAATATAATTTTTTTATCCGATAGTTCTATAAAGCCATTGAAACCTAAATGATTTGAAAATTTAGATTTATTTAAAGGCTTTAAAAACGGACCGGGTTCATATATCTCTCTTACCGTCTTACCGTTTTCAAGTTTAAAATCCATAGCTCTATTGGTAACCATAGAATCAAAATAATAAGTTTGTGAATACAGCAGTATAGTTTTCCCGCTTTCAATAATAAAGTCATCTAAACGTATATTCAGACGATTATAAATTTTTGAATGCTTATGTGCTTTCATTAAATAGTTTGATTGAGCTGCAATTTGCTTAGGTAGTTCATAGCTATTTAAAGAGTGAGAATAATCAAACTCTAAATTGAACGATTCTTCGTTTTTTGTCCTTGACTGTAAAATTTCTATTGGAAATAGTACGTTATTAAATGAAAATAAATTTGCACGAGAATACTTTTTTATTAAATGTTGATAATCTGTGGTCAATTTAATTTCATCCTCAAAATGTCTTTCGATAATATTGACTACTGCAATTGAAATGCTTTGACAAATAAATGCAATAATAATTGCAACAAAAGTTTTTATATCAAATAGGTTATCAAAGCTAAGAGTATTAGTTGATTTTTTATAAATAATAACAAAAATTACAGGAACAGCCAATAATATAACTTTTATAAAAGTTGGATTAAAAACTTTTTTTAAAATATAATAGATTTTGTTTTTCATATTTTAAGCACCTTGTAACATATTAATATATATGTATTATATCTCAACCGGATACTTTTTTCAAGCGCATGTCCATATAAAATAGGACTTGGGCTACTTTGGCGTGTACTTGATAAAACGAACGCGCGGCGTAGCCGCGCGTTCGCAAAACTATACAAAAATGGCGTTAAAATACGAGTGTTCGTACATTAACTCCTTTGGTGGAGTTGTACCTTCCAAATCCGAACTCAATTCTTCTTCCAATTCTGCCAAGGATACCGATTTTGTACCGTCTTTATAGTTGAAAGCGAACACAATCTTGTCGTCATATAGGTAAATACTGTTTACGAAGGTGTCTATAAGCCGCTTTCGACTTTCCAAGTCGTTCACGTTTATTTTGCGGTAACGCTCTATGTAACAAAGAATATGCTCTTTCGTTATTTCGGGTTTTTGTAGCTGTTCGCTGTAAATTGCCGTTTCTATTTCCGCTTTCGTTTGTTCCAAATCGTCAAGCCGTTTCTTTGCCGATGCATTGAACAAGCCTTGCTGTATAGCATCAAGAATGTTATTGATATATCCGTCAACTTCTTTGAGCTTTGCTTGCAACTGCGGAATTTTCGTATTCTCTTGTGAAAGCAAACCTAATATTCTATCGGCTATCGTGTCTATCAATTCGTCGTCCATTACTATCTTCATAGTGTAGTTGACGACCAAATCTTCTATCCATTCTTTCTTAACGGCTTTCTTATCTTCCGCTGCTTGCCGAGTTTGAGATCTATGGTGTTAGAGCCTACGCGAACAGCTACGAGCAGAACAAGCAAGTGCAATATACCTACTACGCAAACGGTAACTC
>CAJTUI010000003.1 GCA_910579705.1 uncultured Christensenella sp.
TAACCAAACTGAGCTATAGGGCCAAATTAAAATATAAATATTTATCTTATGCACAAAGCCGCCGATAAATATTTTTTGGTGGGCCTTCACGGACTCGAACCGCGGACCAATCGGTTATGAGCCGACCGCTCTAACCAACTGAGCTAAAGGCCCTTAAATGTAAGGTGTTCGTACATTCCGCACAACGCTTACATATAATAATATACCGTAAAATTTTTGTCAAGTATTTTCAAACGTATTTTATTATAAATTTTTTTATTATTTTTGTGAATTTTTCGCCTTGCCCGCAGCGTTTTTATCGTCGGAGATTTCGCCCTCCCGCTCCTCGCATTCCTCGTTCAAAAGTTTAAGCATTTCCGCAAGCTGCCGCTCCGAAAGTTCTTCCATACCCGAGGCCAATTTTCCGTAAGCAAGTTTATCGTGATGTATCGTCATATGATATATTATACTTCATTTAATTAAAATAAGCAAATTTAATTGAGGCGCGGCGCCGAAAAACATTTGACTGAACGCCAATTTGAATATATAATAGTAGCCGTATTGAGGCGTAGCGCAGTTGGTAGCGCGTATGGTTCGGGACCATAAGGTCGTGGGTTCAAATCCCGTCGCCTCAACCAATAGCGTTAAAGTTTGAACACCTGAGAACGGTGTCGCGGGTTTTATCGCATACCGGTAAAGAAAAAGCACAAGGATTTTAGCCTTGTGCTTTTTCCGTTACGCTGAAACAAATATGGGACAGATTAACGATAACGGAAATCGAATAAAACACAGAAAAAGGAACGCTTTTAAGCGTTCCTTTTATTTTTCAGTCGTCTACGAGATTTTCAAGCGCAAACAAACATCTGCGACAGCGTAATCTGGAACCCGCGGCAGATGTTTAACAGGGTATTGAGATTACAGGCCCTGCACTTCCCGAGCAGTATGTTGGACAGCGTGGACGGCGCGACGCCGCTTTTCAAAGAAAGTTTGTAAACGGTCCACCTCCGCTCTTTCAACAAATTGTTTATCCGTGCGGTTAAAGCGTGCGACAGTAACATAAATTTTTCTCTCCTTTGTACTTCACTTTGTATTTTATCACCGCAGGAAACGTTAATATTCCAGAAATCCGAAAAAACAACGAAGTTAATTGTTGTTTGGCACAAATTTTTTACATTATATTTGTTGACAAATCAACAAATAAGTAGTAAATTAGTTTGCGGATTAAATTTAAGGAGAACGATTATGTTTGCAAAAAATTTAACGACACAAATGATATACAGGATAATACTGTGCTGTGTTTCGGGACTTGCGGTTATGCTGACGTTCGGCATATTCTACGCAGGCAACGGCATTGGCAATCCGAGCTGGCAATTTTTAAAGTACTACACCAACATAAGCAACTATTTCGTGTTCGCCGTATCCGTAACGGTTTTGGCCGACACTGTAAAGCGCGTCTATGCGGGCGAACGCGAGGGATATAACCGCAAGATAAGAACGCTGAAATTTATGACCACGGTTATGATAATGGTAACGTTTTTAGTGTACATAATCCTGCTTGGCAATCCTTTCAGCGCAAATTTCTGGCGCGACCTTGGAAACATAAGCTGCCACGTGTTTGCGCCCATACTGTTTATAGCCGACTACTTCCTGTTTGAAGAAAAGAAATCGGTATCGATATTCGCGCCGCTTCTCAGCCTTATAATTCCGCTTATTTACGTATGCTACATATTCATACTCGGCGCAGCGATTGAGAATTTCGAATACCCCTATTTCTTCCTTGACGTGAACGAGCTTGGTTACGGCGGAGTTATCGTATGGGTTGTAATTCTCGTTGCGGTGTTTACCGTGCTGGGATACCTGCTCTGGTTCTACAACAGGCTGACAGTTGAAAACAAAAAAATAAAAATAGACCTTAAAAACGTGTTGCATACAAAAAAAGCTGCCGCGCCCCTTCCCGAGGCGGAATGCGCGGCAACCGACGAAACGAACTGAGCCGTCTTACAGAATATGTAAAACGTTCAAATACTTTACACCTAAAATTCACACGGCGCTATTGACAAGCGCCGTGTTTTTTACTAAAATGAAACATATGACCACGCAGAAAAAAATCAACGCCTGTCTGAAAGCGTGCACCGCCCTGCTGCTTGCGGTATCGTTTGCGCTTACGTTCACGGTGTCTGATTATTACATATTCAACAGAATAGACGTGTTCGGGTTTTTCGCCGTGTGCCAGTGGATAAAAAAGGCCGGTTTACTGCTTTTACCGCTGGCCGTGTTCTATGACAAAACCACGTGCGCCCAAACCGCAAAATACTTTCTGCCCGTGTTCGTAATAGCGTCCTGCTTTACCTTCGGCGGGTTTTTCGACGTGACGGTTATTACCCCCGACAGCACCCCCGCCGAACTTGTTTACGCGCACATAAACGGCTTTATCCCCAAAGCCGCCAACATATCCCTGTTTTTCGTTTCCAACGCGCTATACCTCGTAATATGCTCCCTTCTCTTCGTCCGCGACGGATTTAAAATAAAAGCCAAATGCTTTGTATATTTCCCCGCGGCGGTTGCGGCCTGCATTCCGCTCAATTTTTTCGAAAACTTCTTCGATATAAACGATTTTCCCGAAGACCACTTTCTCAGGTTCGGCAATTTCACCGTATGGCACCTGCTTGCCGTGCTTGCTCTTGCGGTGTTCACTATCGCGTTCTACTTTTTCCTCAGGCGCAAGGAACGCAAAATCCAGAACGAATACCTGATTGCGGCGGCGATAGTGCTTTTAATCCAGTATCACAGCAAAGACTCCGTGATTATGGGCGACGGCTACAACGTATACAACACCGTGTTTGCGTGCGTGCCGCTGTTTATCTGCAACCTCGGCGTGTACGTGGCGGCGCTGTCCGTTATCGTCAAAAAGAAAACTCTTTACTCGATAGCGTTCTACGTCCACGCGGCGGGCGCGCTTTCGGTGTTCGTATATTTCGGGCGCGACGAAATGTCCGACTACGGAATATTTTGCAGTTACTCCATTCTCTATTTCTGCCTGACACACTGTATACTGTTTGCGCTTTCCACTTTACCTGCCGCGCTGGGCCACTACAAATTCAGATTAAAGGACATTATTATCCCGCTTATTTACTACTTCTGCGTAATCATAATCGCCTCTGTCGCGAGCGCGCTGGTAACCTCCGCTTCGATGTCTTTTAGTTATAACGGCTACACGCTGTCCGAAAGCGAATGGATTATTCCCAACTACGCGTTCACGCAAATAAATCCCCTGCCGTTCACCGTGCCTATGGTAAAACTTACAATCTGGAAATACGACCTGAGTCTTTTGTACATACTCGGCCTCTATGCGTTCTACGTAGGCATATTCTTCACGTTCAACGCCTTTTACTACGCGTTTATCAATATACGCAAAGCAATTTTAAAACGCAAAGCATAAAAAAAGCGCGGTCTTTGAAAAGACCGCGCTTTTTCTTAAACTACCGCGTCCGACATCGTATATCCTTCCAGCGAGTTCGCTTTTACCTGTATGCAAATATACTTCAAGGCATTGTCGGGCGCGGCGGACAACTGCCGTTTGGCGGACGGCGAAACCCTGAGCCAGTCGCCCGCCTTTAAGTCCGTTTGCTCGCCGTCGATAACGGCTTTTCCCTCGCCCTCTGTAACGAAATAGATTTCCTCGTTCTGCCTGTGCGAGTGAACGAACGGCACGCCCGCGCCCGCTGGCAGAACGTTTACGCTTATCTCCGCGCCGGTGAGATTAAGCAGGTCGTGCAACTCCGTCCGCGCCTCTCCGCCGACTGATATTTTGTCAAAACTGTTCATAACAAACCTCCGCTATAAATTTTATGCGCCCAATATAGCACGGCGCGGACTGCCGCGCGCAAAGGTTACTTTTCTATTACCCGATAATATATTTGTAACCGTTGACCACGCCCCGCCGCTATGATATACTCTGAATAAAAACGAGGTTGAACTATGCTTACCAAAGACGAATTGCCCGAGTGTCCCGTAGCCACGACCGTAAGGCTTATAGGCAACAAATGGAAACTTTTAATCCTGCGCGGTCTGATTTATAATAAAAGTATGCGGTTTACGGAAATTCTGAAAAGCGTTCCCGCCATCAGTAAAAAGGTGCTGACGGACAATCTCCGCGCGCTGGAAAACGACGGGATTATCGAACGCGAAGTATTTCCCGAAACTCCGCCGCGCGTTACGTACTCGCTCTCCGAGCTCGGCGAAACGCTGAAACCTATTTTCGACGCAATGTACGACTGGGGCTCGGACTACAAAAAATTCGCGGACGCGCTCCGCTAAAACAAACCGCCCCCGAACGTCAGTTCGGGGGCGTAATCAATCTCAATGCGCGTGTTCCGTAGAGGGGTCGCCGTGACCGTAGTCCTTGACCGAATTTGCAATGTTGTGCATATGGTCGCCTATGCGTTCCATATTCACGGCAAGCTGTAAAAACAGCGCACCTGCCTCGGGTGTGCATTTCCCCTCCGACATACGGCGCAGGTGCGACTGCTGCATAACGTTGTTCATACGGTCGGTTTCCTGCTCCTCCCGCTCCACGTCTGCGCTGAACCGCAAATCGCTGCCCGCAAACACGTCCTTCACGAACTTGTAGAGGTTGGTTATATGCAAATCCATCTCTTTGATTTCGTCGCGCGCGTGCTCCGTGAACTCGACCTTGTCCTCGACGAGTTTCTGCGCGTACTCGACTATGTTTTCGGCATAGTCGCCTATCCTCTCGATGTCGGACACTACGCGGTAGAAAGAGCTGACTTTCTTTTCGTCTATCTCGGATATTTCGGTGAGCGAAAGCCTTATCAGATACGAAACTATGTACTTATGCGCCGCGTTGATGCTCTGCTCGGTTTCGTCGAACTTTTCTTTTTGGGACAAATCGCCGTTCAACAGCATATCCAGCGAAAGCTTGTAGTTTGCGAACGCGTCCTCGCCCATTTTTATGAGCTGTTTACGCGCCTGCCCAACCGCTATGGCGGGCGTTTTCAAAAGCCTTACGTCAAGCGTTTCGGCGTCGTCCGAAAGCGGCGCGCCCTGTTTTTCGGGAACGATCAGGCAAGCGAGCTTTACAAGCACGTTTATGAACGGCAAAAGCATAGCCGTGGTAAGCAGATTGAATATCATATGGAAAATAGCAATCTGCCACTGGGTCTGGGGAATGAGCTTGTTTAAAAATTCGGCTATGTACTTGCCCGCGAACGCCACGGGGAATATAAAAATCACACAGCCGGCAACGTTGAAAAGAAGGTGAACCATAGCCGCGCGTTTGGCGTTTACGCTTGCGCCCATAGACGAGATAATCGAGGTAAGACACGTGCCCACGTTCGCGCCGAGGAGTATGCACATAGCCATTTCCAGCTTGATAAGCCCCGCGCTTGAAAGGGAAATGACAATCGCCGTAAGCGCCGCCGAGGACTGCATAGCCGCCGTAAGCAACACGCCCAGTAAAAACAGAACGGGGATTTCCCAGGTAAGGGTCTTGTCGCCGTTGCCGAGCGCGACAAACATCTCAGCAACCGCGTCGCCCACCTCTCCGTCCAGAAGGTCGTCGACGGCCACGGACATTACGTTAAGGCCTATGAATATGAGGCCTATTCCTTCGAGAATAAAACCTATCTGTTTAATCTTGTCTTTCTTGCCGACAAGCGTAAAAATGAACCCGACGAACGCGACAAGCGCGAAAATCGCCGCTATCGAGAACGCGCCGCCCGCCGACGAAAGCGCCATTATGAACGCCGAAATGGTCGTGCCGATGTTCGCGCCCATAATTACGGAGGACGCCTGAGTAAGGGTCATAAGCCCCACGTTTACGAAACCGACAATCATAACGGTGGTCGCCGACGAACTGTTTACGATTGCCGTGACCGCCGCGCCCGTTCCAACGCCCGCAAAGCGGTTTCTCGCGGCTTTGCCCATTAATTTCCGCATAGACTTGCCCGCGGCCTTTTCTATGTTGCTGCCCATCATACTCATACCGATCATAAACACGGTAATTCCGCCGAGTATGAAAAAGGCGCTGTTTATTATAGAAAGCACGTCGGCGCCCGTAATACCCAAAAGGGATAAAGCCATATATTTTCTCCGTAAACGTAAAAATCTTTCACTTAATAATTTTATAGATTTTTTTCGGCGCTGTCAAGCGAAATATAATAATCGGCCCCCGTTTCGTTTGCAAATCGCGCGCGTTTATCTTAAAATGAAACTATGTTCAATATCGTATTGGTAGAGCCCGAGATACCTCAAAACACGGGCAACATTGTGCGCACCTGCCACGCTACGGGCTGCCGCCTGCACCTTATCCGCCCGCTCGGGTTCGAGATTTCCGACAAGTACTTAAAACGCGCGGGGCTGGATTACTGGGAGGACGTGGAAATTTTTTATTACGACTCGTTCTCACAGCTCAAAGAGAAATACCCGGACGGAATGTTCTGGTATTTCACGACCAAAGGGCTTAACCGCCACTGCGACGTAAAACTGGGTAAAGACGACTTTCTCGTGTTCGGCAAGGAAACGAAAGGCCTGCCCGAAGAGCTGTTGAAAGCGAATAAAGAAAGCTGTCTGAGAATACCTATGTTAGGGGAAACGAGAAGTCTGAACCTTTCCAACTCCGTCGCGATAGCCGTCTACGAGGGGCTGCGCCAGCTTGATTTCGACGGGTTCAGGACCGAAGGGCAATTGCATAATTCAAAGTGGTAAACACTTTACATTTTAAGGCGTTTATTGTATAATACTATAAATGAACGAATTAAGAAAAATCGTTGTAGCCAGCGGCAATAAAAACAAAATACGCGAGATAAGCGAAATCTTTAACGGCGTGGAAATAGTTTCTATGCAGGAGCTGGGGTTCGACGGGGATATTCCCGAAACGGGCGAAACCTTTAAAGACAACGCTTACATCAAAGCAAAATTCATAGCCGAAAGATTTAACGTATACGCGCTTGCGGACGATTCCGGGCTTTGCGTTACCGCGCTCGGCGGCGCGCCCGGCGTGTACTCGGCAAGGTTTTCGGGCGGCGGCGACAAGGCCAACCGCGACCTGCTTTTAATCAGGCTAGAAGGCGCGGCAGACCGCTCCGCCTATTTCGAAAGCGCGGTGTGCCTGTGCCGACCCGACGGAACGGCAGTGTTCGGCGAAGGCAGAACGCACGGGAAAATCCTGTACGAAGAAACGGGCGAAAACGGGTTCGGTTACGACTGCCTGTTTTACTCCGACGACCTTGAAAAGTCGTTCGGGACGGCAACGGCCGAGGAAAAGAACGGCGTGTCGCACCGTTTCCGCGCGCTATCCGATTTAAGGCGCAAGTTATGAAGACGATAGTCGTCGTTTCGGACACGCACGGAAACAGAAAGTTTTTGGACGGGCTGGACGGGATATTCTCCGAAAACGACATTATTATACACCTCGGCGACACCTCGGGCGACGGCGGTTACCTGCGCGGGAAATACCCCGACAAAACCCGCGTCATAAACGGAAATTGCGACCTTATGAAACTGGGCGAGGACGAAGAGATTATCGAGGTCGAGGGCGTGAAAATATTCGCCTGCCACGGCCACCGCTACTCTGTAAAAACAACGCTTTCAAAGCTTGCGGCGGAGGCTAAACGCAACGGTTGCCGACTTGCGCTGTACGGGCACACCCACTGCGCGCGCGAGGACGAGATTGACGGCGTGACACTGTTGAACCCCGGTTGCGGCGCGAGATATTCTCAGAACGGTTATCTGTATATCGTCGTAAACGGCGATAAAGTTACATATAAATTAACTTCGGGATAAAATTATGAAATTCAGACACACAATCCACGTTTTCATAGACAACTTCGCGGTTACCTACAAACAGCTGTTGTACCGCCTTGTAATCGCGCTTATAGCAATCGGGCTCTACGCGGCTATTTTAACGCCGTTCGTAAACGCGTTCACGGGCTCGCCCGATTTCGTCAGCCTGACCGAAGGCATTAAATCCTTCCTCAAAAACCTTGTCGAGGGCAAGCCGACGGAGCTGGGGCCGATAACAGAGCAGATTAAATCGGCTTTCCAGGCGCTTTTGAGGCTGATATCCGACAACCGCGGCGACATTGCCTGGGGCATTGCGGGCGTTGTTACAGTGCACGTGGTGGAAAGGTTTTTCGCGGGGCTGGGCAACTACGCCACCGCCGCGGTCATAAACGACAGAATGGCGCTGAGAGCGGACTCGCCCTTTATGGTTACGCTGATACGCAACTTCAAGCAGGCCTCCCTCTACAACCTGATTTACGTGCCCCTCTCGCTCGCTTACGACTACCTCTGTTTCACGCTCCTCTACTTCTTCGTGTTCAGACTGCTTGCGATGCTGCCGTTCGTGTTTTTAGTTGTGGAGATTTTCCTGTATATAACTTTCGTAGTGATTACGATAGCGTTCAAAATGGTTTTCACCACCGACTGGCTGCCCGCGCTGATACGCGGCAAGGCGACCCAGAAAAAGGCGTTTTTATACACCTTCGACAGAAGGCGCAAAAACACGTTCAACGTGCTTTCGAACTTCATTGTGCTCATAATTCTCGTCTTTGCAATCAACGTTGCCGCCATTGTGTTTACGTTCGGCGTTGCCGCTCTTCTGACAATTCCGTCGAGCTACGTGATACTGCTCTGTTTCGAGTTCGTGAACTACTACGACCGCGAGGAGCTGAAATATTTCATAGACAAAAAGACGATTATAAAACCCGAGAAAGAGCACGTGCCCACGCGCGAAGAATTTTTCAAGGGCGAGTAAATTTCGCAGTTTACGCAAAGCGCCGCGGATAAACGTTATCCGCGGCGCTTTTAAACTGTAAGATACTAAAAAAAATTGAAAATATTTAAAATTTTTCAACTTGCCTACTTTACAAAGGAATGTTTTTTTTATATACTGTTTATATACTGTGAAACACATAAGTATAATATTGTATAAAGTTAACAAAAAAATCGGAGAGATAAATGAATTACGCTGAAATTTACGAAAACTGGATAAACGACGACCGTCTGTGCGGCGAGGCGAAAGCGGAGCTTGACGGCGTTAAAGATAATAAAGAAGAAATAGAATACCGTTTCGGGGCGGAGCTGGAATTCGGCACGGCGGGTATGCGCGGGATTATCGGTTACGGCACGAATATGATGAACGTGTACACCGTGAAACGCGCCACGCAGGGACTTGCTAAGTTCATTAAAAGCCTCGGCGCGGACGCTATGGCAAGGGGCGTTGCCATCTCCTACGACACGCGCCTGAAAAGCGACGAGTTTGCGCGCGCCGCGCAGGAAGTGCTTGCGGCGAACGATATTAACTCGTTCCTGTTTACGGACGTGCACCCCGTGCCTATGCTGTCGTTCGCGGTGAGAGAGCTGAACGCCGTGGCGGGCATAATGGTAACCGCCTCACACAACCCCAAACAGTACAACGGATATAAAGTTTACGGAGCGGACGGCGCGCAGATGAGCCCCGACGACACCGATATTGTAGTTAATTATATCAAGGAAACGACCGATTATCTCGGCGTTCCCTCCCCCTCCGCCGAGCAACTGAAAAAGCACGCTAAGGCCGTGCCCGCCAAGGTGGACAAGAAATATTATAAAGAGCTTAAAAAACTTACCCTTTCCAAAAAGGCTGTCAAGGCCTGCGGCAAGGATTTGAAACTCGTATATACGCCCGTGCACGGCTCGGGCTATATCCCCGTTACGACCATACTAAAAAAGATAGGTATTAACGCGACCGTTGTCGCCGAGCAGACCTGCAAGGACACCGACTTCTCCACCGTCGAAGTGCCCAACCCCGAGTTCAAGGAAACTCTGTCAATGGGCATCGCGCTGGCGCAGAAAATCGGCGCGACCGTTGTGTTCGGCACCGACCCCGACAGCGACAGGCTGGGCGTGGCAGTGAAAAACAATGCGGGCGAGTTCGAGGCGCTTTCGGGAAATCAGGTGGGTATCCTCCTTCTCGACTATATTCTTACAAGACTTAAAGAGGACGGAAAACTGCCCCAGAACGCCGCGGTCGTGAAATCGTTCGTGACCACGGGTATGGCCAAGTCGATTTGCAGACAGTTCGGCGTGGAGCTTTTCGAAGTGCCCGTCGGGTTCAAGTTTATAGGCGAGAAAATAAAGCTTTGGGAGCGCAACCGCGAGCACACGTTTATATTCGGGTTCGAAGAGAGCTGCGGTTACCTGCGCGGAACGCACGCGCGCGATAAGGACGCCGTGGTCGCGTCAATGCTGTGCGCAGAAATGGTTTGCTACTACGCTTACCACAACAAGACCGTTTACCAGCGCCTTAACGAAATTTACGATACTTACGGGTATGTGCTGGACTGCAACATCTCCATACCCTTCAAGGGGCTTAACGCTATGAAGGATATGAACGCCGTAGTCGACGGACTGAAAAAGACGCCAGTGACCGCGTTCGATATTTACGACGTAACCACCGTGCGCGATTATTCCAAGGACGTCAAGACCGACGTTCTCACGGGCGCGACCTCGCCCATAGGCTCGCCGCTGACCAACTGCGTTTACTACGAACTGGAAAACGGAAGTTTTATCTGCGTGCGCCCTTCGGGAACCGAGCCCAAACTCAAAATATATTTCTCCGTGAAAGCCCATCACAGGGCGGACGCCGAGGTTGCGCTTGAAAAGATGCAGGCCGCGGTGAAAGAGATAGTCAAAGCTTAAATTCGATAGAAATAAAAAAGCAAGGAACGCAACTTTTCCTTGCTTTTAATATTAACGGTAACTCGGTGGAGAAATAAAATGACAACGAAGGAAATTTTAGCGTACTGTCTTGATAATCTGAAAGGGACAGTGATGGTAAACAGTTGGGGCGAAAGCGGAATTTTTTATAATCCGGACAACGCTTTAAAACGCGGGATTTATGTTTTAACCGTCAAAGAGAAAGACGGCGAAAACGATAAAAGCTCTGATTTGGACAGGGACGGTATTTTTCGCGTAAATATCGGAGTACGCAAAAGCACGTTCATAGATCTGTTTGGTTACGTTCCCGCGCGGCCGCCAAAAGGCGGGATTGTAGATATGCCGTACGACTTTACGCAAACCGATAAAATACTGCCGCACCCCGTTTACGGCTGGATAAGTTGGTTGTGCGTGATAAATCCGTCAGACGCTACTTTTGAGCAATTAAAACCGCTCATTCAGGAGGCTTACGAGTACGCAAAGGAAAAATATTCCAAGCGTAAGTGAACCGTATAATATGGCCCGCCGACTTCTTAAACGAAGTCGGCGGGCTTGTTTTCACACCCTGCGCACGCAAAGCCTTTCGCGCTTATTCAAACCTTTTAAAGCGGAAAGCTTATCAAGCGCGAGCTGGGTTTCGTCAAGCCTGATTTCCTCCCCCTTCTCTATGAGAAAAGTTTCGCCTTCGTGGCGGCTCCTTATTATGTTTTTCTGCCTTTCTATATACGCCGTAAAATTCATTTTCATTGTCCTCCGTCTTTACAATTATATTTTATCATTAATACTTGACAGATATAGTCATATATGATAAAATTTTTTCAGGTTTTTAAAAATAATTTTTTTAACGGTTTATCTTATTAGATTGACAAGCGCGTTATGACCGTTTTTTAAAAACAGCGGAGGAAAATATGAAATACCAGATTATGATAAGCATTATGATGCTGCTTTTGCAAAAGCGCAGGCTGACGGCGCGGCAGATTGCGGAGAAGTACGACATAAGCACGCGCAGCGTTTACAGATACATCGAGGAGCTGGACGTGAGCGGCGTGCCCGTAACCGTCACGCGCGGGCGATACGGCGGCATTGCCATAGCCGATACGTTCCGCCTGCCCACGGGCTTTCTCACGCGCGAGGAGTACGCCGCGACGGTAAACGCGTTGAGCGCGATGTCTTCGCAGGTGAACGACCGCGACGTTATTTCCGCGCTTGAAAAGTTGCAGTTACAGCAAAAGAACGAACGGCGCGACGTGTCCGTTTGCGGGAACGTGATTGTGGACGGCGGAACCTGGGGCGGCGGGAAAAAGTTTTCCGAGAAAATGCGGGTCTGCGAAACGGCGGTGAACGAAAAGAAATGCCTGCTTATAGACTACATTTCCAGGGACGGCGAGCACAGCAAGCGCGTTATAGACCCGCACGTGCTCATATTCAAACAGAACGTATGGTATGTATACGCGTTCTGCCACAGCAAACAGACTTTCAGAACGTTCAAGATAGGCAGAATAAAGAGCGCGACTTTCACGGGCGGGAGCTTTGTCAAGCGCGAATTCACGCGCGACGAGATTGATTTGAACTTCTACTATCCGGCGGAAAGCCTTAAAGAAGTCACGTTCGAGATACTTAAAAGCTCGCTCGCGGACGCGGAAGAATGGCTTGGTATAGACAATATAGAGCCGCGCGGCGACGCGTTTATAGCAAGAATGACCCTGCCGGAAACGGGGCTTGTAAACAAGATTTTAAGCTACGGCGGCGCCGTAAAAGTTTTGGAACCGCCCGAGCTTAAACAAAGAGTTGCCGAGGCCGCAAGGCAGATTGCGGAGCAGACGTAAAGCGGCGCGCAAACCGTAAAGTTTGCGCGCCGCTTTATATATTATGATTAGTCCTTTTCGAAAGTAAGCGTATACGAAAAACTTTTTCCGTTTTCGTCCGCAAAGTTGATAAACGGCTTTTCGGAGAGTTCCGCGGGGTGTTCGGGATTGTAACTTATCCCCCACCACGGCTCCACACAGACGTAATCCCCGCCGTCCTCGTTGCTCCAAAACGCGTAAACGGGACAGTCGGCTCTGAACGTGTAAGTATATCCGTCCTTGGTATGCATAGATACGTCGCCCGAAATCCCGCCGAGCTGAAAGGTTTTGCACTCCTTGAAAAACTGCTTGTTTGCAACAAACCTCTTCATTGTATCCAGCTTTACCTCGCCGCCGTCCAGCGGGTATAAAATCGGCTCCTGCTCGTCCTCGAACTCTATCACAGCCTCGCCGTCGGGCGCTTTAAGACCGGGGTGCCCGCCGACGTAGAAAGGAATTTCCCCGTTCTTGCCGCGCACGGTATAGGTAACTTTGACGGTGTTCTTTTTGAGCGTATATGTAATAAGAAAATCGAAGTCGTACGGATAGGTCTGGCGGGTAACCGCATTGGAGTTGAGTTCCAGCGTGAGCCTGTCAAGCGTAATGTCCGCAAGCGCAAATTCCGAATATCTTGCAACGCCGTGCGACTTGGGTTTGTAAGCGCCGCCCGCCGCGGTGTATTCGCCCGCGTGTCCTATTATCGGAAAGATAACGACGTCCCTCGAATTCCAGAACTCGCCGCCCTGCCAGAGCCGTTCTTCGCCGAGATAGACGAGCGAGGACATCGCCCCGCCGTCGGAGTCGACCGACAGAGTGATGTATTTGTTTTTTAAAACGTATATCATTTAGATCTCCTGAAAGATTAGTTAGGTGAATATTACCAGTCCAGCTCCTGCCCGCCGAGTATGTGCATATGCAGGTGGAATACCGTCTGCCCCGCGGCCTCGCCCTGATTGATTATGAGGCGGTAGCCGTTTTCACAGCCGTTTTCGGCGGCTATTTCGGGTATTTTTTCGAGCATACGGCCGAGAACGCCCACCCGCGCCCCGTCCGCGTCGGACAGAAGTTTGAAATGGTCCTTGGGTATCGCCAGAAGGTGGACTTTCGCCTTGGGCTGAATATCCTTGAAAACAAGCATCTCCCCGTCCTCGTACACCTTGGCGGAAGGAATTTCGCCTTTAATTATTTTACAGAAAAGACAGTTATTGTCAATCATCTTTGACCCTCCAAAGTTTAATTCTCAAAGCTATTATTATGACAGTACAGCCCGCCGCAAGCGCGAACCCCGTAGCGCACAGCCCGATAAGCAGGTTATACCCGCCGAACTCCTCCGCCGCCGTGACCGCCGTGACCGTACCGTCCTTATGATATGAATACTCCTTCAAAAGCTCCGCATTGACCTCGAACGCCCACTCGCTCTCTTCTCCGAATTTATACTCGACGCAGGTTATCCTGCTCGTATAATCGTCCAGCTCCACCGCAATATGGTCGGGCGCGGTCTTGTCGCTTAAATAATAGCCGTAATAATATACACCGTCAAACCCGCTTTCGTCAACTCTCTGAACGACGTAAGTCAATTCTCCGTCGATAAATCTTTCTTCCACGTTGTAAGCGAGCGGGTCGTACTTCCTGTCCGTGTCCTTTTTCAGGTTATAGCCGCCCTCGACGAAAGTCAGAAACTGCGCTCTGTCGGCATACTCCACGCTCTGATACTCCATACCTATCGGCAGGGCGCAGAGAAGAAGTACGATTACGGACATAAGCGCGCAGGTCAGCGCGAAAGTGAAGTTCGCCGCGTTTGTAAACCGGAGTTTTTCCCCGAGCGACTTCGCCTCGCTTATTATCACCTCGTTGGCGCGGGTAAGCCCAACCTCGTCCGCGAGTATGTTTATGCGCGTCTTGTGCACAATCGCTATATTGATTGCCGCGGCAACGACAACGCACAGTATTATGTCCAGCGCCTGCAAAAAGCCCGTAAGCGGTAAATCCCAGCAGATATGCAGAACTATGCTCACGGCAAGCACGGCAAGCCCCACGGACCTGAACGGCCGTTTAGCAATACTGTATGCCCAGCCGACCGCGCCCGTCCAGAGTATGTGCGTACAGAACGACGACATTCCCCTGTCTACGAAAAGCGCTACGATAGCCTGAATGTCGCTGCGGTAGTTGAACGCGTATTTCTCCGAGTAGTAGAAAATATAGCCCATATCCTCCACAACAGAGAACCCCGCGCCGACGGTTGCGGCAATCAGAAAACAGGCGTAAGGATTTTTGTTTCTTGCAAAGACCACCGCAAGCATAGCGGGAACCAGCTTGCACAGCTCTTCCACAAGCCCCGCGCGCACCGCGACAAGCCACTTATTTTCGGCGGGGAAAAATTCATAGAAAATCTGGCTTAGAACCCCTGCCGCCGTTCCGCCCGCCACAAGCACGCCGATCAGCATAAACAGACTTAAATCGCGTTTGGGATACAGCTCGTACAGCAAAATCACGAACGGAATCGTGAACGTTACGCCGCCGAGAAACACAACCGAAGGAATGTACAGCGAATTGTTTGTCAGCCTGAGAACGAGCACGTTTATTGTAAACAGTATGAAAAGTCCGAAAAACGCGCGCACGTACAGCCAGGGCTGCGTGCCCGTAATGCCGCCGTTGTCGTCGTTAAGACCGCGCGAAAAAATCTCCCTGTACTCCGCCCTGGAATGGGCGCGGAAGGTTTCTTTGAAATAATATGTGAATTTCGCGCGCAGCATCGTGTTTCCGGATTTATTCATCTATTTCCGCCATTACTCCGTCTTTGTAAAGTTGTTTTATTTCAACCGCGTATTTCTCGCCCGCTTTGAGTTCGCCACGAGCATATACGCGGATATAGTTGCCCGTATAACCGCAGGTGTAGCCCTGCGCATACTCTTCCGCTATGAACGACAAAACCCTGCCGATAAACCGCGACCTGTATCTCTCCGAGGCCGCGTCCGCCGCCGTTAAAAGACGGTGCAGCCTTTCGGACTTAACGTCCGCGGGAATATCTTTCATTTTAAACGCCGCCGTTCCCTCGCGCGGGGAGAACGCGAACGCGTGAACCCTCGCAAACCCCGCCTCGCCGATTATCGAAAGACTGTCCGTAAAGTCCCGCTCCGTTTCGGTCGGAAACCCCGCGATAACGTCGGTCGTTATCGCCGCGTCGGGAAAATACGAATATATCAGACGGCACTTTTCGAGATACTCCTCACGCGTGTAGTGCCTGTTCATTGCCTTCAAAACCGAGTTACTGCCGCTTTGCAGTGAAAGATGGAACTGCGGCGCGAAGTCTTTAAGCCCTTTAAGCGCGTTTAAAAGCGCCCCGTCTATTACCGTACATTCCAGCGAGCCCAGTCTTATCCTCGCGTCCGCGCCGCGCAGGGCGATGATAAGCTTGTCCAGCCCGCCCGTATACGACGATATGTTTATTCCGTTTAAAACTATTTCCGAACTGCCTATCGACTTTATCTCTTCTACCACGTCGTTTACGGGACGGGAAACCTCGCGCCCGCGGAGATATGGTATAATACAGTATGAGCAAAAATTATTGCAACCGTCCTGTATCTTGACAAAGGCGCGCGTGCGCGTCTGTTTGGGATATAACATACCGCCGCAATCCGCGCCGTACGTCTTTGAAAATGCGGATAAAACCCGCTCCTTATCCCTCGCGCCCGCAACAAAGACCGCGCCGCGCTCCTCGAACGCGCGCCCGTCCTTTTCAGAGGCGCAACCGCAGACGAAAATCTTCGCCTCGGGATTGAACTTTTTCGCCCTTGCTATAAGCTGGCGGCTCTTCTTCTCCGCCTCGCGCGTGACGGCGCAGGTATTGAGAACGTACGCGTCCGCATAGCCGAGTTTGTCGTCCGTCTCCCAGCCCGCGTGTTCGAGCGCGGACATAATCGACTGAGACTCCACCTCGTTGACCTTACAGCCGAGCGTAAAAACAACTGCCTTCATTTGAGTTCTCCCAGCGAGAACGCCACCACCGAGGTCAACGCAATCGCCGCCGTTTCGGCGCGAAGAATACGCTTGCCGAGGCTGACCGCAGAAAACCCGAGCGATTGCGACAGCGCGAACTCTTCCTCCGAAAACCCGCCCTCGCTGCCCACGACCAGCGCGGCGGTACCGTCTATTCCGCCCAAATCCATTTGCGAGTGTTCGGAAAACTCGCAGGCGAAAAGTTTATATTTATACCCGTCCGCGGAATTAAGCGCGGAGGCCAGATCGCCGTAATACTCAACTTCGGGCGCGCAGGAACGCATACACTGTTTGGCCGCCTCGCGCGCGACCTTGTTAAGCCGTTCGAGTTTGTTGTCGTTGATATATGCGGCGCAGTACGAGGACGAAAAAATGCCTATCCTGCTAACGCCGAGCTCCGTCGCTTTCTGGACGACGAGCTCGGTCTTGTCGCCCTTGAGCGCGCCGCACAACAGATAAATGCGCGTCTTCGGCTCGCGCAGGCCAATCTCTTCGGATATGATATGCGCGGTCAGACTGCGCTTGTCCAACTTTGCAACCACCGCGGCGTATTCCTTTCCGCTGCCGTCGAGCAGGCATATTTCCGTGCCGACCTCCACGCGCTGTACAGTCCTTGCGTGTACGAACTCCTCGCCCTGCAATACCGCGGTCTTATCGGCGGGGTCTATTCCGTCGACGAAAAATCTTTTGCGCCCGCTCATAGCCTGAACGCAAGCGCATACCACTCGCCCTCTTTCAGCTGTCTGTCAAGCGTAAGGCCCTGAGCGCCGAACGCGTTCAACACCGCCTGAAGTCGGCTCTCTATTATTCCGCTTAAAATAAGCGTTCCTCCCTGTTTCAGGTTTTTGGGGATTGACGGCGCAAGTCTTACAAGTATTTCCGCCGTTATGTTGGCAAGCATTATCTCGCCTTTTATAGACGCGTCGTCCAGAAGGTCGGAATGTGAAACAATCGTCTTGTCCGCAACGCCGTTGTTTGCGCTGTTGTGCTTTGCGCTCCTGACGGCGACGTCGTCTATGTCCGTAAGATACGCGAGCTTTGCGCCAAGCTTGACTGCCGCAATGCCGAGTATTCCGCTGCCGCAACCCACGTCTATACAGGTATCGCCATCTTTAAGATAGTCCTGCAACAGTTTAAGGCACATAGCCGTGGTTTCGTGCTCGCCCGTGCCGAACGCCATATTGCTGTCCAGCTTTACGATAACTTCTCCGTCCGCGGGGGCGTAGTCTATCCATTCGGGAACGATAACGACCCGCCCGCCTATGTGCAGGGGGCGGAAATGCTTGCGCCAGATTTCCAGCCAGTCGTCGCCCTCGACCTCGCGCCGCGAAGTTTCGAGAGTGCCGAAATTGATATATCCCGCGCCGTTTTCTTTAAGCTCGTCCAGCTCCGCGCGGATAAGCGGCATAAGCCTGTCCGTTTCTTCAAGCGAAATAAAGGCCTTGACAAGCACGTCGCCGCCCTCCGTTAAACTTTCGTCGATGTAGTCCCAGTACATTGCCTTGTCGCGTTGAAGCGCGATTACGTCCTTGACGTCCGAAATTGCGACGCCGTAGTTGGTGTAGTGCCAGAGCGCGTCGGCTATAAGCTCGCTGCCCTCGCTGGTGGTGTGAATGGTAAGTTGTGTGAATTTCATAATTTTATCTGTTGCTTTCCGCCTGCTGTATCGATATTATGTTCGGGTGCTCTTCCAGCGCCTTTTTGAAAAACTCGTCCGAGTAATATTTGTCGGTCAGAATAACGGCGTTGAAAATTACGTCGCCGCCCTTTCTCACGGCTTTTATTTCGCTGAACTTCTCGGCGCCGAAAAGCTGTTTTATCCTGTCCTGACTGTCCTCGGCAGGGCAAGAAAACACAAGCCGCACTTCGTGGAACTGTTTCTCGTTGAAAAGACGGCAGGGAATGTGCATAATGAGCTGAACCAGAAGCACTATCCCCGTCGCAGCGGTGGCGATTATGTACAGTCCCGCGCCCGCGGCCATACCTATCGCCGCGGTGAGCCAGATACCCGCCGCGGAAGTGAGTCCGTGCACGGCCTGCTGTCTGTGCATTATCATTCCCGCGCCGATAAAGCTTATGCCCGAAACCACCTGCGAGGCAATTCTCGACGCGTCGAACTGCGCCGAATCGGAAAAGCCGTACTTGGAAACGAGCATAAAAAGACACGCGCCCGCCGCAACGACGACGTGAGTTCTTATACCCGCCACTTTAAGCCGCAGACGGCGCTCCACGCCCATAACAAAGCCGAGTCCGACGGCTAAAAGTATTCTCAAAAGGTATTCGACGGTAACGGGCATATAGTCCTCCGAAAAAGTTACTTCTCTATAATGTATTACGATTTTATCACGATTAGGCTTTAAACGCAACTAATTTATACGCCCCCGCACGGCTGACCGTGCGGGGGCGCTTATTTTTATTTTGAGGAAAGATACTCTACGACGGAGTGCGCGGCCACGTTGCCCTCGCCCGCGGCTTTGGCGTACTGATACGGCCTGCCCGTACAGTCGCCGGCGGCGAATACGCCCGCAATGTTAGTTGCGCAGTCGCGCCCGACGACTATATGTCCGTCCTTTATTTCAAGGCCGTGCACAAGCGTTGCGGGAGAAAGCGCGCCCTTTAATATAAACATTCCGTCCACGTCTATCCCGCCGTTTTTGAACGCGACCCTTTCAAGCCGCATTCCGCCCGTCAGCTTTACGGGATTTTTCAGGATAACTTCCGCGTTCGGAAAATCTATCTCGTAACCCCTGTACATAGGCATAACGTACAGTTTCTCCGCAATTTCGGCGAGAAAACCTATCTCGTGCTCGAACTTCTTGTCCGTGCACAGCACCGCTATTTTCTTACCCTTGTACAAAAACCCGTCGCAGGTCGCGCAATAGCTCACTCCGCGCCCGACAAAATCCTGCTCGCCGTCTATGGGCTTGGCAGTCTCCACGCCCAAACACAAAATTACCGTCTTCGCCTCGTACTGCTTATCCTTTGCAAGCAAGGTAAAGTGTCCGTCCGTTTCGTACACGCCCGTAACCAGCTCCTCTGTGAGCCGTATGTTCATACCCTCGCAGTGGTTGCGGAAAGTCCAGCCCAGCTCCCCGCCCGTAACGTCGGGGAGCCCGGGATAGTTTTTTATAAGCTCCGCCTGCGCCACCTTTTTGGAAACGGCGCTGCTGGAAAGCCATATGAAGTTCTTGCCCAACGCCTTTAAGTTGAGCGCGGCCGAAACCCCCGCGGGGCCGCCGCCTATAATAGCGCAATCATACATATAACGGTTATTCCCCCGCCGTGAATTTTTAATCTTTTTGAATCAGGGCACTGCCGAAAGTTGTCATGACAAAATCAGTCCATATCCGAAAGCTGCTCGGCCAAATCGCGCATTTCCTTGGAAGGGATTTTCACCGCGCTGTTTCTGACGGTCTGCTCCACGGCGATTTTCGCGCGCTCGGGCGGGATAATCGTTCCCACGCCCGCAACGCAACCGCCGGGGCAGCCCATACCCTCAATCATATATCCGTTGAGCTTGCCCGCCTTTGCAAGCGTTAAAATCTTCTTGCAGTCGGACAGCCCTTCCGCGTGCTGGATTTTGACTTCCGTTTCGGGATAATACTCTTTAATACATTGTTCTATCGCGCTGGCAACGCCGCCCGCGCAGGCATAGCCGCGTCCCGCGCCCGTGGCTTTTATATTTACGGGCAATTCTTCCAGCTCTTCCAGCTTTAAGCCCTTCGCCTCAAACATACCCGCAAGCTCTTCGAACGTGATGACGAAATCAACGTGGCTTCTCACCGTTCTTCTGGACGCTTCAAGCTTTTTTGCCGCGCACGGGCCGATAAACACCACGCGCGCATTGGGACGGTTGACCTTTACCGAACGCGCTGTCGCGACCATAGGCGTAAGTTCCTGCGAAACTTCGGAAGCGAGGTCGGGGAACTGTTTCTTGACCAGAACGGCCCAGGCGGGGCAACAGCTTGTAAACAGGAACGGCAGCTTGCCCGTAACCACTTCGTTTACGTAATGGTGCGCCTCCGCGATACAGCCCACGTCCGCGCCGACGGCGACCTCGTACACGTCCTTGAACCCGAGCGCGAGCAGGGCGGACTTGATTTTACCGGGCGTGACCTTGGGCCCGAACTGGCCTATAATAGCGGGCGCGACGGCGGCGACCACCTCGTCGCCCTTCTTTATCGCCTGTATGAGCTGGTAAATCTGGGATTTGTCCGCGATTGCGCCGAACGGACAGGCAGACATACACTGACCGCACGCAACGCAGGTATCGTTGTCAATATTCGCCCTGCCGTATTCGTCCGTGGAAATGGCTTTAACCCCGCACGCCGAGGCGCAGGGGCGGATATGGTGGGCGATTGCGTCGTAAGGGCAGGCGGACTTGCATCTTCCGCACTTTATGCACTTTGACTGGTCTATGTAAGATTTTCCGCCCACAATCGAAATCGCGTTTTTAGGACAGTTCTTTATACAGGAATGCGCAACGCAGTTGCGGCACTGGTCCGAAACGACGTATTCGTTGTCGGGGCACTTGTCGCACGCGGAGGGAATGACCTGCATAAGAGGCGGCTCGTAATACTTTTCCGCGATATTGGACCTATCTACGCCCGCCGTGATATGCACCGGCTTGTTTGCGGGGCGCAGAGAAAGCCCCATCGCAAGCCTTACGCGCTCAGCGGCAATCTGCCGTTCGCGGTAAATGCTCTCTCGGTAACGGGGCACTTCGTCAGGGGTTATTTTAAACGGTATTTCTTCCAGTTCGTCCGCGGGGTCGTCCGTTTCGTACGCCACGCGCGCGACCTCCGCAAATACTTTTCTTCTTAAATCTGTAACTACGCTTTGACTTTTCATTTAAATCCGCCTGTAAATTTATCGTACGTCTATTGTACTTTTTTTACGGCGTCAAGTCAATAATTTTTTGCTCTGTTCTTTACTATTACCATACAAACGCCGGCCGCAAGCATAGCTGCTGCCGCCGTAACAATCAGCGCAATTGCAAGGCCGCCGTGCGGCATAAATTTAATGTAGTATCCCACGTCCGTGTTCCAGTAGAACGAAGAGCTGTCGTAGCGGTAATCCAGAGTAACCTGCGCCAGAACCAGCGCGCCCGCAAGCGTTAACCCCGACGAACACGCGGCGAAGATATTGCGGTTTCTCTCGCGGTCTATGTGCGAATACACAAGTCCCGCGCCGATAATCTGGGCGGTTACGCTGACGAGTACGGCCGTGCTGTACGCGCTTTCGAACGTGTGGGTAATATTGACGGTAAATAAATGAAAAAGCTCTGCAAACACATTATGACCGTTCGGGAACGGCAATACAAACAGACCGATAATAAAAGCCGACAAAAAGTATGCGCCGACGACCACAACAATAAAGAACGCGAAAAGCAGAAAAGTTGCGCCCAGTTCGTAAACCGCCCTTCTTCGCGGCGTAAGCGGCAGCATAGCCGAAATATTCGGTCTATTCTGCCGCGACATCAACACGGAAACCGAGCAGATAAACGCGCCGCTGCCTATCACGAACGAAGAAATCACGCCCGTATTGCACACCGCGGATACAGAAAACCCGAAAATGCACATATACACCACGGTCAATATAAATGTTCTGTCCTTTCTCCTGAACGGAACTACCTGCAACGATTTGAGGTAACTCCAAAACCCTACGTTCATATCACACCTTAATATTTCGTCTTATAACGCTTGACGCCCATATACACAGTACAGCCGAGCATAGCCGCGGCAATGACCAACCATACGGTTATGGCTACCTCGGGATATGCCATAGTCAGAAAGCAGTGTTCAGTAAACGGCGAACCCGAGGCAATGACTTCGCTGTGAGGCACTGAGTAAAACAACAGAATAAAAAACAATGCTGCGGCGAAACAGGCAAGAAATATATTGCGGTGGGCACGTCTTTTGAAAAAGCCCGAAAGCATACCCGCGGAGTACATAATTACGAAATAGCCAGCCGAAAACAGTCCGCCGTACATACCTATCCTGCTGTAATGGTCGAATTCGTCGTAAATTATCCAGAAATCGTATGGCGGAGTTTCACCCACCATAAGCGCGAAAATCGCGGTTATCGCCCAACAGGCGAAGAAAAAAAGAAATATGGCGAGTACGAAACATACGAAAAGCGCCAACGCCGCCAAAAACCTGAACGCCAGACTTTTATTGGTGCCGATAGGCATCTGCGAAACAAGGTTCGGCCTGCATAAATGATGACCGTTCATAACCACCGCCGCAAGGAACGCAAGCTCTGCAATAAAGGCCAGAAATCCCGTATAAAAGTTCAACGACAACGTGGTTGCGAATATAACCCCGTTAAAAAGAAGTATATAAAAGCAGACGTAAGGAAAAATTTGAAGGCGGCGGTGTCTGGGCGAACGCAAAGCTGCATTGAAATAATTTATAAATTGCTTGACAGTGTTCATTTTCTTTCCCCCAGAAGATGCACGAAAATCTCCTCTACCGTGGGGATTTTCACCTTTATACCGTCGCCTGAAATATTTTTGTCTTTGGTAAGGAAGGTGTATCCGAACATAGATTTCTGAACGCCCAGCGCGCCGACCTCCATTTCGGGAGTGAAGCTCTCGCTCTGGACAAGGCGGTATCTTTCCGTAAGCGTTTCCTTATCCTCGTCCAGCGTTATTCTGCCGTCCTCCATCATTACGATGTAGTCGGCGATTTTATCCAGGTCCTCGGTGATATGCGTGGAAAACAGCACCGTGTGGTTTTCGTTCATCATATAGTCCTGAATAAGCCCCACCACCTCGCTCCTGTCAAACGGGTCTATACCGGAAGTCGGCTCGTCTAAAATGAGTATGTCGGCATTGCGGCACAGCGCTAAAATAATACAGTACTTTCTCTGCATACCGTATGAAAATTTGCTTATGCGCCTGTCGGACGGAAGATTGAACTTAGCCATAAGCCGCTTGTACATTTCCGTGTCGAAATTCTTGTAAACCGACCGGTAAAGCTTTAAAAGCTTTTTCGGCTTACTGCCTATGTTGAAGTGCGGCGTATCGAAAACGCACGCGATATTTCCGAGCACCTCCGCCTCGTGCCCCGCGAATTTCAGTCCGCCGTAGAGAATACTGCCTTCATTGGCGTCCTGCTGGCGCATAATAGTCTTGATAAGCGTGGATTTACCCGCGCCGTTTCTGCCTATAAGCCCCGTTATACAGCCCTTTCTTATGTTCAGATTGAGTCTGTCAAGCCTGAACGAGCCGAAGTCTACCGTTAAATCGTTAATTTCCAATCCGTACATATTAAATCTCCCATATCTCTCTGATTAACCGTTTTACGGTTTCGCCGCCTACCGAATTGCGCTTTGCAAACGCCTGAATATCTTTAAGGCGCGCGCGGATTTCGTTTACCGCAAAGCTTTCCGCTTTGTCCCTGTCGAACTCCGCAACGTAAACGCCCTTGCCCTGCACCGTGTACAGATACCCCTCCGCGCACAAATCGTCATAGGCGCGTTTGGCGGTAACTATACCCAGTTTAAGTTCTCTTGCCAGCGTGCGTATGGACGGCAACATACTGTCCGGCGGTAAATCGCCGCGTATTATCTGTCCTCTTAGCTGGCTTTTAATCTGCTCGTAAATCGGAACGCCCGATTCGAATGAAATCAATATGTTCATAATTGTTCCTTACCGTATCTACTGTGATTATACAATAGATACAGTTGTCTGTCAAGAGGTTTTTTAAAAAAAATTATGCGGGCGCGCGGAATGTTCCGCGCGCCCGATAAGGTTTATTCGATTGCTTTAAGGCTTTCGTTCATATTTATTTTTACTATCTTGCGCCTTAGAATCAGGGCGACAAGGCCGGTAAAGAGCAAAACCACAACGGGTGCAATCAGCCACATAAACCAGCTTATTCCCCCGATTGTGCCGAAGCCCATTGTCCTGAACACCATATAGATAAGGAACGCCGAAAGCGGGTATCCGAAGACTATGCCTATTGCGGAGTTTATAAACACTTCGCGGTAGATGTAGCCCGTGACTTCCCTGTCGTAATAGCCGAGAACCATTAAGGTGGCTATTTCGCGGTTGCGCTCGCTTATGTTTATATTGGTAAGCGTGTAAATGACTATCGCCGTCAACAGGCCCGCAAACACCACTATAACGGCGGCGATGCCTATTATCGCGGCCGAGCCGAAGTCCTGAAAAAGACACATATCCAGAAGACCCAGCCCCGCCATAACCAGCGCGGTTGAAACGGCCACGGAAAATACGGTCATTATAAATCGGCTCTTATACCGGAGCACGTTGCGCATAGTGGACTTGTATTTGAACGACAGTCTGTTCCAGATAACGCCTATTCTTTCGAGAATGACTTTCTTACCCGCGCGCGGAGGCTTGGGGCGCAGTAAGGTTGCGGGGCGCTCGCCCGTGAGTTTGTAGCCCGAAATCACGGTCGCGACAAGCGTGGCCGCAACTATCAGCGTAAACGAGATTATATAGAACACGACCGCAACGTGCGCCGATACGGGCGGCATATAGAAACTGTAATTAAATACGTAATAGATGAGATGCGCCAGTCCCAGCCCGACGAAGTACGCGCCCGCGCCGCCTATGCCCGTTGCAATAAGCGCAAACAGAAGATACTTGGATATTATGTCCGTGGACGAGTAACCCAGAGTTCTCAGACACGCTATCTGCGACCGCTCCTCTTCGAGAAGTCTTGTCATTGTGGAAAGAACGACGAGCGCGGTCACAAGAAGGAATACGACCATTAATATATAGCCTATTCCCGCAACTTTGTCGGAATAGGATTTCAGGGATTTGAAGGAATAGTTGTCGTAAAGAGTTATTACCTCTACGTCGCCGAGCGCGGCGGCTATCTCCGCCTCGCCCTTTTCTATAACGTTTTTATAGCGCCAGCCGAACGCGGAAAACTGGCCCCTGTCTTCAAGCGCGACGTAAATATCGCCTATACCGATAAACGGTCTGTCCATTGCGTCGGGGAGCTGCGGAACGACTGATTTCAGCGTGGGAATAAGCGTCCTTGATATGTAAAACACGTTTTCAAGGCAGTCCATATCTTCCGTGCCCGTAGTGGTGTCGGGCATATTTTCAACGTCGTTGTTATAGCTCGGCTCGCCGTCGTTTGCGAACGTAAGCGGGCTTTGCACTATCCCGCCGACCGTGACCTCTACGGGCGTGAGCCGTGACAGCAAAGAAAGAGTATTCGCGTCAAGCTCCGTTCCGTTCTGCTCGCTCAGTTTTACGAGAATATCCTTAAAGTCCAGCGTTATTTTGTCGCCCACTGACGTGCCTTTAATCACGTTGTCCGCGCGTTCTGCGTAAATGCGTAAATTCGGGTCGTCAACCCCGCCTTCCATCACGTCGGGCACGTTTACCGTCCATTCGTCGAAGTCGAGAAAGTAATACCTGACGGAGCGTTTCTCGCCGACTTTTATATCGAGAGAGTTGCCCGTATTGACAGTCGCGCCGTCGAAAAGCTTTTTTATCCGCTCCGTATCCTCATCGGTAAATCCGTTTTCCGCCTTGCTTTTTATTATGAAGTCGCTCACCGTCTGCGCTTTGTAATAGTCGGTCATCGAATAGTTTATTTTATCGGTCGAAGAACCGATACCCGAAACGAACCCGACCGAAACGAGCACCATAAATATAAGCGACAAAAGGCGGGTGACGTGTTTTTCAAACATTCGCCACAGCGTCTTTAAATAGGTTTTTATCACCGCTCAATCTCCTCGTCTTTAAACAGCTTCTATCACCACTCGATCTCTTCTATCGGTCTGGGGGTTGCGTTGGTTTCTATTCGCTCTATCATACCGCTCTTTATGTATACGACCTTATCTGCCATATCCTTCAAAGCGGCGTTGTGGGTGACGATTATAACAAGGCGTTTGCGCTGTTTTGAAACGTCGTATAATAGTTTGAGTATCTTCTTGCCCGTTTCGTAATCGAGCGCGCCCGTAGGCTCGTCGCAGAGCAGAAGTTTGGGATTTTTTGCCATAGCGCGCGCGATAGAAACACGCTGTTGCTCGCCGCCGGAAAGCTGGGCGGGGAAATTGTTAAGCCGCTCGCCGAGCCCGACTTCCTTTAAAACCTCTTCGGGGTTTAAATGGTTTTTACAGATTTCAACCGCAATTTCCACGTTTTCCAACGCGGTTAAATTGGGCATTAAATTATAGAACTGGAACACAAACCCAACGTCGTTCCTGCGGTATTCTGTAAGCCCGCGCTTGTTGAGCGCAGTTACTTCCTTTCCGTCCAGCACAATTTTGCCGTCCGTTGCGCCGTCCATTCCGCCGAGAAGGTTCAAAAGCGTGGTCTTGCCCGCTCCAGAGGAGCCGAGCACCACAACAAACTCTCCGTCCTCCAGCTCGAACGACACGTTTTTAAGCGCCTCAACCGTCACCGTGCCTACTTTATAATTTTTTCCTACGTCGCTTAAATAAAGAAAACTCATAAAAACCCTTTGAAATATCGTTATCGTTCCGTTGTGGACGGGGCGTGGCCGTCCTGTGTTTCGGGTGTAGTTTGAGGAGCGGGCACAGTTTGCGCCTCGGGCGCGGTCTGCGTTTCGGGGCCGTCCGAAAGATTTAAAACCCCGCCTTCGGTCTTAACCGCAAACGCCGCCTTGATTGTATTAAGTTCTTCCTTTGTCAGCTTTTCCTTCGCCACGGGATAGGCGCTGTTGCCGTTGATATGCAAAAACAGATAATTCTTCGTTTCACGCACCTTCGCTATCTGGTTATTATAAACCTTTGCGTTGGCGACGGTTTCGCCGTTCACCGTTTCGCTTAAAGTAAAGAAATCCCTGAAAAATTCGTACGAACTGACCCTGTTTGACGAGCGCATTTTCTCTTCGGCTTTACCGAGCACGAACGAAAGATAAAAGCCGAGGCCGAGGAATATGGCGAATACAATGAGTATAAAATAAAATCCGTCGTCCTCTAAATCGGTAAAAAACGAAATTATCTGAAACGCAGTAAACGCCGCTACGCCGATCGCGCCGACAATTATTAAAACAAGCGAAAGTTTATGCGCCGAACGCGACATTTCTTTTTGCATTTTATCGTCCAGCACGGTGTCGACCATTATACTTTTATGCTCCGTAACCATATTCCGCCTCCGTATTTTCTTACTTTAATTCTAGCCCAATATATGCCAAAAGTCAAGTTAAATTTTTTTCACAGGCTTTTCATAATCTTTTTCGACAAAAAAAGCGCCGCCCGTAAATCGGGCGGCGCAAAATGCCTTAAATTATCCTTATATCCATTTTCGATTGGATTATCGCAAGCTTTTCGATGTCGGGCAGAATATGCACCGTGCCCGAAACCTGTTCGTCCGCAAGCACGTAAACGGTGTTTTCGCCGACCTTGCATACGGCGAACTTTTCCTTGCCGTAGTCCGCAATCTCGACTACCTCCGCCGTTATGCCCTCTTCCGCGAATCTGAAATCATACGGCCCGCACTCGTAACGCAGGGGCTCGTCAAGCACGCGTTTGACGCCTATCGCGGTTATGAGTTTCTGGGTTATCTCGTCGGGCGCGTCAAGCTTTGCGTCCTCTACGCCGAGGAAGAATTTAACAACCTTTTTCTTCTTCGTCTTGCCCTTCTCCTCTACGGTTTCCTCCACTTTTTCTTTGAGAAGTTTACCGTTAAGGCAGGAAGTCTGCGGCATACTCTCTATAACCGTTTCGCCGCCGCTGAGCACGGAAATCCGCTTTAAATCTATCTCGACCTTGGCCTTACCCTCTTTCACCTGTTCGGGCGTGACCGCAAACATTCTCCTGCCCGAAACTTCGAACGAAACGAGATTTTTACCGTTAATCTCCTCGCAGGAAACAACGTTGACGTCTATTCCATCGCCGAAATCCAGAGCGTCGGTCGGGATAAGCAACTCACCCTTGCAGTCCTTGCAGTTTATAGCGGGCGGCAACATCACCTCGTTTCCGAGGAAACTAAGCTTTCCGCCCTTCGCCTCGCAGTCCACATAGTTATATTCGGGTATGCGGGGCAGGATACTCTCTTCCGTTTCGATATCGAAAAGGTGAACGTGGTTCATATCCAGCGCGACATCTATTATCTCGCCAGTCCTGAAATCCGTTTCCCCGCGCGCCTCGAAGATAATCCTCGTTGCGCTTTCGGTATAGCCGTCGCCGTCCATATTAATATCGCCGTAAATAAGCGTCTGGTTGCCCAGCTCTTCCTTGTGCGAAATCTTGACCTTTATAACCGCCGCGTTTTTGTCCGCCTTGTCGGCCACGCACAGGTTTTCCGCGCGCAGTCCTATGCAGACTTTCCTGTCGCCGTTAAGATAAGCGGGGCGCGCCTTGTACAGCATAGAATACGGGACGGTGATTTTCGCGTCCGAATACTCGAACTTGATTTCCACCTCTTCGCCTTTCTTTAACAGCGTTCCCTCGAAAAAGTTCATTTGCGGGGTCCCGATAAAGCCCGCGACGAACTTGTTTCCGGGATAATTGTAAAGGTTTTTCGGCGTGTCTATCTGCTGAACGAAACCGTTCTTCATAACTACGATACGCGTGCCCATAGTCATCGCCTCGACCTGATCGTGCGTGACGTATATGAACGTTGTTTTAAGCCGCGCGTGCAGTTTGGAAATTTCCGCGCGCATCTGCGTCCTCAACTTCGCGTCCAGATTGGAAAGAGGTTCGTCCAGAAGCATAACCTTGGGTTCGCGCACAATCGCGCGGCCAAGCGAAACCCTCTGGCGCTGTCCGCCCGACATCTCCTTCGGCTTTTTGGCGAGGTATTCGGTTATACCGAGAATATCCGCCGCCTCCGTAACGCGCCTGTGTATCTCTTCCTTGGAAAGTTTTCTAAGGCGCAGGCCGAACGCAATGTTTTCGTAAACTGTCATATGCGGATAGAGCGCATAGTTCTGAAACACCATCGCAATATCCCTGTCCTTGGGCTCCACGTCGTTTACGACCATATCGCCAATCGCAAGCTCGCCCGCGCTGATATCTTCGAGGCCGGCTATCATTCTGAGCGTGGTCGATTTTCCGCAACCCGAGGGGCCGACGAAAACGATAAATTCCTTATCCTCGATTTGCATATTGAAATCGTTTACGGCCTTGGTGCCGTTGGGATATACCTTGTAAATATGTTTGAAACTTAATCCTGCCATTGTTTCCCCTTCCTTTTAAGTTAAAATAGCTATCGAGTATTTCGGCATAGTCAGCGAGGAGCCGCTCTGCTTGATTTTACCGTCCACGCAAATCCCCTGCGCGAGCGTGCCCTCTATCCCGTTCACCGTCTTTTTGTCTTTTCCGAAGTTAATCACAATCTTTATGGTCTGATCTTTATACGTTTTCTGAAACACCAGAATATTGTAATCGTCATAAGCGATACGCGACGGCGTTCCGCGCATAAGCGCGGGGAACGCGTTGCGCGCGTTGTTGCAGACCTTGAAATAATTGAGTATCGAGCCGCTGTCTTTGAGCTGTTCCTTAACCCCGTCGAAAACGTAGTCCTGATGCTGTGTTCCGGGGGGCGGGTTAGTGATGTTGGTCTGCTTGTTGTCCCATAGCATACCGATACGCTTATCCTGATCGGTCTGAGAACCTATCATACCGATCTCGTCGCCGTAGTAAGTAAAAGTATTGCCCGTATACATAGAAAGCAAACCGTACGCAAACTTGACCTTATCCTCGTCCCTGCCCGCGTAACCCGCCGCTCTGCCTATGTCGTGGTTGCTTAAAAACGGCGCGGGAATGTTTTCGCCCGCAACGCTTATAAGCGTTTTGACCGAGGGCCAGTACTCGTCCGCGGAGCCAAGCGTTATCGCCGAGCTGATAGGACAGTCCGCCCCGCCCGCCGCATACGACGCGGGGAAGTAGAAAAAGCTGTCGCAACCGCTCTGATAGAAGTCGGCAATGACCGAACGGCTGGACCAGGTTTCGCCGACGATATACGCTTTATCGTTGTACTTGACCGCCGTGTCCTTAATCCACTTACAGAAATCTATCGAAAGCTGCTGGCTGTCGAAATAGTACAGACAGCCGTCCAGACGGAACCCGTCCGTTCCGAGGTCGAGCCAGAATTTGATTATATTTTCTATCTCCGCCTTGACTTTGTCGTTCGCGAGGTTCAGATCGGGCATACTCGCGTCGAAACGCGACTCATACCAGACTTTGCCGCTCTGGTGGTATCCGTCGCGGCCGTTTGACGACCAGTTGTAATAATCTACGTACTTGTCGGAGCCGCCCTGCCCGTTCTTATACGCAAGCGCGTCTTTAAACCACGGGTGCACGGACGACGAATGGTTGACAACGAGGTCGATTATGACCTTGATACCTCTCTCGTGCGCCGCCTCTATAAGCTTGCCGTAGTCTTCGAGCGTGCCGTAAATAGGCTTGACGCTGTAATAGTCCACCACGTCGTAGCCGTGGTAGCTTGCCGAATTGTTGATAGGCATAAGCCAGATACCCGTGTAACCCAAATCACGGATATAATCCAGCTTTTCGGTCACGCCGTTCAGATCGCCGTAGCCGTCTCCGTTGGTGTCGTTATAGGAATAAACGAAAATTTCGTAATAGTTGTCGTACTTGTCGTCGATAATATTCTCTTCGAGAAGATTGACCTTGCCGCAGGCGGTAAGGCCCGACATCATAAACAGCGCAAGCACGCACGCCGCAACCGCTTTTAAAACCGAAAAAACTTTTTTGTTCATAATTTAACCCTTTACGGAACCGCCCGTAACTCCCTCTACATAGTATCTCTGCAACCAGAAGAAAAGCACCGTTATGGGCACCGAAACAATAACCGACGCCGCGCAGAACCGCGTGAAGTATTCCGACGCCGTTTCCCTGTTGAGCATTTCTTTCAGGCCGACCGCAACGTTGTAATAATCCTGGTCGCCGAACGCCATAAGCGAAGCAAACATATACTCGCCCCAGGGCGCAAGAAACGATGTTAAAACGGTGTATATTATTATGGGCTTGGAAAGCGGAAGAACCACCTTAATAAATACCGTGTGCCTGCTTGCCCCGTCTATACGCGCCGCCTCGTCAAGCGATTTGGGTATGGTATCGAAAAAGCCCTTGCAGATATAATAGCCCATACAGGAACTGCCCACGTATACGAGCACAAGCCCGACAAGCCCGAAAGTCTGGGTAAGCCCGACAAGCTTTAACAGGAAGTAAATCGCCGTCATTGACATAAAGCCGGGAAACATACCGAGAACGAGCATAAGGTTCATAAGCGGCTTTCTCATTTTGAAACGCAGGCGCGATAACGCGTAGCTGGTAACGAGAACGATAGCCGTCTGAACAACCGTCACAACGACCGAAATAACGAGCGTTATACCGTACCACTTGGGGAAATTGAAAATGGAAGTGTCCGTAAACAGCTTGATATAGTTATCGAACGTCCACTGCTTGGGCCAGAAATACATGGTTGCAAGGCCCTGCTCGCCCCTTAACGACTGTAAAACAAGATAGAAGAACGGAAACAGCCAGATAATGCTTATAACCACAAGAACGACGTAAATAGCCGCGTTCGTGCCGCGTTCGGCAGCTTTCTTGCTGCGTAATTTTTTCTTCGCCGCCATTACATAAAGTCCTCCTCATTTTTAACTGCGCTTGAACGGTTGTATACGATAAGAGATACAACGGCCGTTATGATAAACATAAATATGCTTATGACAGCGGCTACGCCGTATTTCTGGTTTTGCATAATCAGTTTATACAGCCAGGTTATGAGAAGGTCGGTTTCGCCCGCGCCCGTAGCCATATCGGGGTCGATGGGGTTGCCGCCCGTCAACAGGAAGATAACGTTGAAGTTGTTTAGGTTGCCTATGAACTGCGTTATGAGATAGGGCGCCGTGATATGCAGCATATACGGCAGGGTTATCTTGAAAAACGCCTTCACAGGACCCGCCCCGTCCATACGCGCGGACTCGAAAAGGTCCTCGGGGATGTTCATAAGAATACCCGTGCACATAAGCATAGTATACGGTATGCCTATCCATATGTTGACGACTATTATCGTAACCTTCGCCAGATTGCCGTTTGTCAGAAACGGTATGCTCTGGTCAATCCAGCCCCAACTCTTTAAAATATTGTTTATCGCGCCGTGGTCTGCCAGCATCTGCGACATCAAAAGCAGTGAAACGAACTGCGGCACGGCTATCGTCATAATCAGTATAGTACGCCAAAGCTTTTTAAGCTTAATACCTTTTTTGTTGATTATTATTGCGACAATCATTCCGAGGATATAGTTCGAGAACGTTGCGAAGAACGCCCAGACCACCGTCCATAACAGTATGCGCCCGAACGTGGAGCCGAACTTCGCGTTACCGGAAATCCCGCCGCCGAGCACCGTAGAGAAGTTATCGAACCCTATCCAGGTAAACAGGTTAGCTGGCGGAAGATGCGCGTCGTCGTAGTTGGTGAACGCGACGAGTATCATAAAGATTATCGGGAAAATCGTGAATATAGAAAGCCCCAGTAAAGGCATAGAAAGCAAAGTTCTGTGATACTGCTCGTCTGCGAGCGAACGCACGTCGTCCTTGGCCGTGGGAAGCTTCTGCTTTGCCTCGGCAATCTGCTGTGCTGCGTAACCCGTCTTGACGTTCTGATACCACACGTACACGAACGCGACGATAAAAAACACCGTCAGAAGTCCGTACAGAAGTATGAGAAGGCTGTTGTCGCCCTGAACGTATTCGTAAATATCCTTGTCGGGGTTGTAGTACTCGCCGCTGACCTTTGTGCCCAGCGTGCCCAAAAGCCCGAGATACTGCCAGCCGAAGAATATGAGATACGCGAAAAAGACGACCTCGAAAAACAGATACAGAAGTCCGCGCATAATCTGCTTTCTGCCAAGCTGGGACGAACCCATAAATACGAAAGACATTCTCGTTTTCCAGTCGCCGTGTTTTGCTGCCGCGCCGATAGTCATAAACCAGCCCTTTATCATAAGCCAGAACCTTATTGCGAGCGCGGGTATCGTCTTAGTAAAGAAATTTTTAAACGCCGTAGGCAGGTTCTTGAAAAACCCCGTCATCTTATAGCCGAATTTCTGCCAGCCGTTTAATTTCAGATATTCCAGTTCGGATATCGGATAAGTCATTTTGTTCTCCCCTTACTGCTATTGCAATTTGGGGCAAAGTAATCTTTGCCCCAAACCAAGCGTCTTAAATATAAATAAATTTAAGTGTTATCCGTCTTCAAATCGTTGATAAGCGTTTTGACGTACTCTTTGTAGTTGTCTTTGTTGATTTTGGGAGAAGTGCCGTTAACGCCCTCGCCGAACGCTTTCATAGGGTCCCAATAGCTGGAAGGAAGGGATTCCTGAGTCTTGGAGTGCGGGGCCTGCGCCGCAAGCGCCGCAAGCGCTACGTTTTTCTTAACTTTGTCCATAGCCGCTACTTCCTTGTTGGAAGGGCCTATCTGCAACGCGTCAAACCTCTTTTCCTGCATAGCCTTGCCCGAAAGGAACGCCGCTATCTGGTGCGCCTCAGCAAGGTGCTTGCTCTGGGGATTTACGCCGAAACATTTATATCCCGCGAAAGACTTCATCTGGTAATCCTGATCGGTAAGCGAGCTGTGGAAAGTGGGAAGTTTGGTCGCCGCATAGTTGTCGCCGAGTTTCTCGGAGAGTTTAGCCGCGTTCCAGGTTCCCGAAATGCACGCGCCGAGCATATTTCCCGAAAGATACTGGTCGATAACCGAGTCGTCGGCGTTGACGAAGTTCTTGTTGGCGTTGAGGTCTATGTGCGCCATAGCGCCGATTTCGCCGTAGCTGTACTCGCTGCCTTCGGGTTTCTGGTCGAAGTCGCTGCCCGCTTTCTTAATGGACGTGCCCTCCCACTCGATAGTGTAGTCGCCGCCCGCGCCGAAGAAGAACGTGCCTACGTACCACGCCTCTTTCTGGTTAAACAGGAAATACTTGCCCGCCTTAGCGCAAGCCGAAAGCACGCCTTCGAGCGTCTGCGCCTCCGTTGCGCTTACTACGGAGCTGTCGTAATACATAAAGTAGCCGTTGTCCGCCGCGTACGGATAGCCGTAATACTCGCCGTTTATCTCACAGGAGGCAACCGACTTCGCGTCGTTGTCGGCGATTATTTTCGCTTTCGCGCTTTCGCCGAGTTTCGCAACCGCGTTAATCTTTTTAAGGTTCATAAGCTGGTCGTTTGCATAGCCGTAAACGTCAGCGCTGGCCTCGACGTCCTTGCTCATATTCGCATAAGCCATATCCTCGCCGCAAACGCCGAGCTTGATGGAATATTTGAAATCGGGGTTCTCTTTAAGGAACTCGTCAATCATTTCCTTTACAAGCGTCTGCTGTACCTGAGGCGCCCAGACGGTGATGCCCTTTTCGCCGCAACCCGTAAGTCCGGCGGTTGCGCCCGCTGCGATAACGCCGCAGGCAAGTAAAGAAATTATACGTTTTTTCATAAAAAAATCCTCCTGTATTGCTTTTATGATTTCACGGTTACAGTCGTGTCGTTTCGATTTTGATTTTTATTGACCCTATCGGTATTTTGCGCTTCGTCCGAAAGAAAATTCAGGCTGTCCTCGGAAAAATCCTCTTTTACGAAACGCCAGCTCCAATTCTTATCCGAAACGGTGGACGGCAGGTTCATACGCGCCTCCCCGCCCATAGCCAGAACGTCCCAGTACGGGATTATCACCGTATCCGCAACCGACGCGAACGCAAGCCTTATCACGGTGCGGCACATCGTTTCAGAATTCGTCAGATCCGCGGTTATTCCGAACGCCGCGCATTCCCGCAACAAATCCGCAGTGTATACCCCGCGCTCGTACTCGTTCAAATCGTCTATATACTGCCGAATCGGCATATTGTCGTGCGTGCCCGTATAGCAGACGAAATTGTTTGTATAGTTCGAGGGTTTGTGCTCGTTGTCATATCTGCCGTCGAACGCGAATACAAGCACCTTCATACCGGGATAGCCAACGTTTCTCATAAGCCGCCTGACCCCGTCGTCGATTACGCCCAGATCCTCTGCGACTATCTTAAAGTCGAGTTTGTCTTCAAACAGTTTTTCCTTCGGCCCGTCCCGCCAGCTGCCGTGCCGCGCGGTCTGCTCTTCGGGCGGAACCTCGTAATATCTGTCGAAACCGCGGAAGTGGTCAATCCTTAAAATATCGTAAAGTTTCAGACAACCCGCAATGCGCCTGTTCCACCAGCCGTAGCCGTCCGCGGCCATTTTCTCCCAGTCGTAAACGGGATTGCCCCAAAGCTGTCCGTCCTCCGTAAACGCGTCGGGCGGGCAACCCGCAACCCCCGCGGGATTACGGTTTTCGTCCATTCTGAAAAGCTTCGAGCCGTAGTTCCATACCTCCACGCTGTCGTATGCGACGTACAGCGGTATGTCGCCCATAATGCTCACTCCGCGCGCGTTTGCATAGCCTTTCAGCGCGTTCCACTGTTTCAAGAATATAAACTGCGTGAACTGCCAGAAAAGCACTTCGCTCTTGTTCTCGCTTGCAAATTTATCCGCAACGGCTTTGTCGTAAGTGCGGTAAGGCTCTTCCCACTCCGTCCAGCTTGCGTGTTCGAACTTTGCTTTAAGCGCCATAAACACCGCGAAATCGGCATAGTCGCCTTTTTCCACAAACCGCTTAAACTCCTCTCCGCCGTCAAACCGCGAATAAGCTTTTCTCAGAAGCGCGATTTTGTTTGTAAACTGTTTTCCGTAGTTTACGCGGCGGGGAATATCCGAAAGCTCCGATAACTTGATTTCGTTTTTTTTCAGAAGCCCGTCTTTAACAAGCGCAAACAAATCGATAAAATAATAGTTCAGCGCGTCTGACGAGCAGGACTGATACGGGCTGTCGCCGTAATTGGTGGGGTTGAGCGGCAATACCTGCCACACCGACCCGCCCGCCGCGCACAAAAAATCTACGAAGCGATACGCCTCTTCTCCCAACGTGCCTATCCCTTCCGCCGAAGGCAGCGACGATATAGGCATTAACAGTCCGAATTTTCTGGTTTTTTTCATAGCTGCACAGTTCCCGCAAAATATGTACGAAAATTTTTTATGTATTTTCGAAAATATTATATCATATTTTTCGTAACTGTCAATAGATTTTTATAGTATTTCCCAAATTTTGTAATAATTTCTCATCTGAACGGGTGAAATAGGGCTTGACTATAATCTGTATTTAAAGTATAATTTTATGTAAGACAGAAAATTTTCGGAGCAAGTAAATGACCATCAAGGAAATTTCGGAAGTGCTGAACGTGTCCATAAGCACGGTTTCCAAGGCGCTGAACGACGCAACCGACATAGCCGAAGACACCAAAAATATGGTGCGGAAATACGCCGAATCGGTGGGGTATCACATTAAAACAAAAAACCTGCCGCCGCGGCGCATTTGCGCTATGTACGAGAGAGTGGATTCCGATACGAGAAACAATATCTTGAACCACGTAATTTCTTCGTTTACGGACATTGCTATAGCCAATAACTTCGAGGTTATTATGGACTATCTCGTTTCCAAACCCGAAAATTTCGTTCTGGAAGACTATCTTAAACAAAACAATTTCTGCGCCGCGTTCATTGTGGGAATGAACTTCAAGAGCCGCATTTACAATCAGCTGAAAAATACGACCGTGCCGTTGGTGCTGTTGGACAACCATATCTCCAACGCGCCCATCATCTCCTCCGTTTCCAGCGAAAACACAAACGCCATAGTCAAGTCGATACGTTACCTCAACAGGCTGGGCCACAGCAAGATAGGGCTGTTGCTGGGCGAAAAAGTTTCGCTTGTTTCGTCCGAAAGACTTGCGGGTTACATACTGGGCCTTGCCCGCGTGGGCATAGACTTCAATAACGACTACGTGTACTACGGCGACTTTACGAGAAGTTCCGGCGAGGAGGCCGCGGCGTTTTTCAGCGAAACGGACGTAACCGCCGTCATCAGCTGTTCGGACATAATGGCAATGGGACTTATAGAGGGCCTTAAGCTCTACGACAAGCGCGTGCCCGAAGACGTTTCGGTTATGGGTTTCGACGATTTGAACCTTCTTAAATTCACCGCCTATAACCTTACCACTATGAAACAGGATTTCAATAAAATGGGCGAGCAGGCTTTCAGGCTGATATGCGATATGCTGGAAGGCCGCTCTTCACAGCACGTTCTGCTTGAATGTAAGCTTATCGAGCGCGGCAGCGTCATACCCGTTAAAAAATAACTCAAATAAAATACCCGCCCCCGCGCAACGGCGCGGGGGCGGGCTTTTTACGTTAAAATTGAAAGCAGGTAGCGCGACAAATCTTTGAAACTGTCCGTGGCGAACGCGGCGATACCCGCCGCCTCCTCCACGCTGTCGCCGCGCGGCGAGATATTGCTTTTGACGTACGCCGCCGCAAGCCCGACGCCCTCCGCGCCGCAGATATCGGCTTTGAAGTCGTTGCCTACATACACGGTTTGGCTTTTGTCCAGCCCGAATCTTTCTATGATATGATTGAAAAACCGCGCGGACGGCTTTTTTGCGCCGAAATCGGACGAAAGACAAATACCGCCGAAATACTCCGCAATTCCGAGTTGTTCAATCTCAGCTACGGTAAAACAGGACTGGGCGTTCGAAAGAATATAAAGCTCCGCCCCGCCGTCTTTTAGTTTTTTCAGAAGAGGCAACACGCCGCGGTATAACCCGAGCCTGCCGCGCGACAGGGCGCGGAAACTCAGCGCGGCCCGTTTTGCAAGCTCCGCATTTCCGCCGAGCAGGGTTGAAAAGACGGCGGAAATATCAATTTCGCTATCTTCCTCCCCGCCGCCGAGCCCGCGGCACAGGTTTGTATATCGGGTATAAAAGTTTTCCACGCCGAGCTTTGAAAAGTAAGCGTTTACTTTTTTTATAAACCGCGCGCTCTCCTCGTCGGTGCTAATATCGACGAGCGTTCCGTATAAATCGAATACAAAATTTTTCATAATGCAAAAATACGGGCGCGGATAATTCCGCGCCCGATACTTTATAAACTTTTTAAGATGCCAGAGTTGCGGTTATCGCCTGCGTAAACATATTGTACGTTATGGTGTAGGTCCCTGCCGCCGCCACATAGTTGTTTGCACTGGGAGCCCCAGACCAGACAATTCCGCCTGCAAGCTCGGATACGAATACGGGTTTAAACGCGAATATAGCGCTTTCGACTCCCGCCACGGAACCCTGTTTGGCTATCCACTCATAACCTTGCTTGCCAGTTACGTCTGTAATGTTAACCGAAGCGGATACAACGCCCGCCGTATCGGTTGCGGTCATTACGGGAGTAACGCCGTCTTTTAACGAGAAGTTCACGTTTTCGTCGCCGTCGACAAAAGTGCCTACGATATGGAACGTAGCTTCATCATATTCCACAACGTTGCCTTCTACGGTAAACTTGAAGAAATATGCGCCGGGTTCGAGCGTGATATTGCCGCCGTTTGCTGCTGCCGTCGTGTAATATTCACCGTTAAGCGCGTTGAAAAGCTTAATTTCCGCCTTCTCTTCAACAACAAGCGTGCCCGTCCAGGTAGCTTTGTCTGCGGATTCGGTAAGCTTAAACTCGGGCTTTACGTCCTCACTCCAACCGTTGACGGAACCAATGAAATACATTTCGTGCGTAGCCTGCACAAGGCTTATAGCGTTCGTTTTCTGGTTGTACTCTATGGTGTAGCCGCCTACGGGAAGAAGGTTGAAATGCTTGTCGATTTTCTCATCGGTATAAGCGTTTGCAATTTCAACGATAGGATAATCTTTCGCGTCTTCGAGAACGTACGTGGAATTGTTGATCTTGTTGTAAAGCTGAACGGCCGCATACTGTCCGCCCTCGGTCACAACCGCGCCCGTATTATCGCGCTTTGCGTCTTCCGCGGTTACGGTAATCTGGCCCTTCCAGGTAATGTCGTCGCCGCTTACGTTCTCGGTCAAAGGCCAGTTGTTAGCCGTAGCGCCCCAACCGAAGTTGTTTATATCGCCGTATACCCACATATCGTGAGTGATGGGGATTTCTTTATCTTTCTTGAAAGTTATAACGGGGTCTTTCTTCTGGCCGGGGAAAGTTTTCATAGTGAACGTGTACGTTCCGTCCTGACCCTTTGCAAGCGCGAGGTTGTTTGCGTCCGCGCCGTCGCCCGTCGTGAATATTACATTGTCGCCGTCTTTGACCACGGCGTCCTTGCCCTCGCCTTCAACTCCTTCGAACTGGTTAATACCTATCTGTCTTGCCCAGAGGTCGGTATCGCTGATAACTTCGTCCGCGGAAGTCTTGTAAAGGAATTTGAACGACAAACCGCTGGAAACGTTGCCCGCATAGATATCGAGAGTGAGAGTAAACACGTTCTCGTTTGTAACGGTGGTGTCGCGCTTGAATTTAAGCTCGTCGTTTATGGTCTGGGGCTGCCAGTTATTTACCTTACAAGTTCCCTTCGAATCGTTACCTACGGCGTACCAGATATTGGTGTCTTCGACAAACTCGGGAGTCTTGTCGCAGGCCGCAAGTATCGAAGTTGCGGTAGCCGCCACTGCACAGGTCATAACCAGTGCCAAAAGTTTTTTTACCTTCATTTTTTTTCCTCCAAAAATTTTTTTAACTCCAACCCGTTTTTCAGGGTAGTTTCCAAGTTATGCCTTTACGGCGCTTTTGTAAACGTAACAGCTGACCGCGGCAATCTTCTGCGCGCCGCTTACACCCGTCTGCAACGCCCTTGCGCCGGCAGACTCGCCGTTTACATACAAATCCCAACCGCCCGAAGGAAGAGTGAAATCGTAATCGGTTTCCTTCGCGTTGTAGATTATAAGAAGTTTTTCGTTAGTGTCCGTATCCGTCACGGTGAACGCGACGAACGCGCCGTCTTTCTTGACCGCCTCGCAAACGTACTTGCGCTTTACGTCGTCGGCCGCGTAAGGAAGTCTCAACGTGTCGCAGGACTTGCGGAATTCGATAAGGCCCTTGTAGTACAGCATCATCTTGTATTCCGAGGAACCTGTTTTAAGCGCGTCCCAGTCGATATTGTTTACCGCGTCGGACGCGTTGTAGCTGTTTTCGTTATAGCTGCCGTCTGCGTTCTTTTTGGAGCGGAGCATCTCCTCTCCCGCCTGCATAAACGGCACGCCGAGCGAGGTCTGCACAATCGCCGCGGACAGCGCGTTGCGTTTAAGGCGCATTTGCAGGGTAGCCCCCTCTTCGCCGTAGGCGTGACAAATTCTGTCCCAAAGCGTGTTGTTGTCGTGCGCGGAAACATAGTTTATAACCTGAGTGGGGTTGGCCGCAAACCAGCTTGCGCCCTCGTACTCGGTAAATTCGGGGTTGTTGTAACAGCCCGTAACGCCGAAAAGCACTCTGTCGAGATAAGAGTCCTTTGCGCCCGTTGCAAAGCCCGTGTCGTTTATATCGAATACCGAGCCCTTAGCGCCGTCCCTCAATACGTCGTTAAACATCGCGATACCGTTTACGCCCTTGGTGGAAGTGCCGTTGTTGAGTTTGATAAGGTTAGCGAGCACCGCACTGTCATTTTCGTCGAGCATAGAAGTGCCGCCCGTCCAGCCCTCGCCGTAAATGAGCGCCGAGGGATTTTTTGCGTGAACGGCCTTTTCGATTTCCTGCATAGTCTTTAAATCGTGCAGACCCATAAGGTCGAAACGGAAACCGTCGAGGTTGTATTCCTCCTGCCAGTAGGTGACGGAGTCTATCATAAATTTACGGAACATCGACCTGTCGGAGGCCGTGTCGTTTCCGCAGCCCGAACCGCTTGAAAGAGTGCCGTCGCCGTTGTAACGGTAGTAATAGTAAGGCACAATCTTTGAGAAGTTGGAGTCCGCCGAATAGGTGTGGTTGTAAACCACGTCCATAACGACGCCGATACCCTGTTCGTGCAGGGCCTGAACCATCTGTTTATACTCGTTCACGCGCACCGCGCCGTCCGCGGGGTCGGTGGAATAACTGCCCTCGGGAACGTTATAGTTAAGCGGGTCGTAGCCCCAGTTGAAACCGTCGTTCTTGCTCTCGTCCACGGACGCATAGTCGAACGAAGGCAGAAGATGGACGTGGGTGATACCAAGCTCTTTGAGATAGTCCACGCCCACTGGAACGCCGCTTGCGTTTTTAAGGCCCGTTTCGGTGAACGCGAGATACTTGCCCTTGTACTTGGACGCCGTAATCCTGTTGGAGAAGTCGCGGATATGCACTTCCCAGATCTGCGCGTCGGTATAGTTTTCTATGCCCGTGTCGAACGGCGTATCCGTCCAACCCTCGGGGTCGGTCGAATCCAGATCGACAATCATTCCGCGGCCGCCGTTAAGCCCCGCCGAACGCGCGTACGGGTCTACCGCCTCGTTTTCGCCCGCGGAAGTAGTCACAGTATAAGTGTAGTACTTTCCTGCAAGGTTTGCGTTGCGGGTATACGACCAAACGCCCTTTTCGCCTCTGGTCATAGGTATGGTCTCCACGGGTTTACCGAGATAGCCTATATCGTAAAGGTTGAGAACGACCTTTGAGGCCGTGGGCGCCCAAAGACGGAACGTAGTTTCGTTCTCCGTCAAAATAACGCCGAGCTCGCCGTCGTAGGTGTACTCCCTTTCGAAAGCCGCGCTGGAAAAATAGGTCATAGGAACGACGGACACTTCGTCAAAGCCTTCTATTTTGACGGTGTACGCCTTGGATAAATCGAGCTCTTCGCCGAGCGTGTAAACGTTGCCCGCCGCCTCCGCGGTGATGGCGACGTTTTTACCGTCCGCGTCGGTTATTTTAACATTGTCTTTGGAAATTGCGGCCGAGTCGCTGGACGTGACTTTGACGTGCGTTTTGTCCAACATATCGGCGATAGAAATAAATCTCATAATTTCAAGCGTCTTTCCGCCGTCCGTACTGGTGTAGTTATTGGGGTCGCCCGCTTTGGTGTAAATTTCTGTGTAGTCGCCGCTGAGCGTAACCTTACGGTCTGAATCCGTACCGTCCTTGTTGGCCGAGCCCCACTCCTCGCCGCCGGGCGCCGAGCAGTTGGTCCTTATTATGAACCCGACCGTTTCCGTGGTGTCGGGAACGTTGACGACAACCTTGCCGCCGTACGCGCAATTATGGAACTTATAGCCCCTTCCCACAACGCTGCCGTACCAGAGCCACACGTCGCAATCCTCATAGCCCGCTTCGCGGTTGTAATAAATAGTAAGCTGTCTGCACCCGTCTTCGAGTTCGAGCGTGTATTCCTTGTCGGGTTTCTTCCCGCACGCGCCAAACACCATCAAAGCCGAAAGCAAAAGGCAGATCACCGCCGTAAATAATTTCTTCACCTGCACAATCTCCGTTTAAATATTTTTTTGAAAATAGCAAGGATTTAAAAACCTGTCGGTAGTTTCGTAACGATTTCCGATAGTTTTCGAAAATTATTATATCATATTTTCGAAAGATGTCAAGGGAATAATGGTTAAATTTTTCAAAAAATGTAAATAGTTAAAGCCTGCATTACAAGCAGCCCGGCGGATAGACAATTACCTGCGTATTAACGATTGACAATTAAGACGATTTTTATTAAAATTAAATAAATTTAAATGCGGATATGGCGGAACGGCAGACGCGCCGGACTTAGAATCCGGTGAGCAATCGTGTAGGTTCAAATCCTATTATCCGCACCACAAACAAAAAGGACAACGGCTTTACCGTTGTCCTTTTTGTTTATTTTGTCCAGAACGAGAGCAGGCACTCGTTAAACCCGTTCGGGTTATCCATATTCGCGCAGTGCCCCGCGCCCTTCAAAATTACCTTGTCGCAATTCTGCCTTTCCGCCCATTCGTTTACGATTTGAATTTCCATAGGGATATCGTGCTCGCCGCACCCGACCAACAGCGGATAACGCGCTTTTTCGGGCGGATATTTGTTGACGAGATTTTTCAGCTTAGCCAGATACTTAAACGACTTTTTTCTGAACTTTATGTTAAGGTTATAAAATTCCTCCTGCGCCTCTTTCGTATAAGCGCTGATGCGTTTATTTGCCTTTGCAAACCACTTGACGGAAACAAACGCTTTCATCATCATTTTCATCTGACCCTTGGAATTGGCCCTCTGCTTTTCCAAGTCGAAATTATTTATATCGTATCCGCCGAAACAGGCGAGCGACAAAACTTTATCGCCGTACTTGTTAGCAAAATCCTGAATAAACACCGAACCCAGCGACACGCCGACGAAGTGTGCGCCGCAAATTTCGTGCTTTTGAAAAATTTCGTAAATCCAGTCCGCCGTCTTTTCTATGCTATCGCCCCTGCCCGCGCGGCAGGAATTGCCGTGACCGAGAATATCCACGGCGAGCAAGTTATACTTACCAGAAAAGTACTCGAATTGTTTTTCAAACATTCTGTGGTCCACGAAAGCGGCGTGAACGAAAACCACCCATTCCCCGTTTGCGCTATCGTCCACGTAATAGGCGACGGGGCTGTGTTCAAGACGTAACATTTTCATTTTATCTGCTCCTTATAGCGTTTAATAAGTTATTATACCAGTCGATATTGAACTTCATAAAGTCACGCCCGTATTCCGCGGTACGCAACTGATAAAACAAAATGTCGTTGCCGCTTATCCCGGCCGCCAAATCTTCGCCCTCTTTGCAGATTTTGTCAAGACTGCCGTATATTTTCACCAGCCCGGAGATATGGCTTTCAATAAGTTTTATGCGCGTTTCTTTTTCGGTAAAGCCCATAAAATATATCTTCGTCAGTTCAGGATTTTTAGCGGCGTGGCAGTCAATCGGCGCGTTTACCCATGACCCGAACTGTTTTTTACCCGACTCCGTTATGACGTACAGCTTTTTAATCCTGCCGTTTTCCTTTATTTCTTCAACGCCGATACAACCGCTTTTCAACAGCTTTTTAAGCGCGGCCTGTATACTGCCCGTACTGCAACTGTACATCAGGTTCAGCCCTTCGTTTATACGTTTGCGCAACTGATAAATCGTGCGCGGCTGCAACAATAACAACCCTAAAATTATATTCTCCATTATTACTAATAGTAACATTATCTTTTTGAAATGTCAACGGAATTAATAAGACAGCGGGCTGAACCGCTGTCTTTTTTTATCGCGCCGTAAATTGCATCATTTTCAGCGCGGTGCTTTCGCAAATCCTTAATTATCAAAGCTGTGCGGAAGGTTAAATTTATGTAAAAACAATAGCTTGATTTTGTCGCATAATTATTGATTTTACGCCCGCGCCGTGTTATAATACACGTATCAGAGGAATGAATATGAAAAAAATACTTATAAGCCTTTGCGCAGGTATTTTACTGATACTTGCGGCGGCGCTCTGCGCGTGCGGCGACAAAAACGACGGAACGTATTATCCGCCGTTCGAAGAAATGAAAACCAATCTCGAAAGCAAGGGTTACACTGTCGTACTGGACGGCGATTTATCCGACGACGACGCAAACAAGCGCGGCGGGACGATGTTATCGGCACGAAAAACGGACGAATACCTCTTCTTTTACCGGCTTGATAATGCCGCGGACTGCGATTATTTCTATAACGTTCTGGAAGAAGAATGTGCGGACTATAATTCGCTTGTCAAAATAGCGAACGACGAAAAGTACGGAAACATCGTTTATTGCGGAACGGCGGACGCCGTAGACGCCGCCGGCATTAAAGTGGTGAACGTGAAAGTTTAAACTTAAAATTGAATACCGCCACCGGGTGGAAAAATGCAAATCGGGCATTCCGTTTACGTCGTTAGGTCTTTGAAGACGTAAACAGGGGTGCCTTTATTTTAGGAGTAAATATGAAATTTTTCAAAGACACTTTCAAGTCTCTTACAAAAAAGGACATTGCGCTGTGGATATGCTCGATAATAGCGATAACCGTTTCGTTTTTCGCAATGAAAAACGATAACTGGCTTACCCTCTGCGCCTCTCTGATAGGCGCGACTTCGCTCATATTTCTGGCCAAGGGCAACGTGCTGGGTCAGTTTTTAATGGTTGCGTTCGCCGTGCTTTACGGCGTTATTTCGTTTACCTACAAGTATTACGGCGAAATGATAACGTACGTGGGAATGACGCTGCCAATCGCCGTGCTATCCATAGTTACATGGCTGAAAAATCCGTATAACGGTAAAACCGAAGTAAAGATAAACACAATCGCATTGAAAGAGTACTGTTTTGCGGCCGCGCTGACCTGCGCCGTCACCGTTGCGTTTTACTTTATTTTGAGATATTTCAACACAGCAAACCTCATTTTAAGCACGGTGTCCGTGTTTACCAGTTTTTCCGCCTCCTACTTCGAGCTGCGCCGCAGCGAGCTGTACGCCGTGTGTTTCGTGTTTAACGACGGAGTGCTGATTGCGCTGTGGGTTTTAGCTACGATAGAGCAGATTAACTATCTTTCTATGGTCGTATGTTTCTCGATATTCCTTATTAACGATTTATACGGCTTTGCGTGCTGGACAGCCGCAAAGAAAAAACAGCGGCTTTCGCCGCCGCCGGAACTTTAAGAGTTGCAAAAAAGCTCTCAAACAATTTGTTTGAGAGCTTTTAAATTAAAATAAAATAACAATTTTACCACACGATAAGCGCAATGGCTTGCCCCGCATAACTGACCGTTACCGAACGGCTTGGTATCGTCCCTAAATTTTCAACGGGATCTCTGACTATAATACGCATCGATATTTTCAATTCTTCGTGCGGGGCGATAGTATCGGCGGGATAAATGTAATCAATATATAACGACTTATTATTTATTGAAAAATTTTCTCGCCTGCACGTTTTACTGAAATCGGTTGAATTATAAACGTTGAAATTAATAAGAAAGCTCTTATTGGATTGGTTGATATAAAAAGTTTCGTCCGACAAATAAGTAATTTCAAAACCGTTTACTTCAACGGTTTGCGTCTTATTATCCTTGTTAAATAATACGCCCACAGTAACGGACAGCGCAACAACCGCCGCAAACATTACGACAAGCGCCGATATAAGCACAACTATCAATTTGTTTTTGCGGTCGGCAGTTGTCGTTTCGTGTTTTATCTCCGCACCGTCGTTCACAAGATAATCAACGCTCACACCAAAGAACGAAGATAAAAGCTCAACCGAAGTAATATCGGGAATAGACTTGCCTTTCTCCCATTTTGAAATTGCTTGTTTTGTCACGTGCAATTTGTCTGCAAGTTGCTGCTGCGTTAATTTCTTGGAAATTCTTAATTCCTTGATTTTGTTTTTTATTTGTTCCATAATCCGATTGTAACACAATCGATTTATTTTTTCAATTAAATGCCGGTCAACTTGCGGTTGATTCGGGTATATAGTTAAACCACATCATCGGAACTACGCAAAGCCGCCCTCTTTTTTATTCGTTTGCGAACTGGGAATTGTAAAGCCCCGCATAGAAACCGTTCATAGCGATAAGCTGTTCGTGTTTGCCCTGCTCGACAATGTTTCCGTCGCGCATAACGAGAATGAGGTCCGCGTTCTTTATGGTGGAAAGCCTGTGCGCGATTACGAAACTCGTTCTGCCCTCGGTCAGTCTGTCCATAGCCGTCTGGATAACCTCCTCCGTTCGGGTGTCGACGTTGGAAGTCGCCTCGTCAAGAATTAGCAAAGGCGAGTTTTCCGCCATAGCGCGCGCAATCGTTATCAGCTGTTTCTGACCGCCCGAAACGTTGCTTTCGTTTTCCATAAAGTAGTCCAGCCCGCCGGGGAGGGTATGCACGTAGTGCGCAATGCCCGCCTCCTTCATAATCTCTTCGAGCTTCTCGTCCGAAACGCCGGTTTTGGAAAACAGAATATTTTCGCGTATCGTTCCCTCAAACATCCAGGTGTCCTGCAACACCATACCGAAAATATCGTGCACTTCGGCGCGCGGCATATCCTTAATAGACACGCCGTCGATTGTGATGTCGCCGCCGTCCAGCTCGTAAAAGCGCATAAGAAGATTGACAAGCGTGGTCTTGCCCGCGCCCGTAGGCCCGACAATCGCCACTTTCATACCCGCTTTGACGGACGCCGAAAAGTCGGGGATAATCACCTTGTCGGGCGAATACCCGAACCGCACGTTCTTGAACTCCACGTCGCCGCGTATCCTGTTTCCGCCGTCAAGCAGCTTATAGCTTTTGCCCGTTTCGTCCGAAAGCTCTTCCTGTTCGAGGAAATCGTACACGCGCGAAGACGCGGCAGGCGCCATCTGGATACTGTTCATAGACTGCGCAAGCTGCGACATAGGGCTCTGGAAAAGGTTGACGTAGACCAAAAACGCCGTTATAGTTCCAAACGAAACCGCGGGGTCGCCGCTGTTCATCAAAAGCCCGCCGACCACGCACACCGCGGCATAAGCGAAATACGAGATAAACGACATTGCGGGCTGCATAACCCCCGCTATCGACTGGGCTTTGAAAACGCCGCGTTTCATACGCGAGTTGCTCTTTTCGAAGTCGGCCGTCATTTTATCGCTTGCGTTAAAGGCGCGGATTACTATCTGGCCCGTATAGTTTTCTTCAACCTTGCCGTTCATTTCGCCAAGGCATTCCTGATTCTTCCTGAACTGCGGCATCGCTATCTTTGCGATTATCATAATAAGAATAAGCATAAGCGGAACGATAAGCAACACCGTAAGCGCCATTTTCCAGGACGTGACAAACATTGCGACGAGCACGCCGACCAGCATACAAAGCGACGAAAGCATCATCGTGATTGCCTGATCCACCGACTGGCTTATAGTGTCCACGTCGTTAGTGACTACCGACAGCGTGTCGCCGTACTGGTGTTTATCGAAGTAGCCGAGCGGCACCTTATTGATTTTACGCGAAATGCCGCTGCGGAGCCTGCGCGCGTATTTCTGGGTAACCGTAGTCATTATGAAGTATGCGAAATAGTTGCACAGCGCGTTGCTCGAATAAAACACAATCAGAACTATCGCAAAGTTCATAATCTTTTTCATATCGATAGACTGAGTTGCGGCGTTGTCCATAATCTCGTCCGTAAGTTTCGAAAGCCACTGCGGCGCGTAAACCGACAGCACCGTGGAAACGGCTATAAACAAGAACGAAAGCGCAATCTGGAAAGAATACGGCTTTAACGCTTTTATTAATTTTTTGATACTGCCCTTGCCGCCCGCGGAGCCGACTGCCATTTTTCCGTGCATCATAAGCCGAGTTCCTCCTTTGAAAGCTGTGACAGCGCGATGTCGCGGTATACGGGACAGGTTTCCAGAAGTTCGCGGTGAGTGCCCGCGCCGACGGCTTTACCCTTGTCTAGCACTATTATTTTATCCGCGTCCATAATCGTCCCTATCCTCTGCGCGACAATGAGCTTTGTCGCCCCCGCCGCCGCGGTTTTGAGGTTTTCGCGCACCTTTTTGTCCGTCTTGTAGTCGAGCGCCGAGAACGAATCGTCGAATATGAAAATCTGCGGGTCAACCGCCACGGCGCGCGCTATCGAAAGGCGCTGTTTCTGTCCGCCCGATACGTTTTTACCGCCCTGAGAAATTTCCGAGTCGTAGCCCTTTTCCATATTGCGGATAAATTCGTCCGCCTCCGCAATTTCCGCCGCCCTTACTATATTCTCTTCGGAAATGCCGTCTTTGCCGAACGAGATATTGCTTCTGACCGTGCCCGAAAACAGCACGCCCTTTTGCGGAACGTAGCCTATGATCGAGCGTAAAGTGCTCTGTTTAAGCTCTCTGACGTCCACCCCGCCGACGAGCACCTGCCCCTCGGTTACGTCGAAGAACCGCGGAACGAGATTGATAAGCGTGGATTTACCGCTGCCCGTCGAGCCGATAAACGCGACGGTTTCGCCCTTTTCCGCCCTGAAACTTACGTCGTGTATAACGCGTTCGTCGGAGTCGGGATAGCCGAATGACACGTTCCTGAACTCCACCGTCCCCTCTTCTTTAAGCGGCGTTTCCGTTTCTGGGTCTTTAACGCTGAGCGGCGTGTCCAGAACCTCGTTTATGCGCCTTGCCGAAACCTGCGCCCTCGGCAGGAGCACAAACATCATCATAAGCATCATAAACGCCATTATTATCTGGGAGGCGAGCTGCATAAACGCCGTAACAGTGGCGTAGTCTGTATCGCCCGCGTTAATAAGGTTTGCGCCCAGCCAGTATATGGCCAGCGCGACGCCGTTCATAATCAGCATCATAACGGGCGACATCATAGACATCATCCGCCCCGTAAACAGCTGTGCTTTTGTTATGACTTCGTTAGACTGCTCGAACTTTTCCATCTGATACTGCTCCGCGTTATAGGCGCGGATTACGCGGATACCAGTCAGGTTTTCGCGGGATACGCCGTTCAGCCTATCCATAAGTTTTTGCATTATCTTGAATTTGGGCAGGACAAACACCATCAGTAACGACAAAAACAGTACGAGAACGATTACCGCGCCCACGGTGGCAAGCGTGAGCTGAGTGCTCGTAGCCTGTATTTTGATTATCGCCCAGACCGCGGTTATAGGCGCCGCGAACGCCATACGCAGCATAAGAATGTTAGCCATCTGCACCTGCTGGACGTCGTTTGTGGTTCTTGTGATAAGCGACGGCGTGGAGAACCTGTCGCGCTCGGCGACGGAGAAACCGTCCACTTTGGTATAGACAGAAGTTCTGAGGCGCGCGGAAAGGCCGGCCGCAACGTACGCCGCAATCACGCCGACCAAAGTCTGCGCGGCGGCGCAACCCGCCGCGACGAGCAGCATCAGCCCGCCGCTGTATAAGATGTCGGCGGGAACTGCGTTTGCAAGCGCCAGAAGAAATTCAGACTGCTCTCCCGTCGTTCCGTTGGCTATTATATAGCTTGCGATGTATTCCCAGCCGTGTTGGGCGACCATAGCCGACAGCTCGGGGCTCAGAAGGTCGGGATTGTTGTGATAATTGAGATAGGTTATCGCGGTTATTATGTCCCTGATGTAGTCCACAAGGAGCATAGTGCAATATACCTGCAAGACCGTAAGGCCTGCAAGCACGGCAAGTAGCACCCAGTCAACGGGACGCAATTTCTTGTATAACTTAAACATAAAACTCCGATCAAGAAAATTTATTTACTTTTTCATACTATCATATTTTATATATGCCTGTAAAATTATAATGTGTCGGATTTGAAAAATACACACAACTTTCATTTTTAGAAAAATTTAAGTATAAATAACGAAAAACTTCCCAAAATACTTTTGACGGAGGAAAGATATGCAATTTGACGAAACCAAGACTTATACAAATCTTGCAAGAAGCTTTGCCGGCGAAAGTCAGGCGGGAATGAGATACCAGCTTATTGCGCGCGCCGCAAGCAAGCAGGGATACGTCACCCTTGCCGAAACGGTTAAAGTGCTTGCCAAAAACGAAACGGTGCACGCGAGAAGATTTTTCGAAGAACTCAATAAACGGGGATGTAAACTCGACAATATCGATTTGAACGCGGGTTATCCTTTTCACGGCGGCGAACTAGGCGAAACGCTGAAATTTGCCGCGGACGACGAGCATCAGGAACACGCCGTTATATATCCTTCTTTTGCTAAGGACGCCGAGGAGGAAGGCTTTAAGGATATTGCCGCTTTATTTAAGCTTGTTGCGCAGGTTGAAGTAAGGCACGAGGCTATTTTCAAATACCTTCACGAAGCGTTTACGAAGGGTGTGCTTTTCAGCAACGAAACGCCTATTCTGTATATTTGCAGCGAGTGCGGTTATATGCACACGTCTACCAAGGCGTGGGACGTTTGTCCTTTGTGTAAGACAGATCAGGGTCACGTTGAATTGCATATCCCGTTTCAAAAGGAGAAAATATGAAAAAGACTAACGAAAACAAGCAGACCAAGGATTGCGGCAGCAAGAACTGCGGCAGCAACAAGACCAGCGGGACGAAGAACTGTGGCAAAAACTCGAAGAACTGTAAATAAGTTTAAGGACAGCTACGACCCCAACGGAAGTTACACGGGAACGCCCATAGACGGCGGAAAGCCGATTCAGGACGTCGACGATTTGTAATTTACGGAAAAATAACCACCCGATTTTCGGGTGGTTATTTACTTTTTTATAACAGACGTATGTATTCCGACAGGCTTTTGAACGATACGTTGAGTTTGTAAGAGACGTATTCCCTGATAAGGCGCAGGGCGCGCTTTTCCCCGTCTTCGGTTATAAAATCCTCCGAGTAGGATTTACCGCCGTACTTTCTCATTACGTTGTATGTCACCCTGCTTGCGCCCGCCCCGTTTCCGCAACCGCCGCAGGTGAACGAGCCCGCGTCGAAATCGAACCTTAGAGCCGCCTCGTTAAAAAGCGGCGCGCCGCACACCGCGCACGCCTCCGCGTTCACGGGATAGCCCGAAATTTTGAGAACTTCCAGCATATAACGGATAAGCGCCCCGCGCTCGTCCCCGGCGCACATCTCCGACAGCGCTTTTACGCACGCATAAAAAATTTCGCGGCACTCGTCGCCCTCGTAAGTAAGCGCGTTCGCCGCCTCCGCCGCCGCGCTTGCCGCGTAGAATTTGTTTATGTCCGTGCGCAAATCGTAAAAGCTTTCGCACTCCGCCGCGTTTGTAACGGTATATCTGTCGCCGCGTTGCGACAGCGAATACTCCGCAAAACAAAAAGGCTGAGCCGCGAATTTTAGTTTCGCCGCCGCCTTTTTAACGCCCTTTATACCCGCGGAAATTTTACCGCGTTCCGCCGTAAGCAGAGTAAGTATTTTATCGTTTTCGTTGTAGTCCGCCGCCCTTAGCATAAGGGCGTTCACTATCAGTTCCATAAAGGTTTATTCTTTGCCGTCAAGCCGTTTGTATAACATATAGTAGCTTACGTTGCCCGTCTTTTCAAACATTTTCCAGGCAAGCTCAGCCGCGTCTTTGTCCTTTTTCATAACCGCGCTCCTTTTATCTTAGCTTGCGCAGTTTTTTAAAAATTAATCTTCGTAACCGAATTCGCGCATCAGCGCGGGGCGGTTGCGCCAGTCCTCTTTCACCTTTACGTACGTGGTTAAAAACACCTTTGCGCCGAGGAATTTTTCCATATCCTTGCGCGCGAACGACGAAACTTCCTTAATCGCCGCGCCCTGCTTGCCTATGAGTATGCTTTTATGGTTGGGCTTTTCGCATATTATATCGAGGTTGACTTCGTAAACGCCGTTGGGCTGTTTCTTAAACACGTTAATGGAAACCGCAACGCCGTGCGGGATTTCCTGACTGAATTTGAGAAGAATTTTTTCGCGCATTATCTCCGACACCATAAACCTTTCGCTCTTGTCGGAAACAATGTCCTCCTCTATCGCCCTGCCCTCCTGCGGCATATGCTCCGCGAGAAACTCTTCAAGCTTTGTTATGTTTGTGCGCTTTCTCGCCGAAACGGGAAACACGTCGCAGTCGATACCGTTGTCGTAAAGTTTTTTTATGTCCGCGGGGATATTCTCCTTGGGCATAATGTCTATCTTTGTATACGCGACCGCCATAGGCGTTCCGCAGGCGAGATACTTTTTCATAAGCGCAATATCGCTTTCCGAAACGCCGGCATGGCCGTCATGAACGTATAAAATGAAATCCACGTCCTTAGCCGCGGTTTCGGCAGTTTTCATCATCATATCCGAAAGACGGGTCGACGACTTGTAAATACCCGGCGTATCGACAAACACAAGCTGGTATTCGGGCTTTGTCAGAACGCCCATAATCGCCTCACGCGTGGTCTGCGGCTTGGGCGAAACTATCGCCACCTTTTCGCCGACAAGCACGTTTACAAGCGTGCTCTTGCCCGCGTTGGCTTTTCCTATTACTCCGATAAATCCGCTTTTCATTACCGCACCATACCCAGTTTCGAAAGAACCTTTTCTTCCTTTTCGCGCATAACCGACTTGTCCTCCTCCGTCATATGGTCGTAACCCAGAAGGTGACAGATACCGTGCGCCGCAAGATAGTTCAGCTCTCTTTCAGTGCCGTGCCCGTATTCCACGGCCTGCTCCTCCGCGCGTTTCACGCAGATTGCAATACTGCCGATAAACAAATTCCCGTCCTCGTCCAAATCGGCAGGGAACTCCTCTTTTATAAGTTTTTTACCGAATATCCCGTCCAGCGACGGAAAGCTTAAAACGTCCGTCACGCTGTCGGTTTTGCGCAGTTCGCGGTTAAGGCGGCGTATCTCTGCCTCGTCCACGGTAACAATTTCCGCAGACAGGTCGCAGTCGCTTTCGAACTCGCCGCAAAATGCGGCGGCAAGCGGCGCAAAGTCCGTTTCGCCGTATATAATAAGTTTACCCATATATTATTTTTTCTTCGACACCGTGAGTTTGGGATACGCCACTCGCGAGTGGTAAACGCCCGTAAGCTGACTTACAATCGTACTCTTGACAATAGTAAGTTCGCGCATAGTTATGTTGCAGTTATCGAACTGACCCATATCGAGCCGCTCTTCTATAAGGCTCCTGACAAACGCCTCCACCTTTTCGGGCGAGCGGTCGGGAAGGGTTCTCGTCGCCGCCTCGGACGAGTCGGCTATCATTATAAGCGCGGCGATTTTGGATTCGGGTATAGGCCCCGAATACGAATAGTTGTCTATGTTAAGCTCGCCGTCGCTCATTTTAAGCGCCTTGTAATAGAAATATTTGATTGGCATTGTGCCGTGGTGCTGAATTGCCACGTCCGCGAATATTTCGGGCAGGCGGCTCTTCTTTATCAGCATTGCGCCGTTTCTTGTATGCGAGCGGATAATATCCACCGAAAGTTCGGGAGTGATGTCGTCGTGGAAGTTGTACTCCGTCTGGTTCTCCGCAAACATTTCGGGGCCTTTTAGCTTGCCCACGTCGTGATAGAACGCCGCCGCGCGCGCCAGTTCCGCGTCCTCTCCGATAGCCTTTGCGCAGGCCTCCACTATCTGGGAAACGACGACCGAGTGGCTGTAAGTGCCGGGCGCGTTTTCTTTGAGTTTTTTGATGAGTTTGGCGCTGTCGCTCGTGAGTTCCCTTAAACGGAAAACGGTCATTTCAGCAAACAGCATTTCAAACAGCGGAAGGATAAACATATACAGCATAACCGACATTATGCAGCTGAGCGCGCCGAATATAAGCAGGTCGAATATCTCGACGGCGGTTATCGCGCCTATCCTTACGGGGAGCATTATTACGCAGTTTATCGCCTCTACCGGAATGAGCAGTATGAACGCGAGCATTACGCTCTGTATTCTCGTTTTTACCGAGTTGAAGACGAAGACCGCGACTATTCCCGCGCAGAAACTGCAAAGAAGGCAGGCGTAGTTTGCGTACTGCACTTCGCCGAGATAGGACAGATTGTCCGCATAAGTCAGCTCCGAAAACCTGTCTAAAATAAGTATCATAAGCGCGAAGACTGAGTTAATGAAAATAGCGTCCCTGCGCCTGAAAAGGGTTGCGCACATTAAAGGAAGGAACGCAACGGGCCGCGACATAAAGTCCACGTATTTACTCATAACGAACGAGAGTATGAACGAGATGTACATTATGAGAAATAGTTCCGATAGCTTTGAAAAGTGCGAAAGCACGTATTTGTTTTCGAAGAAGAAGTAACAGTAAAGCATTGCGGAGAGCACGGCGAAAGACACAGCTATCGTCAGAAGCGATTGCTGGTTGTCAACGAAGTACTTCCCGAAACCCGCGCCGCCCTCGTTTATGAGTATCATAATCATTATGATTAAATACAAACCGATAGTGCCGAAAATAAACGAAGTAAGGCTTTTGGCTATTTGCTTGTTACTCAGTTTTGATACCGTCTGCAAAGGATAACCTCCTCTTGTCGTCCGCGTCGTACGCCCTGACTATCCGCATAACGAGCGGGTTGCGCACGACGTCTTTATCCGTAAGGTAAATAATACCCACGCCCTCGACCCCCTTTAAAACCGATGCCGCGTGTTCGAGGCCGCTGGACTTGCCCGAAGGCAAGTCTATCTGCGTGGCGTCGCCCGTGATGACCATTTTACTGCCGTCGCCGAGCCTTGTAAGAAACATTTTCATCTGCTCGCGCGTGGTGTTCTGCGCCTCGTCCAGAATGACGAACGCGTTCGAAAGCGTTCTGCCGCGCATATACGCAAGCGGCGCAATCTCTATCGACCCGCGCTCCATAAGTTTTGCGTAAGTTTCAAGCCCAAGCATTTCCTGCAACGCGTCGTACAACGGGCGCAGATACGGGTCTACCTTGGTCTGCAAATCGCCGGGCAGGAACCCGAGCTTTTCGCCCGCCTCCACCGCGGGGCGGGTGAGAATAATCTTTTCTATCTGTTTCTGCTTGAACGCCTGCACCGCAAGACACACCGCAAGATAGGTCTTGCCCGTGCCCGCGGGGCCGATACCGAAAGTGACCGTGCCGCTTTTTATGCTGTCCACGTATCTCTTCTGCCCGACCGTCTTGCTCTTTATGGGCTTGCCGCGGTAAGTTATGGCGACCGTGTCCGACGACAGTTTCGTAATGTCCTGCGCCTTGCCTTCGTCCGAAAGCTCTATGCAGTACTCCACCCTGCCCTTATCCACCGTTTCGCCGTTCTCGGCAAGACATAACAGGCTTTCTATTACAGAGGCCGCCTGCGCCGCGCGCTCCTCCGCGCCCTCGATTATAAAGGTCAGTCCGTCAACGCGGATTATAACGCCCAGCCTGCGCATAATAACGTTTAAATTTTCGTCGAAGGGGCCGAGTATTTTTTGTAGCCTGTCCACCCCGCCCGCGCCGACTTTTTTGATTGTATTGTTCATATTTTTATCCGATATTTATACTTAACTTATGCAAATAGGTGAAATCTATTACATATACAACGCCGCCGTCCGTCTCCTTCACGGTGTGACTGCGCGTTAAAATTTCCGCCGCGTCCAAAAGAATCGACGCATACGCGGCCTTTAAGTTTTCGTCCGTTTCAGCGTCCGCAAAATATTCCTTGCGGCCCCTGCACTCTATCTCCGCATATCCCGCCGCAAGGCTTTTGGTCTGCGTTTCGCCCGCGAGCGTGTACGGCGCGATAAGCGTGTCGCCCGCCTTGACCTTGTTTCCCTCCGCAACCGTCGCCGTGCCGCATATCGCGACTATCGTCCTGACCGTGCCGTTTACGTCGCAGACCAGCGGCGAACTGTCGATTGCGGCGTTATGCTCTTCGTTGACCTGAACGTCGACGTGGATAATACTGCCGCGCTTTTCTATGTTGCAGAACGTGACCCGCGGCAATGCCAGGATTTTACCCGTCGCAACGGGTATATCGAAATTCGTACAGAGCGAGAACTCCTTCGCGCCTGCCTCGTAAACTATGCGTTTAACTTCGGGCGAGAGGTAACTTCCGCTGCCGCCGACGGAAATTTTGAATACGAACGAGTTGGAAATTGCGGCTATCGCCGCAAACGCCGCCGCGCCGACTATGAGCCCCGCGCGGTTGAGCGCCCTTGCAAAAAGGCGCGTACGGCCGCTCTTACCTACTACGGCTATATTATAACACGGCTTTGCGAAAATTGCAAAAACTTTTTTAACGTGTTTGTCTTTTACGGAAAATATAAACCGCGCCCCGTCCTTTTTACAGTCGTAAACGCCTATTTCCGCCTTTTTCAGCCTTTTGAGCGCAAGCTCGACCGAGGCCGTAACGCTTATTCTGGTAACGTCAGTCAATCTCTACCCCCGTTATCTTGCCCCTGATAAACAAATCTTCCTCGAAATACTTTCCTAGAGAAAGGTTTTCGCCCGATATGGTTATCTTGTTTTTTTTCAGCGCAAGCACTATTTTTTCGGAGGAATACTCCGCAACGCCCTTGATACTGCGGAAATACCCGCCGAAGTCGGGAACGACCGAAAACGACTTTAAAGTATCCGCGCCCAGCTCCGATAAAATCTGTTCCAAAAGTTTCATATAATATAATATGTATATAGGCTTATCCGTTAGACCAGACAAAAGCCGCCGCGCTGTATGCGCGGCGGCTTTTTATTCTATTTACGTCAATTACGTCAATACGTTGCGTTAACCGTTACGTTGCCGTTGACGCCCGATATATTGAGGCTTTTGCCTGTCGTTACGTTGACCTGCTCTGTCGAACTGCCTCTCGTAACCGAATTAATCGTAAACGTTCTGCGGTTTTTATTGTTGTCATTGCCGTTCTTATGCGCGGAAACCGTAGTTTCGGCGTTATATGTGATAACGCAATCGTTCCAGTTATAGTCGGTAAATATATACTTGCCGCTGCGGGGCACAAGATTGATATTTACCGAACGGCCTTCCGTGACGGTAAAGCCGAGCTTATAAGTGCCGACGGTTGCCGTATCGTTGAATTCGCCAGAAACGTTGAACTTGCTGTCGTTACCGACAAAGTACATCTCGAACCTGTAATCCAGTCTTGCATAGAGCACGGTGTTACGCGTATCCAGCCCATCGAGCCTGTGTTCGAACGCGGTATCGCCCTCCGCATACCAGCCGTACAGCCCTTCGGCCATATCCGCATTTATACTCACGCTGCTCTCGGAGGGAAGATTGCCCTCGGTATTAATCCCGAAAACCGCCTCTTCGCGGCCTACCGCCCACACGGCGTAATACAGCGCCGAAGTGCTTTCGGAAATATAGATACCGTCCCCGCCGACAAAGCCGAGGCTGTCGCCGTCCGCCAAAGCCCAGCCGAGGAAACTGTAATTCCCGACCGCAACGGGCGTTTCGAGCGTGTGGTTTATAACCGCGTTTTCGAGCCTGAGTTCGCCTGCGGCGTAGCTCATGCCCTCGTAGCTGTAATCGACCGCGCTGTAAACGTAAACGTTATCCGCATACGCGGCTTTGCAATACGCCGTCACCGTAGCCGCCGATTCGGGCATAACGAACGTGTTGCCCTTGAAAATTTCTCCGTCGCCGGTCTGCCAGTAATCGAATTCGTACGCGCCGTTGAGCTGCGTTGAAAGCGTAATTTCCGCGCCCGCCTTTACGTACGTTACCGAACCGAACTTTTCGGTTTCCGCAACGTTGAATGCGACCGTACAGTTGTTTGTAGTGCTTGCGAGCGTGAACGAGAACCAGCGCGCCGCGGGAGTGAGAGTAACCGTAAGAACGGTTGCGCCGCTTAAAGTGATTTCGCCCGAAATCGCAACGTCGTAGGCGTTGATATATCCGCCCTCCGCCGTTACCGCATTGATTGCATTTCTAACGTGTTCCGCATTGCCCGCGTAATCGTAGTCGTTTGCGAGAGTAACGAAACTTCCGAGACCGAGCTGCTCCGCGGTGAAGTCTCCGCCCAGTATCTCGTAACTTACATAAGACCACGCGCCCGCGGGGAAAAGATTCTTACCCTGTTCGAGCTTGTAGTTTACCGTCGTTCCGCCCATACCGAGGAAACCGCCCTCTTTCTTCTGCCTGAAACCGTTCCAGTTTTCATTGTCTTCGACGGTGAACTCGTTGTAATAGACTCTGAGCGAAGAGGTCGTTCCGTCGTCCTCGTCCGAGCAACCGAAGAATACGAACCTGTTGCCGTCGTCCGTGTAGGAGCCGCCGTAGAGGTGCACTACCTCGCCGAGGATTACAACGGACTGCATACCGTAGTTATCCATAAACGCCTGCGCGCCTATCTCCGTCACCGTTGCGGGAACCACCACGTTTTTGAGGTGTAAGCCCGTATCCGAGGACTTGAACGCGCTCGCGCCGATTTTCGTCACGGGATAGCCGTTTATAACGTCCGCAATGACGAGAGTGTTTTCGACAAGCGAATAGTCCCTGTCCGCCCTGTTTTTGTCCAGTCCGTCGGCCCTGTAATACCCGCCGTTTTCGTATACGAACGTATACTTTATTCCGTTCGCGCCGTATTCGACGGAGTTGACGTACTTGGCGTAGAGGTCTATTTCCTGCTCGGTTACGAACGGCACCGACGACACGTTGTTTATGAACGAGTTTTCCGTATACCAGCCCGCAAACGTCTTGCCTTCAATCGTAGCCGACGGGTTTTCAAGCGGCGCGCCGACCGAAAGGTATGCGCTTTCGCCTATCTTGTTACCGTCCTCGTTCAGGAAGTTTACTAGTTTTTTACCTACTATCGTCTGATAAATATCTATGTTTGCGGTAACCGTAAACACAAGCCCCAAATCGTTGCCCGCCGCGTCCACGTAAATGAGCTTTCTGGTCTGCTCTTCGTCAAGCCAGCACTCCTCTTCCAGAAGGTAAACGGTGGAGCCGCTGTTGAGCGTTTTGTTGTAAATAAGCTCGCCTTCGAGGCCGTAAACGTTTAAGTTGCAGGGTTTGTTTATCTCCGAATACACATAGGGCGCGCCCGACGCGTTTTCCGTGTTGTAACAGCCGAAAATCCTGTCGGAATAGTTCTTGTAATAGTCGAAGTCGATATTGTACGTTGCGCAAACGTCGCCGAAGTAGTTGCCCGCGTGCGCCTTGGTCATTCCGCTGTCGAGCTTGGCGGTTATCTTGACGTAACTGTCGATTTCCGCATACGCCGCAACGCCTTTGAGGCCGCCGCCCTGCTCGCTTACTATTGCCGCGTAGATTTTGGAAAGCGTGCTGCCGATAAGTTTTGTCAGATCCAGATCGAACGCGTAATAGTTATCCGAAAGCTCCAAACGGCTTATAAGATCCGACGTGTCGCCGTAAACGTTAGACGCGCCGCCGCGCTTGATTGCGAAAGCCTTTATATAATCCGAAAGCGAAACAAGCTTGTTTTCCTCTTCGCCCGTTGCGGGAGGAGTTTCCTCCGCGCCGCCGTTCAGCGCCTCGTACAGATACAGAATTTCCGTATTGGTGAGCCCCGAACCGAAATCGGCGGGAAGTTTAACGTTGTTGCAAATTATTCCCCAGAGCGTGTTGTTGGTGCCCAACAGCCAGCGCACGGGCGAGTTGTCCTTATTGAGAAGGTTGTCGAGAAGATACGAAACCGTCATTACCTTGTAAATCGCGTTGTCGCCGTCCACGTCCCTGCCGAACGTTACGTAGCCGCCCGAGTAGGTCACGCTTATCCATCTTGCCGAGGTTGCGACGGAGCTTTCGAGATAGGCTTTGAGCGTGAAATAGAAATTATTGCCGCCGTCGAGGCCGAGCGTAAGCGTTATATCGTTGAGCTTGATGTCGACGATATTTACAAGCGAAACTTTTATATTGCCCGTAAAGCTGTACAACAGCTCCAACGCGCCGTGTTCGTCCCTGCCCGTATCTTCGAGCGTGATATACAAATCCTCCAAAAGATTTGCGACGAAACCTACGTCTATATAGCCCTCGGGGCTGAACGCGCCGTGCCCGCTGTCCGCAACGGCCTTAGCGCCGAGCGTGAGCCAGGCGATCCCGCCCTTAGTCGCGGACGCGTTTATTTCGTGGGTTACGGGATTGACGGTTACTTCGACAACGCCCATTCTTATATCAGAACCCAGAAGCTCGAATATGCCGTCGGGAGAAATCGTGAACGCGTTCTCGCCCGTTTCTAGCTTTTCGTGCTTAAACAGGTTCTCAAAGTCGAGCGAAAGGATACCGCCAATAACCGACGAAAGCGACCGTCCCGCTTCTCCGTCCGTATCGAGCGCAAGCGCCTGAGCCGCGCCGACATCGCCCGAGATTTTGGCGACTATCTCCGCAAGCGTTTCGCTTGTTATTATGTCAACAAGCGTTTCCGCCGCCGCGTAAATATCGTCCGCCGCCGCCTTGAACGCAACGCCGTCGAGCTTGGTGTCGCCAACCGCAGTAAGCGTAACGTAAATATTTCTCTCGAAATAGCGCGCATTAGCCTGAACTGCCGTGCCGTTTATGTTCAGATCGAGCCCGACTTCCACGAGCTTGGATTTGTTCTCTTTTTCGGTATAGTAAAGCTTTGCCGCAACGTTTATGCCGTCCAGCGCGGCGATACCGCTCTCCGTTCCGTTTATGTTGAGCTCCACGGTATACGTGTCGCTGCCGAGCACGTTGCCGACCGTCAAATCTTCAAACACCGCGAAAACGTAGTTGTAAACGGCCTTTATGAACGAATTCTCGTCCGTATAATATACGTACTCTTCTCCGTCAAGCAAGGCGTTTATGCCGTTAGTTACCCCGCCGTCGCCTGCGCGTACGAACGCGTTGACGTCCGCAATTCCGCCGACAGTCAGATCCAGCCCGAGACCGCCCTCCGCCGTAAGCGTTAAAGAACCGTCCGCAGCATAGCCGAGAATTATATTTTTATCTTCCAGCTTTATCGTTATATTGCCGAGAACTTCAAGCACTGACCCGATAAGCTCCGAGTAATCCTCCGCCCCTGCCGTACTCGCCGAATACGCCGCCGCGGTCTGCGCGGGAGAGAAAGCTGAAATTATGTTGTTGACGGACGACATAACCGCGTCGAATTTGCCGCCCGTAGCCGTTAAATCACTTTCGCGGATTTCGAGGCCAAGCTTGTTTATCGCAAGCCTGACGACTGGCGTTTCGCCCGTGGCCGCGCCGTCGTAGACAAAGCTTAAATCCAGCGCGTTAGAGTTGGGAAGTTCTTTATCGGTATCGGTGATTGCGAGTTTTGCGGAAACCGCAACGCGCACCGCGCCGTCCTTCCAGATTACTTCGCCCCTGCCGTCAACGTAAAACTCTATGCCGTCCACGTTAATAACAGTATTTAATACGAACTCAGCGTCCTGATTTTTGATTATCGCGTCCGCCTGTAAATACGCCGCTTTTACAAGCTCAACAAGCTCTACGAGGTCGAGATACTCGCCCTCGGGCGCGGAAACTTCGCCGTCGTCGCCGCAGAGCGAAAGCGTAAGCCCGAGCCCCGGCATTTCGCCGCCGAGCACGGCCGCGCCGCGACCGTCGATACCCAGACGGAGCGTTACTTCGCCGAGCCGTATCCCACCGAGGTCAACGCCCAACGCGCCGAGAATTTCGTCCGCGTCGATTACGATTTTAATATCTTCCGCGTCAGCTTTGAGCTGTTTTAAAATGCTTGCGTAGTCCAGCGAGGTCAGCAGACCGATTATATCCGAAACTTTGTCGGCCTCTTCCGCGTCCGCCGCATTGCCGTCGGCCGAGGTTATGAGATTGATAAGCTCCTCGACCGAGGTTTTCAGATCCTTTATATCGCAGGTAACGCGCGCGCCGAGCGGCTTGCCGTTCACCGTATCGATGCTGAGATAAATTACGCCGTAATCGCCGTTTGCGAGATTGATATTATAGTAAATGCTCAGCTCTACGCAAAGTCCGCCGTATCCCGCCGTAACGGGCAGAGAAACGGAAATTTGCGAGAAGTCGTCGTTAGTCTTTAACAATGCGGCCGCGTTTAAAGTCAGGCCGTTGAGATATTTGATATCGGTTGTGCCGTCGAGATTGATTTCCAGTCTGTAAGCCGCGCTTTCAAGCAAGTTGTTTACGCCGTTGATATACGCGGCAAGGTCTGCATATCCGTCCTTGTCTGGCGCGGAAACTTCGCCGTCGCCGCCGCAAACCGACAGCGCAAGGCCGAGAGATTGCAGACTTCCGCTCAGCGCCGCCCTGCCCTGACCGTCAAGGCCGAGCGAGAGCGCGACCGTTCCCAAGCTTACTCCGCCGAGGTCCACGCCCAGCGCGGCGAGAATTTCGTCCGCATTAATCGCAAGCCCGAACCCGTCCGCGTCCGCTTTAAGCTTTTCGATTATCGCGGCGAAGTCAAGGTTTAAAACTTTATCGACAACGTCCGCGACGGTATCGCGCTGAACGGCATATGCCGCCGCGCCGCCCGCGGGCGCAAACTTGTTTATAAGCGTTTTTACCGCGTTTACAACTTCGTCTATGTCGCAGTAAATTTTTGCGGATACGCACTGTTTTTCGCCGTTGAACGCAAGCTCGTCGAGGTCGAGATAAACTTCGCCGTAGCCGCCGTTACCGAGGTTTACCGTATAGTAAACGGAAAGGCCGATATAGAGATTGTCGTAAGTTACGCTCAACGGTAAATTTACCTGTACGTCTTTGAAATCTTCGCCGAGGCTGACGCTCGCCGTAGCGTTCAGCACAAGCCCCTTTATGTATGGTATGCTCTCGCAACTGCCGTCAAGCGCAATATCCACTTCGAAGGATTCGCTTTCGAGAAGTTGGGTTACGCCGTCAATGTATTGGGCAAGGTCGGCGTACTCGTTCTTGTCGGGAACGGTGATTTCGTCCGCGCTGCCGCTCACGCACAGCGTAAGGCCGAGTTCGGGAACGGCTCCGTCGAGCACGAGAACTCCGTCGCCGTCAAGCCCGAGGCCGAGGTTTACAATACCCAGACTTGTTCCGCCGAGGTCGACGCCCAGCGCCGCGACAATCTCGTCCGCGTCGACGGAGAGCGAAATTTTCTCGCCGTCGGCTTTGAGCTCTTCTATGATTTCCGCATAGTCGAGGCCGAGAACGACTCCGACAATATCGGCGACCGAGTCGCGCTGGCTTGCGTACGCGGCCGCGCTCTGTGCGGGGCTGAATTTGTTGATAAGGTTTTTGACCGCCCCGACAACTTCGTCTATATCGCAATAAATCTTTGCGGACGCGTCAATTTCCCTGCCGCTGTATGTAAGGCCGTATACGTTGAGATACACTTCGCCGTATCCGCCGTTATCGAGGTTCACGGTGTAATAAGCACTAAGCCTTACGGAAAGATTGCCGTAGGTCGCCTCCAAGGGCACGCTTACCTCTATATTCTTGAAGTCGTGGCCGAGCCGCAAGCGCGCGTCCGCCGAAAGGCTTAAAGGTTTGAGATACTCAACGCCGCTTGCCGAGCCGTCGAGCGAGATATTTACCGAATAGCTGTTCGATTTAAGAAGTGCGGTCACGCCGTTTATGTACGCGGTTACGTCCGCAAACTTCGTTTTGTCGGGAACGGCCGCGGGCGCGCCGCCCGCCTCCACGCCGACGCTGAGGCCGAGCGCGGGCAACTCGCCTTCGAGCGAGGCAACGCCCTCCGCGAGAGCCACGCCGAGTTTTACTTTACCGAAAGCAATCCCCGTATCGATACCGAGCAATGTTAAAATTTCGTCCGCGTCGATTGTAACGCCGAGATAGTTCTCGTTGGCTTTGAGGTCGGTTATAATCGCGCCGAAGTTAAGCCCGATTACCGCATTGACAACGTCCGCGACCGTGCGCTCCTCTTCCGCGCCGTAAAGCGCAACCGAGGAATGTTCCCCGCCGTTGAAGAATGCGAGCAGGCGCTTAACCGCGTCCGTTACTTCGTCTATATTGCAGTAAACTTTCGCGTCCACCGCTTTACCGCAGATTTCGGTGATATGCAGATACACGTCGCCGTAGCCGCCCGTCGCGAAGTCCGCGCGGTAGTACGCGTTGAGCTTTACCGAAAGTCCGTTATACGAAACCTCCGCGGGCAGGCTTACGGACAGCTGTTTTCTGCCGTCCCTGAAATCGAGCGCCGCCTGAGCGGTTGCATTTAATTTAAGTCCTTTTATGTAATCTATGCTTTCGCAGCTGCCGTCAAGCGCTATGCTTATCGAATACGATTCGCTGTCCAAAAGCGCCGCGACGCCGTTTATGAAGTCGGCAAGGTCCGCGGGGGTGTCCGAGGGATTGCGCGAAATTGTTTCGCCCTTGTTGTCGGGAACCACCGTTCCGCTCACTTTTATCGCCTGAGAGTTGTAGGAAACCGAATTGAGATACAGGCTGTCGAAAGTGTAGCCGCCGCCGTTTTCGTCCTCGTAACGGTTAAAATAAATCTGAACGTTGAGCCCTACGCCGAGGCCGAGAAGATTGTCGGATTTGAGTTTTACGCAGGCCGAACTGCCGTTGAACGTGGTTTCGAGCGAGTTTAAAAGTCCGCTTAAATCCAGTCCGCCCGCGCCCTCTTCGTCGCCGGTCAGCGCGAACGCCAGAGTCTGCGCGTCAAGTTTGCCCGTAAACCCGTTTACCCAATCGGTAATTTTACCGACTGCCGCGGAAACGCCGCTAAGGCCCGCTTTAAGCGCAAAGTCCTCTCCGTAATATACGTTTATGCCGCCGTTTCTGAATTCTCCGTAAAGCTCCTGTCCGTAGCCGTCGCGCCCTATCTGGAAACGCACGTCCAGAGAGCCGAGTACGTCGCCCATATCGCCGAGCTTTGCATAGAGCTTGCCCGAGTAGTCGTTGTCGCCGAGGGTGAGATATATATCGAACTGCTGGCCTTTGCCGTTAGGGTCAACTACGCCGCTGAAACCGTTGCCGAGCAGTTCCAAAATATCGGGGTTTTCCTCGCTTTCGCCGCCGCCGAGCGAAGTGCCGACGTACTTCTCGAAATATTTACCGTAATATCCGAAGTGCGCGTTATCGAAATCGTTCTCGCCGTACGCGAACTCGGTCGTCGTCTTGGACGAGCTGTTCATCTTCATACCGCCGAGCGCGCCGGGGGCGATAACCGCGCTCTCCTCGCAGTACGACCTGATAATCGTCCAGTTTGCGTCGAACGTGAAAGTTATCTCTATTTTGTCGAACTCGGGATAGCTTTTAAGCCCGCCCCTCGTCTTCATTCCGTACTTATACCAGCCGGCGGCGCCCTCGTTGAGATAAAGTTTCTGGGAATAAGTCCCGTCCTTGTTGTCGACAACGCTGTCCGCGCGGATTATCGTGTCATCGTTTATGATATATACCGAAAGCTCGGTCGCGAACTCGCCGTACTTGACAAGGTGCGCGTCCTTGTCGTAATAAGACGGCTGGTCCTCGCTCCACTTAACGTCCGTGGGAACGCTGTTTTTGGCGGGTTTGGAACCCGAGCGCACGTACGCCTCTTCACCGTCCACGTAACAGCTCTGCGAAGAGGACTTGATAAGCGCGGAATACGACAGGTCGGAGCTGACCATAACGTCGTGCCCGAGCCCGCTTACCTCCGCTGTTTTGAAATCCTTCCAGGTCTGGGTGACCTGCTCGTAACCCGTGGACTTTGTGGAGTTCTTAGCGTACGAATGATAAAAGGAACGGCCGTCAAGCACGGTCGCCATATACGAAACGTTTTCAAGCGCGGTATGTTCGGTGGGTTTGGAACCGTCCGTGGGCAGCTCTCCCCTTACCGTAGTTCCCAGATCGGGAGTTTCGACGGGCGTGTTGCTCCTTGCCGAGCACGCGGTAACCCCGCACGCCAGACAGACCGCACATATTATTACAAGCAGTGAAACCGCTATTTTACGAACGCATTTTTTCATAGAATTATCCTTTTATCACACTGTGACGTTGCCATTATAAGATATTTTATTACGGGTGTCAAACGAATTTAACCGTTTGTAATAAAAAAATATTACATTCGGTTTGAAAAAAAATGATAAATCGACAAAAATTCTTAAAACACGCGCTTTGACTATATATATAATTGAGCCGAAGAGGAGATTTTATGGCAAGAAAAATTTATATGACAAATCTGAAAGGCGGCACGGGTGTGACAACCTGTTGCGTGGGGCTTGGTTTTGCGCTTGCGGAACTGGGCGAAAGGACGCTTGTGGTAGACGGCGACTCAATCAGCGGCGGCGCGCTTCAAACGGGCGGTTGCGCAAATATGCAGGTGTACACGCTTGCCGATTACGAAAAAGGCGCCTGCCGCGCGAAACAGACGCTTGTGGCGCACCCGAAAATATCCAACCTTTCGTTTATGCCCTCGCTCGGGCTGGAAGACGCGACAGCCGCCGAACGCGCCGTCGAAGAGGTGGACGGGCTTTTCGACTACATTCTTCTGGACAAGACCGCGCGCGCGACGAGCGACTGCGCGATTATAGTGACGGAGCCGTACGTACCGTCGATAAAGAGCGCGGACTGCTGCAAAGCGATACTGTCCGACGGCGGCATAAAGGACATAGGCCTTATAGTAAACAAGCTGAACGGCGGCCAGATACTGAGCGGCGAGGTAATGACCGCGCAGGAAATAGCCTCCGTATTGCGCCTGCCGCTGAAGGCGGTTATCCCCGAGGATTTGTCCCTGCCCGTGGGGAAATGGAAAAAATCTACAATGCGCGCGTTCCGCGTGGCGGCCGATATGACGACCGGCAAGCGCGAGGGAATTTGCAACGTTTTGAAGTCGTACTTCGGGCTTAACGGATTTATCAAACGCAAAGTGAGGGAAAGATTATGACAGTCGGAGTAAACAGGATTTTATCGCTCGACCGCGACGATATGACGGACTTGGAGCGGGAGCTTTTCCTTAAAGATTTAAAGCGCGTCGCCGACGAGTATTTCGAAACCAACGGCGAAACCACTCTGGAAGTCACGCGCGCCGACGAGGGCTTTCTCGTCTGCGTGCTGTTCACCGCAAGACGTATAAAGAGCGTAAAAAAACCGCAGTAAGCAGCTCGCTTACCGCGGTTTTTACTATCTCGATTTTATGATTTCCGCAACGGCTCTCAGCTCGCCGTCGTCCCTTGTGTGCTGCCACTCAGCTTTAACGATCGTGCAACCGTCCTCCTCCGTCACTCCCCTGTCGTGGATACAGGTCTTGCCGTCGGGCCAGTATATCTGCGCGGTGGTAAGCTTCAACGCCTCTTTCGTCGAGTTGTTGATAAACGTGGACTGCATAATGCCCTTGCCGAAAGTCTGCCGCGTCTTTACCTCCTGCCCCGTGGATTTGAGCCAGTCTGTATATTCGTCCGAATAGTCCGAAAGAAAAATATTTTCGTAGTCGAGCACGCCGTAACAGACAAGCGCGCCGATAAGCGCCTCGGACGCGCTGGCCGTGCCGGAGTTTGCAAGCACGTAAATTTCGGTGTCGGCGGGAATGCGGTATTCGCGCTCTACCTCCGCGCAATAGTATTTCTCCTGCCCGCCGCGCTTGTCGCGGGCGAGCATTGCAAGCTTTTTCCCTCCGCCCGAAAACGCGCCCGCTATGTCCTGCATAACGCTTACGTAACCGCCGCCGTTGGAGCGCAAATCGAGTATGAGCGACTTGCATTGCATTGCGTTGAACTTTTCGACAAGCACGTAAAACTCGCGCGGGGCCGTGCCGTAGAACTGGGAAAGTTTCATATACGCCGCGCCTTCGGGAAGGAAGGACATCTTACCCTGCGCGTCCTCGTACAGCGCAAGCCCGCCCGTTTCCGCGTCGCCGAAACGCCAGCTTGTGCTCGCCGTGCTCATAGCAACGTAGCTCGCCGTGTACTCCGACTTTGACATTGAATACTCCGTTCCTTCAATCGAAGTAAACGTAAGTTCCCGTCCGTCCGAAACGGAATTTATGAGGTCGGAAAAGTTTTTCGCGCTAGTAAAATCAACCTGCTCTCCGCCCTCGGCGCGCCCTCTTTCAAGCCAGTCGCCGGCGCGTAACCCGCTTATATATGCGGGCGAATTGCCTACGACAGAGCTTACGTACACGCCCTTTCCATCAACGAAAGCATAGCTTACGCCCAGCCCGCTCTTCGCGCCGGAGTTGCTTTTAAGTATGCTTTCGTACTCGGCCGCGGTGTAATACTCGGAGTATCTGTCGAGGTATTTGTCCGCGATTTCTTTAAGACTGCCGGACGTAAAATCGCCGTCCGTGTCGCCGAAATAATAGTACTTGTCAATCGTCTTTGTAAACCACTCGTACGACGAAAGCCCCGCGCCCTGCGTGAGCTTGCGCACAAAAAATCCCGCGGTGAAGGACGACGCAGCGAGAATGAGAATAAGCAGTACGACGGTAATTTTTTTTAATACGTTTTCTTTCAATTGATACCTCATTTGGATTTGTATAAAAGTCGCAGAATTTCAAAGGTGACGGCCATATCGAAGACGCGTATGTCCAGCCCCGTTACGTTCTGGATTTTATTCAGGCGGTAAATCAAGGTGTTGCGGTGCATATACAGTCTGCGCGAAGTTTCGGACACGTTCATACCGTATCTTAAAAATCCCGCCGCCGTGTACATAATGCTCTCGTCCTCGAAAATCTTTGCGAAATTTTTCATATCGTAGCCCGCGATAAGTCTTTCGCGCTGGGCTTTGGACAGCTGAGAAAGCAGGTCCGAAAGGGCTATATTTTGCGGTAAAAAGTGCGTTCGTTGCGGCATATTCCCGCCCCAATCGACATTTTCGGTCAAATTTTGCGCGCGCTTGTTTTCCCCGTTCGCGCCGTCGTTTGCATTCATAGATATCTCTCCTTTTAAAGCGCCGAAAACGCGCCGTACGCCGTTATTATAACGCAAAAAAAGTCGATTTGCAATATATTTTAATATATTATCGCGGCAGGGTATAAATACCCGCGGCGGGAGTAAAATATTAAAAAAGGCTTGTACGCTTTTGATTATACGGCAAATATTACCTGTTTAAACAAATTTTTTCAATTATTCCTTGACATAGTTATTAATTTGTAATAGAATATTAATATTCAACAAAACCATTACCCGCCGCATATGCGCGTGCGAATTGAATTTTCAGCGGATTATCAGGAGACTTTTAATGAAAAAATCCGAAACCAATAAAAATAAATACGCGGCTCTGGCTACATACCTGTTCGCGGTCGTCTGTCTGCTGCTCGGTATGTTTTTACCGCTTTTCAACGGTAAAGAGATACTCGCTTTACAGCTCCCCGACGCGCTTAACGCGGTCGCGGGAAAACAGATACTTTCGTTCGGTAAACCGTTTGCGCTTGCCGGACTTTCGGTGATAACCTTCGGCGCGAAGGGCTTTTCGCTCGACTTTTTCGCGCTCACCGTTTTGCTCTACGCGATAGTTACGCTCTTTGCGCTGCTCGCGCTTATACCCGTGGGAATATCCGTAAAACGCGGAACGAAAACTTCCACGGTGTTCGCCTATATCGCTATGGTCGCGGCGGTAATCGTGACTGCGCTTTACTTCATACTTGCGCTCGCTTTTACCTCACTCCCCGCAACCGCAACCGCGCCCGACCCCCTCGTCTGCTATAATATGCTTATAGCGCTGGGCGGCCCCCTGCTTGCGCTTATAGTCCTCGCCTGCATAAACAAGAAAGCCGCGGGCGTTGCGAAAACTTTCCTGTTCATACTCGGCGCGGCGGGCGCGTTCGCCCTCTTCAACGTAGCGGCAATAATTCCCGCAATCGCCGACTTCGCAACGGGCGCAAAGCTTTCCGCGCTCTTCTACGGCGACAACGCGGTAAGCGGAATCGCCTACACGCACTACCTGTTCGCGGGCGGACTTTCCGAGATATTCTCGGTCGCGCCCGACGCCAAGACGAAAGCGGTTATCGCGCTTTCAGTAGCGCTTTCTCTGATAGCGATAATAAATCTGTTTATCGATATGATCGGCCTCTCCTCCAACGCGAAACGCACGGGACTTATATTCAATATGTCCAGATACTCGCTCTCCCTTGCGGCGGCCGTCTGCCTGCTCATAACCCTTGCGGTTGCGAAAGTAACGATCGGCCTTATGCTGATAGTTCTTTCGGCGGCGGTGCTTGTACAGCTCCTCATAAGCGTGGCAAGGTTCCTTCTGCACGCGAGAAGAGTTAAAAAGAGCAGGGAAGACGCTATCGAGGAAGAGCAGACCGTAAGGTTTGAAAAGCCTGTAAGAAAGCCCCGCAACGAGCCCGCGCACGCAAACGCCGCGCGCCCCGCTCCCGCCCGTCCCCCCTATGCGCAGCGGCCCGCCGAATCCAGACAGATGGAAATTACCGACGGACTTCCCGCAAGGGTTGAAACCGCGGCGGCGGTTGAAGAGCCGCCCGCGCCCCGCGACGACGGCGCCGTCCAGATTAATATTGCGGAAGTTCAGCCCGCGACAGAGCCCGAAGTAATTGTTGCGGCAGAGCCCGAAATAGTTCAAATCAAACCCGTTACAATCGAGCCTGCGCAACCCGTAATCCAACCCGAAACAGTCGAGGTCAGGGAAGAAATTGCAGAGCCTCGTCCCGAGGTTGCGGAAGAGCCCGCGCCCGTAATCACGGCCGCGGAACCCGAGGTTAAAGAAACTCCCGCTCCCGTACAGACGACTTACGAGCCCGCGCAGACACCCGCGCCCGCACAGACGGCTTACGAGCCTGCACAAGCGGCCGCGCCCGTACAGGCGACTAACGAACCCGCACAGACACCTGCCCCCGCTCCCGTAAGCGAGCCGCCCGTGGAAGTTTACAGGGTAAATAAAGTTTACGGCGGGCCCGTGGACGACTTTATAAGAAAGCTTTCCAACGACGAGCAGATTGAATTTGCAATGACCTTCATTGAAAAAAGCAAGGGCGATTTAAGCAATCTTCCCGAATACGTTGTAGGCGGAGAAAACAAGAAATTCTTCAACGCGGTGTTTATCTACCTCGGCAGATTGCGCGGAATGATTTCCGACGGACTTTTAAACAAAATGTTCAGAGAACTGAATATGCTTTAATAGAAAGCGCCGCTCGTTATGAGCGGCGCTTTTTCCAAACGAAAAGCCGCTCCGTACCTGTATCTGTTATAGGGATTTCCTTGCGGACAAAGAAATATCGCACCATCTTCGCTTGCGAAGTATAGTGCGATATACTTTATAAAAGATTATAAAGATAAATTGAAATTTATAACTCTATCTTTTCTATCTTAAAATCGCAATAATACTCCGCTGTTATACCCTTAAATTTCAATACGCAATAATCGGGGTCGGTTACGCCTTGTTTGTAAAACAGCTTGTCGCCGAAACGCCAAATTGCGTCTTTGGTTGCTTGATCGGTACAAACCTGCATTTCGCCCGTAATCGATACGCCCTGATACTTGAATTTTCCGCGTTTGTAAAAATAGACGCACGCTTTATTGTTTGCTAAATATTGTTTGATTTTATTAGACGAAGTATTTGTACTGAAATAGATTTCGTTACCGTCTATTTTGCGAGGGGCAAGCATTGCCCTTATTACGGGAAAACCTTGCTCGTTGACAGAGGCAATAAAAGCCGTTTTTTGTTCCGATATAAATTGCAAAATTTGTGTTTTATCCATTGTTTTTTTCTCCGTTAAATTACTGTTTATCGTACAATCATTATAACAAAACCGCACTAAAAAAGCAAGGATTAATTATCGTCCTTGCTTTTATCCCTATAAAATACACTTTACGGGTCGGTTTTTATTAACCGCGTCTTTTTATGCAGACCCTTATCTCTCCGTCCTCTCCGCGCTCGATTTCGCCCGTACAGAGGCTTTTTACGATATACAGCCCCCTGCCGCTCTCCGCAAACACGTCCGGCACGGCGGGCGTTATTTCAAGCCCTTTCATACTCTCCGACGAAACGGTGATTATAATTCTGTCGCCCGAAAGCGTGCCCGTGAACTCGGCCGCGTCCCCGCCGTGACGGATTACGTTGGTAATCAGCTCGCACGAAACGAGCTTGCCCGCGAAAATATCGTCGTCGGCAACGCCCGAAACCCGCAGAAACTCCGCAAACGCTTTCAGCTCTGACTTCATATTTTTTAAGTTGTCAACCTTAAAAGTTATCATTTAAGCAACGATTCCCTCAATTTTTCAACTATCTTTCTTTCCGCGCGGGATACAAACATCTGGCTTACGCCCAAAATCCTGCCCGTTTCCGCCTGCGATTTACCCTGAATGAACCTGAGCGCAACCACCTTCTGTTCTGTGGGGTCGAGCTTGCGTATCTCCGTCCTCAGCGACTCCGAGTCCTCGAATATTTCAAAACTGTCCTTAGTGTCGGGAATCACGTCGTACAGATGCCCGTCGCCGTCCTCCCCGCCGACCTTCGCGTCGAGGCTGACGGGCGCGCGGTATTCCAGCGCCTCCATCACAAGCTCCTCGGAAACCCCAAGCTTTTCGGCAAGCTGCCTGACCGTGGGTTTGGCGCCGTACTGTTTGAAATACTCGTTGGATTCCGCGCGTATTTTCGTGGCCAGCGCATATATTCTGCGCGGCGGCCGAACGGCGCGGGAATAGTCGCGGAAATAGTTCTTTATCATACCCGTAACGGTTGGGGTTATGTACGTTGTAAATTGCGTGCCCACGTCGGGGTCGAACTTCTCCACGCCTATGATAAGCGCCTCGGACGCGACCTGCAACAAATCGTCGTACGGAACGCCCCTGCCCGCAAACTTTTTGGAAAGTATTTCGGCGACGTAGAAATAGCTTTCGACAAGCCTGTTTCTAAGCTCCACGTCGCCCGTTTTGCGGTATTCGCGGAAAAGTTTATCCGCTTCTTTCGCGTCAATCATATTTTAAGCGTTACCCTGTCGATTATTCCTTTGTTTTTGCTGATGCCGCACTTTGACACAAGCGCGCCGATAAGCGCGAGCGAAAGCTCGTAATCGCCCTCCGCGGCCGCGCCGCCTTTGCCTTCGAGGCTGACGCTTACGCCGTCCTCGGTGTCGAATTCCGCCCTTACGCTCTCAAACCCGCCGTTTTTGAGAATAAGCGCGCTCTCGGTCACGCAGACCTTGAAATCTTCGAGCACGTCCACGTCGGTGTCAGCGGCGGAGCAGACCGCGCCCGCGACGAGGCGCAGGGCCGTCATATATTCCACGTCCTTCAAATCGAACTCAACGCAAAACCTTTTCATCTTCCTATCTCCATAATAGTGTCAAGCGAGCAGATTTCAAAAAGTTTTCTTATTCTCGGCCTGACGTTCACAAGCGACATTTTAAAGCCCTCGGCTTTAAGTTCCTTGAATATTTTGACGAACGTGCCGAGCATAGTGCTGTCGATAAAAGTCAGCGCCTCGCAGTCGAACTCCACGTCCTTTTTGTCGTGAACGTACGCCGCCTTTACCTCTGCGTAAAAATCTTCGCTGGTAGCGGAATCTATCTCGCCCGAAAGCGAAAAGCAAAGTTTTCCGTCCGCGGAATTAAGCTTAACCTGTTGCATACTACTCCTTTAAGTGAAAAATGCGATAATATTTATAATTATTATAAACCGTTTTAAAGCGCGTAAAACGGTTTATATGTATTCAAATTGACAACCGCGCCCGCGGTATGGTAAAATAAAACAAATACGGAGGTGTAAATGGATTACAACGAGGCCGACATTATAGTAAAATACTCGCACGCTATTTCCGAGCTTGCGAAAATAACCGCCGCAAACAATAACATAGCGCCCGAAATGTACGAAAAGTACGAGGTTATGCGCGGTTTGCGCGACAAGACGGGAAAGGGCGTTCTGTGCGGCCTTACGGAAATTTCCGAAGTTACAAGCTGGGAAACAAAAGACGGCGCGCGCGTACCAATCGCGGGCACCCTGCATTACCGCGGCTACGACGTAAAAGAGCTTGTGAAAAACTGCATCTCCGAAAACCGTTTCGGGTTCGAAGAGACCGTTTATCTGCTTTTATTCGGTAAACTGCCGAATAAAAACGAGCTGAGAGCGTTCTGCGAAATGCTTTCCGAGTTCAGGGCTCTGCCCAAATACTTCGTGCGCGACATAGTTATGAAATCGCCCGCGAAAGATATGATGAATATGCTTGCGCGCTGCGTGCTCAATCTTTACAGCTACGACCCCGACCCCGACAACGTTTCGGTTACCAACGTTTTGCGGCAGAGCCTGCAACTGATAGCCCAGCTCCCGCTTATTTCGGCGTACTCGTACAGGGCGTACCGCTACTATAACACGGACGACGGCTCGCTTGTGATACATAAACCCGTCGCGGAATACTCGACCGCGCAAAACATACTGCACATTTTAAGAAAGGACACCCGCTTTTCCGATTTGGAGGCCAAGGTTTTAGACGTATGTCTTACCCTACACGCCGACCACGGCGGCGGCAACGCCTCCACTTTCACAACCCACCTCGCCACCTCCACGGGAACGGACACATATTCCACTACGGCCGCGTCGCTAGGGTCGCTGAAAGGCCCCAAGCACGGCGGCGCAAACATTATGGTTATGAAGATGTTCCAGAACATAAAGGAGAACGTGAAAAAGCGCACAAAGGACAATGTATACGATTACGTGCGCAAAATACTCGACAAGAAAGCGTTCGACAGAACGGGGCTTGTCTACGGCATAGGCCACGCGGTTTATACCGTTTCCGACCCGCGCGCGGAAGTGCTTAAATTTTACGCGGGGAAACTGGCCGAAGAAAAGGGTTGCGAAGAAGATTTCGAGCTTTACGAAAACGTTGCGAAAGCCGCGAGCGAACTTATCGGCAAGCAGAAACACATAAATAAACCCGTAAACCCCAACGTTGACTTTTATTCGGGACTGGTCTACTCTATGCTCAATCTCCCCGAGGCGCTGTATACGCCGCTTTTCGCTATCGCCAGAATTGCGGGTTGGAGCGCGCACCGTATGGAAGAGCTTGTCTGCGGCGGTAAAATAATACGCCCCGCCTACGAATGCGTGCAGGCAAGGCGCGAATACGTCCCCTTAAACAAGCGGTAATTCGAGGCCGAATCCGCTTTCGAACGCGGCGCCGTCGAGGTAGCTCAGAACTCCGCCCGCGCCGAACGTTATACGCTTAGCAACAAGACGCTGCCGTTTGGCGGCGTATTTTGCGTTAAGAGCCCTGTCGCCGTACTTTTCGTCTCCTAACACGGGGCACCCGATAAAGGCCGTGTGGGCGCGTATCTGGTGCGTTTTACCGGTATGCAGAGTTATTGTAACAAGCGCCAGATCGCCGTGCTCGCGCTCGACAAAGTATTCGGTAACAATCTTCGCCGCGCCGTCGCGTGGCGAGGAAAACACCCTTACTTCGCTACCGTCCGCATTTTTCAAGAGATACGCGGTCAAAGTTCCGCTTTTCTGCGCGAACGCGTTTTTGCAGAGCGCGTGATATACTTTATTCATTCGCCGCTCCTTAAACGCCGAAAGCAGCGCCTTTTCGGCAGCAGGGGTCTTTGCAAACACGATAACTCCCTGCGTGTTTCTGTCCAGCCTGTGCACGGCGTAGTATTCGCCCTTGCCGCGAAGTTCGGACAACAGCCCCTCGCTGGACACGCCCGAGTGCTTGTCCGCGACAAGTACGTTTTCGTCCTCGTAGACGACCGAGTGCGAGGGCTTTTGCTCCTGTTTTGAAGTAGTGTAATATATAACCTCGTCGCCGCGCTTTACCGCGGTGTTTTTGTTTACGCGCGCGCCGTTGATTTTGACGTCTTTCGCGCGCAGAAGGGCCGCAAGACAGAACGAGCCCTGCGGATAGACCGCGTCAGTGAAGTCGGATAAATTGCTATCTTCGGTAACTTTGAAAATTTTCATAGACTGGATAAAAGATGTACGGCGTACGCGCCGATAAACGCCAGCGCGGTCTGTACGACAAGACATTTCAACGTGAATTTTATCCCCGCTTCCTTGCAGGAGGCGGAAAGCGCGGAAACGCAGGCGGGACAGAGCAGGATAAACGCGCACATCGCCATTGACGAGGCAAGCCCCAGCCCAGTGCCCGCAGGCATTAGCATAGCGACGGTCGCGGCCACGTTTTCCTTGGCGATAAACCCGCAAAGCGCGGCGTAGGCAAGCCGCCAGTCTGTTATCCCCGCGGGATAAAACACGGGCGCAATCAGTCGGCTTATCCGCGCGAGCATACTCTCTTCGGGCGAAACGTACGCGAACGAAAACGAATAGTGCGACATAACCCAGCTTATAACGCAAAACACGGTTACTATCCCCGCCACCTTTATTATAAACGCTTTGAGCTGAAAATACAACTTTTTACATACGGTTGTAAACTGCGGGATTACTATCGGCGTGACTTCCGAAAGCATCCCCTCCTTGCCGCCTTTTAAGCACAGCGAGATAAGAAGTGATGTGAGCACGCCAGCAAAGTAAATGCAGGTTATCGCGGGGAACGGGTTTGAAAACAGCGGCGAGAGAAATGTGAGAAACACGGGCAGTTTCGCGCCGCAAGGAATGTACGGGAGCACAGCGATGGTGCGTTTCTGTGCGCCGCGGGTCGCGTAGCCGCGCGTTGTGAGTATCGCGGCGGCAGTACAGCCGAACCCCGAAACAAGCGAAAACGCCGCCCTGCCCGACAGGTTTACGCGTTCGAAAAGCCCGTCGGTTGCAAACGCGAGCGCGGAGGTTACGCCGCTTTCGTCGAGCAGCGTAAGGAAAAGATATAACACGGCGAGCTGGGGTATGAACGACAGCACGCCGCCCGCGCCGCCGAGAACGCCGTCTTTCAAAAGAGATATTACCGCCTCGTTGCTCATTTTCGAGCATACCGCGTCCGCAAGTTTTTCGCAGACCAGCGTTTCGGTGAGATTTTTCAAAAGCGCGCCCGGCATAAGCGGGTGGAACGCGAGGAAAAACATAGCGGCAATCGCGGCGATAAAGAACGCGAGCGCGAAATACCTGTTATAAAACAGCTTGTCGGCCTTAGACAGCCCCTCGCGACCCGCAGAGTATACTTGCGAAAGAGTTAAATTTTCGCGCTTTATATTGAAATTTACGTCTTCCAGCCGCTTTTTAAGTTGCTTGGGCGTGCATATGTATACGGGAACGCCCAGTTTTCTGGAAAGCAAATCGGCGTCCAGCCGACCGCCGCGGCGCTTCAGGCGGTCGTATTTCGTTATATACAAAACAACGGGCTTGCCCGTTGAAATGAGCTTTTCGGTGAGGTTGAGCGAATTTTCAAGCGTAAGACAGTCCGCAACGTTTATTATAATGTCGGCGTTTTTCACCTCGTCCGCGGCGGAAACCTCTTCCATAGAATACGCCGAAAGCGCGTACAGCCCCGGCGCGTCCACGTACGTTACGCCGCCGACAGTCTTTTCCGACGGCGAAGTCGTAACTCCGTGGAAGTTGCCCGTGCGCAGGTTGCTTTTGGTAAGCGAGTTGAAAAGCGTGGTCTTGCCTGCGTTGGGATTGCCCGCGAGAACCACGCGTTTTGTTACCGCCGCGCTTAAATGCGCGCTCTTTAATCTCAGGCGCACGGCTCCACCTCTATCTGCTCCGCCAGCGATTTCCTCAGCCCCAGCCGAACGGCGCCGCAACCGATAAGCACGCTGCTTTTAAACAGCGAAAACGCAAGCGCCGTGACCTCTTTTCCGCAGGCCACGCCGAGCGAGTTCAGCCTTACCGCCGCGTTACCCGTCACATTTATCTTAACTATGCGCGCGCTCTCGCCCGCCTTTAAATTATAAACGCTCATAGAATAACCTATGAGCGTTTTATACGATTAATGAGTATTACTTTCTGACAAGCGTGACGACGACGCGTTCGCCGTTGATGTTCTGCTCCTTGGTATAGCCCTCGGCGGCGCCCTCGGTTATGCTCTCCGCGAGAACGTCCTTCGCTATCCCGCCGCCCAGAAGCACGCCGCGCGCACGGCCCTCCGCGCTGAAATATACGTCTATCCTGTCGGTAACTTCAAACCCCGCGTCCTTACGCATATTCTGTATCTTGGAAACAAGCTCGCGCGCGATACCCTCGTCAATGAGCGCGTCGGTAAGGCGCGTATCCAGCGCGACGGTAATCCCGCCGTCCTCTGCGGCGATAAAGCCGTTTGCGCTTTCGGTAAACACCTGCAAGTCTTCGAGTTTTAAAATTACGCCCTCGCCCGCGATTTCGTACGTTCCGCCGCCCTTGACCGCGTTTACGACCTCTTTCGCGTTACAGCCGTTTAAGAACGCGGTAATCGCGCCCAGTTTTTTACCGTACTTGGGGCCGAGCGTTTTGAGCTGGGGTTTGAGCTTATAGCTGACGTACTTTTCCGCGTCGTCCGCGAAACGGAAGGATTTGACGTTCAGCTCGTCAAGAACTATCGCCCGCTCCTCCTCGGAAAGATTTACGGGTTTATTTGACACGACCACCATTTCCGCAAGCGGCTGGCGGTTTTTGAGGTTGCCCGAATTTCTTGCCGCCCTGCCGAGAACGACTATATCCAGAACCTTTTCCATTCCCTCTTCGAGAGTTTTGTCTATATACTTTGTTTCAACCGCGGGGAACGGACAGAGATGAACGCTTGCGGGCGCGCCCTTAAAGAACGCGGGCACAAGGTTCTGATACATCATTTCGGAAATAAACGGCGTGTACGGCGCGGTAAGCTTGGCAAGCGTGACAAGCACCGTATACAGCGTGGTATAGGCCGCGGCCTTGTCCTCGGTCATATCCGCGCCCCAGTAACGCTCCCGCCCGCGGCGCACGTACCAGTTTGAAAGAACGTCCGCAAAGTCCTGCAATGCGCGCGCGCTTTCGAATATCTCGTATCTTTCAAGGCTCTCGTCCACAAGCTTGACAAGCGAATTGAGCTTTGAAAGTATCCACTTATCCATAACGGACAGCCTGCACTTACCGAGGCTGTACTCCGCGGGATTATACTTATCGATACCCGCATACAGCACGAAGAACGCGTACGTGTTCCACAGCGTGCCTATATACTTGCGCTGTGCCTCCGAAACGGTTTCTTCGGAAAACCGCGAGGGCAGCCACGGTGCCGACGAGGTATAGAAATACCAGCGCACCGCGTCCGCGCCCTGTTTGTCGAGCACGCTCCACGGGTCGACAACGTTGCCCTTGTGCTTGGACATCTTTATTCCGTTCTTGTCGTTGACGTGGCCCAGAACTATACAGTTCTTAAACGGCGCCTTGCCGAAAAGTATGGTGTTGATTACAAGCAGGGTATAGAACCAGCCGCGCGTCTGGTCCACCGCCTCGGATATGAAGTCGGCGGGGAAAGTCTTTTCGAAAACCTGCTTGTTTTCGAACGGGTAATGATACTGCGCGAACGGCATAGAGCCCGAGTCGAACCAGCAGTCAATAACTTCGGGAGTGCGTTTCATACTGCCGCCGCACTTGCCGCACTTGCAGGTCAGGTTGTCGAGATAGGGGCGGTGAAGTTCTATATCGCCCTTGACGCCGCACTTTTCTTTGAGTTCAGCTTTGGAGCCTATGACCTCGATTTCGCCGCAGTCGGGACATACCCAGACGGGCAAGGGAGTGCCCCAGTATCTGTCCCTCGAAAGCCCCCAGTCGATAACGTTTTCGAGGAAATTGCCCATTCTGCCGTCTTTAATGGTTTCGGGCATCCAGTTTACGGAGCGGTTGGCGGCGATTATCTCGTCCTTGACCTTGGTTACCTCTATAAACCAGCTCGATTTCGCGTAATACAACAGCGGCGTGTCGCAACGCCAGCAGTGCGGATAATCGTGCTCGAACGGTATGGTTTTAAACAACAGCTGTTTTTCGGTAAGCATTTCGAGAATGCGTTTATCGGCTTTTTTCGCAAACACGCCGTCAAGCTCTTCAAAGCGTTTGTCGAAACAGCCGCGCTCGTCCACAAGCTGTACGACGGGCAGGCCGTAACGCTTACCGACCTTGTAGTCGTCGTCGCCGAACGCGGGCGCGATATGGACTACGCCGGTGCCGTCGGACATAGTGACGTAGCCGTCGCATACTACGAAGTGCGCTTTGGGTATCGCGTTTGCGGGCGATATGCGCTTTATCTCCGCGGAGGTCTGCGCAAACAACGGCTCGTATTCCAGCCCTTCCCAGTCCCTGCCCTTTTTGGAGCAGACAACTTTATATTCCTCGAAATACTTGGAAACGAGCGCCTCGGCGAGAATGTAATTTTCTCCGTCGGACTCAATCTCCACGTATGTTTCGTCGGGATTCATACACAGCGCAACGTTGGAAGGCAGGGTCCAGGGCGTGGTCGTCCAGGCAAGGATATAGCGGCGTTCGCCGTTTCTGACCTTGAACCGCGCGACCGCTGAGTTCTCCTTAACGTTTTTATAGCCCTGCGCAACCTCGTGCGAGGACAGCGCCGTGCCGCAACGCGGGCAATACGGAACGATTTTATGGCCCTTGTACAACAGGCCTTTCTCGTGCATACGTTTAAGCGCCCACCACTCGGACTCGATATAATTATCGTCGTAAGTGACGTAAGGGTTGTCCATATCCACCCAGTAGCCAACCCTGTCGGACATCTTTTCCCACTCGCTCTTATATTTCCATACGGACTGCTTGCACTGCTTTATAAACGGCTCTATTCCGTAGCCCTCTATCTGCTGTTTACCGTCCAGCCCGAGCGATTTTTCCACTTCCAGCTCTACTGGCAGACCGTGCGTATCCCAGCCCGCTTTCCTTAAAACGTGGCCGCCTTTCATTGTCTTGTAGCGCGGTATGATATCCTTCATAACGCGCGTTAAAATATGGCCTATATGCGGCTTGCCGTTGGCCGTGGGCGGCCCGTCATAAAACGAGAACTCTTCCCCGCCCTCGCGTTCTGAAACGCTCTGCTCGAAAATCTTATTGTCTTTCCAGAATTTAATTACTTCCTTTTCCCTTTCCACAAAGTTGAGGGAAGTGTCCACTTTCTTATACATAAAAGCTCCGTAAATTAAAAGTTTTTAATATGCGTTTACCCGCCTTGCGGATTAAACCAGCGGGATATGCGCGGCGGCATTGAGGTCAAGCCCCGCAAAATTGCGCTGTTCGTACTGTACAAGCCCTTCGGCGGCAATCATAGCCGCGTTGTCCGTGCAATAAATCTTTTCGGGCAAAACAAGCCTCAACCCCGCGCGGCGGCATTCGTCCGTAAGCGAAGACCTTAAATAGGCGTTCGCAACCACTCCTCCGCCCGCCGTAACCGTGTCCACGCCAAGTTTAACGGCGCTTTCAACGGTCTTTTTGACCAGCGGGTCTATCGCGGCGCGCTGGAACGAGGCCGCAACGTCCGCGGCGTTAAGCTGTGCGCCCTTCTGGCTTATGTTGTGACAGTAGTTTATGACAGAGGTTTTAAGCCCGCTGTAAGAAAACTGCATTTTCGCGCTGTTTTTGACTAGCGCGGACGGGAACGCAATTTCCGCCCTGCCCCGCTCCGCAAGCCTCTGCACGTTCGGCCCGCCCGGATACGGCAAGCCGAGAACGCGCGCAACCTTGTCGAAAGCCTCGCCCGCGGCGTCGTCCGACGTGGCGCCGAGCACCTCGAACTGGGTATACGATTTTGTATGAAGAACGGCCGTGTGCCCGCCGCTTGCCAGAAGCGTTACGTACGGCGGCCGCAACTGCCCGTCCGTGAGATATGCGGCCGCAAGGTGGCCGCGGATATGGTTTACCGCCAACAGCGGAACGTTTAGAGAGTATGCAAGCGCTTTCGCGAACGACAGCCCGACAAGCAGCGCGCCCAAAAGTCCCGCGCCGTAGGTAACCGCCACCGCGTCGATATTACGATATTCCAGCCCCGCGTCCGCAAGCGCTTTGGCCGCGGCCTCGTCCACAAAGTCGGTATGGGCGCGGGAGGCTATTTCGGGAACCACCCCGCCGTACTTAGCCTGCTCGGGCGCGGACGAGAAGATTACGCTTGACAAAAGCGTTCTGCCGCGTATTACCGCCGCCGCGGTTTCGTCGCAACTCGACTCTATGCCGAGGATTACGGGATTCTCTTTTAATTTAAAATTGCCGTACATAATTCAAAAACGGCGGACTCCCCGCCGCTTAATTTATACTTTACCGGTATACACGTCGTTAAACCCGCCGTCGTTTTCGACGGGGATTGTGAGCTGTTCGTTATCGTCCCGAGGCACGGGCTGTGCGGGCGGCAAAGGCTTTTCTTCCTCTTTTACGTATAGTTTCAATAAAGCTTTAAGCTCTTCGCCGAGCGCCGCGACCGGCTGGACTTTGCGCTGGGGATAAACGCAGTCCTCGGCCATAAGTTTAAGCGCAAACATAGCTTTGCTGAGTTCTTCGAGCGCGCGCTTTGCATACCCGCTCTCCTCGCTTTCTTCGCACAGACCGACCTCGTTGGTAAGCCGCCCCGCCTCGATAGCGCGGTCCAAAAGCATAGTAGCAAGAACTTCCTTTTCGCGGAAATATTTAGCCGAACGGTAAAGCGACAAAACGGCTTTGACCAGTTCGCAACCCGCGGTGTTAATATCGAGTGCCATAATAAAACTCCGTCCGCGCCGAATTGCGCGTTAAATGGTTTTCTTTAAATAGTCTATTATAAATCCCTGAATATCGCCGTCCATAACCGCCTGCACGTTGGTGTTTTCGTAGCCCGTACGGTGGTCCTTGACGAGCGTGTAAGGACAAAATACGTAGGAACGTATCTGGCTGCCCCACTCGATTTTTTTGATTTCGCCTTTAAGCTCGGCGTCGGCCGCCTCGCGGTCGGCAATCTGTCTTTCTATGAGTTTGGCCCGAAGATACTGGAAAGCCATTTCCTTGTTTTGGAGCTGACTGCGCTCGTTCTGGCAGGTTACCACAATGCCCGTGGGGTAATGCGTAATCCTTATCGCGGTTTCGGTCTTGTTGACTTTCTGTCCGCCCGCGCCCGACGAGCGGTAAACGTCTATTCTTATATCCTCGTCCTTTATTTCGACCTCGTTGTCGTCGTCTACCTCGGGCATAACTTCAAGCGACGCAAAAGATGTGTGGCGGCGTTTGTTGGAGTCGAAAGGAGAAATGCGCACAAGCCTGTGCACGCCCTTTTCCGCTTTCAGAAAGCCGTAGGCGTTTTCGCCCTCTACCCTGAAAGACACGCTTTTAAGCCCCGCCTCGTCCCCGTCCTCAAAGTCGAGTTCGGTTACCTTGAACCCCGACCGCTCGCAATACCGCGTATACATTCTGTAAAGCATCTGCGTCCAGTCGCAAGCCTCCGTTCCGCCCGCGCCTGCGTGGAGGTTCAAAATAGCGTTGTTGCCGTCGTAATTGCCGCGGAGCAAAGCGCGTATACGCATTTGCTCTATGTCGTCCTCGGCGGCGGCTATCATATTTTCAAGCTCGGGAATAAGACTTTCGTCGTCCGCCTCCTCGATAAGGTCGATAAACGCAAAAGCGTCCGCAAGCGCGGTCGCGCCCTTTTCGTAGGAGTTTATCTTATTTTCAACCGCGGCTATCTCCCTGCCCACGCGCTTGGATTTCTCCAGATCCTGCCACACGGAAGGGTCTTCCTGCTCCTTTTTGAGCGCGGCAAGCTTTTCGCCCAAATTGTCTATATCGAGGGCGTATTTCGCCTCCGAAAGAGTATCCGATAAAGTTTTTAATCTTAATCTGTAATCGTCTGCCTTAAACATAAACCTTCCGTTTTTAGAATATATGGGGTGACAGTCACGCCGCCGCCTTAATTATTTATGGTCGTTCCAGTAACAGCAGTCTTTATACTTTTTACCGCTGCCGCAGGGACAGGGGTCGTTCCTGCCAACCTTGGAATTTTTGGACGCGACCTGAGGCTGAGCCTTGCCGCCGATGTTCGCCATCAAATCCGTGGGGGACTTGGGCGCGTCGCCTATAACGGGCGCGCTTGCCGCGGGCGCCGCGCTCTCAACGGGTGCGGGAGAGGCGCCGCTTTCGGGCTGCTCGGCCGCGCGCTGCTCGGCAACCTGCTTGGCGCGTTCCGCAACGGACGCGTTCATAGGCGCAACGCGCTGTATGGGCGCGGGCCTGCCCTGCTGTACGCGGACTATTCTGCCTTTCAAAAGTCTGGAAATGGTAACCGTCCTGATACGGTCAATCATTTCGTCAAACATCTGGAAACCTTCCTGCTTATACGCGATTACGGGGTCCTGCTGTGCGTAACCGCGCAGGCCGATACCCTTCCTCAGCTGGTCCATAGCGTCGATATGGTCGATCCAGTTCCTGTCCACGCCGCGAAGAAGTTCGTTGCGCTCGATCTGGTAATAATCTACCTGCCCGTTGGTTTCTATCCTGATATTTTCTATCTTCTGCTCGTATGCCTTGATAACTTCCTTGGAAATTTTATCGATAGCGTATTCGTAATCCCACTTTTCAAGCATCTCGCGAGTGATTACGAACGTGCACTCGTCGGGATAAACGCGCTGTGCGAGCGCCTCGTTCAAAGCGTTCTCGTCCCACTTTTCGGGCATAGCGTCCGTATTTACCGTTTCGCCCACGACCTTTGCGACATAGTCGGGAATAAATTTAAGCATCTGGTCGTGAACGTTCTCGCCTTTGAGAACTTTAAGACGCTCGGCGTAAATGGTCTTACGCTGTTCGTTCATAACCTCGTCGTATTGAAGGGTATGCTTTCTTATGCCGAAGTTCCTGCCCTCGATAGCCCTCTGCGCGTTCTCGATACTGCGCGAAAGCATTTTCGACTGCAAGCACTGGTCCTCTTCGATTTTGAAAATATTGTAAAGGCGTTTCATACTCTCGCCGCCGAAACGCTTTGCGAGGTCGTCTTCGAGCGAAATGAAGAAAATCGAATCGCCCTTGTCGCCCTGTCGTCCGCTTCGTCCGCGCAACTGGTTGTCGATACGGCGCGACTCGTGCCGTTCCGTGCCCAGTATGCAAAGACCGCCCGCGGCCACGACCTGCTCCTTCTCCGCGTCCGTTTCCGCCTTGAATTTTGCGTAAAGCTCGGCATACCTCTGCCTTGCCGCCTGCTCTTCCTCGGTAAACTCTCTGTCGGCATACGAAATAGCCGTTTCAATCATCTCGTGCTCGAACCCTTCTTCGCGCATACGTTTCTTGGACAGATACTCGGGGTTGCCGCCGAGCAGAATATCCGTTCCACGTCCCGCCATATTGGTCGCGATAGTAACCGCACCGAACCTGCCCGCCTGAGCGACAATCTCGGCCTCGCGCTCGTGGTTCTTAGCATTGAGGATATTATGCTTGACGCCGTTCCTGCGCAAAAGCCTTGAAATCTCCTCCGACTTGTCGACGGTGACCGTACCTATAAGAATAGGCTGTCCCTTCGCGTGCCTCTCTACAACCTCGTTGACGATAGCCTTCTTCTTGCCCTCGACGGTGGAATAAATCATATCCGCATAATCCACGCGCATAACGGGGCGGTTGGTGGGTATCTCGACAACGTCCAGAGAGTAAATAGTCCTGAACTCGTCCTCTTCGGTCTTCGCCGTTCCCGTCATACCCGACAGCTTGTTGTAAAGCCTGAAATAGTTCTGGAACGTAACGGTGGCGTGCGTCTTGTTTTCGTCCTTGACCTTGACCTTTTCCTTGGCCTCGATGGCCTGATGCAGTCCGTCCGAATACCTTCTGCCGTTGAGCACACGGCCCGTGAACTCGTCGACGATAAGAATTTCGCCGTCGTCCGAAACGATATAGTCCTCGTCGCGCTTAAACAGTTCGTGCGCTTTGAGCGCCTGCTGTATATGGTGGTTTAAATCCGCGTTCTCTATATCGCCGAGGTTGGGGATATTGAAGAACCTTTCGGCCTTCTCCGCGCCCTTTTCGGTTATGGTAACCGACTTGTCCTTGCGGTCGATAATATAGTCCCAGTTCTCCATTTCGCGGAGAATCGCGGCAAGCTTTTCCTGCGCCGCCTTTTCGTCCTCGCTGTACTCCTTCTTCTTTTTGGACGGGGTCTTTTTCTCCGCGTCCTTCTTGTCGTCGTCAAACCCGCCCGACAGCGTGCGGACGAACTTGTCCACGTCCTCGTACATCTTAGAGCTTTCGCCGCCCTTACCCGAAATGATAAGCGGCGTACGCGCCTCGTCTATGAGAATGGAGTCAACCTCGTCGATAATACAGTAGTTGAGCTCCCTCTGCACCATTGAAGGTATGGAGGTTTTGAGGTTGTCGCGCAGGTAGTCGAAACCCAGCTCGTTATTGGTTGCGTAAATAATATCGCAGGCGTACGCCTTTTTCTTAACGTCGTCGTCCATACCGGGCACGACGACGCCGACTGTGAGGCCCATAAACTTATGCACTTTACCCATCCACTCCGCGTCGCGCTTTGCGAGGTAGTCGTTGACGGTGACGATGTGCACGCCCTTGCCCGACAGCGCGTTGAGATACGCGGGCAGTGTGGAAACGAGCGTTTTACCTTCACCCGTTTTCATTTCGGCGATACGGCCCTGATGCAGGCATATGCCGCCGACTATCTGGACGTGGAAATGTTTCATTTTAAGCACGCGCCAGCTCGCCTCCCTGAGCGCGGCGAACGCGTCGAAAAGAATATCGTCGAGCGTTTCGCCCTTTGCGAGCCTGTCCTTTAAAATCGCGGTCTGGCCCTTCAACTCTTCGTCGCTCATAGCGGCGTACTTAGGTTCCAGCGCCTCGACCTGGAGGGCGAGTTTGTTAAGTTTTTTAAGGCTCCTTCTGGAATCGGAACCGAGGATATATTTTACAAGTCCCATAAGACAACTCCGTTTGCGGCTTTTGCGTTATTGACGAAAACCGTATTTTTTATATTTCGGCGGTAAAAGCCCGCCGCTTTTAGCTATAATTATTCATTTTAGAATAATCTCTATCAATTGTACTATATTTTGTCGGATATGTAAAATTGTTTTTTTAAAAAAATTGAAATTTTTTGGTAAATAAATACAAAACCGCGCAAAACTTTGCGCGGTTTCCTTAAAATGCGACAGGCCGCCGTTTGGAACGGCGGCCTGTCGGTATCCGGTTGTGTTACGCGGCAGTATCCTGAATGCGGAAATAGAACTCGTTTTTGACTTTTATCGGCGAAGTTACGCTTTTGACGGTAAGCACGCCGCGGCCCGTGTGAACGGTTATGTTTCCGTAACCGAAAATCTTGCCCCAGAGCGACTGCTCCGCAAACACGTTTTTAACGCCCTCCCACTCGCTTTCGAGATACTCGCCCTTGGACGACAGAAGAATGCGCTCGTCGGTTGCGATAAGCCCGTAACCGAAATGCAGCCTTGTCTTTACGCACGCCCATATAAACCAGCACAAAAACAGCAGACCGACCATACAGCCGAGTATTATCTTGACAAACTTAGGCAGCCCGAAAACCGCCGTCATATTCGCGACGAGGTCGGTAAAATTTATATCCTCCACACCCAGCATTTCCGCAACGTCCTGCAACTTCTGCACGTCCGAATAAATGCCGTACAGCACGGGTATGCACACCGTAACGAAAAACAGCAGCAGTATAAAAGGAAATAACAACCAGTCCATAATTATGGCCGCCTTGCTTATTTTGGCCTCGATAATTATGTGTTCGTCGATCTTTACCCTCTCCCTCAGCATAATTATTTGTTGATTGCCGACGCCATAGCCTGTGCCATCTGGTTCGCCTGCTGGGTAAGACGGTCTTCCTCGAACTGGTCTATCTGCGCCATAAGTATACCCTTGAACGATTCGGGATTTTTAATCGCGCCGAATTTGTATTCGCCAGCCGCCGTGTTTATCGCAACTACGCCGAAATTAAAAATCTTGCCCGAAAGCTTCTGCGTAACGCTTACGTTCTGAACCTTGTTGAGCGCCGCGTCCATAGACTGGGTATTAACAACGCCCGTTTTCCCGATTACTCGCTTGCTGGTTACAGCCAGCTCAACGTGGTTGAACTGTATCGTCGCGATTATCGCCTTTATCGTAGGAATAAACAAAAGCCAGCAAAGCAATATTCCTTTAAGCCAGGCGCTTAAAAGAAACAGCGCGTTTCTGTCCGCTTTCTTTACGATAACTTCGTTTTTACCCAGATTGTTTTCTACATACCTTCCCATATTGTTCTCCTGTTTTTTTTGTCGAATATTGCATTCGCGTATATTATCTTAACCTGTTTCAGGTTAAATGTCAACTAAATTCCCCATAAAATTTATACTCAATTAAAAACTTTACAGGAAAAAGCAATATGTACAGAAAAATACGTGAACTGCGCGAAGACAACGATATGAACCAGACGCAGGTGGCAAGAATGCTTGGAATGTCGCAAACGGGATATTCCAAATACGAAACGGGGGAGAACGACGTTCCCACCGACATACTTATAAAACTTGCGAGATTTTACAACACAAGCATAGACTATCTGCTGGGCGAAACGGATATTCCCGACAGATATCCGCCCTCCGACAAATAAAGTTATAAAATAAGGCGCGGCCGCAAATGCGGTCGCGCCTAACGATAAAACTTATTTACGCCTCTATATCCGTAAAGGCGAATTTTCCCACGTCGAAGAGGCCCTTGTCGACTATTTTGAGCTTGGGTATTACCGCAAGCGACAGGAACGCGAGCGACATAAACGCCTCGTACTCGCGCTTGACGCCGAGCGCGTGCGCCCGTTCAATGAGCGCGCGGGAGTCGCGCTGTAAGCTTTCCGCGTCGCGCGAGGACATAAGCCCGCCGATATCGAGCGTGAGCGAATGTATCTCGCCCTTTGCGCTGTCCACAAGCACCATACCGCCGCCTATCTCCCTGAGCCTGTTTGCCGCGTCCGCCATAGCCTTATTGTCGTCGCCGAGCAGAATTATATTGTGCGAGTCGTGCGCGATAGTTATGCCGAGCGCGCCGCCTTTCAGTCCGTAGCCCTTGAAGAGCGCCTTGCCGATATTGCCCGTCATCTTATGCCTTTCGACGACGGCGAGTTTGAGAAGGTCTGTCCCCTTGACTACCACGTCGCCGTTTTCGTGCCTTACGTCCACAATCTCGCAGCCCGTAACGACCCCGCCCGGCTCTATCGTCATAGCCTTGGCCCTGTCGCTGTTGATTTTCAAAACGAAATCGTCCGCGGCAAGCGTTTTCACGTGCACGGTGTTTAAAACGTTTTCGGGCAGGTAGCGTTTGGAAGTATCGAAAAGCGGCTTGCCCTTTTCGGCGACGAGCTTGCCGTCTTTAATAACGTACTGCGCGTTGAAGTTTTTAAGGTTGTCCACCGCGACGAGGTCGGCAAGCCAGAACGGCGCGATACCGCCGCGGAATTTAAGGCCGTAGCACTCCGCCGCGTTCAAAGTCGCGCAGGTCACCGCGCGCACGGGGTCGATCCCGTCCGCGACAAGGCGGCGCAGCGCGTCGTCCAGATGACCCTTTTCTTTGAGGTCTGCGGCGTGCCTGTCGTCCGTGCAGAGAATGAAACGGCGCATATTTTCCGCCGTCATCATCTTCGCGTTGGACAGGTTCTGCGTGGACGAGCCGTGGCGGATATGCACGTACATACCCTTTGAAATTTTCTCCTCTATCTCTTCGGGAGTTACGCACTCGTGGTCGGTGGTTATGCCGCCGCAGAGATACGCGTTTAAATCGTTGCCGTAAACTGCGGGCGCGTGACCGTCTATCACCTTACCCGCGGCGTGCGCGGCTTCCAGCTTTCTGATAACGTCGTTGTCGCAGAATAACACGCCCGGATAGTTCATAAACTCGCCGAGGCCGAAGATGTAGTCCTTTACTATGTTTTCCTCCACGTCCTTGCCGCCGAGCACCGCGCCGCTTGTTTCGAACGGCGTTGCGGGCACGCAGGACGGCAACTGGATTTTAACGTCCAGCGGAACGCTTTCCGAGGCTTTGGCTATGTACTCGCAGCCTGCCATACCGCATACGTTGGTTATCTCGTGCGGGTCGGCGATTATCGTCGTCGTTCCGCGCGGGACTATGAGCGACGCGAACTCCTCTGGCGAGAGCTGCGAGGACTCGATATGGACGTGGCCGTCGATATAGCCGGGCACAACGGTAAGCGCGGAGCAGTCAAGCTCCTTCACGCCGTCGTATTCGCCGACGCCGACTATTTTTTCGCCGACGACCGCTATGTCGCCCCTCTTTACTTTACCCGTAAACACGTCGACGTAGGCGGCGTTTTTTAAAACGAGGTCGGCCTTGGTTTCGCGCCTTGCCGCCCGTATGTATTTTTCAAGCATATTTCACCTCTCGTAATTTGTCTTAAATTCATTGTAACATAAAGCCGCCGCTTTTTCAAGCGGCGGCTTAAATATTTTTTAAATCAGTGGGTAAGAATGAAGGTTGCGAGGAAGAACGCCGCGATTATCCAGGTGACAATGCTGACGGTCTTGATCTTGCCCGTGCATACTCTTACGATTACGCTGGAAATGATACCGATACCGATACCGTAGGAAATTTCGTAACCGAACGCCATAATTGCAACGGTGAGGAATGCGGGCAACGCCTTTGCGGGGTCGGTCCACTCGATTTTGGTAACGGAGCTCATCATAAGCACGCCGACCCAGACAAGCGCCGTAGCCGTAGCCGCGGAAGGGATTAACCTTGCGATAGGGCTGAGGAACATTGCGATAAGGAAACACAGACCTACGACGAGAGCGGTGAAACCCGTTTTACCGCCTGCCGCAACGCCCGCGGAGGATTCTACGAACGTGGTTACGGTGGAAGTGCCCGCCATTGCGCCCGCGCAGGTTGCGATAGCGTCGGAAAGCATACACTTGTTCATATTGAGGGGGTTGCCGTCCTTATCGAGGAGGCCGCCCTTTTCGCACGCGCCGTAGAGCGTGCCGAGCGTATCGAACATATCGAGCATACACAGCGAAAGCGCGGTCGTCACAAGCAGGAGGACGAGCTGGCCCGCCGAGTTGTTGGCGAGGTATCCCGAGAAATCAAAGCCCTCGTAGAACACTTTACCCGCGGACTGTACGCCCCAGTCGGAGAACGCCGTAAAAGGATTGTCGAACACAATCGAGTTGAAGATTGCTTTGCAGCCCTCGCTGCCGCAGGCGTAGCCTATGCCTGCAAGAACGTAGTACAGCGCGGTGGAACCGAGAATGCCCCAGAGGATTGCGCCCTTTATGTTTCTCTTTGCAAGAACGGCGATTGCGATTACGCCGAGGATTACCGTCAGCGCGGGCAACATACCCCTGAAACCGCCTGCAACCGCGTCGAAATAAACGAACTTGTTGAGGCCGAGAACGTTGAACGAAACAATGTCGGTAAGCGTAGCGTCGTCGTTGACGATAAAGCCCGCGTTCTGGAAACCGATGTAAGCTATGAAAAGGCCGAGGCCGACGTTAATGGCTTTGCGCACCTCTTCGGGGATTGCGTTGAAGATTTGTTTTCTCAGACCCGTTGCGGTGAGGATAACGAAAATTATACCGTCAAGCAGAGTAAACACCATTGCGTTTGCGTAAGTAAGCCCGGCGCCGTTTAAAACCAGCGTATAGACGACGAACGCGTTCACGCCCATACCCGAGGCCTGCGCCAGAGGCATTCTCGCAAAGAACGCCATAAGCAACGTGCCGACTATCGCGCCGATTGCCGTTGCGATATAGGACGCGCCGAAAGAAACACCGGGTATCAACGAGAAGAACGACGGGTTGACTATAAGTATGTAAACCATCGTCATAAACGTCGTCAGACCCGCGATAATTTCGGTCTTGTAATTCGACTTAGCTTTCGTTATGCCGAAGTACTTGTCCACTTTCCCGAAAAAACCTTTGTAGGGGCTCTGCTGTTCCGCAACCGCCGCGCCGTCGTCCGTAACTTCCTGTACGGGCTCGGTAACGGGTTCGGAAACTTGCTCTTCTTTTGTTTCTTCACTCATTAAAGTGACCTCCATAAAAATTTTCTGTTAAGCGAAACCGTTTGCTTTGGAAAAGCAAACGACCCCCGCGGGGGTTTTCACTTGTTTTTCACATTGTATCACACAATATAAAAAATCGGCAAACGTTTGAAAGGCGTTTGTCGATTTTTGTCAAATTTTTTTTATGCGGCAAGGCAGCGGCTTACTTTATCAGCGCCGTGCGCATTGCGTTCACTACCGCGAGCAGCATAACCCCCACGTCCGCAATTACGGACACTATCAGCGGGAACCCCGGTATAGCGAGGTCGAGCGCCATAACCGCAACCTTTATAAACAGCGAAACGACTATGTTCTGCATAACTATCCCGCGCGTGCCGCGCGCGACCTTTCTCGCCTTGGGCAGCAGCGCGAGATTATCCGAAACAAGCACTATATCGCTAGCCTCGATAGCCGCGTCCGAACCGACCTTTCCCATTGACACGGCGCAGTCCGCCGCGGTCATAACGGGCGCGTCGTTAATGCCGTCGCCAGCGTATATGAGCTTGCCTCTTTGTTTCAGGCTGTCGGCCGCGGCAAGCTTTTCGTCGGGCAATAGTCCCGCCCTGAACCCGTCCAGCCCCGCGACGCGCGAGACCTCTTCAGCCCTCGCCGCACCGTCGCCGGTAAGCATTTCGGTATAGGTTACGCCCTGAGCTTTGAGCTGTCTTATCGCCTCCGCCGCGCCCTCTTTAACGCGGTCGTCAATCTCGATTACCCCGACGTATTCTCCGCCGTGAGCGACGTAGACAAGCGTGGAAACGCTCTGTTTTTCGGCGAACTCCACGCCGTTTTCTTCAAGAAGTTTCGCGTTGCCGCAAAGCAGAGTTTTGCCGCCGAGCACGCACTTTACGCCCCTGCCCGCTATCTCCTCCGCGTCCGTCGCCTCTTCGCAGTCTATATCTTTAAACGCCGCCGAAACGGGGTGCGAGGAATACCGCTCCGCACAGGCCGCAAGCTTTAACGTTTTTTCGTCGGTATAGCTTTTGACCGAGAACGCGCCCTCGGTAATAGTGCCCGTCTTGTCGAACGCCGCAACGGTTGCGGTTGCAAGCTCGTCAAGACAGGTTGAGCCCTTGACGAGAATACCGAATTTCGCGCACCTGCCTATGCCGCCGAAATACGACAGCGGCACTGAAATGACGAGCGCGCACGGGCAGGATATTACGAGAAAGCCGAGCGCTTTGTATATCCACTGCGCATACGTCGCCCAGACGAAAGAGGATTGAACGGCGCATATTATCGTAGGAACTACCGCGGCGACCACGGCGGCCGCAATGCACACCGCGGGCGTGTAGTATTTTGCGAACTTGCTTATAAACTTTTCGGGCTTGGCTTTTTTAGCCGTGGAGTTTTCGACGAGTTCGAGAATTCTCGACACCGCGGAGTTTTTATATTCGCGTATAACCTCGGCATATATCACGCCCGACAGGTTGATACTGCCCGAAAGTATTTCGTCGCCCGCCTTAACGTCGCGCGGCATAGGCTCGCCGTTCAGGCTTTTCATATCGAGCGAGCTTTCGCCCTCGGTTATCCTGCAATCCGCGGGCACTTTCTCGCCCGCTTTGATAACGATTATGTCGCCGATTTTAAGTTCGTCGGGGGATATTACGCGCTGAACGCCGTTTTCCACCAATGTTGCGGTTTCGCTTTTCAGGTCCATAAGCGCGGAAATGGAATTGCGCGACGCGCCCACCGCTACGGACTGCAACAGCTCGCCTATCTGATACAAAAGCATTACCGCAACGCCTTCCGCAAAGCCGTCGCCCGCGAATATCCCCAGTGCAATCGCGCCGAGCGAGGCTATCGTCATAAGAAAGTTTTCGTCGAAAATCTTGCCCTTAGCTATGTTTTTAAGCGTCTGCCATAGTATTGTGTGCCCGACCGAAAGATATGCGACGGTAAACAGCGCATAGGTTATTATACGGGGCAGAAGGCCACTTTCTGCAATCCCCGTCAGATCCAGCACGAACGCGGGAACGAAGAAAACGATTGATACTATTATGCAGATAGAGGCTTTAAGGTGCGTTCTGAAAACCGACTTTTTCGGCGGCCGCCCGTCTATGATTTTAACGTCCTCGAAATGCGTTATTTCGTACAGCGCGCGCTCCCTCGCCTCGGGAGAGTCGGCTTTTAGAACCACGGCGGAATTCATAAAATCCACGATGGCCGACACGCCCTGAGTTTTGTTTAAAATTTCTTCCAGCTCCCTGCCGCAGTTGGCGCAACACAGTCCGCTGATTTTTATTTTCTCGCCGTCGCCGCGCGGCGGCTCTTCGACGACCTTAACCTCTTCGAACCCGTTGCAGACGGCTTTCGCCTTTTCAAGCGCGGGCGCGTCGCAGTCCACATAGACCTTCTGCGCCATAAAATCTACCGACGCGGACTTTACCCCGTCAATTTTAGCAAGCTCCTCTTCCAGCTCCCGCGCGCAGTTCGCGCAGTCCAGCCCGCATATTTTAAATACGTTATTCATTGCAATCCAGATGCTCCTTCGCAACGCCTATCATAGTGAGAACGTGCCAGTCCGAAACCGAATATAAAATATTTTTGCCGTTGCGGCGGCTTTTTATAATTTTGTTGTCTTTAAGCGTTTTAAGCTGGTGCGAAACCGCGCTCTGGTTTCCTCCCACCGCCTCGGTTATATGCTCCACGCACAGCTCGCCGCCCTGCAACGCAAGCAGTATTTTCAGGCGCGACGGCTCCGAAATGACCTTGAACCCCGCGCACATTTCATTTATCCGCTCTTCGGAAGGCATACCCTCCTTAGCGGCCCGCACGCGGGACGCGTGCTCTTCTTCGTTATCGCAAATATCTTTTATCATTTACTACCTCTCTTTTTATTATTGTATGAATATGTATTCATATATTGATACTATAATAAATCCCCCGACGGTATTTGTCAAGGGATTTAATGAAAAAGTTTTAAATTTTTTTAGGTGTGGGCGCGAATTTATTAAAAAGAGTTTTTAAGACAGCCCGAGCATCTCCTTGAACTCCCGCTCGTCGATTATCCTTACGCCCAGTTTTTGCGCCTTTTCCAGTTTGGAGCCGGCAGCCTCGCCGGCTATGACAAGCGTCGTCTTTGCGGTTACCGCGCTCTGGCATTCGCCGCCCCGCTCCTCTATAAGCTTTTGCGCCGCCGCGCGTTTCATAGTTTCCAGCGTGCCGGTCAGAACCACAAATTGCCCCGCGAATATGCCGCCGCGAGTCTGCCTGTCGGTAATCTGCGGGGCTATTCCCGCGGCTAAAAGGCTTTTGACTTCCGCCGCGTTTTCGCCGTCCTTAAACCAGTTGACTATCGTATCGGCCGTCACTTCGCCGATGTTTTCCAGTTCCAGAAGTTGCTCTCTTCCCGCCTCGGAAAGCGACTTTATGCTTTGGTATCTCTTCGCCAAATCCTTTGCGGCGACCTTGCCCACGCCGTCTATGCCGAGCGCAAACACAAACCTTTCAAGCGGGACCGTCTTACTCTTTTCGAGCGCGGACAACAGGTTTTTTATTTTCTTGTCCTTGAATCCTTCCAGCTTGGAAAGCCGCTCGGCGTCCAGTGCGTAAAGCTGCGAGCACCGAGTCACGCCCAGCGTATCGTACAGCTGCCCCGCCGTTTTTTCCGACAGCCCATCTATATCCATCGCGTCCTTCTGCGCGAAATGCTCCATCTTCCCGACTATGCGCGGGCGGCACATTCTGTTGGGGCAGAATATGTTTGCGCCGACCTCCTCGACCGCGCTACCGCAATACGGACAGGTTTCGGGCCTTTCCACGGGAACGCTGCCATCGGTATGCTCCACCGCGCCGAGTATTTCGGGAATAACCTCGTTCGAGCGGCGTATAAGCACTCTGCTGCCTATCTTAACGTCCTTTCTCAGAACGTCGCCGAAGTTGTTTAACGTCGCTTTCCTGACGGTCGCACCCGCAAGTTCCACGGGCTCCACCAGCGCGAGCGGCGTGAGCTTGCCCGTCCTGCCGACCTGCCATATAACGTCTTTTACCGTCGTTACGCTCTCCTCAGCCTCGAACTTGTACGCCATAGCCCAGCGCGGGAATTTATCGGTATAGCCTATCTCCTCGCGCACCGTACAGTCGTTCAGCTTTATAACCGCGCCGTCCGTCAGAACGTCCAGTTTCTTCCGCCCGACCTCGATTTCCTCGATTGCGGCCTTTGCCTCTTCCCTGCTTTTGCAAACCCGCAGGAAGGGATAAACCTTAAAACCGTTGCGCTTTAAAAATTCGAAATGCTCCTCCTGCGTTCTCAACAAATCTTCCTCGCAGTAGTTCACGTTATAAAACAATATCTCGGGCTTGCGCTCCGCCGTTATGCGCGGGTCGAGATTTCTTATCGCCCCCGCCGCCGCGTTGCGCGCGTTTTTAAGCTGTTCCTTTGCGGTCTTGTTATAATTTTCGAGCACGCTCAGCCTGATAACCGCCTCGCCCTGAACTTCTAAAAGTCCCTTATATTCTATCGTCAAAGGAAAACTTTTAATGGTAAGACACTGCGCCGTCACGTCCTCGCCCTCGACGCCGTTGCCGCGCGTCGTGGCGCGCACGAACTTCCCGCCGTCGTACGTAAGACACATAGTAAGCCCGTCGAACTTGTATTCCACGGTGTATTCGGGAGTGCCCGCCGCCTTTTCCATACGCGTGAAAAACGCGTCCAGCTCGTCGTACGAAACGGACTTGTCAAGGCTGTAAAGCCGCGATATATGCGCGTGCCTTTTAAACGCTTTGACGGGCTCTCCCCCGACCCTTTTGGTAGGGCTGTCGAACTCCACCCTGCCCGTTTGCTCTTCCAGCGCCTTCAACTCGTCGTAAAGCCTGTCGTACTCCCTGTCGGGAACGGACGGATTATCCAAAACGTAATACTCGTGCGCCCACCTGTTGAGCGTATCGACCAAATAGCGCATTCTGTCCATAAAAATCTCCGTATACTTTTAAAGTATTTCAAGCGGTGCTATCGCGGCGGAAAGCTCCTTTATTCCCTGCCCCTCGAAAGCCACGTTAATCACCGCGCCGCCGTTCTTAACGGCAATGACCATACCATTGCCGAACTTGCCGTGCCGCACGCGCATTCCGACCGCGTACGACTTAGAAGTCTGCGCCGTCTTTTTGGGCGCGGCCGCGCCGAACTGCGGTTTGAACGAAGACGCCGTCTTCGGCGCGATATCGCTTTCGTAACCGCTATCGTCCCGATAATACTGCCTGCCCGAGAAACGGTATCCGTCCTGCCGCGGCTGCGCATACGCCGCGCTGCGGGCCTGAACGCCCAGTTCGGACGCGAGTTCGAGTATGAATTTAGAGGGCTTTGTCAGATCGCGGCGGCCGTAAAGATAGCGCGATTTCGAGCGCGTGAGATACAGTTTCTTTTCCGCACGCGTTATCGCAACGTACATAAGCCTGCGCTCTTCTTCCAGCCCCTGCCCCTCGTTCTCCGCGCGCGAGGACGGCATTATGCCCTCTTCCAGTCCGCATATAAATACGTTGGGAAATTCCAGTCCCTTCACCGCGTGGATTGTTGCAAGCGTAACGTAGTCGGACGAATCCATCTCGTCCAGATCCGAAGAAAGCGTTACCTGATTTAAATATTCGTCCAGCGTGGCCTGCGGGTTGAGCCGCGAGAACTCGTCCACGGACGCGACGAATTCGTCGAGGTTGGCAAGCTTGCCGTCGCCCTCGTCGGTGCCGTCGTCGTAGGCAGACCTGAGGTCTGCAAGCGTCAGAACGTCGCGCACAAGCTGGCTTACGGGCGCGCCCTGCGCGCCTATTATAAGTTGTTTTATAAGCTCCGCAAAGCCGCCCAGCTTTTCTTTCGCGCCCTTAGTCACGGGCAGCATATCGCAGTCCACGCAGGCGTCGTACAGCGACAGCCCCGTGCTCTGCGCGTACTCGGACATAACCTGTACGGTTTTACCGCCTATTCCGCGCTTGGGAACGTTTATTATCCTCTCCGCCGCCTCGCTGTCGAACGGGTTGGAAATCAGCCTCAGATATGCCAGAACGTCCTTAATCTCGCGCCTTTCGAAGAAACGGAAACCGCCGAAAACTTTGTAAGGTATGCCGTATTTCGTGAACTCCTGCTCGTACGAGCGGGTGAGCGCGTTTATACGCATAAGCACCGCAAAATCCGAATATTTCGCGCCGCGCGCGACCTCGGACGAAATTATCCGCGCCGCGTAAAGCGCCTCTCCCGCCTCTTCCTCGGCCTGATAATATGCGGGCTTTTCGCCGTCGGCAGAGTTCGTCCACAGCGTTTTGCCGTGCCTGTGCGCGTTAAAGCTGATTATGGAATTGGCGAGCTTTAATATATTTTTTGTCGAGCGGTAGTTCCTTTCGAGCTTGTAGATTTTTGCGGCGGGGAAGTCCTTGTCGAACCGCAGAATGTTTTCTATCTGCGCGCCGCGCCAGCCGTAAATGGACTGGTCGTCGTCGCCGACGGCGAAGAGGTTGCCGTGGCGGGACGCAAGCAGTTTTATTATTTCGTACTGCACCGCGTTGGTATCCTGAAACTCGTCCACCAAAACGTATCTGAACTTGTCCGAAAGGTAGTCAAGCGTTTCCTTGTCCCTGCGCAAAAGGCGCAGAGTTTCGAGAAGTAAATCGTCGAAATCGAGCGCGTTGTTGCGCCTTAAATGGTTGTCGTATTTCTCGTAAATAAGCACCACGTCGTCAATGCCGCGCTCGCCCGCGTATTTGCGGCCGTATTGGTCGGGGTCGAGCCCGAGCATTTTCGCGTTGCCTATGTGGTATTTCGCGCTTTTCAAAAGCTTTTCGTCGTCGTAGTCAAGCTCTGCAAACGCCTTCTTTATTACGTTGTTGCGCTCCGTGTCGCTATATATGGAGAAGTTGGATTTAAGGCCCGCGCGCTCGGCGAACTGTCTTAAAATTTTAACGCACATAGAGTGGATTGTGCAAATCCACTTGCTGTCGCCCTCGCCCAGTATTTTGGAAAGCCTCTCCTTCATTTCGCCCGCCGCTTTGTTAGTGAAAGTTATGGCTAGCACGGACGACAAATCCGCCTTGCCCTCGGACAATATGTACGCAATGCGCGAGGTCAGAACGCGCGTCTTTCCGCTGCCCGCGCCCGCAAGCACAAGTACGGCGCCCTCCGTGTCGCAAACGGGCTTAATCTGTTCTTCGTTTAGTTTTTCGAGTATCGTATCCATATAAGAAAATTATAACACAAACTTAAAGCAATTACAAATATTTAACGCGCGCAATTGCGCGCGCGCCCGAAGTTATATTTCCAGTTCCTTTTCCCTGCGGTATTTTTCCAGTGCCTGCAAATACTTTGCCGAAAGCCTGAGCGTGTAACGCTGTTTCTCCTCGTAAGACAGGGTGGCGTAATACTCTCTGTCGGTCAGTCTGCCTATTGCGTCCGACACCTCGCCCTCCCGATCGAGAAGGGTCTTTACTTTGACGTAAAATTCGTCCTGCTTTTCGCCCTTGATTTCGCTTTTTACCCTGCCGTGCATAGTGTGCTTGAACCTGCCCTCGTTAAGGCCGCGTTCGCGGGCGTATTCCGCGCCCTCGTCGAGATTTTTTTTGCATTCTTCCCAGAAATTGTTTTTAAGCCTTTGTTTAGCCGCGCGCGCCATTTCTTTAAGATTATCCATTATAAACCTCTCCCACCGCTTTTATGCGTTACATTTTTCTACAATATCCGACTTATTTTCAATTGAAAAAGGTCCGTCCGATTGTTTATCGGACAGACCCTTTAAATCAGTTCTTATTTCTTTTTCTTGCGGCCTCGGCCTTCTTACGCCTCTTTACCGACGGAGATTCATAATACTCCTTCTTGCGTAAATCGCCAATGATACCGTCGCGCGAGCACTTTCTCTTGAAACGCCTCAATGCGCTTTCAACCGACTCGTTATCGCCTACTTTTATGGTTGACATCTCTTTTCACCTCGCTTTGCCTGCGCGCAATTAATTACCTGTAAAGTATAACAAACGTGCAAATCAAAGTCAACTTATTTTCCGCGTATTTTAAATTAAATTGCAAGCCAGCATTACCGCGTTCACCACCAGCCCGACTATCACTGAAACAAGGTAAAGCGTGAGCACGAAAAGTATGTTGCGTTTCAGCTTTTTTGTGTTTTTGAAAAGCACCACAAGCCCCAGCCCCGCGTTCGAGCAAAGCCCCGCAACGCAACTGCCGAACGTTATTCCGCCGTGGATATAAGTGCCCGTTATCACCGCGCTGGACGCGCAGTTCGGAATAAGCCCGATAAGCGAGGTTATGAACGGCTGGAAATACGCGCCGCCTATCATTGACGCGGCGATTTTGTCCTCGCCCACGGCGTCTATTACGAAACCGAACACAAGGTTGACGATAAGAAGATAGAACGCAATCAGCAGCGAGTGCAGGAGCGGATTGACGAGAAACACCTTTATATCGCTGTGCCCCTCGTGCTCTCTGCCGCAGGAGTAAGCGTGGATTTCTTCAAGCCCCGCGTCCGCAAGCTTTTCGGCGGTGAATATGAAGTTGACCAGATAGCCCACGCCCACGCCGACAAACAGCTTTATTACGACGAGCGGCATAATCGCCGCGGCAGCCGTGCCGCTGGACAAAAGGATTATAAACGCCTCGTCCGAGGTGGCGAGCAAAACCGCGAGCAGCGTGCCCGTGCGTATAAGTCCCTTGTCGTAAAGCTTTGCCGCCATAACCGAAAACCCGCACTGGGGGATAAGACCGGTTGCGGAGCCTATAAGCGGGGCGAGGTTGCCCTGTAAAATTTTATGATTTCGCGTGAAAGTGGTGCGGTGTTCCACAAACTCTATCAGTATATATATGACGAGCAGGAACGGAAACACAATCAGCGTGTCCAGAAAGGCGTCTAAAATAACATTCCACATAATTAAACCGATTACTATTATTTACAAGCGTTTACGTTTTTAAACGCAAAACCCCCTTTTCGGGGGTTTGAAAACTCTATCTCTTTTTCTTGACGTCTTTCTTTGGTTTGAACTTTTCTTTAATCTCCTCTTCCTCTTTGTAAGGCAGGGGCTTGTAGTCCGCGTCGGTAAAACCCGTCTGAGTATACCCGCCGTCGCGCGAAAGAAGCGTAAGCCGCGTTTCCGCGTCAAACAGATACAGTCTGTCGCAGTTTATATAAAGCTTTGTTTTAGCGCCCTTCTCGGTCTTTTCGTCCGCCGTCACCACGAGAGATTGCTCTCCCGCGACGCACTCCGCAAAGTGCCTGTCGCCGTCGCTTTCGGTCTTGGTTACAACCGCGTCCATACCCTCGGCGGCAACGCGCGCGTCCTCGGGGCGGATACCTATTATCACGTTTTTATCTGCGCCCGCGTATTCGTCCAGACTGCTGAACCGCGAAAGCACTGTTTCCGAAAGCTTTAAGCGGAAACCGCCCTGCTCCGCAAAAACCCCATCGTCGGTTTTTACGATTTTCGCGTTGTTTACGAAGTTTATAGTGGGCGCGCCTATGAAGAACGCCACGTAAGTATTGGCGGGATAGTCGTAAAGATTTGCGGGCGTATCGATCTGCTGTACGATACCGTTTTTGAGAACGATAATTCTCGTTCCTATCGTCATAGCCTCCGCCACGTTCTTGGTCGCGTATACGAAAGTGCCCTGCACCCTCGCCTGTAAATTTATTATTACGTTCAATATTTCGGCTTTGAGCTTATCGTCTAGGCCGGAAAGCGGCTCGTCGAAAAGATAGAGTCTGGGCTCCCTTACAATCGCCCTGCCTATCGCCACGCACTGTTTCTGCGCCGCGGTGAGCGACTTCGTTCTGCGGTAAAGCAGGTCGCTAAGCCCCAGAATCGCGGCCGTGGCCTTGACGCGCTGCTCTATAAGCGCCTGCGGCGCCTTGCGCATTTTCAGGCCGAACGCCATATTGTCAAACACGTTGAGCGCGGGAGAGAGCGAGTCCGTCCTGAATATCATAGCAAGCTCCCTGTCCTTGGGCGCGGCCTCGGTCATATCCTTGTCGCCTATGAATATTTTACCGTCGGAGCAGTCTTCAAGCCCCGCGATTACCCTTAAAAGCGTGGATTTCCCGCTCGCCTCGCCGCCGAGGACGACGAGAAATTCCTTGTCCTTCGCCTCGAAATTTATATCGTAAAGCGCAAGACTGCCCGAGGGAAATATTTTATCCGCTCCGCTTACTTTCAAACTTGCCATAAAAAAACTCCGTCCGCGCGCGCAAACGTTGTTGCGCGGTTTTTCTATATAATACCATAAATCGGGCCGTTTACCAATACTTTAAAGGGGCTTTTGTTAAATTTTTAGAATAAATTTTTGTTGTATTTTGCAAGCGGGAGTGGTAAACTTTAATTATGAACGCAATAAATTACGACAAGCTGATGACGGAGCAGATTAAGTCCGCCGACAAAAACAGCCGGCTGCTTTTGCATTGCTGTTGCGCGCCCTGCTCCTCTGCCTGTCTGGAACGGCTGAAAGATTACTTTAAAATAACCGTTCTTTTCTATAACCCAAACATAGAGGACGCGGAATACGCGCGGCGAAAAAGCGAGCTTGAAAGATTTATCGCCCTTACGGGCTGCGCCGACATTACCGAGTGCGACCGCGATACGGCGGAGTTCGACCGCGCCGTGAAAGGGCTTGAAGACCAGCCCGAAGGCGGCAGGCGGTGCGCCGAGTGCTTTAAGCTCAGGCTTTCCAAAACCGCCGAAATTGCAGAGCGGGGAAATTACGACTTTTTTGCGACGACGCTTACGATAAGCCCGCTGAAAAACGCCGCGCTTATCAACGGCATAGGCGAAAAGTTGCAAGAAGGCAGGCGCGCGAAATGGCTGTATTCCGACTTTAAAAAGCGCGACGGGTATCTTCAAAGTATCCGTCTGTCGGAAAAATACGGGCTATACAGACAGGATTTTTGCGGTTGCCGCTATTCTTTGAGAAATGACTTGAAAAATAGCTGACGCCGTGGTATACTTAATATATATTAAAAATTAACGGGATTTATTTATGGATATCAACCGCTACACCCCCTCTTACGGGATTAACCAGAAACACCTTATCAAACTGGCCGACTATTCTACCGAGGAGCTTTTCGAAATTCTTTACGCGACGAAAGCCATGAAGGCGAAGTTCGCGGCGCACGAAAGCACCAATATCTTAAACGACGTCACAATCGCCCTGCTATTCGGCGACACGTCTTTGAGGCTGAGGTCGGCGCTGGAAATCGGGACAAGACAGCTGGGCGGCGCGTGCGTGAACCTGCCTTACAGTCAGGAAGATATGCGCGCGGGCGAAAACATCTACGATATTGTAAACATTATTTCGAGATACGGCGTGGGCGCGGTGGTAACGCGCGAAATTGCGCAGACCGATCTGGATTTATTCTGCGCCGCGTCCGACATATCCATAATCAACTCGGGCAACGCAGACTTCAACCCTTTGCAGACGCTTGCGGATTTGTACACCGTCTGGGAAAAGAAAGGCAGGCTTGAAGGCCTGAAACTGACTTACGTAGGCAAGGGCGGAAACAACGCGGCCTCGCTTATAATGGGCGCGATAAAGTGCGGAATGGAAGTTTCCGTGTGCACGCCCTGCGAGTTCGGCATTAAAAACAAACACCTCACCCACGCGGAGCAGTACGGCAAGATAACGCTGAACGACAACCCGTCCGAGGCGGTGAAGAACGCGGATATAGTTTATACGGACAGTTACGTTTACCACAACCCCATTTCCGAAAAGGACCGCGCTATTCTCAAACCCTATCAGGTAAACGGAACGCTTATGAGCCTTGCGAACCACAACGCGGCGTTTATGCACCCCCTGCCCGCCACGCGCGGACTGGAAGTTACGCAGGACGTAATAGACGGAAAAAACAGCCTTGTGTTGGAGCAGGGCGAAAACAGACTGCACGCCGTCAAGGCCGTGCTTGCACTTCTTATAAAATAAAACCGCCGCCGCCCGAACCTCGGGCGGCGGTTTTTCGGTATTTAATTACTCTATGTCTATAACCACCAGCTCGGGGCGGTTGAAAAGGCGCAGCGGGAACTGGGAATTACCCAGTCCGCGGGATATTACCATTCTGCACTTTCCCAGACTGTGCACGCCCGAAGTATACTTCGGGAACCTGCCCTGACCTGGCGCGTAAAGGCCTATGCCCGTGAACGGTATGCGCCACTGTCCGCCGTGCGCGTGGCCGCACAGAACGAGGTCATACCCCGCCGCCGCGTACTTTTCAAAAAACTGCGGCTCGTGCGCGAGCAGGATTTTGGGCGAAACGTCAGGAGTGACGGCGGATATTTTGTCGTTGCGGAGCGACGCGCCGTTAAGACCCGCGACGGTAATCCCGCACGCCTCCGTACACAGGTCGTCGAGAACGGTTGCGCCCGCCTCCTTCAAGTCGCGCCGTAAAAAGCGGTAACCCTTGTTGCGCATTTCGTGGTTGCCCGCAACGTATAATACGGGCGCTATCTCTTTGAGCGCGGACACGGTTTCGAGCGCGACCTCCCTGTTTTCGGGGGTATATAGATGTATAATATCGCCCGTCACCGCTATGAAGTCGGGCTTTGCTTTTATTACCTTTTTTATAAGGCGCGCGTTGCGTTTTCCGAACCGCTTGCCGTGCAAATCGGAAATATGCGCTATCCTGAGCTTGGGCGCGCCGTCAATCTTTATCTTATACCGAGTGGTTTTAATGCAGCCGTTGTTAAAAAAGACAAACAGCGCGGCAAGCGCCGCGGCCGCGGCGCTTGCCGCGCCGATTATCCAGTAAATCAATCAAACCTCCGCAACAATTCTGTAAATGGGCTTGCCGAGTTCTTTAAAAAGCTTTTCGTGCTCGGTTTCGACGTCGCCCCCCACTGGGTTGTTTTTCAAATCCTCGCACACGCTTATAACCTTATACCCCGCGGCGGCGTAGCTCTCCAACGAGAACCTGTAAAAATCGTAATCGTCGGTCTTCTGTATAATCCTGCCCCCCTCCTTTATAATACCGCGGTAAATTTCAAGAAATCTGGGGTGGGTCAGGCGCTGTTTCTTATACCCCTCTTTCGGCAAGGGATTGGAGAAATTGAGATAGATAAGTTCCACCGAGCGCGGCCCGAAATACTTTTCCAGCACTTCCGCCGCACAGTTTAAAAAGTAAACGTTTTTAAGCCCCTCGGCCTTCGCGCGTTCGCACGCGTCTATCAGCACGTTGGAAATTTTTTCGCACGCGACGAAATTCACGTTGGGGTTAAGCGCCGCGGTTTCGCAGACGAATTTACCCTTGCCGCAACCTATTTCCAGCCGCACGGGATTTTGCGCGGCGAAAATTTTGCCGAGGTCGAGATACTCCTTAACGTGCGCCGCCCTGCTCATATTCTTGTCGGTCAGGTCCGCAACCGTTAAAATATCGGCGCAGGCCGCAAGTCTGTCTTCAAGATGTCCCTTTTTATGCATTCTCATAGCCGTATGGTATCACAAAAAACGGGAAAACGCAAACGTGTGAAAAGGCGACGGATAAATTTTAATTTTATTTATCGAAAAAACGTTTCGTACGGAAATTTAACGTTATAAATACAGTGTCGGGTGAAATACGCGCGGCGTCGGGCGCGAAGGAGATTAATTTGTCTTTTATTAAGATTATCGACACTTTCACCTTTTACGGCATCGATATTTCGTTGCTTGCAACCCTTACCGTTCTTTTAACGCAACTTCTGAAAGTCACGCTTTTCAGGCGCGCGCAGAAAAAACTGGTTACCTTTCTTCCGTTCATTATCGGAACGTTCGCCTATGCAGTATATGCGGCGGTGCGCAATTTAAGTTTTTGCTACCTTTTGGACGAGTACGTTTCCATACTCGAACACGGCATTTCGGTAGGCGCGGTTTCAACGCTTTACTACGTTCTGTACGAGCAGTTTGTAAGGCGGTCAAACCTTTCCGAAACCGAAAAAATCATATCCACGCTTATCGAAGGGTATATCCCCTCCGAGCACGTGGAGAAGGCCGCAAAGGCCGTGGCGGAGGCGATTGAACGCGACGTTACGGGCAACGGCGCAAAACGCGCGGAAGAGATTTTGACCGAGTATTCCGGCGGGGAGATAAACGAGCGGGACGTACATCTTTTGTCACGACTGATTATCGAAACGCTTGCGCATCTTACGACGAAATAAAAGCCGTATCCCCCGCCCGCTTAACGCGGGCGGGGGATTTATACTTTAATTCACGCTTTGAATTTTAATGTCGTAATTTATCTTCATACGCGTGAGAACGTCGTCTTTGAACGCGTCGTAATACTTATAGTTGTATTTATGCAACAGCTCTCTAACGCCCAGCAAATCGCAGTTCTCTTTTGCGCACAAATCGATAAGGCTCTGCATTCTGTCGCGGATTTCGTCGGCCGTAGCCTTTAAAATTTCGGGCTTTACCACGTCGTCGTTTTTAACGCCGTCTGGGTCCAGCACCTTTTTCGCGCCCTGTATCTGCGCGTTCGCCTTGAACGAAACGTTGAGTTCCGGCACGCCGTTATTCACTTTGAGCTTGACTCCGCCCTTTGTGCTTTTCAGTCCTATCGTGTAGTGCGTTCCATCCGAATCGCAGGGGACTACCGCAAGCCGTATATCGTTGTTGATAAGGTTGAGCGCGAACGACTGCTGCTCGTCGAGTATGCCGACGAACCTGCCGCCCGAGAAAGCCGCCGTCTTTCTTGCGGTGAACTCCATTTTCTGCTCCCCGCCTCCGCTCTGGCCGCTCTGTCCGCTCTGGCCGCTCTGGCCCTGCTCTCCGCCGCCGCCCTGTCCGCCCTGGGAACCGCCGCCTTGTCCGCCCTGCCCGCCTTGCTGACCCTGTTGGGCGCTGTCGCCGCCCACGTTGTCGCCGTTGCCGCCGCCTTCGGAAGTGCCCTGAACGTTTGCCTCGATATAGGGCATATAGCACGCGGAACTTACCGAAAAGTTGGTAAGCGCTATGTCTTTGAGGTTGACGGAGGACACGTTCGCCGATTTTTTAAGCTCGTCCGAAAGCGCGCGCTGCATTGCGGTCGTGTTTTCGGGGCTGATTGTCGCGGGCATCGAAAGCATTTCCCGCGCCGTGCCCTTGCAGGTCGCTACCAGTGCGGTCAGCTCTGAATAGTTTCTTCTGTAAAAACAGCCGAGTATACGGAAAAGTTCTTCCTTCTGGCAGTCCTCTCCGAGCAGAATCAGCTTGCAGAATAAAAGCTTGGGATAAAAGCCCGTCTTGGAATTTATCTCGTTGAGGCAGTCGGCGACGGTCAGGCCCCTGCCCTGAACCTGCGTGTACTGAATGTTTTCGCCGCTCTGCGAGGGCTGGGGCACCGCGACCTGAGCGGTTACTATCACATCCTCGTCCTCCGCGTCAATGCCTACGGCGACGATTACGCTTGTCTTGTGCAAGTCCACAAGCCCGAAATCGTTAGTGAAATACAGCCCCAGAAGGGCGATTATCACCGCCCAGTAGAATATGACGTAATATCTCTTTTTGAACTTAATCATCTTTTTCTCTCCTTTTCAGCGCCCAGGCGAGGAGCGGGATTACCGTTGCGAAAATTACGAACGCTATCCACATCCAGCGCGACCAGAGTGTATGAATTGCGTCCAGTTGGTTGTTGAAAAGTATGAGTATCAATGCAAGCACGGCGTTTACCGCAAGCGAAATGACCGCCTTGTTGTCGTAGCCCGTGCACTCGTTTATGCAATGCACCGCGAGCTGAACGTTTAAAACGAGCGCGAAAAGCATAACGACTTCCAGCGCGTACAGAGCGATTAAATCTATCCTGCCGATAACGTCTATCGCGGGGAAAAACAGCGAAATTTTGGATATGGCGAACTGGCGGGACGTGGATATGTCGCCGTACACGCCGTAGAATGCGGCTAGAACTAGAAGCACGATCACCGCGCCGCCGATATAGGAAAGCGTTATTTTCGCCGCGTCGCCCTTTTTGTACGTGAAATGGCCCATAAACATTAATAGCCAGCACGGCTCCATAAAGCGGAAAAGCGACGCGACCGAACCGCCGATTACGTCCTTGAACGGAGTTCTTAGAACGGGCAGAAAGCTATCCCACTTCACTTCCGAGAAACACATTGCGAATATGAATATAATCGATACGATAAATATCGGCATACATATGTCCGCGCTGCGGCCGATGTTCCGGAAACTTTTTCCCGCCGCGTATACCGTAAAGAAGAATATCGGCAGAAACACAAGAATGGACGGAACGGTGTCGTAGAATATGGAATGAACGTAGGCGTTCTGCTCGAAGAGCGGAAGAACCGTGCATAGCATAAAGAAAAGCGCGAAAAGCGCGTAGACTATTCTCGCGGTGATATTGCCGAGAGTGCCCGATACGAGCTGAAAGAATGTTCTGTCCGTGCGCGAGCACAGATAGCTTACCGCCCAGACAACAACCGCCTGCAACGCGAAATCGAAGGCGGCGGAAAACAGAAGGTCGCGCCCGCTCTGAAAACTAAGAAACGTGGGATATATTATAAACTTGGATACGGCAGTATAGATAAGCATTATAAAACATATCTGCCGTACGCTTATCCTCATTCTCATTTATTCTTCAACCTCACTTTATCTTTTACTTTCAAAACATCGGGCCTGTGTTCAAGCGAAAACAGGTTCGCCTTTACCATACTGTCGTACAAGTCGCTCTTGATAAGCGGTGCGAACGGAGCCAGCAGCGGAACGCCGTACGACTGCTCGGTGACGAGATAGCATATAAGAAACGCCGCAAACAGCACTATTCCGAACGGGCCGAGACTGCCCGCGATAATAAGGAAAATCCAGCGCAGGGTCGTGGTCGTTTCCACTAAGTCGGGCGTTGTGTAAAGACATATCGCCGAGAACGCTATAATGATAATCGCGGGCGTGGATATGATACCCGCCTTGACTGCGGTGTCGCCAAGCACCAGCGCGCCCACTACCGACAGCGCAAGCCCGACGTATTTCGGCATTCGTATGGACGCCTCGTTCAATACTTCAAGCACAAACAAAGTTAAAAACATTTCCACGCTGGGCGACAGCGGCAAGCCCGAAATGGAGCTTGAAATTTTCAAAAGCAACTGGAAGGGTATTAGCTGGTTTTTGAAAAGCTGTGCGGAAACGTAGAACGCGGGCAGAAACAGACCGATAAACAGCGCGGTCACGCGCAACAGTCTTATGACGGTGGCGCGGTAGGAATTGGAGTAATAATCCTCTCCCGTCTGTATATCCTCGGTAATCATATACGGAACGGTTATCGCAATCGGGGAGCCGTCCACTATCAGCCCCACCCTGCCCTCGCAGATTTTCGCGCAGAAAATATCGGGCTTTTCCGAAGTGCCGTTGCGCTTGAAAAGCGAACGCGGCTTGCCCGAAATGAACTGCGAAATATATGAAGAATCGGGAACTATATCTATCTCGCGCGCGGCGATTTCCTTTTCTATGCGCTCGGGCAGGCCTTCTGGACACACTCCGTCCAGATAAATCATAGCGACCGCCGTTTCGGACTTTTCGCCCGCTTTGAGCATAACGACTTTAAGCTTATCGCTTTTCAGTCTTTTCCTGACAAGACCGAGGTTTATCTTTATATCTTCTATAAATCCCTCGCGCGGACCCTTAATAGTTACCTGAGTGGGCGGCTCCGCCACCGACCTGCCGGGCGGGTTTTTGAGACCTATTACAAAGAAATCCTTTTCGCCGTCTATGAAAAGCACGACGTTGCCGTCCGAAATTTCCTTTATCGCGTCCGGTATCTTCACGCAGTCCTTGACCTCGGGCGAGGCGAGAAATCTCTTCACCTCCTGCGCGGACGCGTCCTTTTCGACGTCGCGCAAGGGCTTGACGACCAGTTCGCCGAGAAGTTGCTTGTCCGCAAGTCCGTCAGCGTAAATGGCGGCGAACTTTTTCCCGCCGAGCGAGTCGAACTCGAAAACTATTATGTCCTGCGACGTCAAAACGTCCTTAACGCTTTTTATATTCTTTTCCAAAGTAATCATAAAGATATTATCAGTAAAAACAAATTTATTATTACGCCGCCATTCTCGGAATTTTATATAATAATTTACGTAAAACGCTTGCCGTACCGCCAGCGTTTTTCCCGTAGCAAGTTTTTTAAAAAAATTTTCATAAAACACTTGTCGCACCGCAAGTGTTTTCCTTTCAACAAGTTTTTTAAAATTTTTTACGTAAAACACTTGTCGCACCGCAAGTGTTTTTCCCGTAGCAAGTTTTTTAAAATTTTTTACGTAAAACACTTGACAACATATACTATGCAATGTATAGTATTAGACAAAGCGGAGTATTATATGGACAGTCAACTGAAAAAAGGCGTGCTTGAAGTGTGCGTACTGCACGCCATAAGTAAAAGCGAAAGCTACGGCTACAAAATAATAAGCGACTTGCAGGGCATAATAGAAATGTCGGAAAGCACGCTGTATCCGATTTTGAAGAGATTGGAAACGGGCGGTTTTTTGGTGACCCGCACGGCCGAGCACAACGGACGGTTGCGGCGATATTATAAAATTACGCCGCTTGGACTTAAAAAACTTGTTTCGGGAAGAAACGACTTACTGGAAATAAACGTAATTTATAAAAAACTTTTTGGAGGAAAGTTATGACCTACAACGAATGGCGCGACGAGTTGAAGCAAAATCTTTTATGCGTAACCCCGCCCGAAAGGCAGCGCGTGCTCGATTACTACGCGGAAGCGTACGCCGACCGCCGCGAAGCGGGCTTTTCCGAGCGCGAAATTATAGAAGACTTCGGCGCGCCCTATGACGCGGCGCAGAGAATATTATCCGAAAACAAAGCGGAGTTCCGCGAATTCCCCGACGGCGAAGACAAGACCCGCCGCGAGCGGCGCCGCGAAAACCGCGAAAGACGGCGCGACGGCGGCGCATATGCGCCCCCTCCCCCGCCCGACGCGGATTACAGGGCAGACGCTTATCCTCCGCCCCCGCCGAATGCGGGCTACCGCGCGAACGCATACCCTCCGCCTCCCCCTATGCAAAATCCGCCCGCAACGGACGACGGCCGCGGGGACTATTCCTGGGCGTTCGTTCTGCTATGCATAATCTTCGCAATACCACTGTTCGGTCTGATAATGACTATGGTCGGGATTACGATAGCCCTGTGCTGCGTTCCCTTCGGCGTTATCGCCGCGGGCGCGGCGGGCATAGGCGGCGGCGTGGGAATAATAATCGGCGGAAACACGGCGTACGGAGTTACCACCTTAGCCGGCGGGCTAATAGCTCTCGGCATAGGCATAATGCTCTGCCCCATATGTTTCAAACTCGTAAAACTAATGTGGAAACTGTTCAAAACGGTATTTACCAGACTTAAATACCTGTTCAGCGGAAAAAGGAGGCACGCATAAATGAAAGGTTATGTTAAGACGCTGATAGCGGGCGGCGTTATCGCCGCGATAGGCCTTGCCATTATGATTACCGCAATATGCGGCTACGGCGAGGACGCGAAACACGCAAACTTCCAAACCGTAACTTATACCTCCAAGACCGTTCCGCCCTACCTCTCCGTGGACATAGGCGCGGGCTCCGTAAAAACCGAGTTTTACGACGGCGACAAAATAGTAATCGTATACCCCGACTCGGAAGTGCTTAAAACTTCCGTCTGCGAAGAGAGAGGCCTTCTGGAATTCAGGTCAAAGCCCAAATGGTTTATGTCCTGGGGCGTGCACGACGTTCCCCAGACCGTAGTTAAAATACCGAAAGACAGCGTGCTGAACGTAAACATCGACCTTGACGCTGGCAAGGCCGAACTTGCGGGCGGTACCTACGGCGAAGTCGTTCTAGACGTGGACGCGGGATATTTATCCTGCGGCGACATCGAATGCAAGAGCCTGCGCGTAAATATGGACGCGGGAAAAGTTTCGGTAAAAAGAGTTAAATGCGAATTACTGTCCTGCGATCTGGACGCAGGCGATTTAAGTATAGGCACAGCCGACGTTGCCACCGCGAATTTTGACGTGGACGCGGGCAGCGCGTACGTCACGTTCAAAGGCTCCAAGAAAGAATTTTCGATTTTCACGCGCGTAAGCGCGGGGCGCTGTAACGTAAGCCCGCAGACGGGTTCCACCTCTAAAAGAATAGACATAGACCTTTCTGCGGGTAAAATAAATCTAGACTTTATGCTCTGAAAACAAATAACTACCTAGGAGAAAAAAATGATTACCGCCGATTGGATTGCCGTTGGGGCGCTTGCGCTCTTCTGCGTGCTGGGTTTCGCCGTCGGGTTCGGCAGGGGCCTGAAATTTTTCACAGCGGGCGTGTTCGGGTTTATAATATCGCTGTTCGTCTGCTACTGCATAGGCGGCGCGGTCTACAAAATCCCGTTCGTACAACAGCTTACGGCCAAACTCGCCGCCGCGCTTACGGGTAAAAACGGGTTCTGCGACTTCCTTTTGAAAATACGTTTCGAAATAATAGTCTACTACCTCTGCCTGTTTGTTGTCGTAACGATAATAAGGGAAATTATCGTCGCCATATTAAAGCACGTATCCAAAAGCGAACGGCCCGTCGTATCGTTCATAAACAGAACGCTGGGCATCTTCCTCTTCGCCGCGTTCCTCGCTATGCTGACGCTGATAGTGTTCCACATAATCGAGCTGATAGGCGGTTCGGCAGAGCAGAACTTCTACGCGGTTTTGGAAAACAGCAAGCTGAGACTTGACGCGATTTACAGAAACAACCCGCTTATGGAAATTATCAAAGCGATAAGAAACGCCGTTTGACAAACTATTCAAACAGTGATAAAATACAGCCGTACAAAGGCTGTATTTTTTTACGGAGTAACTAATGAAATTCGATTTCGACGCTGAATATTTCAACCCGCAACACACGCTGGACTGCGGGCAGGTGTTTCGTTTCACGCCCTTTAAAGAAGGCTATAAAGTGCTGTCTGCGGACAAGGTCTGTTACGTGCATAACGACGGCGCGAAAACGGTTGTCGAAAGCGACAGCCCAGATTATTTTTATAACTATTTCGATTTGAACCGCGACTATTCCGAGATAGTAAAACGCGCCAAATCCTATAATATCCCGCTACTTACGCGCAGTGCGGAGCAATGCCGCGGCCTGAGAATGCTAAACCAGAACCGCGAGGAAATGATTTATTCGTTTATTATTTCCCAAAACAACAACATACCGCGCATAAAGGGCATTATCGAAAGGGTGTGCGCCGCTCTCGGCGAGCGCAAGGAAAGCGAATTCGGCGAATACCGCGCCTTCCCCACTTCCGCCGCGCTGGCCGCGGCGGATACGGAGTTTTACCGCGCGGCGGGCGCGGGTTACCGCGACGAGTATCTGAGCGCCGTTTCAAGAAGGATTGCCGCGGAAGGCATTTGCGGGCTTGAACGCCTGACCGCCGCGCCGCTTAAAGCACAGCTTCTTACATACAAGGGCATAGGCCCGAAAGTCGCGGACTGCATAGCGCTGTTCGGGTTCGGCAAGACGGACAGCTTTCCCGTGGACACCTGGGTGGAAAAAATTTACAGGGAAGACTTCAAGGGCGGGCTGAAAGACAGAAAAAAGATAGCCGAATACTTCGTGGGAGAATTCGGCGAATATTCGGGTTTTATACAGCAGTATCTTTTTTACGGTAAACGCATAAACTTATAGAGTGCCTGATTATTTTTCACACGGCGTAGCCGCCGAGATTATTTACGAAAAACTTGATATAAGCTATAAACGCAAGATTACCTCCAAGCCCCTTTACCTTCTGGGCGCGCAGGGCGGCGACGTATTTTTTGCGTACAGCATAAAGCCGACCAAATCAAACCTCGGCAGGTGTCTGCACAGGAAAAACGCGCTTTACCTGTTCGGCAAGCTTGCGCAGGGCAACCCCTCGTACGCGGCGGGCTTTGCAACGCACTACGCAATGGACTGCACGCTCCACCCCGCCATTTACGAATACGAGCACACAAAGCGTTCTCCGCTGGCGCACGGAAGTTTCGAAAACGACCTCGGGCTGTATATAAGCAAAAAATATAAGGTGCGGCGAACGATACTGCCGCGCGAAAAAGTGCTGGAATGCACGGCCGCCGTCTACGACAGCATAAAGCCCGTAGAGCCGCTTATAACCATTACGGGCGTGGAAAGGTGCTTAAAACGCCACTTTTCGCTGACTAGGTTTATGTATCGCACAAAGCGGCTGGAATACAAGTGCGGATACGATTTTGCGGATATGCAGGACGACATAGACCGCGCACTCGCGCTCGGCGCGGAGGCGGTGAAATGCGTGCTTGACGGAAATATCGACCCGCAGGTGTTTGACAAAGAGTTTTTACAGAAAAAGTAACAATAAGCGCGCGGCCGCGGCCGCGCGCTTTTTATTTACAGGATTGTGTCGTAAATGCCTTTGGTTTGGAGCTGCTCGAAAAGTTCGTCCTCGGTAATTTCGTCAAGCATACCGTCCTGATAAAACTGGAATATCAGGTATCGGCCCGAATCGATATGCCGCAAAGCGTCCTTGTACGTGGACGAAGGGTTTAGAAGCACGTGCTTTATCTCCTTGCCGCGCTTGGGCTTTTTGGCGGCGTAGTTAATTCTGGTAAGCGGTTGCTCTTTTTCGAACGCGGAGCAAAACAGGAACGCCGCAAAAACGAGAAACGAGAAATTTTTAACCGCCAGAAAAAACGTGATAACGAACGCCGCAGACAGAAGTCCGCCCAGAACCCTTAAAATAATGCCAGCGACTTTGCGCGATAAAAACAGCGTCAGAAGACAGCGCGCCGCCCTGCCGCCGTCCAGCGGGTATGCGGGCAGGAGATTGATTGCAAGCATAACCGCGCTGGCCGAAAACACGGTGTCCGTGTACGCGTAGGTCTGGGGATAGAACCACCACAGCCCCGCCACGGCTATACATATCAGCGCGTTGACAAGCGGGCCGGACAGCGCAAGCTTTATTTCGTCCCTCGCGGAAATACCTTCCGTGTCGCAGTGCGCCGCCGCGCCGTACGGCATAAGACTTATTTTTTTACAGGCGAAACCCAGCCGCGAGGCGCAAAAAATATGACCGCACTCGTGAAGGAGCGCGGTCAACGCGTATATTATAAATACGGGCAAGCCGCCGAAGATTGCCGTGGCAATCCCAAACGCTATAAACAGCGGGTGGAGAGTTATCTTCACGATTTCCAGACGGGAACTTCACCTGTTATGTCAAGACAATTTAAAAGCGTGCCGTTGTCGTAGAGAGATACGCGGACTTCCGCCTTGCCGTCGCTGTACGCTACGGGAATGTTGGACACTACCGAAGTGCCTTCCGCGGAATAAACGTTCGTAAGACCCGTTATTACGCTTTTGAACGTGGACGTATGCGCGATTTCGAGCGTGTAAACGCCGTTGTCTTCGTTGATTTTGGCTACTTTACCCTTGCAGATGGGATAAACGCTGCCCTCTGCCGTGAAAGAAATTACGCCGCTGTCGGAAATATCAACTTCCGCCTCCGAGAACGCGCCGACTACAGAGCCGAGCTCGAACTGGTTATACACGGGCTCTTCCGCCGTGGTCGAGGTAAACGAGCCAAGGAATGTGTTTATGACGGTATTGGGAAGGAACACGTTGGTGACGAAAATCGCAAGCGCGATAACCCCGACGAGTATCGCTTCCGTAAGCAGAATTTTACCCGCCCTGTCCCTGCCGCCGCCTATCGCCGCGGTTTTCATTTTCTTTTCGGGCTTGGGAGGGTCGGAAAGGTCCTCCGCAAATACGTACGCGCCCACGCGCTCGTTCACGCTTTCGACAACGCGTTCTTTAAGGTCTTCCTGCGGCTGCTCTTTAACCGCCTTTGCGCCCTTGCGTTTGAAAAGGCTTTTCTTTTTTACTACGTTTACCGTGCTGACGGGAATTTCAAGCATTTCGGCATAGTCAAGTTCTTCGTTCATATCGTCCTCCGAATTTTTTTAAGGTATACTTAACTGTATGCGCAAGCCTCGGGCGATAGAACAAAAATATTTTATTTTGCATATAATGGCAGGCGCACGCGGCGGAAATCAGGTCAGAAAACATTCCGCGGCCAGAACCAGACCGATCTTGAACCCCTCTTTAAACATCATATTTGCGACTTCTGCCTCAATATCGATTGACACGTCGAGAATTTCGTTTAAAGTTTCGGTTTGCGCCTCGTCCAGATTTTCAATTAACTTGTTTGATACGTCGACCATTTTATTTATCGCCTTATGATACTCTTTGTTGCGCGCGTATGCGTCGTCTTTGTTATAGTCACCTTGATATAATTGTTCCAGAAAAGATTGTTTCATTTGTTTCTCCTTTTTTTGTTTTTCGTATTATATAATACTTTTAAAATTTTTTGTTATCATATACAAATTTGTATTTTATTTTTTTTGCAAACCGATTTTAATAATATTACCACACGCAAAACGTGTATGTCAAGATTTTTACACTGTTTGCGTGTAAAATGTAGATAATTAATTTTAGGAATTTAAAATGAAAAACCAAAACTTTCAAAATAATCTCAGCCACGCGTTGAAAGCAAGTAAATTGTCACAAACCCAGTTGGCCGAAAAATTGGGGACAACACAACAAACGGTAAGCAGATGGCTTAACGGTATTAACGAACCCGATTTATCAATGTTGGTCGAAATATGCAAAATACTCAACGAAACACCCAATTCGTTGCTGAGTTTTAACGAATAAACAAACGCCCCGAGCTGCGTAGTCGCAGCTCGGGGCGTTATTCTATTTAAATTTTTCCGACAACAATGCGAATTGCGCGGGCGTGAGCGTTTCGCCGCGGGCTTTGGGCGGGATACCGCACTCTTCCAGCACCGCGGCCGCGCGCTCGCGCGAAATGCCGTAAACGTTTACGAGATTGTTTTCAAGCGTTTTTCTGCGCGAGGAGAACGCGGCGTGCACCACCTTTTTATACGCCGCCCTGTCCGCAACCTCCACGCCGTTTCCGAACGTGAATTTAACGACCGCGCTGTCCACGTTGGGGCGGGGGTAAAACAGCGTGCGCGGAACTCTTTTGACTATTTCGCACCGCGCCCTTAACGCTATCATTGCCGTTATCGCGCCGTAGTCGGGCGTGGCCGCCTTTGCGCACAGCCGCAACGCCACCTCTTCTTGCACCATTACGCAAAGGCCGAGGCACTTTTCCGCGTCCTCGATAAGTTTCATTATAAGCGGAGTCGTCACGTAATAGGGCAAGTTTGCGACGACGAAATAACCTTCCGTATGCTTTTCGAACTCTTTTAGGTCGACCTTTAAAAAGTCGCGGAATACGACCTCCGTGTTGTCGAGCCCCGAAAGCGTGCGGCAGAGAACGGGCTGTAAGCTTTTGTCCACCTCGAACGCGGTCACTTTTTTAACCCTTGACGCAAGCTCGCGCGTGAGCGTGCCCGCGCCGCAACCTATTTCAAGAACGGTGTCGTCCGCGCCCACGCCCGCCGCCGTAACGATTGAGGCGAGCAGGTTTTTGTCCGTTATGAAATTTTGGCCGAGCTGTTTTTTAAAACCGAAACCGCACTCGCCGAGAATTGTCTTTATATCTTTTTCCATATTTTAGCCGTAATAAAAACGTATACAAACATTATAACAACATATACTGATTTTGTAAACGGATTTCTTCCCTTTACCTCACTTAAAGATGAGGACGCCCGCGCGGAAAAGCGCGGGCGTCTGACTTTGTTTATATATCGTTCAATTTGGTAAACAGCGAATGCGCGGCGTTCCAGCAGCTCTCCGCTGCCTCCTCCGTCGTCAAGCCCTTGATAAGCGCTATCTGTCCCGCTATTTCGGGAACGCTTTCGGGAGTGTTGGGAAATTCGCCGTATTTAGACGCGGGCGGGATATACGGGCTGTCCGTTTCGGTCATAATAACTTCGCGGGGCAGGGCCGCGATTGCGCGCTTTACCCTCTTACTGCCCTTCCAGGTGCAGGACCCGCCGAACGAAAATTTAAGCCCCAGTTTCAAAAACTCGGCGGCAAGCTCCGCGGAATGCGAATAGCAATGCAACATAGCGCCGTACTCGAAGGGCGCAAACTCGCGCAGAACGCCGTACATATCTTCCGCGCAGTCGCGGGAATGTATCTGGACGGGCATTTTCAGCGAGCGGGCAAGCCCCAGCTGCTCTTTAAAGATACCGTGCTGTAACTGCTTATCCGTGTCGGGATAGTGATAGTCCAGACCTATCTCGCCCACGGCGACGCACTTCGGGTGCGCGGCAAGTTCCGCGATTTTATCCAGATCGCCCGCGCGGTATTTTTTTAGTTCGGTAGGGTGAAACCCCGCCGTGAAATAAACTCCCTCATATCTCTCCGACAGGTATTTTCCGTATTCGGAAGAAACCAAATCAAACCCCGCGGATATGATTTTTTCCACGCCCGCGGCGTTTATATTGCGGATAAGCTTATCGAGGTCGCCGTAATCCTCCGCATTTATATGGCAGTGTACGTCTATAAACTTCAAGACAGCAGGCTCCCGTCGGGAACGTCCTTTTCGGGGCTGACCACGCTGAGCGTGCCGTCGGGCGCCTCGGCGCAGACAATCATACCTTCGCTTAAAATACCCTTCATTTCGCGCGGGGGAAGGTTGGTTACGACAATCACCTTTTTACCTATCATTTCCTCGGCAGTGTAGTGCTTTGCAATGCCCGAAAGTATGGAAAGCGTTCTGTCGCCGACCTTGACGGTTTCGTGCAAAAGCTTGCTCTTCTTAACGGCCTCGCACGCGATAACTTTACCGACGCGCATCTCGACTTTCGCGAAATCGTCGATAGTAATTTCTTCTTTCTTAACGGTTTCCGCAACGGGCGCGGGCTGCTCTTCTTTCATTTGCTCCACAAGCTTTTCAACCTCCGCAAGCTCTTTCTTAATATCGATTCTCGGGAATATCGGCGGCAGTTTCTCCACCTTCGCACCCTCTTTGAGTTTACCGAAAGCGAGGCTTTCGAACCCGTCGTTCACGTCGCAGGAGAAACTCTTCAATATAAGTTCGGGCGCCTTTGTAATAAACGGTTTAAGCATAACCGCGCAGATACGCACGGTTTCCGCAAGGTTGTACAACACCGCGCCGAGCCTGTCCTTTTTGCCCGCGTCCTTTGCGAGTATCCAAGGCGTGGTTTCGTCTATATATTTGTTTGCGCGCGAGATAACCGCGAAAATTTCCGCAAGCGCGTCGGGCGCGTTCAGCCTGTCCACCGCGTCCTTTACCTTGTCAAACAGCCCTTCGGCCATTGCGATAAGCTCTTTGTCCGCCTCCTCGACCTTGCCGCGGGCGGGCATTGCGCCGAAGTTCTGCAAAATCATTGCGGTCGTGCGCGAAACAAGGTTGCCCAAATCGTTCGCAAGGTCCGCGTTTACGCGGTTCAAAAACCGCTCGTTCGTGTACTCGCCGTCGCTGCCGAACGGTATCTCGCGCAAAAGGAAATACCTAACCGCGTCCGTGCCGTAACGCTTGACAAGCTCGTACGGGTCGGTCAGCTCCTTTCTCACCGCGTCCTGCTTGCTCTTCGACAGCTTGTCGCCGCCGATTAAAAGCCAGCCGTGGCCGTAGACCTGCTCGGGCACGGGCACGCCCAGCGCCATTAAAATAGCGGGCCAGATTATCGCGTGGAAACGTACTATTTCCTTGCCTATCATATGCAGTTCGGCAGGCCAGTATTTTTGGAAAAGACTGTCGTCGTCGCTAAGATAACCGAGCGCGGAAATATAGTTCGAAAGCGCGTCAATCCAGACGTACGCGTAATGGTTTTTATCGAACGGGAGCTGTACGCCCCATTTGACCGTGGTGCGCGAAACGCACAAGTCCTGCAAGCCCGCGTTAAGGAAATTGTTGACCATTTCGTTTACGCGGGATTTGGGCTGTAAAAACTCGGGCTTGTCCGAGTACAGCTTTTTGATGCGGTCTGCGTATTTACCCAGACGGAAAAAGTAGCTCTCCTCTTTCTGCAACGCCACTTCCCTGCCGCAGTCGGGGCACTTGCCGTTCACAAGCTGGGCCTCCGTCCACATACTCTCGCAGGGCGTGCAGTAATAACCGCTGTATTCCGCCTTGTAAATATCGCCGCTCTCGTAGAGTTTCTGGTAAATTTTCTGCACGCACTCGGTATGCTCTTTGTCGGTGGTGCGGATAAAGCGGTCGTAAGAAACGTCCAAAAGCCGCCACATATCTTTAAGCCGCGCGACAAGCGGGTCGATAAACTCCATAGGAGTTACGCCCCTCTTTTTGGCCTCTTTTTCTATTTTCTGACCGTGCTCGTCCGTGCCGGTAAGAAAAAACACGTCCTCGCCCAGCATTTTATGGAACCGCGCCAACGCGTCGCAGATAACCGTGGTATAGCAATGGCCGATATGCCAGTTGCCGCTGGGATAGTAAATGGGTGTGGTAATATAATATTTTTTGTTACGCATAGTTCCGCCTAAAAAATTTCTTTACCGAATTATAACACGGTTTATAAAAATTGTAAAATATTACAAAGCGAATATATAAAAAAACCCGTTCATAAAAATAGTTTATGAACGTAATTTTCACCGCCGTATTCATAGCCTCTATGGTAGCGATTGCGATAAGCGCGCCGGACAAACTTTTATCTTCTCTTTTAGGCGGGGCGGAAAGCGCGGCCAAAATGTCGCTTACTCTTTTCTGTATCTACGCAGTGTGGATGGGGCTTTCCAAACTGGCGGAAAAAAGCGGGCTTTCAAAACAAATGGCGCGCGGGCTTAAACCGATAACGCGCCGCGTATTTAAAACCGACGACGAAACGGCTAACGAAAACCTTGCTATGAACGTTTCCTGCAACCTCCTAGGGCTTGGCGGCGCGGCCACGCCGTTTGCAGTGAAAGCCATAGGCGAGCTGGAAAAACAGGGCAACTCGTTCGCGCAGAAACTGTTGTTTGTAATAAACGCAACGTCGATACAGATTTTACCGACAACAGTCATTGCGCTGAGAGCGGGCGCGGGCAGCGCCGCCGCGGCGGACATATTTCTGCCGTCGCTTATCTGCACGGCCGTATCCACGGGCCTTGCCGTTGCGCTGTATCTTGCGGGGAATAAGCTATGGCGCTGATAATTCCCGTAATCTTCATTTTCGTATTTGCGTTCGCGGTAATAAAAAAAGTCGCCGTATACGACTGCTTTACCGAGGGCATTAAGGAGGCGTTCAACTTCACCGTATCGCTCCTGCCCTGCCTTGCCGCCATCTTTATGATGTGCGCGCTTTTCGAGGCCTCGGGCCTGTCCGACGGACTGACGAAACTCCTCTCGCCAGTGTTCGGGTTCCTCGGCATACCGCCCGAACTGACGAAACTAGTGCTGATAAAACCGTTCTCGGGCAGCGGCTCGCTAGCGTATCTCAACGAAATAATAACCGCGTACGGCGCGGACAGCTATATCGCGCGTTGCGCCTGCGTATGTTTCGGGTCGTCCGAAACGGTGTTTTATATCTCGGCCGTATATTTTGCGGGGATAAAAGTGAAAAAACTTGCAATGCCTATCGCCTGCGTTCTGGTCGCAACTTTCGTTTCGACAATCGTTGCCTGTCTGGTCTGTAAAATTATGTAACGCCCCCGAAAAAACAGAAACTGCGCAAACCTGAGTTTGCGCAGTTTCTATTATGATAAGGGGGAAAATGATGAGCTATGTAATGTCGTAAACATCGTTTACATTAACTATTATACATAAAATATTCATAAAAGCAAAGAAATTACGAATATTTTCGAAAATAAAATAAATTTATACACTATAACAAATTTTGATACTTTTTAACAACCCGTTCCGCGTATGCCGTTTACGGCGCGTTTCAACGCGGCGACAACCTCCGCGACCTCTTCCACCGTGTTGTATTTCCCGAACGAAAAGCGCACCGCGGATTTCACCCTGCTTTCGGGCAGGCCCATTGCCGTAAGCACGTGCGAGGCCTTGACCGCGCCCGCCGAGCAGGCCGAGCCCGTAGAAACCGCGATACCGTTCATATCCAGAAGAAAGAGAACGTTCTCGCCGTCGCAACCGTCGAATGAGATATTTGCTGTTGCGGGCAGGATTTCCCCGCCGCCGTTCACGTGAGCGCCGTCTATTTCCGAAAGCACCTCGGCAACGAATTTGTCTTTGAGCGCAGAGATCCTTTTATTGTGTTCCTCTTTGCCGCGCACCGCGTTTTCGAGCGCGACCGCGCACCCGACCGCCGCGGCGGCGTTGGTAGTGCCACCGCGCAAACCCCTTTCCTGATTGCCGCCCGAAATAAAGCGACTTATCGCCGCGCCGTTTTTTATATACAGCGCGCCGAAACCCTTGGGGCCGTAAAACTTGTGCGAAGAAATGCCGAGCGCGTCGCAATGCCGTACGGGGAAGGGCAGAACGCCCGCCGTCTGAACGCAGTCGCAGTAATAAAACACGCCCCGCTCCTTACAGATTTTTCCTATTTCTTCTACGGGCTGTATCACGCCCGTTTCGTTATTCGCGGCCATAACCGCGCAAAACACCGTGTCCGCGCGCAATGCCCGCGCTATATCGTCGGGCTTTACCGCGCCGCTTTCGTCGGGATTGACAAAGGTTACTTCATAACCGTATCTTTGCATATCCCGCGCGCTCTCGATTAACGCGGGGTGCTCTATCGCCGAAAGAACGATATGTCGGCCGCGCGCAGTATCGGCCGCGCACGCGCCTTTCAACGCCCAGTTACCCGCCTCCGTTCCTCCCGAAACGAAAAAAATCTCATCGCTTGCACAACCGACGAGTTTTGCTATTTTATCCCGCGCGTCCAGAACGCCGAGCGCGGCGGCGCGCCCCGCCGCGTGTTGCGACGAGGGGTTGCCGTAAAGTTCGGTAAGATATGGCGTCATCGCATTTAAAACTTCGCTATCGAGCGGAGTAGTTGACGCGTTGTCAAGATATATCATTGCTAAACGAGCCGTAAATACGCTTTAAAAGTTCGAGTTCGGTATTGCTCACCGTATACTCCCTGCCAAGCTTAGTCGCGCCGTCGGTTTCATTGAGCCTGACGTTGCGCACGGCAGACCAGTATTTGTTGGCCGCAATAAGCGTGCATATAAACGCTATAAACGCAAGCGCGCCGACCGCAATCGTGGCGATTAAAAACGCGCCGTTCTCCGCCGAAAACATCATAGTGCTTAAAGCTATCGCAGCTATCAGAAGAGCCAGAAAGGGCGCGGCGCACGCGATAAGTAGCGTCAACGCGTTTTTCCGTCTGCGCATAAACTCGGCGCGGCGTTCCTGCTTGCCCGCCTCGTTCCTCTCGCGCAGGGCCGCGGTGTTTTCCTCCGCCTCGGCGATACGCGTTTTAAGCCCGCCGGAAAGCGCTTTAAGCTCCGCCTTCATATTCTCTGCCGTGAACGAGCGTACTCCGTCCGCGACGGCCGCGCACTCCTCCAAATTACTGAACTGGGTCAGGTTGCGCGATAATGCTTTTAGTTTGAGAAAGCACACCTCTCCGTTTTCGGGCGAAATAAGCTCCGCCTTGCCCGCGGCGTACTGCGCCGCCTCGAAGTCGCCTTCGTCAAGCCTTGCGCGTGTCTCCGCAACGAGTTTATCCAGTTTTTCAGCGCGCGACCTCTCCTCTTCCTCTCTCAGTCTGTTGCGCTCGGCAAGCTGTTCGGGCGTGAGCACCGCCGCCTCCTCGTCGTCCTGCTCGTAAACGGGAACGTCAAACACGGGTATCTCTTCCTCCTCCGCGACAGCGTCGTCGGGTTCGACGATTACCAGCTCTTCCTCGCCGTCCTCGTTGATGCGGATTCTGTACTTCCTGTCCTTGTCCTCGTCGATAAGTCTCTCTTCTGCCATATTATAACTCCGTTTAAATTAATCAGTGTGTTTTGAGCGCGTACGCTGCGAATTTACCGCGGTAACGGCTTTTTGCGTACGCGCAATATTCCGCGTTTTCGAAAAGCGCGTAGACGCCGCTGCCCGAACCCGTCATATTCACGGCGAGCGGGCCGAACGATTCAAGCTGTCCGACTGCCTCACGTATCTGCGGCGCGATAAGCTCGGCGGGGGGCAACAAAGCGTTACAGAGGTTTGCGGCCAGTTCAGACTTGTCTTCGGCTATCAGCGCGCGCTCCGCGGCAGAGCTGTCGCCGCCGACTTCGCCGCAAATATCGAACTTTTTATAGCACTCCGCGGTGTTTACCTGCTGTCTGGGCGCAAGCAACAAAAAATTCAGCTTTAATCCGCTATCGAGTTTTTTTACCTCGTCCCCTCTTCCAAATAGGCGGGCGTAGCCGCCCGACAGCATATAGCGCGTGTCGCTGCCGACGCCGTCCGCCAGCATTTTAAGCCCCGCGGTATCGTCTACTTTATATAGTTTGGCAAGCCCGTTCAAAACGCCCGCCGCGTCCGCGGAAGAGCCGCCAAACCCCAGCGCCATAGGAATATTTTTATAGACCGTAATATCCGCGCCGCACGTGCCGTACGCCTCTACGAACGCCTGCGCGGCCCTTACGGCGTTGTTGCTTTCGAAAGGTATACTCTCGCTGCCCATACCGCGCATAGTCACGGAAACAAGCTTGTCCTTGCGTTTTTTCAGCGTTATCGCGTCGTACAGGTCGACGGAGGTAACAAGGCTGTCCAGCATATGAAACCCGCCGTTCACGCCGGTAACGCGCAGAGTGAGATTAAGTTTTGCGTATGCTTTGACCCGCACGTCCATAACGCCATTATAACACGTCGGCGCGAGTATTACAATAGTTTTTGATATATTTACCGCACAAAATGACAACGCCCCGACCGCGTACGCCGCGGGCGGGGCACTGTTATTTAACTGTTTCTCGGTCTGTAAACGAGTATTCTTTCCCTGCCCGTGAGCGGGAACGCAAGCTCGGGATTGGTAGCCTGAATTTCTTCGGGGCTCTGCAACAGCTTTTTCGCCGTCGCCCACAAATCGTCGCCCGCGGACGGAATGTAAACGCTTATCGCGCTGTCGCACGTTTTAAGCTCTTCGCCCTCGGCCGCGTCCGAAAGGTATCTCACGCCCGCGCTCTCGCATTCTGCCGCCGCGATTTTCAAAACCGCCTCCGCCTCGCACTCGCCTTCGGCGCGCTGTCTTAAATTGACTCCGCAGACCGCAACTGCCACGTCGGAGCAGTGCTCGCCAAGTCCCGCAAGCGATACCGCGAACGGTAAATTGACTTCCGTGGAACGCATTTCGCCGTTCTGCTCGTACAGCAACGTCGCCGAAACGCTGCCCTCGATACCGTCCGAGGAGCGGGCGAATTCCGCGCGGGGCAGGGCCGCCGCAAGGAACGCGCAGGTATAGTCGAGTTTGGCCTTTGTCGCGCACAGCCCGCTTACGCGTTCGGAATAGACCTTTATCTCCGTGCAGGGCGAGGCAATCTCTTCCGCATAGGTAAGTTGCAGTCCATTGCCGCAGGAGAACGCGTCGGTTATGAGCGAAACCTCCTCCTCGTCGTAGTACGTGCCAGCAAAGCCGAGACGGGCCACAACCTCCACGTCGCACTTGCCCTTTTCCTCGTTAACTTTCGCGTTGACGCTTATTTCCTTGATTTCCGCGCGACAAACCGCCTTTCTTGCAAGCAAAGCGTCGTCGCACGCGATTTCGCACTTGTAAGGAATTATCCTGTCGAGGCTGACGGGCTTGCCGTCGCGCACGGCCAGCAGCGAAAGATAGATTTCGCCGCTTACTTCTACCGTGCCCGCGCGGCAGTTGCAGTCGAGAACGAGCGCTTCCGCGGCGGGAACGAGCACGTCTTCGGCGCTGCAGTCGAAGTCGTCCTCGACCTCGCTTTCGCCCGTAAACGTCACGGCCGTGTACAGTTTGGCGTTTTCGCGCTTTAAGATTGCGCCGTCAAGCGCGCTCAGATAGTTTCTTTCCGCGGACGCGAATACCGATATTTCCGCGCCCACGACCACCGCGACAACGTAGGACGAGCCGTCGCGCTTGACCTGAGCCCTCTCGCAGGACAGCGCGCAGAGCGAATTCTGCGCGGGCGCAAGCCGTTCGTCGTCCGCAAAATGCGAAAACTCCGCGCCCTTCTGGACACGGCAGAGTTTGGCGTTTTCGTCCGCATAGACCACGGTGCAGACAAGTCGCCCGCCGTAGGTGACCCTGCCCGACGCCGTTTCGCAGGACGAAAGCGAAATCTGGGGATACACGGCGGCTATTTCACCTATATCCTGTCCCGACAGACGTATTTCGACGATTGACTGCGATTTGATTACGGCTATGCGCCTTTGGTAATTTCCAGTAGAATACTGCGTTGATAAAGACATAAATCCCTCCCTCGGCATAGCCGAATATATACAAGGTATAATATGCCGCTCACGGTCGGGATATTCATAAAATTATTCGGCGGCGCGCTCGGTAATCTTGACCCTGCCGCAAAGTATCTCGGAATAGGAATACGCCGTCTTACCGAGAAAATTCTTGTCGTCGGGACTGACGGTGAAAAGCGACGGATAAATCCCGCTGAGCGTAGCCGTGAACGTAACGAATTTGTTTCTGCCTAAATTCAACTTGACGGTCACGGGCTTATGGTTAAGACCCGTAACCATTTCTTTGATAGCTTTAATTGTAGTGTTTACCTTAATCATACATATATTTTTGCCTTATTTTGGTAAAATTATGCGCCGCCCCGCCCGATACTTGCTTTCGTTTGTCCGTTTATGGTATACTTTGCGTATGAAAAAGGTAAAGCAAAATCTCAAATATTTTTTCCGCCAATCGTTGCGCGCGCGCGGCAAGGCCGACTACGCCGCCCTGTTTTCTCGCGGCGTTACGGACGGACAACGAATAAACACCGTCTACCCCTGGTTCTACCTGCGCGTGTTCTGCGCGCTCTTCGCGGCGTTTACGGTGTACTCCGTCTGTATGGCGCTGTTCGGCGGAACGAATATGGAAAGAATACCTTTTTATATGCTTGGCGGGGCGTTTCTTGACGTGACTATTCTCGTCCTCGTCTACGAGCTTTACCCCCGCAACGACATATCACTCGCGAAACTGGCCTGTATAACTCTGCTCGGCGGGTGCGCGGCCGTCGCGCTAAGCGCGCTCGTTTACGATATCCCCGATTACTCGTTTTTCCTCAACGGCTGGAACCTTGCGTTGACCGCGGGCATTTCCGAAGAAATTACAAAGGGCGCCGCCGCGATTGCCTGCGTTATTATATTAAAGAAAAAGAACGACCCCGCCGCGGGGTTTCTGATAGGCGCGGCCGTAGGGACCTGGTTCTCACTGACCGAAAACGCCGCCTATATGACCCAGTACTTTAACGTTTCGGGGAAAATTCTGACCGCGGTAATCCGCTCTCTGGGCTGCGTCTTCTCACACGCGACCTGGACTGCGCTTATATGTCGCGCTTTCTGCAAATTCCGCCGCCCGTACATAAACCCGAAATTCTACTTAACCGCGCTGTTTTGTATGGCCACGCACTTCTGCATAGATATGCCGCTGAACGATTACATAATAATCCTGTTTGCGGAGGCCGCCGTGTGCGGGCTTGCAACGTTTATTTTCGGCGCGACGGTGCTTTTCAGGGACAGAAAAGCCGCGTTTTCTGCGGCGGAAAAAGGCGGCGCGGAAATAACGGGGCCTACGGAAGAAACGCTTTCGCCATTCCCTCCTATGCGGGTCGCAAACCTGACCGCCGTCGCGTTCGCCGCCGCCCTGTGCTCTCTTTTGCTGGTGTTTTCGTCCGTGTTCGGCACGGTAACCTACGTAAAAACGCAGTACGATACGGCTGAGAAAATAATAGCTTTCGCTCAGAACGGTTTAAACATACTCCCCGACGAGGGGCGTATGTACGACGAGGATTGCCCCGACAGTTTCGCACAGTACGAAAACGGTGTTCTGACCGCCGCGGAGCAACGTGTTGCGCAAGACGGCATTGTTTACGTTTACTGTTACGCTTTGCCCAAGCAGGAAAGCGACGAAGAAACTCTTGGCGGCGCGGACGGACTTAAACTCAATAAAGTGGATATAGTTCTTATCGACGGCGAAGAGGAAATGCGATACGTTTTAAACCTCTATGTGTACGGGGATTACGGCATAGCGTTTTATCCCGTAAACGACCTGCTGTCAGAGGGCACTATAAAAATGAAGAACGGCGTGCCCGTCTTTTACAGGCGCGTAAACAGACTTAACACGCCGACGATAGTTATGATTTGCATAATCGGGGTTGTATCGATAAGCGGCGCGTGCACTTACGCGGCGCTGAGAAGGCGGGCGAAAACACTTACCCGAAAATAAATTAAAGCCGACTGCGGATAAGCCGCAGTCGGCGTTTTAATTATAAGTTTTAAAAATCGTCGTCTTCGTCATCGTCGTCGAAGTCGTCATCGTCGAAATCGTCGTCTTCGAGTTCGGAAAGCGAATCGAGGTCGTCGTCGAAGAAATCGTCGTCGGAGTTTTCTTCCTCTTCCTCGTCCAGCTCGGCGTCAAGCTCTTCCTGCAACGTTTCGTCGTCAATGGTCAGGTCGCCGTCGTCCTCGTCCTCGATATAGTTCTTCCACTCCTCGTCTTTCTCTATATCAACCTCTTCCTCGTCGCCGTATTCCTGCTCTTTCTTGCACGCGTCGCAAATCTTCTCCCCGAAACGGACGTGGTTTACGCCGCAGACCGAGCAAAGCTCGGGCACTTCGAGCTCGGCGTCGAGCTCCTCGAATTCATCTTCGTCGAGGTCGGCGAACTGCAATTTGTTGCCGCGCATTTCGGCGACGCACACGTCGCAGTATTCCTGCTTGTCGCCGTCGATATAGTTCAATTCACATCTGGGACACTTAATATATCTGACCATACACTTTTCTCCAAATTCCCGTTTATTACAGCCTATGCGTGTTCGACGCTTTATGCTATGCATATATCTTTTTTGTGGTAACATTATATTAATATTTACCGCATTTGTAAACTGTTTTTAACAAAGAAATAAGGCTAATTATAAATTTTTTTTACTAATATGCGCAACCCCCTCGCGCTTATGCGCGAGGGGGCGTATTTTATATTTTTATTTTATTGCTCGTCCGAATACACGTCGATATTCCTATCGTCTGTAGTGTCTACCTTGATACGCTTTTTGGTGTACGTGGGAAGTTTGGCCTTGCGCTTTCTGGTAATCACTATACCCGTAACCGTAGCCGCGGCGATTATAAGCAGTCCGCCCGCGCAAACGCCGACTATAAATCCTACCTTAGCGCCCGTAGAAAGCCCTTCGAACCAGGTGGTTTTGACTTCGGGATACGCCTGCATATAAGTCGTTTTAAGGTTTTCAAGGTATGCGTCTTTATCCGCGTCGGTCATTTTACCGAGCACGGCATAGTAATAATCGCGCATATTCGACGCGACGTCGACGCCGTTCACCTTGACTTTCTTCTCGCCGAACTCAGCCCAGTCGCCCGTAGCCGCAACGAAATCCTTGTAGATACCTACGCCGACCTTGCTCCAAATCTGCTCTTCCTCGTAGTCCTCTATATCGACGTACGCCTTTATAAGCTTGTCGATGTAGTCCGCGTCGCCCGTGAAGTGCGCGAAACGCAGCGCGTTTTTGAGGTTCTTGTAAAGCTCTTCCTCTTCGTCAATGTCTTCGATTTTCTCATTGATGCTTTCGTAAAGGTCGTTAAGCTCTTTTATCTGTGAGTTGGACATAACTGCGTCGGTCGCCGCGCCGTTTTCGCGGGCGCGAATGTCGCAGGCCATAATGTAGGGATACTCGGTCATATCGTCGGTCTGCGTTGCGAAAAGTATCTGGCCTTCAATAAGCTCGGGCTTATACCAGTCGCTGGCGCCGTCCAGATCGAGAACGGGAACGGATACGTACTCGTCCACTTTCTCGCTGAAAGGATTGTTGTAGTCGTTATATGTTCCGTCATAGCCGACGCGGTTGACGGAGTAGCCGTTTCCTTCCGTTATGGAATAATATATATAGTTGGTATCGCCGTGTTTTGCGGTAAACAGCGCGGTGGGCTGCTTGCCGGTCGTGATATAGAACGTGTCCTCGTTGTCAATCTCGGTGAGAATAACGCCGTTTTCGTCCGTAGTCGTTTTAATGAAACCGTTGGAGTCTGCAATCAGCACTTCGGAAAGGTCGCCACGAGCGTCGAAAAGATAGGTGTAAGAGCTTGCGGAAGAACCGTCCCTCAGAATATAGCTTGCGCTGTCGTTCGATAAAACGGGGTTCCAATCGTTAGCAACGACTTCGTCAACTTTTACGGAGAAAAGCGACGCTGTGTCTACCGTTGCGGGCTTGCGCGTATAGAAAAGAGTGCCGTTACGGAAATCGGAAATCGTATAGGTATACGCGCTCCTCTCCACCTTGTCCGCGTCCTTATGGTTGAAGACGGTTATCTTGTCCATCATTCCCTGAATTTTACCGATACCGTCGAAAACGAGCGTTCCGCAGTTCACGTACAGGGGGTCCTTTTCGGGGTCGTAACCCTCTTCTTCGTCTTTGAAAACTTCCTTGAAGTATTCGCTGTAATCCGCAGGCTCGGTCGCGTCGGCCGTTACGGTGTAGAGCTGGTTATACGCGGAAGTCTTTTTGTTTATGAAATCTTCCGTGACGTTCATAGTATAGAATACTCTCGGATTGGTCACGTCCGAACCGTCAAACATAACGGCTGAAACGTTGTACGCGAGAAGGGTGTCTTCCTTGGTCTTGGTATTGACGGAATGAAGGTTTGTAGTCTTGGTCCCGTACAATTCTTCGCTTGCGACGTAAAGAAGATAGACCACGCCGTCCTTCTCCACATAGCGGTATTCGGACTTGTTATCCGAAAGCTGAACGTAGTAATCCTTCATTGTTTCCGTACCGTCAAGTTTGGTGCGCTTGAATTCGAGCAAAGAATTCTGAACTTCGCCGTCGCTGTTTTTCTCGGTCGAAGGCGTGGAATAATAGACGTAATCGCCGTAAATGAAAATACCCGCGTTGGCGTTGCCCGAATACGCGATAAGCGGAACGACGGTGTCGGCGCTTGCATAGTTACGGGCGGAAAGATCGTCCTTGGAGATGCGCATAATCGCGCCCCTTACGACTTCGCCGAAAGTGTTGTCGGCGGTGTTGTCCTGTTTGCCGTTTATGAAATAGACGTATCCGCCCTTCTCGACGGCGAAACCGCCGTTGGAAACGACGGGGTCGGCCGAAGGCGTATAGTCCAAAGGCTTTGCGTTGTAAACGTTACTGCACGCCGAGGCGAGTAACACGCCCGCGGAAAGCGCCGTTGCGGCGGCACAGCATATGATTTTGGTAAAAATATTGCGCATATCGAAACTCCAAACGAGATTAAACCGTAAAGGTATATTATAAGCACTGATAATTATATACCAAACCGAAAGTTTAAGCAATAAATTTCGGCTTGATTTTAACGAAAATTTATTAAATAAGGAGAATTTCTTACGGAAAAATTTGCACTGTTGAACCTGTTAAAGGCACTTGAAGGACTTTCGGCCGACCGCACGGACAAAGCCGCGGACGAAACGCCCGCAGAAAAGCCCAAATCGCCGCCCCGCGAAAGCGCGCCGCCCGAAACGCACAACGTTATGGCCTCCGTGCTCGAACGGCACGAACGCATATCCAACAGGGTCAGGAACGGACGGGTATGAAAACGCCCGCGGTGTTGCGCGGGCGTAAGTTTATTTTATCGTGGAGGTTGAATGCAGCCTTATGTGGCGGGGAAGTCCGTTTACCCAGAGCGGAGTGATTTCCGCCTGTATGAGCGGGAGAATGTAACGGACAAGCTCCGTCTTTACGTTCGTTCCGTCGTCTGTTATCCACTCCTTCGGCACCTTTTTTTCAACGTTGGCGATTTTGTGCACGTCCGCCTCTTCGGTTATGCACATATACGGCTCGTCCGATACGCGCTTTAACGTTATGACCAGTCCCGTCCTGCCCTCGAACGCGGCTTTAACCGCCGCGCCGCCGCAATTGAACGCCTCCGTCACGTCTATTCTCGACTGTATGTGCGCCGCGCAACGTTGCAGGGACGACAGCTCAATCGCCCTCGTCTTTACGCCGAACTTTTCCGCGACCTTGCCCGCGAGAAACCTTGCCGTGCCCGCAAGCTGTTTGTGCCCGAACGCGTCCACGTAATCCACGTGCTCGGAAAGTTCGCAAACGTATCTTCCGTCCGCTACCTTGACGCCCTCCGACACGGCAATCACCACCGAGCGGTTCTCTTTGAGAAGGCTTTGCATCCGCGCAAGGAATTTATCTATATCAAACACTTTTTCGGGCAGATAAATGTCGTCCACGCCCTCGCAGTCCTCGCCCTTGGCAAGCGCGGCCGCGGCGGTGAGCCAACCCGCGTTTCTGCCCATTATCTCGATAACCGACACCACTGGATAGTCGTAGACCAATCCGTCGCGTATAATCTCCTTGGTAGTGGCCGCAATGTATTTCGCGGCGCTGCCGTAACCGGGCGTATGGTCGGTAAGCGCAAGGTCGTTGTCTATCGTCTTGGGCACGCCGATAAAGCGCACGGGGCTGTTGATTTTTTTACCGTAATCGGTAAGCCGCATTATCGTATCCATAGAGTCGTTTCCGCCTATATAGAAGAACGCGTAAATTTCCAGCTCTTCAAGCAAGGAAAATATCTTTTCGTAAACGTCCTCGTGGCCGTCTATATCGGGCAGTTTGTAGCGGCAGGAACCCAGAAAGGACGAAGGAGTTCTTTTAAGCAAGTCCATATCCAGATCGTTTTTAAAGCGCGTAGACAGATCCACCACTTCCCTGTCCAGCAAACCCTTGACGCCGTGAACCATTCCGTACACTTTGTCCGCACCCCTGTCCTTCGCGGTTTTATACACGCCGAGCAGGCTTGAATTTATTACCGCGGTAGGACCGCCCGATTGACCGACTATTACGTTTTTCATCTACAACCACCTTTTATATGTATTGCGGACAAGCTTTCCGCACTATGATATTTTATCATATTTACGCCGAAAAATCAACAAAGTTTTGTAAAATTTGTTCGTTTTTTGAAAAATTCTATAACCGCCTGCAAACGCGCGCGAACAAAGGCGAATTTTGCAAACCGATATTGACAAACAGTGTAAAATCTGTTAAAATTTATAAAACGGACAAAGGAGAGAATCTATGAAAAAGAAACTTATTGCGCTGGTTATCGGCGTGGTCGCCTGCGTGTGCGCGCTTGCGGGTTGCGGCGCGACCGAAAAAACGTTCGAGAAAGCGGGTATGCGGATTACGCTTACTTCGGCTTTCTATGAGCAGGAACATATCGCGCAGACAGCGACTTATGTGAGCAGCTCTGCGATAGTAGTCGCAACGAAAGAATCGTTCACCCTTCTTGCGGGGCTTGAAGATTATACGCTGGAAGATTATACGGATTTAACGATAAGCGCCAACAACCTGACAAGCGATAAAAATTACAGGGAGAATAAGGATTACATTTATTTTACGTACGAAAGAGTTGTGGACGGAAAAGATTTCTTCTATCTCGCCACCACACATAAATCGTCGGACGCGTTCTGGCTTATACAGTTCGCCTGCAACGTTTCCGATAAAGAAAGCAAGACCGAAACGTTTTTGAAGTGGGCAGATACGATAACTTTCGTAACCGAAGCCACGGTGTAACGAAAAAAACAGAGCCGCCGATTACAGTAATTCCCATAGGGAGTTTTAGGCAAGTCGCAGGCAATAGAAAAGGTATGGCATAAAGTCATACCTTTTCTATTGTATTTTAAGCGTGGACGAACTAGGCTACTCGTAGCCTAGTGAGATATAGATATGTTTTATATAGCACGCAAAATTCAATCGGTTGCGTTCTTTCATTTTTCGTGATATAATAATTGTACGATAAACAGTAATTTAGAGGAATTAAATTATTATGAAAAAAATATTGATTTTTATCGCAGCGACAATGATACTAATTTTAAGTAGCGTACTATGTGCTTGCACTAACACCGATGTAAACATTGAAAATACGAATTGGAAACTACAAGTAGCTATACGAGCAAATATTGAAAATCAGGAAAGTGAAGTTATTGCCCGAAATGAATTTTGGATAGTGGAAGATACAAACATTCCAGTTGTTGACATTATTCTTGTTGCAAAAGACGGAATAATCACTATAATGGATAGCACAGATACAAATAAATCATTTAGCGGTACTTATAAAAAGGTTGATGTGATAGACGTAGAAACGATAGTATATCAAGTTACCATTAGCGAATTGTCGGGAAACGCAAATGTTTCGACAACAAAATATAACGACGGCAGCAAAACTAAAACTTTGATTTTTACATTATTGAAAAATGATATTCAATATACATTGAATTTTATATCAAATTAACATAAATATGATAATTAAGCTAATAGAGTTGTAAATTTCAATTTATCTTTGTAAATGGTTTGCAGTAAAAAGCTCTCGAACATATCGTTCGAGAGCTTTTGTCCTTGCTTGAAAGTATAACTCTTAATAATTTAGTTTCTTAATTCCCTATGGAAAGTGCGCTTTATCGGCGGCTTTTTCAATTCCGCATTTTTATTGGGAATATTGCGAAATTTTATTTGTAATTTTCTTTTTGTTATGTTAGACTGATTATATCAAAAAAAAGTAAAGGTATCATACATTGGAAAAAGAACAGTACGAGGCGCTGGTCAAGCTGTGCAAAAAGTTTGCCGAATATGAAAGTTACAAAGAGGAACACTTTAACGAAGACCCCCGCTATATCGCGCTTATGACGAGAATAGCGAGAGCCGACGAACGGGATATGCACAAGTACGACGAAGAATACGAAAGACTTACGCGCGAAATCGGCACGGGCGAGAGGGCCGAACTCTTATACAGGGATTTGAGAAAGAGATTTTCGCACCTTATCGACGAAAAGCATTTCAACTACGACAGCCTGCATAAAATTCTTACGCTTATAGAACTCGGTAAGGCTGACACTCTGGAACGAGCGATTGAAATGATAGACGGCATAAACTGATTTATCCCCCGCGGACAATGTCCGCGGGGAGTTTTATTTTCGGACAAAAAATAAAGACGCGTAACAAAACGCGTCTTGTATTTTTGGAATTTTATCTCTTTGAGAACTGGGGTGCGCGACGTGCTTTCTTCAAGCCGTACTTCTTCCTTTCCTTGACTCTCGGGTCGCGGGTCAGGAAACCCTCTTTTTTGAGAGCGGGACGGCAACCTTCCTCAGCCTGCAAAAGAGCGCGCGCGATACCGAGACGGATTGCGTTCGCCTGACCGGTATAGCCGCCGCCGTAGACGTTAACCAAAACGTCGTACTTGCTTTCAACGCCGAGAAGCGCAAGGGGCTGCTTAACAACATACTGCAAAACGCCCTGAGGGAAATAATCCTCGAAAGCTCTGTCATTTATCTGAATAACGCCCGTACCTGCGGGGACAAGACGAACTCGGGCAATTGCCTTCTTTCTTCTGCCGGTTCCCCAGAATTGAAGCTTTTTCTTTAAATTAGCCTTTGCCATAATTTAACCTCTTACCTTAATCTACTTTCAGCTGTTCGGGCTTCTGTGCCGCGTGGTTGTGTTCCGCGCCCTTATAAACGCGAAGCTTCTTTATCATATCCCTTCCGAGAGAGTTTTTGGGAAGCATACCCTTAACGGCTTCGTAAACGGCAAGGTCGCTCTTCTCGGCGAGCATCTTCTTATAAGATATCTCTTTCAAGCCGCCGATGTAACCGGTATGATAACGATAGAACTTATCGTCCAGCTTTTTACCCGTAAGAACAACTTTGTCGGTGTTTACCACAATTACGAAATCGCCCGTGTCTACGTTCGGCGTGAACGTGGGCTTATTTTTACCGCGGAGTATGGCAGCCACCTGCGATGCAAGCCTGCCGAGGGGAATTCCCGCGGCGTCGACAACGTACCATTTTCTTTCGACTGTCTCGGCTTTTGCCATATAGGTTTTCATTGTTTGCTCCTTATTTCTTTATTACAAAATCGCTTATGCTATTTTCCGTGAATACTACGCATCAGGCGTTCGGGACGGGGCGCCCCGCCGCTTTAAAGCGTAAACTTATTTTATTATTTTATAAAATTTCTGTCAAGTCGTTTTGTATTGCGTTTACAAAGTTTTTTATAAATTTTAAATTATTTTTAATTTCGCGCAAGTTCGGGGAATTTACCGCACAAAAGCCCGAAAATAAGCCTTGCGCACTTCTCCGCGCCGTAATCGGCGCGCCTTGCCAGCGCCGCCTCCCTGTAAGGTAACAAAAGAGCGGGACAAGCGATAAACTCCTCTATTTTATCCGCGACCTTTTCGGGACTGAATATCTTCAACGCGTTGCCCACGTTTCCGATATAGTACTCGCCGTTGTGCCGCTCTATGTTAGAGGCGTATCGCGTTATAATGTGCGGCAAGCCCGAATAGCACACCTCCGCGCACATATTCGCGCCGCTCTTCCCGCAGAAGACGTCCGCCGCGGCAAGCAGCTCAAACATATTCTCCACAAGCCCCGCGGGTCGGAAATCCGTTTCGCCGTTCGGTTTAAATCTTGAAAACTTTTCGTAAAGAGCCTTGTTTTTACCGCACACGGGCACGAGCGTGACGGGCAGATTGCGCTTTAAGATAATCTCGCATATGCGCTCCATATTGCCTATGCCGTTCCCGCCCTCGGCAAGCACCACGGTAAATTTGTTTTCGTCGAACCCCAGCTTTCGCCTCAGCTCCGTCTTGTCCGCGGTCACAGCAAAAGCCTCTTTCCTTATAATGAACGGCACGCGCGCGAGGTTGTCCTCGCTGAACCGCCTTTTATGCGTTCTCAGCGCGCGCTCGTAGCCCGTGGGCGCCGTTACAAGCAACAAGTCGCACGGATAGCGATACATAGGATTAACCACTATATCGGGGAAATACACCACCGTAAGCGGTTTATTTTTGCAGTGCTCCGCAAAATAGTTCGTCGCGAAATGCGTGCTTACCACCATATCGGGTTTAAGCTCTTCCATATGCTCTATACCGCGCCGCTTGGAACCCATTTTGAGAAAGTTCATTGTCCCCCACATAGAAAGTCGGGTCTGGAAAAAGTCCATACTGAAAGTCTGGATACGCCCGTAAAGCGGACTTTTCGCGGTTTTGATAACGTCGTCTCTCAGCCTGTCGCCCAGTACGGCAAGCTTTTTATCGTCAGTTTCGGTAAAAAATTTCGAGCGCACGCACTCCACCCTGTCGCCGTACAGCTCTTCGAACTTGTCGGCGATGGCGTCCATAGGCATCATATGCCCGAACCCCGCCTCGGTATAAGGGAAAACCACTCTGGGCTTTTTCATCCTTTTTTCCTCTTTTTATTAATTAAATTGCGGATAAAATCTACTATCGTAATTATAAGGCCGATTATAATAAAGATATAGTACACCCCGAACCGCCAGCCGAAAACCGTCCACAATAGCACGCTGCCCGCAATGGACGAAAACGCGGCGGTAACCAGCCCCTCTATCGCGCCCGAGTTGCCGGGGGTCGGCACTATCGAGGCGCTCATCGTAGCGTAAAAGTTGAGCGCGATTACCGAAAACATAACGCTTGCGCCCGCGCCGCCGTCCAGCCCAGAAAACATTTTCATAATGAAGTACGGGAACGCGTAGGTTAAAAATATCTCGGTAAGACACAGTAAAATGAGAATTATGAATTTGAGCGGACTGCGCGACATTATTTTGAAAGAATTGCGGAAATCGCCCACAATCTTTTGTACGCGCGCCATTGCGCGCTCCCTGTCCTTTACCAGTCTGATTTTGCAACCCGCCTTTATAAGCGCCGTCGTCAGCGCGTGCGAAAACCTGGGGAATACAACAAACAGTATCAAAAACACGGGTATAAACATATTTACGACAAGCCCTATCCAGCCGCCTATGGTAAGCAACAGTCTGGTCGACTGCTCCTGCCCCGCAAGCACGCCCGTAAACGCCGCCATAAACACCGTGCTCATAGCTATCCAGCAAAACATCCAGGCGAAGTATCTTATAAGCACCACCGCGCCGGACTCTCCGCCGTGCAGGCCTTTCTTGTTGAGATAATAAATCTGCATAGGCTGGCCGCCCGTCGCAAGCGGGGTTATGTTGTCGTAGAACTTGCCTATAAAGCCCGTTTTAAGGCTTGCGGCAAGTCTGAACTTACCCGTCGTAGTCTTCATTACAATCGCGTACTCCAACCAGATGCACGCAAAAGTTATTAAGACCGCGGAAAGCGATATGACCGCGAACCGCCAGTCGCTTGCGGCTATGACTTCGCCGAAGGACTTGACTTCCTCGCCCATATCGGCGACGACCTTAAACATAAGGTAAACGCCCAGCGCGATAACGGCTACGAGCAGAACGGTGCCCACCCAGCCGTATTTACGTTTGGGGCGGGCAACGGAAATTTCCCCGCCCGCATTGTCCTCGGGCGGGGGTGACTGCTCGGTTTCTACGGCAGGCGCGTTATCCTCGGGCGGGAGCGTCCGCTCGGCTTCTTCGGCGGGCGCGTTATCCTCGGGCGGGAGCGGCCGCTCGGTTTCTTCGGCGGGCGGGTTGCCCCGTCCGTCCGTCTTTTTTTCTTCCAATACTAAACTTCCTTACTTCAATATAGCTTTGATGCGCTTAATGCCCGCGGACACGTTTTCCTGTTTTGTTATCTTGAACGTGCCGAGCGCGCCCGTTGACGCCGCGTGCGGGCCGCCGCATATTTCTTTTGAAAATTCGCCTATCGAATAGGTCTTTACTTTCTCGCCGTACTTGCTGTCGAAAACTCCGACGAATCCGCCGTTTTTCGCGTCTTCGAGCGACATTTCCCGCATAACCACGGGCACGTCTTTTTTAATCTGCTCGTTTACCAGTCTTTCGACCTCCGCAACCTCTTCCTCCGTCAGCTTGCGCGGGAAGTTGAAGTCGAAACGCAGTCTTTCCTCGTTTATGTTGCTGCCCTTCTGCTGAACGTCCGACGAGCAGACTATTTTAAGCGCCGCGTTTAAAAGGTGCGTTGCGGTGTGATAGTTTGTAGCCGCCTCGGAATGGCTTTCGAGGCCGCCCTTGAATTGGCCCGCGGCCAGCACCCTGCTCTTTTCGCGGTGCTCTTCGAACGCCGCCTCGAACCCCTGTTTATCCACGCTGAGCCCTTGTTCCGCCGCAAGCTCTTCGGTGAGTTCGAGCGGGAACCCGTAAGTGTCGTACAGACGGAAAGCCTGCTTGCCGCCAATGACCGTTTCGGGCACGTACGCGGGGTTGTTCTGCGCCATAAACGCGTTTTTGCGTTGCAGTGAGAGAACGCATTTTTCGAACTCTTTTATGCCCTGCGCAAGCGTGGCCTCGAACTTGTCCGCCTCTTTTTTGATTTCGTCGAGGATATAAGCCCTCCTCTCTATAAGTAAAGGATATGCCCCGCCGTAAATATCTATGAATATTTCCGCCGCGCCGAGCATTGCCTCGCCGCCCAGATCCAGCCTGCGGCAATAGCGAATCGCCCTTCTCATAAGCCTGCGCAGAATGTAGCCCGCGCCCGTGTTGGAGGGCAGGATACCCTGCTCGTCGCCGATAAGCATTACGGCCGTGCGGGTGTGGTCGGCGATTATCCTCATAGCCTTCGTCGCCTCGCCGCCGTCGTCGTAATTCTTGCCGCTGATCTGTTCGAGCTTATTGATTACGGGCAGGAAAAGATCGGTCTTGTATCCGTCCGAAAGCCCGTTCAAAAACAGCAACATTCTGTCGAAACCGAAACCCGTGTCCACGTTCTTGTTTTCGAGCGGGACGTAGCCGTTCTCGGTCTTCATATACTGCATATACACGTCGTTTCCTATCTCGACGTAGTCGTCGGGAAACACGGGATTTTGCTTGTCGCTGAGCGGGTAGAACCACTCGTTATCGGGCCCGCAGGGCGTGCCAACCGTTCCTTCCAGCTCCCACCAGTTGTCGGACTTGGGCAGGAAATACACGTGCTTTTCGCTTATTCCCAAACCGATAAGCAGTTCGGCGGTCTCAGTGTCTCGGGGAACCGCCGCGTTGCCCTCAAACACCGTCGCGCAAAGCTTGTCCTTGTCAAGCCCGAAATGCTTTGTAAGCAGTTCGAAAGTCCAGGCAGTTTTTTCTTTCTTGAAATAGTCGCCGAGCGACCAGTTCCCCATCATTTCGAAGAACGTGAAGTGCGAAGGGTCGCCGACCGATTCTATGTCCACGGTGCGCACGCAGCCCTGAATATTGCAAAGCCTTGTGCCTTCGGGGTGTTTTCTGCCCAGAAGATAGGGCATAAGCGGCTGCATACCCGCAACGTTAAACATAACGCCCGTGCTGCCGTCGCCGATAAGCGACACCGCGCCGATATCGGTGTGCCCCTTGCTCTTATAAAATTCCAGCCATTTGTTTCTTAACTGTGCCGACGTGATTTTCATATCTTTTATACCTTTCCCGTGAAATTTATTTTTCGGTTATCGTATAACCGTCTTTGGAGTCTTTGACGGCGTAGCCCAGCGCGTCTATCTCGGCGCGCAATGCGTCCGCCTCCGCCCAGTTGCGGGCCGCTTTCGCGTTCCAGCGCGCCGCGGCAAGCTCTTTCACCCGCTCGGGGATTTCGCCGCCGCGCCTTGCCGCGGTTTCCGCGAGATACTCCGCCGCGTCCTTTTTAAACAGGCCTAACAGCGAATAGGTCGCGCGAACCTGACGCACGTCGTCCGCGGCCGTCTTGTCCCCCGCGGCTGTCTTGCGCGAAATGTTTTTGAATATGCCGAAAAGGTCGGACAGCGCGAGCGCGGTGTTGAAGTCGTCGCTCATAACCGCGTTAAACCGCGAGTCTATTTCGGGGTTTCCGCCAGAACCGCTATCCGCCGAGCACGCGGCCTTGCCGAACTCGCCCTCGACCTTTTTAATCACGGTGTAAAAGCCCGTCATATGCTTTTCTGCCTCGTCGAAAATGCCGTCCGTGATATTTATGTCGTTTCTGTAATTGGTCTGCAACAGCGCGAACTTGACCGCCTCGTTGCTGTATTTATCCAAAAGGTCGTTCAAAAGCAGGCTGTTGTTAAGGCTTTTCGACATCTTCTGGCCGTTGACCTTGATAAGTCCGTTATGCGTCCAGAACCTCGCAAACTGCTTGCCCGTAAGGCTCTCGGTCTGCGCAATCTCGTTCTCGTGGTGCGGGAATATTAGGTCCCTGCCGCCGCCGTGAATGTCTATCTGCTCGCCGAACGCCGCTCTGTTCATAGCCGAGCACTCTATATGCCAGCCGGGCCTGCCCTCGCCCCAGGGCGATTTCCAGCTTATCTCGCCCTCTTTCGCCGCTTTCCACAGCGCGAAGTCGGCAGGGTTTCTCTTCTGCTCGCCGTTCTCGACGCGCACGCCGTCGAGCATATCTTCGACCGAGCGGTTGGAAAGACAGCCGTAACGCCTGAAACTCGTCACGTCGAAATACACGTCGCCGTTATCCGCGGGATATGCGTGTCCGCTTGCAATGAGTTTTTCGATAAAGTCGATAATGTTTCCGATATTCTCGGTGGCTTTCAGCCAGACGGTCGGCTCGTCCACGTCGAAACGCGCCATAATACGGTCGATATTTTCAATCATATCCGCGGCGTACTTGTCCGCGGGAATGCCCGTTTCCCTGCTCTTTGCGATAATTTTATCGTCGACGTCGGTATAATTGCGCGCATACGTTACGGCGTAGCCCTGTTTTTCCAGAAACTTACGCATAATGTCGTATATCAGCGCCTGATAGCCGTGGCCGATATGCGCCTCGCCCGAAACGGTAATCCCGCAGGCGTACATCTTGACTTTGCCGTCTTCAAGCGGTTTAAACTCTTCCTTTGCGCGCGTAAGCGTGTTATAAATCTTCACTTTGCTCTCCTGTCTTTTTACCGTTTATGCGCACCACCCTGGCAGGCACGCCGACGGCCGTCGCATAAGGCGGCACGTCCGTAAGAACCACCGCGCCCGCGCCAATCTTGGCGTAGTCGCCTATGGTTATGTTGCCGAGTATCTTCGCGCCCGCTGAAATCACGCAGTTTTCGCCGACGGTCGGGTGGCGCTTGCCCGTCTGTTTACCCGTTCCGCCCAGCGTACAGCCCTGATACAGAACGGTGCCCGTCCCCACCTCCGCGGTTTCGCCAATGACAACGCCGTGGCCGTGGTCGATAAACACGCCCGCGGAAATCTTCGCGGCGGGGTGGATTTCGATACCGGTTAAAAACCTGCAAAACTGCGAAACCATACGCGCAAGCAGCTTTAAACGCATACGCGACAGCTTGTTCGCAACCCTGTGCATCGATAAGGCTTTCACACCGGGATAGGTGAGTAAAATCTCGAACTTATTCCGTGCGGCGGGGTCGTTCCTTTCGGCCGCCGCTATGTCCGCCCTTAATCTTTTAAAAAACACTGTACTCTATCATTATATGTTTTGCGGTGCGTAAATGCAAGCGATTTCACGCGCTTTAAACGCGCGATAGCCGTCTTTAAAATACGCCTTGAAAAAAAATAACAAATTTAAAGATAAATTGTTAAAAATGTTTGTCGTTTCCTTGACTTACGTAATATTTAAGTGTTACAATGATATCGGATTAAATAAGCATATGTTAAATATTAACAAGGAGTACGGATATGAAACGGGAAAGAATTGAAGAAATTGCCGAAATTTTGGACAAACGCGGCAAGATGACGCTCGAACAGCTTGAAGAAGTGTTCCCCAACGTTTCGCAGATGACGTTGCGGCGCGACCTCTTTCAGCTTGAAGAAGACGGAAGAATTATAAGAATCCGCGGCGGCGCTATGTCTGTTAAAGAAGTACAGAAAGTTTCCGGCGAGGAGTACACCAAAAAGACGGCCATAAACACCGACGCGAAAATCGTTATCGCGCAGAAGGCCGCGGGGCTTATCGACGAAAATTCGAGCATTTTCCTCGACGGCGGAACGACCGCTATGTATCTTTCCAAGGAAATGCCCGACCTTAAATGCAACGTGTTTACCAACGGCATAGCCGTCGCGATGGGGCTTGCCCAGAAAAAGAACGTCAATATAACCGTCGTCGGCGGACAGCTTATGAGGGATAACCTCTCCACCGCCTCTCCCGCCGCAAAGGATTACTTCGACAGAACCAACTTCGAAATTGCGATAGTGTCGGCAACGGCGTTCACGCCCGAGCAGGGTTTTTCCTGCAACAGCCAGATAGAGAGCGAGCTTTTGAAAAACGTGTTCAAAAAGGCGCGCCACGTCTATATGATGCTCGACAGCTCCAAGATCGGCAAGATAAATCCGTTCACCTTCGCAAGGCTTGAAGACATCGACGTGCTTATCACCGACGACCATTTCCCCAAGGAATACAAACAGCTCTTCGAAAGCGAAGACATCGTAGTTATGTAATCTTACCGCCCGCGCACAGCGCGGGCGGTTACTTGTATACGCAAAGCGCGGGCACGTTTTAAAACGTGCCCGCGCTCACTTTTCAATCGCTCCACTTATGCTTGTCAAGCGTCCTGTCCTTGACGTCGTCGTAAAACGAGAAATACTTTTCGCGTATCTCTTCGGTCGACATATTCTCGTCAAGAAGTCCCAGCATTTCGTCCAGCTCCTCGGCAGAAAAATCCGAAAGACAGAACTCGCCGTCGAACGCCTGCGCCAGTTTCATTAAATCCCAACCCGTAGCCTTCATATCAACCCTTATCCTTTTTCGCCTGTTCCAGCATTTGAAGGTTCGCCGTCATATCGCAATCCCTGTCCGAATAGCTGTAATGATACGAAGTAACCGAGTCCGCCGCACCCGAAAAACCTTTTATTTTCCCGCTCCACCTTTCGCTCACGCTGTAAAACCTAAACAGTCCGTTCGGCCAGTATCTGCAAACGAACGTAAGCCCGCTGTCGCCTTCCTTGTCCGTCCAGCGGCAATCGTCGGAGCCGTTCGCCTTCCTCAGCATTTTCAAGGACGCCTCGTCCGTGTTCGCAACGTCCGTGTCGATAAACATAATCACGGAAACTCCGCCGTCCTCGTCCTCAGTTATAACAGAGCTTTTAATAATGTTTTCGGCAAGAATGTTTATATTTCCGCGTATTGTTATATTCTCCTCGCCCGCTTGCCGCACGATGTCCTCTTCTATCTGCTCGGGCGGAATATAATCGCTCTTTCTCATAACGATATCGTGCTCGCCCCAGTCCTTACCCGTACCCCAGTTACATTTAAGGAGCTGACAGCCCAGAACCTCGTGTTTTTTCTCTTCCAGCGCGATAGTACTGTTTTCGCCCTCGAAACGGTATAAAAGGTCGGTCTTGTCGGTAAAACGCAGCCGCGCGCTCTCGAAAAATCCTTTCATCGCGCTAATCCCGCCCGAGGATTTGGTAACCTTTTTAATCGTATAATGGTATCTGTAACCGCAAGTCTTTTCGCTTTCGTTCACTCTCAGATAATATTCCTGCCTGCGCGCCTCGGCCGAACCGCTGCCGCCCAAGTCGGTATTGCCTTCCTGATCGCTGAAATACACGTACTTGTCCAGCGTGCGCTCGTTATAACAGGCGTACGCGAAAAGCTTTGCCGCCGCCACGTTTGCCGCGCCGATAACCTCCGCGTTTTCCACGTCCACTTCGCCTTCCGCGTTCCTGTGCGCCGCGGCAACCGCCCTGTAATCCTGCAACGCCTTGGCCGAATATTCGGCGTACGCGGCGTCCTCTTGCGGTTTCTCGTTTATGTCCTGCATTATCTCGCCGTTCTCGATTTCGACAGGCTTGCTGTTGAAATTAAAGAAACAGCCCGAAAGAAAAGTTATTACCGTAACTATCGGCGCGACCGCAACCGACAGTGCCCTTACAATTTTTTTCATTTAAACCTCTTAAAGTTTATTGACTGAAATTATAGCATATATAAGTTGATTTTGCAACGTATACGCCAAAAAAACATAAAATACGTGGTCAAAGCGTTCCTTCGCGCATAAAAGCGGCCGCCCACATAGGGAAACCGAACTGCTCGGTTATGTGCCCGCATTTACAAGTAAACGCATAGTAAATTTCAAAGCCCTCACCGTACAGAGTTTCGAGATTGCCGAGGCCTTTGGAAATAATCACGGTGCTGTGTCGCAAAAGGTCGATAACCGCTGGAGATATCTCTTTTAAATAAGTGCCTGGCACGTCCGCGCCGTTGTCTATAACTTTTGCAAAATCATGCAGTCCGACCTGTCTTGCGTCCTCGACCGTAACGTCGTTTATAACGGGCGCGCCGCGCACAACCGAAGTCACGGAAATTTGCGGATAAAGCAGTTTAATAACGCGTATAAGTATCTTGTCAAGCACTATTTCACCGCAGTTGTCGTGCAAAAAACACAGCGTTTCCGCGCGTTCGAGGCTGTCTTTGAAAGCGCTTAAAACGCCGCCGTCCACGTCAGCCCGCTCCGCCGCGGATAAAACGACCTGCACGCTGTCGGCGTTCAGATCGCCGAGGCGCGCAAAATCTATGTAATTAGCCGCCATACTGAATTTAAGCGCCTCTTTCAGCGGGTCATCGGAGGCGACCACGCGGCTGTAAAGCGCTGCCTCCATAGCAAGCAGAACGGCGTTAAACTCGGTTTTTTCGCGGGAATAATCTATGCCCGTGCCGAAAATTTTGCAGTGCAGTCTGTTTATGTCGCGCATAAGCAGGGGAGAGCAATAATCTTTCGGCGCATTTTCGCAAAGATTTTTTACGCCGCGTTTGAACTCTTCCAGTTTAACCTTATCGGTCTGCGTTCTCTCGACCTTGCCCATCTGGCTTTTGTACAGACAGCTTTTACATTCTTCTGCCAATCTCATAATGAAGCAATTATAGCAGTATTCGGCAAATAAGTCAAACTCCCGCCCGAAAGTAAAAAAAAGAAACGGCCGCTCGCGCAAACGTTTCTTTTTTAAATGAAATCCGGCAACTACCTTCTCGAACGGCGCAAGGAAATCGCCGTTTTCGGTCATCGCTTGCGCCTTGCCTTTTGCGCAAGCTCTGCTCGCAAACGAAAACAGCGGCTACCCGCTGTTTTAGAAATATTTGCTCGCCCTCCCTCGCTCGGGAGGATATATACTAAACATAAAAAAAGAAAAGAGGTAACTTTGTACCTCTTTTTCTTTTTTGAAATCCGGCAACTACCTTCT